>FSSI02000058.1:2300-27822 GCA_900149785.2 Phormidium lacuna HE10JO | reverse complement strand
GTCTCTATTGTAGGAAATGGCATCAAATTCCCTAAAATGGGGATTGTTAATGCCAGACTACACAGACTTGTTGAGGGGAAAATCAAAACAGTCACAGTATCGGTTAATGCTAAGGATCAATACTTTGCTTCTGTCCTGGTTGATGACGGGAAGGATATCCCCGAAAAAACGACTGAAGGTAAAGCAGTAGGTATTGATTTAGGGTTGACTMATTTTGCTATCACCTCTGATGGGTCTAAATTTGACAACCCCCGTTGGTTGGCTAAGCATGAGAAAAATCTAAGAGCCAAGCAGAAGCGGTTATCCAGAAGGCAGAAAGGCTCAAGCAACCGCAATAAAACCCGAAAGCAGGTAGCCGGGGTACATAACAAAATAGCCAGATGCAGGTCAGATTTCCACCACAAGCTATCACGCAGGATAGTTAACGAAAACCAAGTTATAGTGGTGGAAAATCTAGCRGTTAGAAATATGGTTAAAAACCACTGTCTMGCGAAAGCAATTAGTCAAGTGGGATGGGGTCAGTTTTGTACCATGTTGAAATACAAAGCAGAACAGGAAGGGAAAGCCTACCTAGAGGTGGACCGATTCTTCCCTAGTTCTAAAACCTGCAATACTTGCCTAAATCAAGTAAGAAGCCTTCCACTTGATGTTAGGTCTTGGCAGTGTGAAAAGTGCCAAACAAGGCACGATAGAGACATCAACGCTGCCAAAAATATCAGAGACGAAGGACTGCGTATTTTATCCTCAGGGACTGGGGAGTTCGCCTATCGCCCAAGTGTAAGTCGAGATAGTAGAGGACGTAAGAAATCTACTATCTCGCAATTTGCTGGGTAGGAAGCCGACTGTGTAATCTTTGATTCACTGTTCGGTAGTTCACTGCAGGTAACGCTTCTGGAGAATCAACCTCTATCTTGGCTGGCGAAAGCCTGTCAGGGTAAGTTGGCTCGCTGAAGGAAGAATCTCCGTCGCGTGATTCGCGGAGAGTGTCAAACTGGTGATGTCAACCTTTCAGGGGATCTCCCCATTACGTCTGATGTTATGGCTGTTACTCCTCGAACCCTGGGACGCTGGAAACAGGAAAACCGTCCGATCGTTGCTTTGACGGCTTGGGATTATGCGATCGCCAAAATCCTCGACCAAGCCGACGTCGATCTGATCCTGGTGGGGGATTCTCTGGCCATGGTCGCCCTTGGGTACGAGACCACCTTACCTCTAACCTTAGACGAGATGTTGCACCATGCCAAAGCCGTTCGCCGAGGCGTGAAACAGGCCTTACTGGTGGTGGATTTGCCCTTCCTAACCTATCAGGAAAGTCCCCAGCAGGCCTTGCACTCAGCCGGCCGAGTTCTCAAAGAAACCGGAGCCGCCGCCGTCAAATTAGAAGGGGGTCATCCCGAAATGGCTGAGATTGTCAGCAAATTAGTCCGAGCCGGGATTCCCGTGATGGGCCATGTCGGACTCACCCCGCAATCGGTGCATCAGCTTGGCTATCGCAAACAAGGCACCACCGACATCGAAGGAGCGCGAATTCTCTCGGAAGCCCTAGCGTTAGAAGCTGCCGGAGCCTTCGCGATCGTCTTAGAACATATCGAAAGTCAGTTAGCTCAAACCGTCACCGACAAGCTCAGCATTCCGACGATTGGTATTGGGGCCGGAGAAGGTTGTGACGGTCAAATTCTAGTCACTCATGATCTCCTTGGATGGTCCGATCGCCAACCTCCCTTTGCCAAAGTTTATGCCAATTTACGGGAGACCATTCAACAGGCTATTCAAAACTATAGTAATGACGTGCGATCGCCGTCTTAATCATGCCGAGACTGAAGCCGGGATCAAGGAAAAGTGACCCGTTTAGAGAGTCTAGGGTCAGTGTTTTTACGGAAATAACAGTCGCGCCCTCAGCAAAACTACAGGGATTTCTGAGATCCTTGAGGTGAAAACCGCCCTTGACAAATTGAACTGAAATTAGCTATGGCTTTGCCACAAGTTTGTAAAGTTTTAACTCATCCCCCGGAACCCGGTCATGGCCACGAGATATAATTAACGTAAATAACCAACAGGTTAACCTAACGTTAACATCAATTTTTCTCCCTTGAGTCTCCTGACCTTAGTCATATCTCCCATCTCTAATGTGTCTGTGATTCATCTCAATTGTTTCGGGGCCGTTGTTCCTTAAAACACAACCGAGCTTGTGTCAAGGGGCGTTCCCGACCACCTATGACCCACCTATCCAGAGGACTCCGAACTATGGCACGCTCCACATCTCCCCTTGACCGTCCCTATCCTTCCCTTGAATACCACCGCTCCACCAACAGCCATCGAGTTCGCTCTCGCCGGAGCGATCGCCTTGGATTCGAGGAACGCAATTTAATCAACGATGACGGTGAATCGATCACCATTTACCTGCCCCATCGCCAGTAACGTCGGCTATATCGAGTTTTTCCGTGACCTTCTCGGGATGGATCACAGGTCAATTAACCAGCCCGAAGAGGTTCTTGCGACTCACTTCGGGTTTTGCCATATCTGACCTGAGATCGTCGTAAGTTATCGCCACAAGTTATAGTGAAGACAACCGCTTAACCAAACCTGCTGGGTCAGCAATTATCTGTGAGTTATTGCATTAACCCCCAATGCCCTAGCCCCGAAGACGGGATCGATCCAAAAGACACCGTTTGTCCTCACTGCGGGTCAGACTTAGTCTTTCAGAATCGCTATCGCATTAACCGACTCTTAGGAACTGGGGGATTTGGCAAAACCTTTGAAGCTCTTGACAGGAGAGAGCTAAAGGTGATTAAGGTTCTCTTCAAAAATCATCCCAAAGCGGTCACCCTCTTTCAACAAGAAGCCAAAGTTCTCAGTCGTCTCGAACACCCTGGGATTCCCAAAGTCGACCCCGACGGCTACTTTACCTACACCCCACCCGACAGCGACGACCCCGTCCATTGTCTGGTGATGGAAAAAATCGAGGGTTTGAACCTCGTCGAATGGCTCGAACAACGCAACAACAAGCCCATCGACAAAAAACAGACCGTCGAATGGCTCGAACAACTTGTCGAGATCCTCGAACAAGTCCACCAACAGCACTACTTCCACCGGGACATCAAACCCCAAAACATCATGCGCCGGCCCACCGGACAATTGGTGTTAATCGACTTCGGCACCGCCCGGGAAGTCACCGGAACCTACCTCAACAAAGTCGGTGGCGGCCAAAACGTCACCGAAATCATTTCCGCCGGCTATAGTCCTCCCGAGCAAATTAACGGTAAAGCTGTCCCCCAGTCTGACTTCTACGCCTTGGGGCGCACCTTTGTCTATCTGATGACCGGCAAAAAGCCCACAGAATTTCCCGAGAATCCCCGAACTGGCAAACTTCTCTGGCGTGAAGGCGCCCCACAAATTCCCGAAGCCCTCGGAGATGTCATCGATTACCTAATGGCGCCGTTTCCCGGTAATCGGCCCCAACATGCCCAGATGATTCTCAATTGTCTGGCCGAAGCCGAACCGGCGATCGCCTCGACCAAATCCACCCTCACCCTCTCGTTTCAACGCAAACCTAAAACCCCATCGGGCAATGGAGCGACGAAAACGGGCCAACGGGGAGGCAATTCGACGCTGTCCTCGGGCAACTCTTCGGGTCAGACCTCCTCATCCCAGACTCGGACTCGGACCGGCCGCACTCATCCGCCCACCTCACCGGCCAACCCTCGACAACTCCCCCAACTCCCCCGGCTTCAACTACGCCTAAGTTGGCAGCCCCTCGTGGCTCTTCTCGTGGCCATCATTGCCCTCAGCCAGGGCTATGGCTATTGGCGCTATGGATTCTTCCCCGCCAATCCCTGGCAATTGATACTCGCCTTCCCCAGTGCCTCGTTTCTCAATACGGTGATGTCTCGTCACGCGGGAGAGGTTCAAGCCCTGGCCCTTTCACCGGACGGAACCTTGCTCACCAGCGGTCACTACCAAGACCTGGATCTGATTGCCACTCGCAACAATATCGTCCTGCAAACCCGTTCCGTTCACGAATCTTGGATTCGGGCCATTTTGATTACCCCGGACGGGAATAGCCTCATTACGGCCGGTGACGATGCCAGCATTCGGATCTGGGATTTGCGGACCGCCATTCGCCGTTTTACCCTCAGTGGCCATGATGGCCCCATCAATGCCCTAGCCCTTTCACCGAGTGGTGATCAACTCGTCAGTGCCGGGGAAGATGGGACTGTCCGCATTTGGGATGTCGCCCGCGGCCGGGTTCAGCATGTCTTGTCAGGACATAGCGGTGCAGTGAATGCCCTGGCCCTCTCCTCCGATGGACGAACCCTCGTTAGCGGAGGAGACGACCAGACTTTGCGCATTTGGGACGTTCAACAGGGGGTTCAAATTCGCTCTCTGACGGGCCATGAGGGGGCCATTGAGGCGGTGGCGTTGTCCGCTGATGACACCTTGATTGCCAGTGCGGCTTCGGGGGACTCGGTGCGGTTATGGAATGTTTTTCCCGGTGCTGAAATCTTTCGCTTGCAAGAGACGGACGTGTCAGTGCGTGAGTTAGCCTTTTCCCCCGACGGTGCTTATTTGATTGGGGCAGGGCAACCACTTTATATTTGGAACTTAGAAACCGGCGATCGCCCCTATGTTTTACGGGGCCACAGTCAGGATATTAGCAGTTTGATTCTCACGCCTGATGGTCGTCAAATGATTACGGCGTCACCCGATGGGACGATTAAACGTTGGAACCTTCCTGGAGCGATCGCCGACCCCGTCAATTCTCAAGATTAACGGCCAAAAATAAAACCTGTGAAGGGGAATCCCCCTCACAGATTGTTCTAGATATGTCCCGAGTCGTTTTGCGTTCCGACTGTATAGACTGATGATAGACGATGGGGGAAACGATCGTGGTCTATCTTAAGGTAGAGATCTCGGTCATCCTCAATCGTCACCTGTTTAGGATGGTGGTCCTCACCGCATCACACCTGTCCTGATCTGGCTCTGTCTTGTGTCTTCCTGGGGCCAAGCCATCTCCAGGACAATGTACAGGACATTCAGGTTACTGATTAAATTTTATGTCAACGACACCTTTATCGGTCAATATTATTGCTCAGGATAATGCCTCGGGACTCACTCGCGATGTACAGATTATTATGGAGGCCTTAAACTCTCCAGACTTTGAGCTGTCTTGGTGTTCGGCCTGTCGCCCCGGATTACGACATCAGTTCCCTCGGCAAATGATGGCTCGCCTCGAACAACTCGTGTATCGAGCTCGCTATCAGCAGCCTCGCTATGACGTTAATATTTTCGTCGAAGGAGTCGTTCCCTGGTGGTTTCCCTTTGCCCGCTTCAACCTCTTAATTCCGAACCAAGACTGGTTTCATGGCTATTGGCAACCGTATCTCAGGCATTTTGATTATATTCTCTGCAAAACTCACCTCGCCGAGAGACTATTTAGTCCTTGGGGACAAACCTACTATATAGGCTTTACGAGCTGCGATCGCCGTGATTGGCAAATTACCCCCAACTACGATACAGCCTTTCACCTCGGCAGCGATCGCGTCCGTCTCGGAACTAAACTACTCTTAAAGGTTTGGCAACAGCACCCCGAATTTCCTAAACTCACACTGATTTCTAAAAATTTATCTCCGAAAACACCGCTGGCTAACAATATTACTATTATCAATCAATTTGTCTCCGAATCCCATCTTACCCATTTACAAAATCAACATGGCGTGCATATTTATGCCACCCGTATTGAAGGGTTTGGCCATCGTATTATGGAAGCCATGAGTGCAAGTGCTGCCAGCGTTACCACCAACGCTCCCCCCATGAATGAGTTAGTCACCGCCGAACGAGGCTTACTTATTCCCTACAGCACAACCCAACCCCAAAATTGGGGGACACGCTATCATGTTGATGTCAACGGCTTAACGAAAACCCTTGAAACCCTCTGGGGAAAGACGACTCAGGCTCGCCGAGCCTGGGGGGAACAGGGACGAGCCTATTACGAAGACAGTCGCCGAGGCTTCCAGCAGCGCCTTCTAACCATTCTGAAAAACTTATAAACACGAGGTTTTCAGGATTGGCAAAGGTTCCCGATTTTTATCAACAAACCGGGGAGTGCATAGCTGACAAAAAATAAGCCCCTAACGAAAGTTTTTAATTAGTCATGGAGAATCCCCTCAGCCGCAAATCGTCCCAACGCCAACAACGGGAAGTAAAGCCGATAATAGTCATAACGCAGATAAAAATGACTCGGAAAACCTGTTCCCGTAAACCAGGACTCTTCCCAGGTTCCATCGGGTTGTTGCGTCTCAATTAAATAGGCCACACCACGCTGAATCGACGCTCGCCAGGGGTGGGCCGAGTCGACCTGCAACCCTTTGACAACAGCCATCAATCCCAATAGCGCCCAGGCCGTTTGTGAGGCGGTACTCTCTCCCTCTCCCTTAAAACGAGGATGGTCATAACTCAGACAAGTTTCCCCCCAACCCCCATCAGCATTTTGCACCGCCAGCAGCCAATTGGCTCCTCGCTCTAAAGCCAAACGGTGGCGTTGTGGGGTGATCAGGGCCAAGGCCGATAACGCGCCACTGGTTCCATAAATGTAGTTGACCCCCCAGCGGCCAAACCAAGACCCATCCTCCTCTTGTTCCCCCAAGAGATAGGCTAAGGCCCGTTCAAACTGCTGTGAATACTCTTGTAAGGGGCTATCTGGGGCCTCGGGGTCTAACTCCCCCGCCATTTCTAACAATCGCGCTGTCACATCGGCGGTGGGAGGGTCAATGGTAGCTTTGAGGTCACTGTAGGGAAGGGCGTTGAGCCAATCTTGGTCATTGTCCATATCGAACGCCGCCCAACCCCCGTTGGAACATTGCATCGAAAGCATCCAACGAATCCCTCGTCTCAGGGCGGCCTGTTTTTGGGCTTCGTTGGGGAGTTGGCTTTGGTTCAAGGCCATCACCACCACGGCTGAGTCGTCTAAATCGGGATAGAAACGATTGTCGAACTCAAAGGCCCAGCCTCCGGGTTCAGCAGTGGGGTTTTTCACCGACCAATCGCCGTAATCGAGGATTTGTTGCTGGAGAAGCCAGGTTGCCCCCTTGACAATAGGCGCATCATCTGGATCGAGTCCTGATTCGACTAGCGATCGCACCACCCAGGCTGTATCCCAAACGGGCGAGACACAAGGCTGCACCCAATAGTGGTGTTCTGTTTCTACCCCAAAACGGGCGATCGCCTCAAACCCTCGTTGCACAACTGGGTCCGCCAGATCATAGTTCAAACTGCGCAACGCCAACATCGAGTTCAGCATCGCCGGAATAATTCCCCCCCAGTCGCCGCTAGCTTCCTGGCGTTCAATCACCCACTGTTCGGCGGCTTTCAACCCCTGTTCTCGGAACGGAACCAGGTTGAGGGTTTCTCCCAGCTTAAAGAGATTGTCGAGTTCCACAAAGCCATCACTCCAGTCACCCTGACGAGGTAACTCAAAGCGAGCTGCATTCACCCCTTCCGCATAAAGTTCATCGAGAGAAACCTGGGGATTGAGGCGATACACCGGTTTTTGGTCAAAGACAATTAACAGAGGAACCGTACTTCCCCGCGCCCAACTGGACATATCATAAATACTAAACGGCGCTTCACCTGGAAGAAGCATAATCCAAGCTGGAATCGAAGGAATCCCACGCCAGTCATAGGCTCCCATTAAGGCCAGGTGCATCTTTGTAAAGATGCGAGTTTTGCTAATTCCCCCTTTCGCCAAGATAAACTGTTTGGCCTTGACTAAAGCTGGGTCATCTTGGGGAACCCCTAACAGCCGCAATCCCAGATAGGCTTCGACGGAAGTGCTTAGTTCGCCACCATCGCCCCGGAACAGTTCCCAACCCCCATGATCGCGTTGTTCATCTCGGAAGAACTGTTCAGCTTTACTCCAGGGTAAACGGTCTTCGAGTCCCCAAATTTTATGTAGCAGAATGACCTCGGCTAACATGGTGACATTGGATTCGAGATCCGCCCACCAATAGCCCTGGGGATGTTGCTGATTGAGGAGATAGGTTTGGGTTGCACGAATGCTTTTTTGAAGCTGATTAGTATCCATGAGTTATCTAAAAAAAATTGCGATCGCCGCCATCCAAGTTAGGCAAAAATCTGGGCAAAATCCCCATCACAGGAGATTTTACCTCAGATTTTAGAGTTCCGAGTTTAGACGACGCTTAGACGAAAACGGGAGCTAAACCTTAACGCAGGACATCATCTAAACTCGGAACATCAAGCCAACCTTGACGTTGACTTGATTCATGCGTTAGATCCATCAATAATTGGGAATAGACCCCCTCGCGGAACGACGGTGCGATCGCCACTCCACTATCAATTCCTTGAACCCAACGATCAATGGTTCGTAAAAACGGAGCCAATCGTCCATCGGGATAACTGCGAGGAAACACTAAACGTTCTGGGATATCCAATTCTAATGGTGGTTTTCCACCGGTAGATCCCAATAACTTGAAGCCATGCACATAATCCTTTTGATTATGACTTCCCAGAATCAGAGTTCCCGCATCTCCATAGACTTCTAGCCAATGGCCGCGTCCGGCGTAGGTGACTGAACTGATACTCACCTGACAGGGCGTTCCATCAGCCAACTCCAAGGTTAACAAGGCCGTATCATCAGCATCGACCGGTTTGAGGATACCCCCCTCATCGGGATCTGGGCGTTCAGAAATGGCCGTCGTGACTTGAGCAAAGAGTCGTTGCACCGGACCAAACAACCAGGCAATATAATCAAAGGTATGAGACCCTAACGCTCCCAACGCACCGCCTCCTTTGTCTTTTTGCGCGTACCAGTTCCAACCTCGTTCCGGATTGGCGCGACTCGACATCAACCAGTCAATTTTGATGAGTCGTTTCTGGCCCACATAACCTTCTTCGAGGAGTTCCGCCAGACGCATCCAGGTGGGAACGCCGCGATATTCAAAATCCATGGCCGCCACAATTCCTTTCTCTTGGGCCAAATGATGGAGGGTTTTGGCTTCGGCCAGGTTCAGGGCCATCGGCTTTTCGAGGAGGACATGTTTCCCCGCCGCAATAGCCTGTTGGGCCATTTCCGCATGGAGAAACGGCGGCGTCGCGATACTCACCGCATCAATATCCGGGGAATTGAACAACTCCTCCAGAGAACTATAGGCCTGGGGGATGTTGAACTCATCGGCCACCGCTTGGGCCTTGGCCGCATCGCGATGATACACCCCTTCAACCTTGGTGCGATGGTGAATCTGAAAACCGGGAATATGGACTTTTTGCCCAAATCCTGTACCGATGACAGCAACCTTAATATCTCCGTTCATAACATCTCGCTAACGTTTCATTAGTCTTATGGTGACAGGGAGATGGCCGGGCGGCTAGTTCCCGTGACGCACCTGTTCGATGCGATCGCAGATCCAATTCACCACCGTCTCCCCTAACCGCACATTATCGAGTAAGTCAATCTCCCGTACTCCTGTGGGACTGGTAACATTCACCTCCGTCAGATAGCCGCCAATGACATCAATGCCCACAAAGTACAATCCATCTTGCCGCAACTGGGGCGCAACTTGCCGACAAATGTCCTGTTCTCGTTCGGTAATCTCCGCTTTCGCCACCCGTCCGCCGACGGCCATATTCCCCCGAAACTCCTCCCCAGTAGGAATCCGATTGACTGCACCGATGGGTTCCCCGTCTAATAGGATAATCCGTTTATCTCCCGCTTTGGCTTCTGGGAGATATTGCTGCACCATCACCGGAACTTGGCCGTTGAGGGTACTCAGTTCCACCAAAGAGTTGAGGTTGAAATCCCCCACCTGAATCATGAAAATCCCTTCCCCGGCTTTCCCTCCCAGGGGTTTGAGGATGGCTTTTTGGCGACGTTGCACGAAGCCACGAATCACGGATTTATCTTGCGTGACAATGGTTTCGGGAATGGCCTCGGGAAACTGCAAGGCGTACATCTTCTCGTTGGCGGTCCGCAAACCTCGGGGATGGTTGAGGACTAAGGTTTTAGCTGGGTTCACATAGTCCAGGATATAGGTGGCATAGAGGTAGGGAACATTCACCGGCGGGTCCGTTCGCATTAACACCGCATCCATGCTTTCTAGGGGCTGCCAGATGGGGGATTCGACCTTATACCAGGGGTTGGCTGCCTGCCAATGACCGTCATGTTTCTCGACGGGGGTTAGGGTCACCGAAGACAGCCAACTATAGGCCACTCCATCCACGACACCTAATTGATTGGCTTGGGTGGTCCAGACTTCATGGCCGAGATGTTGGACGGCTTCCATGAAGGCGACGGTGGTATCGTGACCGGGGTCGAGGTTGGCGAGGGGATCGAGGATGAAGGCAAATTTCACGGCGGCATTCGTTTTGAGATCTGACTCCTGGTATTTTGCCTTATTTTGGGGGGGACAGGGAACAGGGGGGGGAGAAGGCAAGAGGCAAGAGGCAAGAGGCAAGAGGGGGAATGGGGGAAGATGGTTGGGGCGATTGGTATACTTTTGGTTAGGGTTGATTGTGTTCCCTTGCTGTTGGGACTGACTCTCTTGTTTAGGATTGGCGATCGCTCCCATGACCATTACTGGATATCGACATACTGCACTTCTCGTCTCTGACCTCAGCCGCGCGGAACGGTTCTATGGTGAGGTGTTGGGACTTACGCCGGTGGACCGGCCCCTGTCCTTTCCGGGAACTTGGTATCAAATTGGGGCCATGCAATTGCATCTGATTGTCTCGGAGTCTGTCTCGACGGACTTGGCCTCTGAGAAATGGGGCCGTAATCCTCATGTGGCCTTTGCCATTGATGACCTCGATCGCACCCTAGATCGCCTACAAGCCGCTGGCTGTCCGCTGCAACGGAGTGCGTCGGGACGACCGGCCTTGTTTACCCGAGATCCTGATGGCAATATCATCGAACTCAGCGCGGAATGAAGGTGGTTGTCTATTCCTATCGCCTCAGTCCCGATGATCTACTCCCGGAGATAGAAACCCCTGAGTCTGGACCGGTTCAGCAGCGCTATTGTGATATTGGGGGGCGATCGCAGCTGCAACACCTCCTACAAGACTGTCGCCAAACTCCTGTGGATTATCTCCTGGTGTATCAGTTACAGGATCTAGGAGATACGGTTGAGACGATTGTTGAGTATCTACAAGCGTTTCAGGATCTCGGGGTTAAGGTGGTCGCCACGGGAGGAACGGCAATGCAGACGCTTCCGGAAGACCCCTTAGACTTGTGGGAGGCGTTGCAACATCTGCATCGGGAAACCCATCGCCAACGGTTGCGCCGGGGTCATCAACAGCAACGACTTCACGGTCGTCCGCCGCCGGGAAAGGCCCCGTATGGTTATCGACGCGGCAGCGATCGCTATCGCCTCGATCGTAGCAGCGCCCCGGTTGTGAAAGCCTTTTTCGAGCATTTTCTCCTCTATGGGTCCCTGCGGGGGGCTGTTCGTCATCTGGCGCAACGCTACGGAAAACGTATTTCTGTCACCACGGGACGGCGTTGGTTAACCAGTGCGGTGTATCGTGGCGATTTGGCCTACAACGATGGACGGGTTCTCTCCAATACCCATGTGGCGATTCTCTCGCGCGCTGAAGCGGCCCAAGTTGATCGCCTTCTACGACGCAATCGCCGGGTTCCTCCCCGTAGTGCCAGTGCGCCGCGATCGTTGGCGGGGTTAGTGTCTTGTCACCAATGTGGTTGTGGCTTAACCGTTAGCCGCGTGACACGCCGTCATCACGCCGGTGAGTATCTGTATCTGCGTCCCAAGGCCTGTCCTCAAACCCCGAAATGTAAGGGACTCTCCTATGACGAGGTGTTACGGCGGACAGTCGAACAAGTCTGTCGAGATTTGCAACGGCTGGCCACCCAGTTACCGCCTCCGGGTGATGATGGCCGCAAACAAGCTCTGCAAGAACAAATGGGTCGTAAACAAGAGCTGCTCAGGGATTTGCCTGAACTGCTCGATCGCGGCATTCTCGACCCCGAAACCCTGGCGTTACGCCGTTATCATCTTGAGGCGGAAATCTCTCAATGTCAGTCCCAGTTGGCGGCCCTGACTCCGGTGAACTTACAGGAAACGGCGAAAACTGTGTCGTTGCCGCAATTTTGGTGGGATTTAACGGAAACGGAACGCCGTTTTTATTTTCGGGAGTTTGTTCAACAGATTTACATTCTCCATGACGGTGATGACTGGCAACTTCAGATCGATTTTAGTTTCAGTCGTTAATCCTCCCAATTCAAGCCAATTCAAGAATTGTGTTGACAATTTAGATCGCCTAGGCTTATAGTCTAATTGTGGCTTTACCGTGTTTTTTAGGGGTTTGAGAGTTTTATAAAACGGCTTGCCTTTATTCACAATTTGTAACATTTTTATTGCTTATCTCAATCAACAGAAATCCTGAACAATTCCCTCTTTACTTAAACAACAAAAACCGGGCATAATGGGCCAACTTGAAAGTAGAGAGAATGTCATGGCAATTCTAGGGACTTGGTTCGGTTTAACGTTATTGGTGCTGTTCAACGGCCTGGTCTGTTTGGTCTTGCCACGACTGCTGTCTCTGGATTGGGGAGGAGTTGTCTCGGTTTCAACAGCTCAAGATTCCCCGGATGTGCAGTCCCACTCGGCCAAGGCGGAGGTGGAGGATGAGGGAACGTCAATTCAGGCTCTTCACTCCTAAAAATGCTTGATTAACTAAGACGATTGAACGCGGGGAGCGTTGACTCGGACGAACGGCTGGCATGATGTGGCCGTTTTTGGCTGTTGTCAGCCAGTTTGGGGGTTTCCCTGGGAAGTTTGCAACACGCTCAATCAGACTCGACGTTAATCTTGAGGGGCGATCGCCCCATCCCCTCAAAAAAAATTGCCAAAACCTTGTAAATCGTCCCACAACTGCGACAAAAATTGCTACACTAGAAAGTAGAAATCAATCATTCTGAGATGCAGGCGTTCTAGGGCGTAGCCCTTGCGGTCTAAGACCCGTTGAGGTTGGCCAAACTCTCTAGTCTTCAGTTTTTTGAGCTAGGGACTCGGTTAGGGGCTAACACTAGAATTTACGCCATCTCACTGAGTCGGCTGTCGTTGGGTTGAGACGAAACTACTCTCGTCAGAGAGCGATCGCCTCGGTGTTGTGCAACGCAACGGATGCAGGTGGGACTGGACAACAACGCCAAGCCGGAGGCTCCGAGCGACCGAGGTCGAGCGGGTTCCCCCTGGTGACGGCTGTTGAACATATTGAATCCTTCACGCCTTAGAGTGCTGAACCTCCGGATGCGGTTTATGTTGTTATTGGAGGATTATTTGGTCTTGTGAACGTTCATTTATCGCCATTGAGGTATTTGGCGGTCGTCTCGGTTTGTCTGCTTATTGCAATTTTTTCCGTCCTTCCCCAATCTTGGTCGTTATCAAATCGGTTGGGTGTTGTTCGCCGCGTTCCAGTATCGGGTTGGGTGATGTCAACACCAGTGGGCCATCCCCCCCTGTTGACCTTTTCGATTCCCACCGCAACTGAGGAATCGTTGGTGACACAGCCCATGAAGACCTTGCAGGACGTGTCTGATGGAGACAAGTTGATCACTGAGTTTGGAGACATCTTAACGCGTCTGCGTCGTATGTTTTGGGCGATCGCCCGACGCTGTCGATTGGCCATGCAATCAACCCAAGCCCTCTTAATCAAAGAAACGAACCTAGCCCACAAGGGAGACGATATGCTAGAGAGTGCTGCCTAACCTACTCTTACCCTTACTCTGCCTGTGAAGTTGTGGTCTTTGATTCCTCTATATGATGCCTCCGTTCGCCAATGGAGTTGGGAAGCCCGACTGTTGCGTTGGTTAACCCTGGTTTGGCTGGGGGTTGGCTTGCTCGTCTTATTCTCCGCCTCCTATGCCAATGCGGCCTTAGAACTCGGAGATGGAACCTACTACTTTAAACGTCAACTCCTCTGGCTTCTCGTAGGGTTGGTGGTGTTTAACGCGGTTGTGCATACCCCCCTTCATCGCTGTTTGGCGATCGCCCGTTGGGGGGTTTTGTCTCTGCTCGGATTATTGCTATTAGTATTAGTCCCGGGATTGGGAACCACCGTCAATGGAGCCACCCGTTGGATTTCCATTGGTTTTATTCCCATTCAACCCTCGGAACTCATCAAACCCTTCCTGATTCTGCAAGGGGCGATTGTTTTTGGCCGTTGGAATTATCTCTCCGTGGGCAAACGGCTGTTTTGGTTAGGGGTTCTCGTCTTGATTTTAGGCTGCATTATCTTGCAACCGAACCTGAGTACCACCGCTATGTGTGGCATGATGCTCTGGTTAATGGCTCTAGCCGCCGGGATTCCCTATCGCATCCTGTTGGGAACGGCTGGCGGTGGATTACTCTTGGCGGGGTTGAGTCTCACCTTTAAAGCCTACCAGCGGCGACGTATTCTCTCGTTTCTCGATCCTTGGGGGGCCATGAGTGGCGATGGCTACCAATTAGTTCAAAGTCTGCTGGCTGTTGGATCTGGAGGCCTCTGGGGCAATGGCTTTGGTTTGTCACAACAAAAATTGTTTTATCTGCCCATTCAAGAGAGTGACTTTATTTTCGCGGTCTTTGCTGAGGAATTTGGCTTTGTGGGCAGTCTGTTACTCATCGGCTTTCTCATTGCTTATGGAACCTTAGCCTTGCGAGTTGCCATGAATGCCCGCAGCATCATCTCCCAATTGGTCGCCATTGGGGTGATGGTGGCTTTGATTGGCCAGTCGTTTATTAACATTGCCGTTGCCACGGGAACTTTGCCCACCACAGGCCTTCCCCTACCGCTGTTTAGTTATGGGGGCAGTTCCGCCATTGCCAGCTTGATGGCAGCGGGGTTATTGGTTCGGGTGGCCCGAGAGGGGAGTCAAGCTCAAGTGATTTCCTTTTCATCCCCGCCCCAATCGGCCCGGTCTGTGAAGAAACCTAACAAATCGAGACCGTCTCCAGGAACCTCCTAAGACTATGTTACAATGGTACGTTAGCAGCCCAAATGATAGCTGGGCCATGTTGCCCAGAGAAGTCCCCTAGTGGCTCTATCACCGCTTCAGGGAGGCGAGTTGGTCAGGTCTATAGAAAACTTCCCAGAGTCAACCCCTGGGAAGTTTCTGTCCTGAGGTGATGCGATCGCACCCGCTCAGGGCGGGCTAGGAACTTCGGGACTCTCCCGCGTTGCGACTAAAAAAACGGAGAAGGAGATGCACCGAAATGAGGTAACCGGTTGCTAACAGTAGAATCGTCAGTGGAAGGTCGTCAAAAGTCATAGGGCAGCCAGAAAGTGAGAAGCGGAGGACAAACACGATCAAGAAATTAGCGGTGAATCCGCAGCCGAAATAGCGCAGATTCCGCAACGTCCCAAGTAACCCCGTCAAGAGGTTGCCTGGTGCGACTGGGGATAGGATGGAGCGATCGCCTGCCCAAAAAACAGACGAGTCCCGTTAAGTTCCAAGTAACTCCGCAGCATGAAAGACCGTCCTAGCCGATGACAATCGGGTAGCCACGGATCTGAGGTTATCTTCGAGACCTTCGCGACACAGATGGACTAGGGCCAATCTGACTGTCCCTCCACCGTGAGTCGAAACCACAGGTAGGAACAGGCGCTAATGAGCTGGTCTCTCCAATAGACTCCCCACAACCTTATCTGCGTGTTGATAGTTTTGGAGTTACAACAATCCTTATCTATAAATGTAACATACGATCCCCGATTTGGGGAGCCGGTTTGGGGATTTTTTTTACAAAACGTCATCTCGGCACCTTCAGAGTAAAACCCTGATTCCATCAGGGATTCAGAGATCAGCGCGCCGCCGGTCTTCGGATCCCACCAGCGAGGCCAATTGACAGAGAGATTCTGATAATGTTAATCAACTGCGCCAAGAAACTTTCCTACAAGGGAAAGGTTGCCTTAGAATAGAAAGCAGGATATGTAAACTTTCGTAACTTAGCCCCTGAGTCAGCCGATCCATGACCTCAGTTACAGCCCTTTTTTCTCCCGTTGAAGACGACCTGCGCGTTCTCAACCAAAACCTGAGACAGCTCATTGGAGCGCGTCATCCCATCTTATCTGCGGCTGCTGATCGTTTATTTCAGGCGGGAGGAAAGCAACTGAGACCCGCGATCGTCCTCCTGGTTTCACGCGCCACCGTTGGCGATGGGGATATCACCCCACGACATCGGCGGCTCGCAGAAATCGCTGAAATGATCCACACCGCCAGTTTGATCCATGACGACGTTCTCGACGAATCTGACGTGCGGCGGGGAATTCCCACCGTCCACAGTAGTTTTGGCAACCGTATCGCCGTTTTAGCCGGAGACTTTCTCTTTGCTCAATCGTCCTGGTATCTGGCCAACCTCGATCACCTAGAAGTCGTCAAACTCCTCTCCCAAGTGATCATGGATTTAGCCGAAGGCGAAATTCAGCAAGGCCTCAGTCACTTTGACACCGACCTCTCCCTCGAAGACTATTTGCACAAAAGCTACTATAAAACCGGTTCCCTAATTGCCAACAGCAGCAAGGCGGCCGGCCTGCTCAGTGGCGTCAACTCCGATTTGGCTGAACATATCTACCAGTTTGGGCGCAACATCGGCCTGGCGTTCCAAATTGTGGATGATATTCTCGACTTTACCGAATCAAGTGAGACCCTAGGCAAACCAGCCGTGTCCGACTTGCGCAGCGGGAACTTAACGGCCCCCGCTCTCTATGCCATGCAGCAACTGCCGCAACTGGTGACCCTCATCAGTCGAGAATTTGCCGAAGATGGCGATATCGACGAGGCCATCAATCTGATTCAGGAGAGTGACGCCATCAGCCAATCCCGAGAGCTGGCAGCCGAACATACCCGAGTCGCCATTGAGCATCTCAATCATCTGCCTCCCTCTCAGACGCGTCAATGTCTCAGCCGTTTAGCTGACTATCTTCTCAGCCGGTGTTACTAACTTCGATGCCCTGAAAATTGACGATCCCACCGACTGCCATGCTAAAATGTCACCGTCAAGGTAAGATTTTTCCCACAAGCTATCATGCAGGATAGTTGACGAAAACCAAGTCATCGTGGCCGAAAATCGAGTAGCCAAGAATAATGAGAGACTGCATGTTTTATCCTCAGGGACTGGGGAGTTTGCCTACCGCTCAAATGTAAGCCGAGATCATAGAGGACGACAGAAATCTACTATCTCGCAATTTGTTGGGTAGGAAGCCGACGCTGGTGTCTCTGATTCAGCGTTCGGTAGTTCACACTAGAGTCAAGACCAGACTACGCACAGCAAGAAACTCAATGATACCCACCGTAATCGAACAGTCCGGGCGCGGCGAACGCTACTTTGACATCTACTCACGACTTTTGCGTGAGCGTATCATTTTCCTGGGTGAACAAGTGACCCCCGAACTGGCCAATCGCATTGTGGCCCAACTCCTCGTTCTCGAAGCCGAAGATCCCGAACAAGACATCTACCTCTATATCAATTCCCCCGGCGGTGCAGTGTCGGCTGGGATGGGTATCTTCGACACCATGAATCATGTACGTCCCGATGTCTGCACCATCTGCTTAGGCTTGGCCGCCAGCATGGGAGCGTTTTTGCTCAGTTCGGGCCAACCCGGAAAGCGCATGAGCTTGCCCCACTCCCGCATCATGATTCACCAACCCCTCGGTGGCGCTCAGGGACAGGCCAGCGATATTGAGATTCGAGCCAAAGAAATTCTCTATATCAAAAACCGCCTCAATCACTATCTCGCGCAACAAACAGGGCAGCCTTTAGAAAAATTGCAAGAAGACACCGAGCGAGACTTTTTTATGTCCGCCGAAGAAGCAAAAAACTATGGCTTGATTGACCGCGTCATCGAACGAGGACCCTCAGCGAGTCGTCCAGTTTCTGTAGAGTCCTAAATCTAGGAAACTGAGTCAAACTCCCCAAAAAAACGCCATTAATTATAGCAGACTTACTTCGGTATGTCTGCTTTTTTTTGCAAGAATTAAGCCTTAAACATTAGTCCAAAAAATATGGGAACATAAAGGGAACGGCTGCAAGACTTCGGTAACCATTGACCCTCCGGTCAATCCTAAAGACCACTTGTTGACCGATGATTTCTGGTAATAGTGTCTGATATACTGTCCAATTATGTCTCAATCCCTATTTGCTGATGCGATGACTCGGCTGGATAAAGCCTTGCAGCATGTCTCGATCGCCCCCGAAGCCATTGAACGGTTACGGTATCCTAAAGCCAGTCTCTCCGTATCGGTCCCAGTCCGTCTCGATAGTGGCGAGTTAAAGGTGTTTCAGGGCTATCGCGTCCGCTACGATGATACCCGAGGCCCAACGAAAGGGGGTATTCGCTATCATCCCAACGTCAGTCTCGATGAAGTGCAATCCTTGGCCTTCTGGATGACCTTTAAATGTGCCGCCATTGGTATTCCCTTTGGTGGGGCTAAAGGGGGGATTGCTGTTAACCCGAAAGCCTTGTCTCGCATGGAACTCGAACGATTAAGTCGAGGCTATATTGACGCGATCGCCGATTTCATTGGCCCCGATACCGATATTCCCGCCCCCGACGTCTATACCAACGCCACCATCATGGGCTGGATGATGGATCAATATAGTATTATCAGTCGCCGCTTTTCTCCGGCGGTGGTGACGGGGAAACCCACCGCCATTGGGGGAAGCCTCGGACGAGAAACCGCTACCGCCATGGGAGCCTATTTTGTCATTCGCAGCTTGATGACCAAACACCAAAAACTCCCCCAGGTGACAACGGTGGCCATTCAAGGGTTTGGGAATGCGGGCGCTGTTTTAGCACAGTTATTGTACGAAGCGGGGTACAAGGTTGTCGCCGTGAGTGACTCGAAAGGGGCGATATATAACCCTCAAGGGTTAGATATCCCCAGTGTGCGCGCCTATCAGCAGGCCCACAAAGGCATCGAAGCCGTCTATTGTAAAGAGAGTGTTTGTAACATCGGCGATCGCCAACTCCTAAGCAACAGCGAACTGTTGACACTGGATGTCGATGTGCTAATCCCGGCAGCGTTGGAAAATCAAATTACCCTGGCCAATGCCCATGAGGTTAAAGCGAAGTTTATCTTCGAGGTCGCCAATGGCCCAGTGAACTCTGCCGCTGATTTGATTTTGCAGCAAAACGGAGTTTGTGTTGTTCCCGATATCCTCGTGAACTCCGGAGGGGTGACGGTGAGTTACTTTGAGTGGCTCCAGAACCGCAGTGGACTCTATTGGAGTCTCGAAGATGTGAACCAACGCCTACAAGAAAAAATGGAGGCGGAAACGTCGCAGATTGTCAATCTTGCTCAAGACTTGAATCTCTCGCTACGAACCGCCGCCTATGTCCACGCCCTAAAACGTCTCGCCGCCGCCATTGAAGCCAAAGGAACCCAGCAATACTTCGCCCAATCTTGAGGCGATCGCCGATCGCCCTGAAGCCCTCATCGAAGCGATCGCCGCCCGTCAACTCCTGTCTCCCTGGCAGTTCTACCGCCTCTGTCGCCAGACTTGTCAGGCCTGGGGTTGCGATCGCCTCTATTTTGGCCAGCTTCCCCTGGCCTTATCAACGTCGTTTCCAATTCGGGAATTGCAGCGGTTTTTTGATGCCCTTGCGATACCCGTCGGACAATCCTGCATCCCCCCAACCTCCACAACCTACCATCTCAGCGCCCCGGGGGGTCATCGGTTAACGTTACGAGTCACCTACGTTGGTAGTGGTGTTGTGGGGCGAGTTGTCAAAATCTCTCAGCTAAACGGGGGGTCTTGGGCGTTCAAGGCCTGTTTTGATCCGCAATGGGTTTGGCAACATGGAATCTGGGCTGAAATTCCCATTGGCTTGTATCTGCGATCGCAGGGAGTTTACCAGAATATCGCTCAATTTGAAGCCGCCGGCCTCACCTGGATGTTATGGGAATGGATTGACGAGACGGAGAACCCCGAGAACCGCCCCGGACTTCCCTATGAAACCCTCGCCCGACGGGAACATCTCACTCGTCTGAATCCTCTCAACACCTCCAACTATAACCCTCATGGAATACGCCTCGATCCAGGAGGGATTCAGGTAAATTCCTGGGGGCGACGTTGGCGGGATGGAGTCTATACCCTAGGATTTTATTGGCGTCGCTTTCGGAGCGTTGGTTGGAGGTTTCTGAATCCTCATCTCAACCTCAGGAGTCTACGTTATAGTCTCAGACGCTGTTG
This sequence comes from Phormidium lacuna HE10JO, assembly GCA_900149785.2. GTDB lineage: Bacteria > Cyanobacteriota > Cyanobacteriia > Cyanobacteriales > Geitlerinemataceae > Sodalinema > Sodalinema lacuna_A. Next base: position 7,624 of record FSSI02000058.1, on the reverse strand, counting down.
GCGACTAATCCGAGGCCGTTAACATGGTCTCGATTCCCCAAAATGAGTAAAATCATGTAATATAGCAATTCTAAATGATTTGTAACATTGAAAAAATAAAGTATCTGGGATGTTTCTAATCAAAAGCTTATTACGGTTGTGCTTAAACGTGGAAGTGAATAAATGATTTTTTCTTTTCTAGACAAAATTTTAATTTTACGTCAATGGAAATCAAGAAGTGAAGCAATTTATTTTGGGTCTTCTGGGTTTAGGGTAATAAGGAAAATTTATGGCAGATTACACCCGTTACTGTAGGGGCGAAAAATTTTTCGCCCCTACTCTCCCAACTCTCCCAACTCATTTCCCGTTCGATTCTGAATCGGATGAAGGAGCGTTATTCCGCCGTCGGGGAGATGGTTACTACGACCATTTATATGATGAGGCGTTTCCTCGCGTGAGTCCTTGGTATTCGCCGGACCATCTGGGGTCAGAGTTCGCTCATGGAGAGGAGAGCGCACCTTGGGAAGGGATTGGTACGGGTTGGTTCTATTCGGCGTTGGGCGGCGGTGCGGCGTTAGATTTGCGTCCGTCATCGGATGTGGAACGGGTGCCGATGGAGTTTGATAATACTTACGATGCGCCGATGCGGGGAGATTTTGCGGTGCCGACGCTGTTTAATGGAAATTTCGATGCGGTGTTTCAGCCGAAGGATGGGTTCCGTAATTTGATTTCTGATGCGGTTCCCGGTTGGTCGTTCCACAATGGGGGGAATCGGGTTTCGACTTCTCAGTTGGTGGATTTGAAGGCAGAAGCGGCCCGAGATGACCTGTTGGCCGAGCATTTACAGAAAGTGGGGAACGATCCGAGTTCGGATGGGTATCAAATGGATTACGCGCTGAAGCTGGGAGATGGTAACAAGATTACACACAATCGCTTTGTGGTTCCCGATTGGGGCGTATTGCGTTTCGATCTCTATGCTCCTGAACCCAATGGTGGAGAGGTTAAGGTGACCGTCAAAGGAGACTCTTCAAGTAAAACTGAAACTATATTTTTAGAACCTGCTAGCAATGCAAAGAGCTATAATGCAGCTGATAAATACCGTATTGGCTATGGAAACCAAGGGTTTGAAACGTTTCACGTCGAAATTCCTCAAGAACTTCGCGGAAAGGTTGCTACATTAGAGTTTGATGTTGAAGGTAGCACTCAGGTTTTATTAGATGATGTATTCTTCAAGAGCCAACACTTATTACTGGGTAATCCAACTCTCAACCGTCGGATTGCAGGTCAAGACAAAAACAATTTCCTAATCGAACGACCGCAGTACAGTGCTTCTTATAATGAGAGTGATAAAGGGGCAAATTGGGTGAGCTGGCACACCAATGAAGCGTGGCTTGGAGATTTGACTCGAAATGACACTTCTAAGAGCTGGAGGATCGATCCGTTTCTCAGCAACGCTGGAATTAACTCAGTCAAATCTTCAGATTACAATCGTGCAGCTCTTTTCGATCGAGGTCATGTAATGGCTAGAGAATTGCGAAACAGAACTCCAAAAGATCAGCTTGCAACTTACTTTACCTCTAATCTTCTTCCTCATGAGAAATTTACTAATGAGAATGAAGAAAATGGAATGTGGAGGAGTCTCGAAGTGTTTAACAAAAGACTCGTCGATAATAAAAATTGGAATATCTATACGATTGCTGGCGGAATTGGAAGCTTGAATAACAGTTTTCCAAACAACCCTCTTGTGCAGAATGGGGTAAACATTCCTGAAAGTATCTGGCAGGTTAACCTTCTTCTCAAACCCGGTCAAGATCTGGTTGACATCACCGCAGACACAACAGTTATTGGTGTAGTCTTGCCGAACGATCCAGCACAACAAAGTGGTAGCTGGTTGCAGCACACAAAATCGATTGGATACATTGAAGAGAAAACTGGACTGAGCTTACTTTCCAATCTTCCTGAAGAGGTTAGAAATGCACTCAAAGGCAAGGAGTATAGCGGAACCGACAGAGTAGAAGATTTTCTCTCTGCGTCAGCCCAACTGTAAGCCGAACAGCATAAAATCTAAAAATCTAAAAAAATTCAACAAGTTCTCGTGTTGAGGGATTGCGACCCTCAACACGACCTCTCTAATTTCTGACTGTGCCGTCTGGCATGACTGTATTGCAGAAAACAGCATTTCTGCACCACAGATCTTCGTCCCAGCTAGAAGGACTGTCTGTTACACCTAAGTCTGTTACACTTAAGTCAACATCCGTCAGGTTTGCCTCATGCATTAATGGTACGTGAGGATCGAACAATTCTTCCCCTATCTCCTGATAATTTTCATCCTCTTCGTAATAGTAATAGCCGAACTTCGCGCCACGAAGATTGACTCTCGTTAAATTTGTACCCATGAAGGGAGCTTCGTTCAAATCTGCTTCAATCAAAATCGCATCGGTCATATCGGCTTCCCCAAAATAACATCCGGCTGCACGAACTCGCGTCAAGTTTGATTCACGTAGATCGACTTTTTTAAAAAAGGCGTCAGATATATCTGCCTTCGCTAAATTGGCACGACTTAAGTTAGCTCCAGTCATTTTAGAACTCGCGAGATTGGCGCCTCTGAGGTCTGCCCCCGATAGATCGGCACCTTCTAGATTGGCTCCATAAAAATCAACATTTCTTAGGTCTGTATTTGAAAGGTTGGCATTCCGTAAATTTAGACGATAGCGAGGAGTCCCAATTCCAGAACGAACAGCGTCCCGAAAAATCGCTCCGCTCAGGTTTACTCCAGACAAATCTATTTTTTTTATGCGCCTATCTCCTTTATCTGCTTCAGACTTGTCAAACTCAATCCCTGTAAAGTCTCGCTCTCCCGCTGCATAGCGCTCTAACAATTCCTCAGTCGTCATTTTTCTCGTCATATTTTCCTCCAGTTCAACTCACGCTATATCTACCTCAATTATATTAGTAGTCCCCCATCCCCTAATTACTATCAGACGGTTCCCGAGCTGGAAGGAATGACATTCACGCCGGGCGGTCGAGATATTCCCAACCTTGATGTGTCGGTGCAGTTGGGGACTCGCCAGGGAGAAGAGGGTTACGAAGACGGACGAGCTGGCTTTACTCGCGAAACCGATCCTCTTTTCGGGTTCGGGGGAACTCACACGCGCGTTCCCAACTGGTATGCGGGAACGGCTGATTTGTTCCCAACTCATTTCCCGTTTGATTCTGAGTCGGATGAAGGAGCGTTGTTCCGCCGTCGGGGAGATGGTTACTACGACCATTTATATGATGAGGCGTTTCCTCGCGTGAGTCCTTGGTATTCGCCGGACCATCTGGGGTCAGAGTTCGCTCATGGAGAGGAGAGCGCACCTTGGGAAGGGATTGGTACGGGTTGGTTCTATTCGGCGTTGGGCGGCGGTTCGGCGTTAGATTTGCGTCCGTCATCGGATGTGGAACGGGTTCCGATGGCGTTTGATAATACTTACGATGCGCCGATGCGGGGAGATTTTGCGGTGCCGACGCTGTTTAATGGAAATTTCGATGCGGTGTTTCAGCCGAAGGATGGGTTCCGTAATTTGATTTCTGATGCGGTTCCCGGTTGGTCGTTCCATAATGGGGGGAATCGGGTTTCGACTTCTCAGTTAGTGGATTTGAAGGATGTCGGAACTCTCGAAGAGCATTTACAGAAGGTGGGGAACGATCCGAGTTCGGATGGGTATCAAACGGATTATGCACTGAAGCTGGGAGATGGTGACAAGATTACGCATAATCGCTTTCTGGTTCCCGATTGGGGCGTATTGCGTTTCGATCTCCATGCTCCCACACTCAATGGTGGAGAGGTTAAGGTCATCATTAAGGATGATTCTTCTGGTGAAGTTGAGGAAGAGACTATCTTTTTGACACCGGCTGACGGGACAGATACATTTAGTGATGTTCCTTACTTCACTGGTTACACTGAAGCTGATACCTACCGGATTGGCTACGGTGCAGAAGGGTTTGAAACCTTCCATGTCGAAATTCCTCAAGAGCTTCGCGGAAAAGTTGCAACCTTGGAATTTCAGGTGACAGGCAACACGCAAGTTTTACTTGATGATGTGTTTTTTAAGAGCCAGCACTTGTTGTTGGGAAATCCCAGTGATGCTCGGACAGATGTTAACTCTCGTGAGAATTACTTGATTGAGAAGCCACAATATGCAGTGTCGTACAACGATGCTCACAAAACCCCTAACTGGGTGAGTTGGCAGTTAAATAAATCGTGGATAGGGAATGCCATACGCCCCGGGGCAAGTGATGCACCTCTTGGCTATCCCCCAACTGGTTTCCCTGGTAGAACTCCTTTTTCAGCAGAAAGAGCTGATTACCCTTGGTTGGGAGACCATCAAATTCCTGCTGGCTGGGAACGAACAGAAGGCCCTGATTATCGATACAATCAACGTGGAATGGAAAGAGGACATATGGCTCCTGTAGCAGATCGCACTAGAGCCAACAAAGATGTGTTTGCAACGTTCTTAACTTCAAATCTTATACCTCAACATGGTCATAATAATCGAGGAGCATGGGAGAGTTTTGAAAAGGCAATTCGTAAACAATTTAATGTTAATAACCGCACCACATCTATAGATTGCGATTACTACATCGTGGCAGGCGGATACGGGTACGATCCAAACGATCCAGAACGAAAGATTAGGAACTTAATTGATGAACAATTACGAGAGAATCCAAAAGGTATACTAATTCCTGAGTATACCTGGAAAATTGTAGTTCCCCTACTATCTGGTCAGGGTATTAGTGATATTGATGGTAATACCGAACCGGTTGCTATTATGGTTCCTAATAAACACAAGCTGCAAGCTACTCCACAAAATCCGAAAGAGTATCCACTTCCTGGTGAGGAAACGAGAGAGATTACGAACTGGAATGATTGGAGGAGTTGGCAAGTACCTATTGATTATCTCGAAAAGCGAACAGGCTATGATTTCTTGTCAGAGTTACCCGAAAATGTTCAAGAAATTCTTGAATCCAAGATCGATGGAATTTTACCAACCTAAAAATGCAACTTCAATATAGCATTTCTCAGCATAGTGAGGTGCAAATTTATGAGACTTAAGTTCTTATGTGGTAAGGGCTGTATACATCTCACCTTTTCAGGAAAATTTTGTAACACATAGCAGAATCATTTGAGTTGTGAACGTCCTTTGTAGTTGGGATCGCCGTTTTACCTTACTTTCAGGTTACGAGATTTTACGACTCAGTGGGGCTGACGATATATAGCAATCGAAGATTGCCTTAGGACACTCTGGGTTGAGAAAAAATTCCCCACCTGTTGCCTGTTGCCTGTTGCCTGTTGCCTGTTGCCT
>FSSI02000058.1:0-2205 GCA_900149785.2 Phormidium lacuna HE10JO | reverse complement strand
CCTGTTGCCTGTTGCCTGTTGCCTGTTGCCTGTTGCCTTCTTTTCTCCCGCTTTTTGTCCTATTTAGACCAATTTTTGCTATATCAAATATTAAACGAATCAGCAGTCTGAATCACGCTATCGCTACAGCCTTCCTTTAAGTTGCTTAACTGTTAAGCTGCCAAGGTTTACGATCAACTATATTATGGCTCTTCTGGATATTTGGTTATAGGCGAGGTTTATGTTAGTCCTGACAAGAGTTTTAGCCTTTTTGATAAAAACAATAATATGTATCTTGCTATACAGTCTCAACCGTAAAACCAGAAGAGCCTACATTATTTACAATTACTCACAACACTTCCGTCAGGCATAATTGTATTATACAAGTCATAATAACTACGAAGGTATGCAGTAGCATTATATTCATCTAAGAAGGCTCCGGTTAGATTGCAATCGCTGAAACATGACTCAGCTAGCTCACATCCTCTAAAATTTGCCCCCTCTAAATTAACAGCATTCATATAAACTTCTGCTAACATACCTCCTTCAAAGTTAGCTCGCTTTAGAGAAGAGTTGAAAATCGCGCCATGAAATAAATTTACTATAAAGAGATTCACGTCATTCATCTCAACATTTTCCCAATGGATATCAACCATGTTTGCTTCACTAAGATTTACTCCTTGCAAATTTGCTCCTTCTTCAAGAAGTATTTCAGACGACTCTAGCCTAGCCCTATTTAGATTTGCGAACGACAAGTTAACTCCAGTTAGCTCGGTGTCATACAAGTTAGCTCTTCTTAAATCAGCACCCGAGAGATTTGTCTTCTTAAAACGGGAACCTCTAGGAAAACTTGCATTGCGAAAAATCGCTCCGCTCAGATTTGCTCCCGACAAGTCAATACGGCCTCCCTTAGTATTTTTGAATTGAACCCCCGTAAAATCTCTTTCTCCCGCCGCATACCGCTCTAATAGTTCCTCGGCCGTCATTTCCATTGTCATATCTCCCTCCAGTTTAATTCACGCTGCACCTATCTCAATTATATTGTTAGTCCCCAATCCCCGACACTGGCACGATCGCATCGCCGCCCTCGAAACGAGCTGGCGACCCGAAGGACTGGCCGCCACTCCCGACCCCAACAAAATGGTCTTCACCAACCGCAACGAAGACGCCAAGGGAACCTCTCTAACCTACCGCCTCAACCTTAGAAGGATGGGCCACAGATGCAGCCGGGAACATTGGCACCGCCACCGTTGCCCTATCGGTCCTCGACCCCAGCGATACCAATCCACCAGTGGTGTCCCTCGACTCAACAGTATGGGAMASYCCGATAACCAACATCACCGACATCCTGGGAACCGCCTATGACCCCGATGGCACATTAGATTACTACAGCCTAGACATAGCGCCCGTCGCCGGCGGTGAGTTCATCGAATTGCTACGGGTTGACGATACCGAGGTCGAAGCTAATTCAACCCTAGGAGAATTTGACCCCACCACCTTACTCAACGATAGCTACCGCCTGCGTTTGACCGCCGTCGATACYGGTGGAAACCTATCGAGAGTCGAGGACATCGTTCATGTTGCCGGTGACTTGAAACTGGGCAACTTCCAACTCTCATTCACCGACCTMGAGATTCCCGTGTCGGGGATTCCCATCTCCGTGACGCGGACGTACGATTCATTAACCGCCMACCAGTCRGACGAATTGGGTTACGGCTGGCGTTTAGAATTCCGCGACACCGACCTGCGGACCAGTTTGCCKMAACCSACRCCAGAACAGGCGTTATTGGGACAGTTGCCCGGATTTGACGAGGGAGACCGAGTGTATGTGACCCTTCCGGGGGGCAAACGAGTTGGCTTTACCTTTGACCCCGAACTTGACCCAATATCCCAGTTCCTGCAAACACCCGGCGCCAATGCTGGCTTGTATCAACCGGAATTTGTAGCCGACGAGGGGGTCTTTGCCAGTCTGCGYCCGAAGACCGCCACAGCCGGACGTTCAGCGAATTCGACCTTAACCTACAGCAATGGACAGTATGTGCAGTTGGGGACAGGACGACCGTACAATCCCGCTGACCCGGTCTTTGGGGGGTCTTACATTCTGACGACCCGGGATGGGATTGATTATGAAATTGATGGGATAACGGGGGATTTGGTTGCAGCCACAGACCTCAATGGCAACGAGTTGAGGTTTACTGACGACGGTATCTTTAGTGAGACGGGAGT
>FSSI02000081.1:0-11213 GCA_900149785.2 Phormidium lacuna HE10JO | reverse complement strand
AAACATTAGAAGCCGGAGGTAAACTCCCGAGTGCTATAGACTTACACAAGAGATTAGTCGCCGAGGTAAAAAGTCAAAATCCTTGGTACTATGAGGTTTCCAAATGTAGCCCTCAAGAAGCGTTGCGTCACCTCAGTCAAGCGTTTAAGCGAGTTTGGCAAGTCAAAGGAACAGGTTTYCCCAARTTTAAGAAAAAGAATGTCAAAGATAGTTTTTACCTGGAAGGAAGTATTAAAATTTCCGGTTATTGGGTGAAGCTACCTCGGATCGGTTGGGTAAAAAGCCACGAACAGTTACCGCCAGCTCATCCCAAAAACGTCACGGTCAGTAAGCAAGCAGGGGACTGGTATATTGCCTTCAAAATTGATTTTGAACCTCAAGTCACCCCCAAAATAAGGGAGCGGATTGGGGTAGATGTAGGAATTAAAACTCTGGCCACCCTGAGCGATGGTAAAACCTATCCCAATCCGAAAGCTTATCGTCAAGCTCAGAAAAAACTAGCCCAACTCCAGAAAGAGCTTTGCCGCCGTCAAAAAGGAGGTAAAAACCGAGAAAAAACTAAACTCAAGTTAGCTAAAGCCCACAGACGTATCGCGAATATTAGAGCCGACCATCTACACAAGTTAACAACTTACTTAGCCAAGAACCACGGCGAAGTAAAAATCGAAGACTTAAATGTGTCAGGGATGCTCAAAAATCATAAGCTGGCTGGTGCTATTGCTGATGGTGGGTTTTATGAGTTCCGTCGTCAGCTTGCGTATAAATGCCAGTGGTATGGAAGCCAATTCACACGAATTGACCCGTGGTATCCCAGTTCGCAGATCTGTTCCCACTGCGGACACCGACAAAAAATGCCCCTGGACAAAAGACAGTATGACTGTCCGAACTGTCACGTCTCCATAGATCGTGATTTAAATGCGGCAATTAATTTGGAAAACGCGGAGAGTTCAACCGTGTAAGCCTAGTGATGGAAAGGTCTCGGAAGATCCAAGCTAGGAACTAAACATCAAATGATTAAGTTTGAGTAAGTTTTAGAGAGCGGTATTAGGGCAATAAATCTGACTCGGTTAAGGGTCACTGACATCGGTGACCCGCCAACTCAGTTTTAGGTTAATGCTGAAGTTCCAAAGTGTGACTAGGGCGATCGCCAGCAATTTCGAGAGATAGTCGTTGACCCCCAGTAGGTTAAAGAGGATATTCACAATCAGCACATTGAGAATTAAGCCGGCTAAACAGACGGTATTGAATTTGAGGAGTCGCTTGAGTTGTTTACGCCATCCCCGTTGTTGGCGAGACAAGTCATAGAACGTCCAACGGTCATTCCAGTAGAAGTTATTGAGAATGGCCACTTCGGCCGAAAGCATGGCGCTACGGGTTAATCCCAACTGCCAACGTTCTCGCAACAGGTAAAACACCGCTAAATCTACGACAACCCCGGTTAACCCCACCAGTCCAAAGCGCAGAAATCGCTGCACGGGCAGTAAATCCAGCCGTAATTTGCCAAGATGTTGCAGATATTCGAGATACTGTTTCCAGGTGACTTTGCTTTGGCCCTGCTCTCGTTCTTGGAAGACATAGCCGACTTCTCCAATCCAGGAAATATCCCCTCGGCCGAGGACTTCAATGAGAATTTTATAGCCGACGGGGTCTAAAAACCGTTCGGCGATCGCACTCCGGCGCACCATGAAAAACCCACTCATGGGGTCCGAGACGCGCCCGACGACACCGGGTAAGAGGATCAGTCCCACCAATTGAGCGCCTCGGGAGAGGATACGCCGACTCAGACTCCAGTCACTGACGCCACCGCCGTCGACATGACGACTGGCTAAGGCTAAATCGGCGCCCCGTTCGATTTGTTGCCAAAGTTGTTCGAGAATCTCGGGCGGATGCTGCAAGTCCGCATCGATGACGCCGAGAACGTGACCCCGGGACATCTGCCAGCCGCGAATCACGGCGGTTGAGAGTCCGCGTTCTCCTTGACGACGGAGGGCGCGAACTTGGGGATAGGTCTCGGCTAAGCGTTGGGCCACTTCCCAGGTGCGATCGGGGCTATCATCATCGACGACAATCAGTTCATAGTCATGACGGAGGAGGCGATCGAGGAGTTGACGTAGCTGCTCGATCAGGATTTCCAGGTTATGCCGCTCATTGTAGGTCGGGATGACTAGGGAAAACTGCAATGGGGATGCCGATAAGGTTGACCCGTCGGGTTTGGTCTCACTTTGGACTAGGGGAAGTTGAGCAATCCGACCCTGGAAAGACTGTTTAGACGAAGACATGAACCATCAGGAGGGGAAAAGAGATATTCCTCATGGTAAACGCTGAGGGTGGCTGGCTCTCTGAAAATTTCTTCAACCGCTGGCGATCGCAGCCAAGAGGTGAAGACTCAGGACGACTCAGGCGTGACAGTCTGGGGGATGAGAAGCTATATTAGAGCTGATCTATGCCATCCAAACTATCAGGTACGGTTCACGATTTGGGTGTTCTCCTTTCCTCGCATCTCCTCAATTCAAACGATTTCTAATCTCACGTTCAACGATTCTAATTTTTCTGAGATTTCCTCTAAGGTCGTTCATCGTCCAACCTGGTTCAACGACTGTACTCATATCAACTGATTTTAGACGATGCCGAAAACAAAATCCAAGAAAAAAGGGCAACAGACGGCTAAGCCGAATGAGCCAGTCCTCAGTAAAAAAGAGTTAGCTGCACAAAAACGACAAGCGGCTAAGGAGCGGAAAGCCTTTATTCAAACCATTGCAGCGGCGGGGGGGGTTGGTGCAATCGTTGGCACAGCCCTCTTTTTTACCGCTGATTTCAAACTGGCGATCGCGGGAGGAGGAGGCATTACGGTTTTATGGATCTCCTTTGTTTATCCGTATTTAGCATTATGGTTATTTGTGATCTATATGCCCTTCGCCGGAACCGTAACCTATTGGATTGGTGGCGGAAATGCCATTTTTCAACTCGCTAAAGATGGCTTTGCTTTTCCAGCCATGACTGCCATTTTTTTAGAGCTAAAGAAAAAGGGGGAACCCTTGATTGTCCCTAAAAATATCCAAAAGCCTCTGATGATTTTAATCGGTTTCGTCCTAACAACCTTATTTGTTGTTAACTTGCCGTTACATCTTGCTAGTGCCAATCCACCCACGGGTCCGATGGCTCGTAAACCACCCGATGGGCAGTTTTTCTTTATGGGTATTTTGGGGATGAAGGTCTTAATGGGCTATATTCCTCTAATTACCTGTACCTATCACATGATCCGAAACAAAAAGGATTTTCTGCGTTTCACCCGCCTGCATGTTATTCTCGCGATTATCTGCTGTGGCCTCGGTGTAATGCAGTACATGATGTTAGTAACCGGAGCCTGCCGAGGCACCGATCACTTAAGCGGAGATGCCTTATTTAAAGCAACCTTGGATGCAAAATGTTTAGCGGGAGGGTCATTACTCTACAGCCCCTCTCAAGGTATGATTCGCTTGCCGGGAACCTTTGTTGCACCTTGGCAATGGGCTTGGTTTTTAATTGGCAACGCCTTTTTAACCTTTGCCTCTGCCTTTAGTGACCCTTCCCTGATTTGGCAACTCATTAGTTTTGTGGGAATGGCTCTAGTATTTGTGAATGCTGTTATTTCAGGGCAACGAATTGCCTTGTTATTGGTTCCGGTTATTATTATTGTCATGTTAGTCTTGACTGGGCAACTCTCCAAGCCGGCCCGGTTTATTCCAATTGTGGGTGGGTTAGCATTACTGATCATGCTCAGTTTTATCCTCTTTCCTGATGTCGTCCAAGAACGGATTGATAGTACCGTGAGCCGTTGGAATGCGTCACCACCCACCGCGTTTATTGCTGAGCAGGCTGAGCATTCATCAGAGGGGCAACGACCCTTGGGCTATGGAGTCGGACGAGCCACAAACTCGACTCGTATCTTCGGTCAAACTCGGCTGATTGAGACGTATTATCCCAAGCTCATTTATGAGATTGGTTCATTGGGGGTGCTGGCGTTTCTAGGTCTCGTCACTTCTATTACCGTCACGAGCTTTAAGATCTGGCGATCGCTCAAAGATAAGGTTTGGCGCAGTTATGCCGCCTCCTTCTGGGTGTTCATATTTTTTATTAGCTATCAAACCTACTACTATCCCCTCGACGTCGATCCCATCGCCGTGTATTACTGGATGATTGCCGGCTTAATGCTACGACTTCCCGATGTGGAGCGAGAGGATTTGGAGGAACGAGCCGCCCGAGAGCTAGATGAAGAGGAAAATGCTAAGACTAAGAAGAAGAAAAAGCGCAAACGATGACAAGGAGTAGCCCAACTGTGACATCCCTATCCATTTCTGTGGTGATTCCCACCTTTCGCCGGGAAGCGGCTCTCCGGGACACCATCGCCGATGTCCTCAAACAGGACTATCCCCAGTTTGAGGTCATTGTCGTGGACCAAACCGCCGAACATGAACCCGAAACCGAAGCCTATTTGCAGGAGTTAGCCGACTCAGGTCAAATTGATTGGTATCGCGTGGACTGGGCCAGCCTTCCAGGCGCGAGAAACTACGCCGTGCGGCGAGCCAGCGGGGATATCATTGTCTTTATTGATGATGATGTACAACTCGAACCCCATTACTTGGAAACTCATGCTCGTAATTATCGCGATCGCCCCGAAATCGGAGCCGTCGCCGGCCGCGTCTTCGATCGCATGAAACTGGCCGACTCCGGCGGGGCCTTAAAAATTGAAGATCTCCCCCCCGAAGCCATGGACCCCGGTATTGCCTGGTATCACATTGACCTAGTCCACACCATTAAACCTCAACAAGTCCTCTCAGCACGCGGCTGCAATATGTCCTTCCGTCGCGAGTTATTTGAAAAGTTTAATCTACGCTTCGATGAACGCTATCGCGGTAGTGCGGTGCGCGAAGAATCGGATTTTTGTTTGCAATTTCGCAAAACTAATCGGCAAATTTGGTACGATCCAGAGGCGTCCCTCATCCATCTCGGGGAAGAAACCGGGGGCTGTCATGACATTGGCACAAAATCGGTTCAATACCAAATCACTTTTTACCACAATCACTTTTTCCTGGGTCTCCACAATTTAACCCCTGGACAATGCTTACGCTTTTTTAGTAAGTTGTTTGACTGTCATGTACTCGGTCATCCTCCCTGCAACAAAAGTGGCTCCCCGGTCAAGATTTTGGTACGTTTCGCTTTTTATAAACTGGGATTACTCAAAGCCCTAAAAACTTGGATTCAGTCCCTCTGGGATGATGGACAAGTCTATAGCCGACAAGACGAGAAATTTGAACCCTTGGGCTAAGCTAATTCGATTCCCAGTTCCCTGTTCGAGACTGTTACTCACGCCAAACTCATGAAAATTTTAGTCGCCAGCCACACCTATATTGTTGACCTCAATCGTGAGAAATTACGAGAACTTGCCCGTTTAGACCCCAATATTGAGGTCATGGTTGTGGTTCCCAAGCGTTGGAAGCCCGGAGGAGTCCAGAAAAAGCTGGTTGAAAGTCAACCCGTCGATGAAGGAAATTTTCGGGTTGTTCCTGTGTCAAATTTCAGCAAAAATCAACAGGGACTTTTGACATTTGGCTTGGATTTATTTGGAATTCTAAAAGAGTTTAAACCAGATATTATTCAGGTTGAGCAGGGGGCTAAGTCTCTGGGATATGCTCAATTTATTACCTACAATCGACTGCTTAACTTGAAGGCAAAAAACGTCTTTTTTACCTGGTGGAATTTACCCTATGAAGTTAAGTTTCCCCTCTCTGCCTTAGAACGCTATAACCTTAACCATACCGATGGTGTCGTGGTTGGCAATCAAGATGGGGCGACGATTCTCCGGGATCATGGTTATACGGGAGCGATGACGGTGTTGCCACAACTCGGGGTTGATGAACAGTTATTTTGTCCTCAGAATGTCTTAGATTTGCGAGAAGAATTGGGAATCGAGCCACAAGAGTTTGTGGTCGGATTTGTGGGGCGATTTGTAGAAGAAAAGGGCTTAATGACCCTGGCCAAAGCCCTGCAAGGACTCGGCGATCGCCCCTGGCGTTGGTTACTCCTCGGACGCGGTCCGTTGCGGGACTCTCTGGAGGCTTGGGCGCACCAGCAGGGGGTGGCCGATAAACTCACCTTTGTTGAGAGTGTTCCCCATGATCAGGTATCTCGCTATATCAATCTTTTAGATACCTTACTGTTACCCTCGGAAACCACCTATCGCTTTAAAACCCTCTCCTCGGTGGGCTGGAAAGAACAATTTGGTCATGTCTTAATCGAAGCGATGGCCTGTCGAGTTCCGGTGATTGGGTCCGACTCCGGGGAAATCCCCCATGTCATTGGTGAGAGTGGCTTGGTCTTTCCCGAGGGAGATGCCGATCGCCTACGGGATTGTCTGTTAAAGTTAATGGAAAATCCGGAGTTAGCCGGAGAACTGGCGCAACGGGGCTATCATCGAGCCTTAGTGGAGTACACCAACCGGGCGATCGCTCAGAAACAGTTGGCCTTCTATCAGGAATTACTGGCACATCATTAAACCATGAAAACCTTAGCCATTGCTGGCACCGATACCGATACCGGAAAGACGATTCTCACAGGGGCCTTGCTGGCCTATTGTCAGCAGCACCTCTCAGACCAATCGTTGGGACTAATGAAGCCAGTTCAGTCAGGAGTGGGCGATCGCGAGTGGTTTCAAGAGATCTTTGATCTCGATCAGTCCCCCCAATCCCTCAATCCTCAGTTTTTTGAAGCCCCCCTAGCGCCCCCACTAGCCGCTGAACAGGAAGGACGGGAGATTGATTTAGGCCAGGTGTGGCGGGAGTTGCAAGCGTTACGCAACAGCCGCGATCTCCTCTTGGTTGAGTTTCTCGGCGGCTTGGGGTCTCCGGTGACGCGGGAACTCACGGTCGCAGATTTGGCCCGAGATTGGCGGCTTCCGACCCTGTTAGTGGTTCCGGTCAAACTCGGGGCGATCGCCCAAGCCGTGGCTAATGTGGCCCTCGCGCGTCAAATGAAGGTCAATCTGCTGGGGATTATCCTCAACTGCGTCGAACCCCGTTCTCCTGAACAAATTGCACAATGGACACCCCAGGATTTAATTGAATCCCTGACACAAGTGCGCGTCTTAGGCTGCATTCCCCATCTAGCCGATTGTCGAGATACCAGCAAACTGGCAGCCGTCGCCGCCAGTTTGGACTTAGAAACGATCTTGGGACGGGTCTCGGCCCGTTTGAGTTAGGCGTTGATGAGGGGACTGGTTAATTGCGCCAGTTGTTTGACTAACAGACTCAAGAATAAGCCCACATCGGTTACCACTCCCGTCGATTCCACGGAACCGCGATCGCTGAGTTTGGTCACGACGGCCGGGTTAATATCCACACAAACCATTTTCACGCCAGCGGGGGTCATGTTGCCCACGCCAATGGAATGCAGCATCGTCGAGAGCATGAGAATCATGTCAGAACCGCGTACTAACTCCGCATAGCGTTCCTGGGCGCGAATCAGATCCATTTCCGTATCAGGAAGGGGACCGTCATCACGGATAGACCCGGCCAGAACGAAGGGGACATTGTGTTTCACACATTCATACATCACCCCATGATCGACCACACCGGCCTCGACGGCTTTGGCGATGCTGCCATGACGACGAATGGTGTTGATGACGTTGAGGTGGTGGCGATGGCCGCCGCGAACGGCGATTCCTCGTTTCATGTCCACCCCGAGGGAGGTGCCGAGACAGGATTGTTCCATGTCATGGACGGCGATCGCATTCCCGCCAAGAAGCCCTTGAACATAGCCTTCGCGAATTAACCAGGAGAGATGTTCAGCGCCCCCCGTATGAATGACGACGGGGCCGGCGGTGATGACGACTTTGCCTCCGCGATCGCGAATCCGTCGCAGTTCCCAGGCCACTTGTTCAACTACCAGTTCCACTCGCCGTTCACTTGAGACACCGGCGGACATGAAGCCAAATTCTTGGCTACCGCGTTTTTCGCGGGATTCAGGTTTACGCACGGTGCGAATCCCAGACACCCCAACGACAACTTTCTCGTGGGTTTCTAAGTCTCGTAGGATTTTACATTCAGCCACGATCCCCTCAGGAGTCTCTTGAACGGCGATGGCCCCATCCATCCGTTGCTTCCCGACGCGAATCCACTCGCCCTTGACGCGAATTTCGGTGGGATAAATGGTGGTGACATAGAAGTCATCGGGGGCAACACCGGCTTTTTCGACCGCTGCGAGATCGGCGTCAGATTGATCTTCGGGAAGAGACACGGCCCCCAACTCGATTAGTTGGGCCAGAATTTCCTCCATCACGTCGTTGGAGGGGGCGGAAATGTGAACGTCAGCGGTTGAGGTGCTTTGACGCTGTTCGCCGAGGTTAAAGTTACGGACTTGGAAACTTCCCCCCCCTTCGACGACGAGATCTAAGGCGCGGTTGATAATCCCTGCATCGAGGAGATGGCCTTCGAGGGTGACGGTGGTTGAGACGACGGAGTCCACCGCATGAACGTTAGGCATCACCGGTTCTGTGGTCCGCAGGGTGAGGCATTTGGCGGCCCCACCGGCTTTGAGAAATTCGCTGAGGGGGGTTTGGATGACGGTGAAGCCAACGTCGCTGAGGCGGCGGCTGAGGCTGTCGCTGACTTGGTTCATGACCACCACATCGCCGACGTTGACGGCGTTGCAGGCAAAGTTCCCGGCATCGTCATCGTTGACGATAATGCGTTTTTCTGGGGGAACCCGCATTTCAATGAGGCGGTTGGAGTAGAAGTCGAAGGCGGGGGGATAGTAGAGGAGATAACCGTTAGTTAGGGGACAGAAGCAGGTGTCGAGGTGGTAGAAACGATTATCGACGAGTTGCAGGGAGATGACTTCAATGTCAAGCCATTTGGCGAGGTAGGGGTGGGAGTCGAGTTCGGAGCGAAATCCATATCCGGCCCACAGCCAACGGCCTTCGCGATCGAGGAGTGCGTCGCCGGCTCCTTCAAAGGGGAGGTCTTTGGGGAGTTCGTAGACGGTGAAGCCGTTGTCTTCAAACCATTGTTTGAAGTGGGGTTCTTCTCCCTGGCGTTCGGGGTGGTAGAAGCGACTTAAGACGACGTTATCGCCGAGGACGAGGCCGGCGTTGGCGGTGAAGACCATGTCGGGGACGCCTTTTTGGGGGTCAACGAGATCGACGATCGCATGGTCTTTGAGGATTTTATGGAGTCCTTCCCATTGGCTTTCGGCGCGATCGCGCGATGAGCGATGGATGTTTCCTTCCATCCAGGGGTTGATAACGTAGTCCACATCGTAGTGATGAGGCGGACACATGAGGATATGGGTGGATGCGGTCATAGAGGGTAAAACCTTTGAGGAGCGAGATAACGCACGACAGGCTACTTGTGCAGCCAATTGTTCATTGTATTACAGTGGTGAACTTTGCCCAAGATTTGCCCAAGATGGGTAGATTAGTTTGGGGTTTTTGGGGTTGTATAGATCCGGCCATTTGATCGCACATGGGTTGCCAGAGCCGTTTGGGTCTTTTAGGGTAAAGACTATCAAGATATCGTGAAAAAGTGAGGATTTGTTGACATGACGCAAGTGTTGATTGTGGGGGCGGGGGTCGTGGGGGCGGCGATCGCCTATGAGTTAAGCCTGATTCCGGGATTGGAGGTGATTTTGTGCGATCGCGATCGCCCGGCGGCCGGGTCAACGGGGGCGGCTCTGGGGGTGTTAATGGCGGCTATTAGTCAGAAAAAACCCAAGAGTCGGGCTTGGAAACTGCGACAGCAGAGTTTGCAACGCTATGCCACCTTAATTCCGGAGTTAGAGGCGAAACTGGGCCGTGATTTGCCGGGCAATGATGGGGGAATTTTGAAACTCTGTTCTATGGAGGAAAATTGGCAAAAGTGGCAGGGATTGGCGGCGGTTCGTCAGCAGCAGGGATTTCCCCTAGAATTATGGTCGGTTGACCAGATTCAACGTCGCTTTCCTCAGTTGGGAGTCGAGACCATTTCGGGGGCGGTGTTTTCGGGCTGCGATCGCCAAATCCAGCCCCGTCCTCTCACGGAGGCTTTGGTGGAGGCGGCCCAATTAAATGGAGTGGTGCTGCGTTGGGAGACGGAGATTGTCGAGGTCGATTCTGGTCTGGCCGATGTCTCAACCGCAGAGATGCGCCGCTGTCAGCGGGTCACGACTCAGTCAGGGGAGGTCTATGAACCCGATTGGCTGGTGTTAGCGGCCGGGTTGGGGACAACCTCTTTGTCACAGCAACTTCAGGCGGCGATCGCCATTGAGCCGGTTTTAGGGCAAGCCCTACGCTATCGTGTTCCTGGGGGATTTCCTCAGAATTGTCCGGTGATCACGGGGGGCGATGTCCATGTGGTTCCCCTGACGAATGATGAGTGTTGGGTGGGGGCCACTGTTGAGTTCCCGGATTCGACGGGGACTGTGACCGCAGATGAGAGCCATTTAGCGGCGGTGCAAGAGGCGGCGATCGCTCTGTATCCCCCATTGGCTGAGGCTGAAGTCATCGAACACTGGTCGGGATTACGACCGCGCCCAGACGGACGCAGTGCGCCAGTCATTGATCGATTAGAGAATTATGAGAATGTCCTACTGGCCACAGGTCATTATCGTAATGGGGTGTTACTTGCGCCGGCCACAGCCATGGCCGTTCAGCGTTTGATACATTGACATACTCCCCACTAAGCAAGAGATGGGGATTCTCCGGCTAATCAAACCGACTAAGCGGCTTAACTGACGGTTGGTTTGACAAAGCGATCGGATTGCCAGAAACCCTGGTCTTATGCCCGTTCTTTGTCCATTTAGAGTCGTGGGTATGCCCGACCCCGACTTTTTCTATGTTTTTGGCAGCATTCTCATCTCTGTCCTGTTCAGTTCCGCAATTAAGACAGACAACGGAACGAATAGACAAGTCTATTTTGCCCCATTTATAGCCACAGTCTGAACAAGTTTGAGATGTGGGTTCCCAACGACTGATAACCTTAACTTCTCTATCGTTGACAATTTGAGCCTTAGCTTCACAGAACGTTCGGAAGTTACCCCAACCTTGCTCACTAATAACTCTAGCCAACTTCCGGTTCTTGACCATTCCTGACACATTCAAGTCTTCTAGGCAAACCACTTGGTTTTCGCGGATTAACCGGGTCGTTATTTTGTGTAGGAAATCTTTGCGGGTTCTGGCTAGTTTTAGGTGAAGTTTAGCTAAC
>FSSI02000072.1:0-15974 GCA_900149785.2 Phormidium lacuna HE10JO | reverse complement strand
CTAGAGGGTATCTATAAAGAAAAGATTAAGAGGTGAGGCGTTGAAGCATCAGAGCGGTCATCGCTTGATAGACAAAGCACTCACTCATTTGAGGCAGACGCTCGTAATCCTTACTCAAACGTCGGTGCTTTCCCAGCCAAGCTAAGGTACGTTCGACAACCCAGCGTCGTGGCAAAACGGCAAAGCCGGGTTCTGTCCGTTCGACCACCTCGAGTTCCAAGTCACAACCGTGAGCAACTCGCTGTAACGTCTCGCCGCGATATCCTTGGTCAGCCCAAACCTTCTCCAGAGTGGGTTCAACGAAGCTGCTCTCGCCCAATAACATTCGGGCTGAGGTAGAATCGGCAAGATTGGCGGCATGAGAGAAGACAACAATCACTAACCCCAATGTATCTACGAGAATATGTCGCTTGCGTCCGTTGACTTTCTTGCCACCATCATATCCTCGCTCACTTCCTCCGACGTCCGTCGTTTTCACCGATTGACTATCAATGATACTGGCGGTGGCTGTGGGGTGGCGCTGTTTTTTTTTTCCGCAGTTCCTGTCTTAGCTGCTGGTGAATCCGCTGCCAGACTCCCTTTTTTTCCCATTTGCGCCAATATCCATAGACGGTTTTGGCCGGTGGAAAGTCGTTGGGCAGATATTGCCAGGCACAACCGGTTCGACAGATATATCGGATCGCGTTGTAGACGGCTCTCATATCTACGGTTCGTTTTCTGCCCCGACCTCGTTCTGACTTGGCACGGGGCAGAAGGGGTTCGATGATTTCCCATTCAGCATCACTCACGTCGCTGGGGTATCCTCGTTGCATCATAGCTCTGTCGGTTTGGCTTCTCTTCTTTTATGCCTCCTTTAACCCCTCCTCCTGGCTTCTCTTTATATTTTCTTAACAGACACCGTCTAGATTGGAGTGGGGATTGGGAGGGGGATTGATAGAGTTTAAACTCGAAGCTATTGAGGTCATGTTGTATTAAAATGTATATTCAACGCATCAAACTTAAAAATTGGAGAAACTTCACCGATATTGATGTTTCTCTTCGAGAACGAGTTTTCTTGATTGGTCCGAATGCTTGTGGAAAATCTAATTTTCTCGATGTTTTTCGATTTTTGAGAGATATTGCTGACCCAGATGGTGGCGGGTTACAGCGAGCGGTTAAAGAGCGGGGTGGTGTGTTAAAACTACGCTCTCTTTATGCTCGCCGCTATCCTACAATTGAAATAAAACTATATTTAGGGGATGATTTAGTGAGTCGCCCTAAGTGGGCTTATAGTATTGGCATTAAAAATAAAAAGGGGGGTGATAATCCGCCAATTTTGGCGTGGGAAAAGGTTTGGAAAAATGAAACTCTGATTTTGGATAGACCAGATCAGTATGATAACGAAGACGAAAAATTACTGACTCAAACGGCACTTGAGCAACTGAGATTTAATCGAGAATTTAGAGAGATTCAAACGTTTTTTCAATCTACGCTCTATCTGCATCTTCTGCCGCAACTGTTGAGATATCCAGATACATTTGAGGGAGCAACTCTGCAAGCCGATCCCTTTGGTAAAAACTTTTTGGAGCGTGTCGCTCAAACGTCCGAAAAAACCAGAAAATCTTGGCTTAAAAAAATTGAAGCTGCCTTAAAGGTTGCGGTTCCTCAAATGAAGCAGTTAACGGACATTAAGGACAACATGGGTCATCCTCATCTTGAAGTGGTTTACGAACATTGGCGGCCGAATGCGGGGAAACAACGAGAGGATCAGTTTTCTGATGGAACCCTACGTTTGATTGCACTCTTTTGGTCATTGTTGGAAACGAAAAACTCTGTACTTCTGTTAGAGGAGCCTGAACTGTCTCTGAATGCTGCGATCGTAGCACAACTTCCTGCAATTATTTCTCGTTTACAAAAGGGTAAAAAAAGTCAAATTATTCTGAGTACACATAGTGCTGATTTACTATCTGAGCCTGGAATTGATGGTCGAGAAGTAGTTATGATGCGACCAGGAAAAGAAGGAACTGAAGCAATTGTGGTCTCTTCAGTTCCGGAAATTAGGTCATTACTTGAGGCGGGATTGACGATAGCAGACAGTGCTTTACCGCAAATCAGACCGGCTGAGATTCAACAATTGGAGTTGTTTTAGTGACTTTGATTCCTATTAACTTAGTTTATGAGGATGTCATTAGTGGTGCAATTTTAGAGAAGATATTATGCAACGTAGATGCTGAATACGCTGTTGGCTTACGGTTAACTCGGAATGGTTTTGGATATATAAAAAAGAATATTCAGGGATTCAATCAAGCGGCACAAGGGTCTCCTTATTTAGTTTTGACTGATTTAGATCAAGCGGATTGTCCCATAACTCTCATTAACAACTGGTTGGGTGGACAAGCGAAACATCCTAACCTGATCTTTAGGATTGCGGTACGAGAAGTTGAATCTTGGTTAATGGCAGACTCTAAAGCGTTTTCTGATTTTTTTGCGGTCAGTGTTGCGAAAATCCCTAAAAACCCTGATCAGATTCTAGATCCTAAACGAGACTTAATTAATTTGGTGAGAAAATCAAAAAATAGGAAATTGCGACAGGCGATCGTACCGGAAAAAGGAAGTACTGCGAAAGTGGGGAAAGATTATAATGCGCCGCTGTTAGAATTTTTGAGAGAACGGTGGCAACTTAAAGAGGCTATACAGTATTCAGAGAGTCTCCGACGTACTATTTTAGCTTTGGAAACCTTTGCTCATCACTATTCATGAGGTGACGTTTGTGATTGATACCAATTTTCAACACTCAATCAGGAAACTCAGGGCGAAAAGAGATAGAAAAGTCAATCCAGCGAGGCACTTTATACCCAGTAATATCTAAGATGGGAACGTTCTCCGTGATAGGAGCGCGATAGTAAACCATTCGTGTCGCTTCAGTCTAGTCTGTCCTAAGCCATATTTTCGGACAATTTGATTTGTGAGACAACAGCTCATATCAAATCTGAATTCAGTTCTGAGGTCTTACCGAGGTGATATTCCGCTATTGCTGAGGCGGCTCGTTGGGTGAGATTATCTGGGGAAGGAGACCATGATTGGGGCTTATCTCTTCCCCAAACAAGGGAAGGCTTTAGACTTAACCTTTGAGATCCTTATAAATTTGCTTGAACTTGCGTTGCTGTTCGTTGTGATTGACGATCGCCTGAGGATAACCACAGGCTTCACAATCTAATGGCGAAATGTTTCCGGTGACTAAATCCTTAGTCTCCAAGCTGCGAATTTCAGGCAACCAGTGTCGAATATACTCAGCTTCAGGATCATATTTCTTGGCTTGGCTGGCAGGATTAAAAATGCGTAATGGCTTGGGGTCCATACCACTAGATGCACTCCATTGCCACCCCCCATTATTTGCCGATAAATCCCCATCAATCAGCTTTTGCATAAAATACTTCTCTCCCCATTGCCAGTTAATCATTAAATCTTTGGTCAAGAAACTGGCGACAATCATACGACAGCGGTTGTGCATCCATCCCGTCTCATTGAGTTGTCGCATGGCGGCATCGACAATCGGAAAGCCAGTTTTTCCTTGACACCAAGCTTCAAATTTGCTTTCGTCATTTTGCCAAGGAAAGCGGTCCCAGGGTTGTCGATAAGGACCGGCGGCGAGTTCAGGGAAAAAATACATCACGGTTTGATAGAACTCTCGCCAGGCTAATTCCTGTTGCCAGGAAAAAATGTGATCTCGACTCTCGTCACTACGGGTTGTTTCCATGACCGCTTCGGTGGCGGCCCAGATTTCTCGAATGCCGATCGCACCAAATTTTAACGCCGGACTAAGGCGAGAGGTTCCGTCGTTAAAGGGAAAGTTTCGCTGTTCGTCGTAACTATAGATTCCTTGCTGACAAAATGCCTCGAGTTGTATTTTTGCCGCTTCTTCTCCCGGTTCTAAAATAAATGGACCGTCCCAGGACTGTCCTAAATCTGATAGAGTGGGTAAGGCGATCGCCCCCAAGTCATCCAGGGTCTTCTCCTCGGCTGCGGTTAACTCCTCTAATCGCTCCGGGGTCGCGACAGGTTTGGCTTTAGGCTGGCGGCTCCAATTCTTCCAATAGGGCGTATAGACGGTATAGGGTTTACAGTTATTACTGGTTCCTGTTAAGACTTCTCCCGGTGCATGTAAGAGTTGATCCCAACAGTCATGAACCTCAATATTTTGCTGGGTTAATTGTTCTTTAATCTGGCGATCGCGCTCCCGTGCATAGGGTTCAACATCTTGATTCCAATAGATAGCACTCGCTCCTAAACCTTGAGCGATTTTTGCAATCATTGTTTCTGGGGGTCCCTGAACCAAAATTAAGCGCCCGCCAATCTGATGATAGTTTTGCTCTAAGTTGCGTAAACAGCCTAATAAATAGGCAACACGAGCCGGTGCAATATCATCGCGTTCTAAAATGTTCGGATCGAAACAAAATAGAGAAATGAGTTTGGCGCTATGGTGTCGAGCCGCCGCTAAGCCAACATTGTCGCTAATTCGTAAATCTCGACGATGCCAAAATAAAACTAAGTCAGTCATAGTTATTCATTCAAGTTATTAATGCAAGTCATGGATGCCAGTCATTGATTTAATGAATCGATTTAAGTCATCGATTCAACTAAAATCTGAAGCGTAGCGTTCCGTAACATCAACATCTAAGGTGATAAAAACGGTTTCGCTAGCAGAAAACTCGAAATAGATTTCGAGTCCACCGGTTCTCCGGCCAAAATTGCTTCTTCCAACGCTTCTGGACGCATTAAAACCACTTCAATATCCTCGTCCTCATCCTGAGCCGGAGGACGGTCTAATTTCTCCAGTCCTTGAGCCAGATAGGCATAAATAATCTCATCAGAATATCCCGGCGCGAGGATAAATTCCCCTAACTTACGCCATTGCTCAGCTCGATAGCCGGTTTCTTCTTCAATTTCGCGTCGAATCGTCTCAGCGGGATCTTCATTCACTTCAACGGTTCCGGCGGGAAACTCCAAAATACGACCTTGCACTGCAAACCGATATTGCTTCACTAACACTAAGTCCCCTTCAGGGGTCACTGGAACTGCCAAGGCGCCTCCCGGATGACGGATACATTCCCAGTCTCCTTCTGCACCATTGGGGAGACGCAAACGGTTAACTTCAAAGTCAAACTTACGACCCCCAAAGAAGAGGCGTTTTTTCAGGATTTCGGGGGATTCTTGAGCAAAAGACATAGGAGATGACCGTGAGATAAACGCAATTTAAGAGAGTTGAGTCACATCAGAACAGTTTAACGCCTCTTGTAACTCCTTGATGGAACACCCCGAGACGGGATCTCGCCAATCGGGGGCAATTTCGGCTAGGGGAACTAAGACGAAAGGGCGTTCGTGAAGGCGCGGATGGGGAACCTGTAACTGAGGAGAATTGAGGACGCGATCGCCATAGAGGAGTAGGTCTAAATCTAACGTTCTCGCCCCCCAGCGCTCTCGTCGCACCCGCCCAAATTGATGTTCTATCTCAAAAAGCCTCTGGAGCAGTTCCAGAGGCTCTAAGGCGGTTTTGCCGATGATACAACCATTGAGATAGTCCGGTTGTGGGGGGCCGACGGCGCGGGTCCGATACCAATGAGACGACTGCACCTCCCACAGGGGCGATCGCAACTGTTCAATCGCCCCCTCTAAAATGCCTCGGGAGTCTCCTAAATTACTCCCCAAGGCGATCGCCACTGATTCATTCACCCTTTGACGGCTCCTGATGTTAACCCTTGGACAATTTTACGTTGGAAGAACAACACTAACAAGACCAGTGGTGCGGTTCCCAAGACCGTGGCCGCTGCGGTGGTTCCATAGGGAACTTCAAAAATCGAAGCACCGCCCAATTGGGCCGCCGCCACCGGAATGGTTTTCATGACATCGCGGGTGATAAACGTCAAGGCAAAAATAAACTCATTCCAGGCAAAAATAAACGCCAAAATCCCCGTTGTCACCATCGCCGGAAGCGTCATCGGTAAGACAATTTTCAAAAGCATTCCCACAGTTCCATAACCATCAACTTTTGCTGAGTCTTCTAAGTCTTTAGGGAGCTGTTGAAAGAAACTCCGCATCACCAAAATGGTCAGGGGTAAGTTAATCGCGGTGTAGGGAACAATCAACGCCAAGTAGTTATTCCCTAAGCCAAAAAACTGGACCAGTTCGAGTAATCCCAAAAAGAGAAGAATGTAGGGAAACAGGGTGATAATTAGCACCAACGATAGAATAATGCGCTCTCCGGGGATTTTTAAACGAGTTAGTGCGTAGGCGGCTGGTGCGCCAAATCCGAGACAAAGCAAAGTTGAGACAAAGGCAACAAAGGCACTATTTAAGATGTAGCGGTGAAAGGGACGACGTGCAAACAAATCACTATAATGACTCCCGGTGAGCTGATCAGGACTTGGTAAATAGACATTGGGAATCGATACGATCGCCTCGTTAGTTTTAATCGAGGTCAAGAACTGCCAAATCATCGGGCCAAGGCTAAAGGCCAGAACGAGAAATACTGAAATCGGTAAGATCAGGTTACTCCATTGAAACCCTTGGGATTGAGGTTGAGATTCTGTGGTTGTCATAGTTAGGGAACTGGGAACTGGGAACTGGGAACTGGGAACTGGGAACTGGGGAAGATCCTACCCTTAAATTTCGGCTCCGGCTGACTTGCGGACGCGTTCGAGGGCATAGAAGGCGATCGCCACCACTGCAATTAAAATTAGAAAGGTAATGACCACTAACGCGGCACCATAGCCAAAATCTAAATAGCGGCGGACATTCGCATAAATATACAACGCTACCATTTCCGTTGCACCGCCGGGACCCCCTTCTGTCATCACTTGAATTAAGTCAAAAATCCCGAAAGATTGGGCAAAACGAAATAGAGCCGCAATTAGAATTTGTGGCATCACTAGCGGGAGCGTAATTTGTCGGAAACTCTGCCAGGGACTGGCTCCTTCAATGGCGTGGGCCTCATAGAGATCTTCAGGAATAGACTGTAACCCCGCTAACAGGAGAATACTGACAAAAGACGTGGTTTTCCAGACATCGGCTGTAATCACCGATACCATCGCCAGGGTAGGATCACCGAGCCAGTTAATGCCGCTGTCAATGACTCCTAAACGCATTAAGATATCATTAACAACTCCATATTGATCGTTAAAAATCCAAGTCCAGGCTAGGGCCATAATGGCTGTCGGTAAGGCCCAGGGAATAATGGCGATGGTTCGTACCAGGCCTCGTCCTCGGAAGCTGCGGTTGAGGACTAAGGCGATCGCCATCCCTAAGACTAACTCAAGGGCCAGGGCAATCACCGTAAACACCGTTGTGTTCCAGATACTATTCCAAAACGCACCATCGCCCCAAATACGAGCATAATTGCTTAACCCGGCGGGGACGGCTTCGAGTTCTGTGCCTAAGTTCTGGGTAAATAAACTCAGCCAAAAGGCTCGTCCAATTGGGTAGGCATAGACCAGAAATAGGACGAATAAGGCGGGTAATACCAGCACCCATCCGGTGAGTTGCTGGCGGATGCGCATCTTACTTTTTGCCATAGATTTAAGAAAGTAAAGAACAACAGACCTATTGAGAGCTGGTTCATCCCCGTTAGGCCCGGCCCAAGAGACGGCGAGTTTCATTCGCTGCTCGTTCCATCGCGTCTTGGGGACTCAGACGACCGGTGAGGGCAGAACTGAGGTTCCGTTGTAGGATGTCTGAGGCTTGGGCATATTGGGCAATGGGGGGGCGCAAAACCGACTGTTCTTGCACCTCTAATAAGTCGGGATAGTGACTATATTTGGCGACAATATCGGGATCATTAAAGAGCGATCGCCGACTGGGGACATAGGCGGTGTCGAGAATAAACTGCTTCTGCACCGATTCACTGGTCATAAATTCGATGACCCGCCAGGCTTCTTCTTTGTGGGGGCTATCTTTGACCAGGGCCAATCCCCAACCGCCTTGACAAGCACCCGAATCGAATCCCGCCTCGTGAACCATCGGTTTAATGCCAATCTTGCCCTGAACGGCGGAGTCGTCTTGGTTGGCCAGGGGCCAGACATAGGGCCAGTTACGCATAAACACTGTTCGACCATTTTGGAAGAAGCGTCGGGCCTCTTCTTCTTGGTAGGTGGTGACACCCGTCGGAGAAATTCCCTTGTCAATAGTACCGGTGAGAAACTCTAGGGCCGCGATCGCTTCAGGCTCATCTAACCCTACTTCTTCGGTTTCAGGATTCACCCAGAAGCCACCATGGCCTTCGAGGACTTCGACAAATACGGCGGCTAAGCCTTCGTATTGTCGTCCCTGCCAGACATAGCCCCATTCCACGTCACCTTGTTCTTGCAAGGTTTGGGAGATCTCGATTAACTCTTGGGTAGTTTCTGGAGGCTCAAACCCGTTGTTTTCGAGTAAGTCTTCGCGATAGTAGAGCATCCCCGCGTCTGAGCGGAATGGCATCCGATAGAGTTGGCCGTTATAGCGTCCTCCCTCAATATCTCCTTCTAGAAAGGCACTGAGATCTTCGTCGCTGACGCGATCGTCGAGGGGTTCGAGCCAACCAGCAGCGGCAAATTTGGGAGTCCAGACGATGTCCATATAGACGATGTCGTAAATGGAGTCCCCGAGTAAGAATGCTGAAGTATAGAGGTCTTCGACGAGGTTGGTGGCGTTAGGACCTTCGACAATGTCTAGGTCAATGTCAGGGTTTTCCGCTTCAAACCGTTCGACAATGGGTTCCCATTGAGCTCGTTCGAGGGCCTGCATAAGAAGGCTCACCTGAACCGGTTGTTGACTCAGGACAAATGAGTGAATCCCAAAGACGAGAACGGCGGTGATCACGGCGATCGCCCCGTAAAAGATGCGTTGATACCAGAGGTGATGCCACTGGTTTGTCCAATGGTTTGTCCAAGAACGCCAAATTGATTTGAAGATCATCATAGGGGTTTGATGGAAGAACAGCAGTTGAGGAATCCGCTTCAGAACTCTCGATGTCGAACCAGAG
Organism: Phormidium lacuna HE10JO; assembly: GCA_900149785.2. Classification (GTDB taxonomy): domain Bacteria; phylum Cyanobacteriota; class Cyanobacteriia; order Cyanobacteriales; family Geitlerinemataceae; genus Sodalinema; species Sodalinema lacuna_A. Next base: position 6,979 of record FSSI02000072.1, on the reverse strand, counting down.
GCTGTCCTTCGTACTGATTAGGGTCGAATGACATAACAAGGGATGAACGTTCAGGTATGGGGACTGAAGGGGGCTATCGTCCCTGGCTCTGACACTACCGATGGTGCGATCGCTTCGGGCAAATTTCAAGGTCTTAGGCTCGGTTTTAGGGTTAAGTTTTTTTAAGTTGGTAAGAATTGCGCCTGTAGAGGTCTTGAATTTAGAGCCGTTGAATGAAACCTGATCTAGTCACAAAAATGGGAATCATGATGAAAATCTTGATCTCAATTTAATACCATTTTTCGAAATGCTTGCTATACATCTGACACCGAGAAGGGCGAACAGCCATCCCCTCCTGGGAGGGGTTAGGGGTGGGTTCCCCTACAGACATCTATGGCACAACTTCTGGAAATTGGTATAACCTGTTTTCAGGAAATGCTTTAAGCTAGGAAATAGTCTAACTATTGAGTTAATAATTACGTCATGGAAATCTCCCCTCTCTCCCAAGTGGGTCAACGTTTCTTCGCTTGGCAAATGTCAAAAATGACCGATGCCGATGAACGAACGATTGAATTAAAGCATCATCCGAGCTGTGCCAACTTAGCCCAACTTCGACAAACATTAGTGGGACAACTGCGAGGACGAATCGTTGAAATTGGGGCGGGAGCTGGAGCGAACTTTCGCTACTATCCCCGAGATATTGAATGGATTGGCGTTGAACCGAATCCTTTTATGCACCCATATTTGGAGCAAGAAGCCGACAAACAGGGACTTCAGGTTGAACGTATCGAAGCTTGTGGTGCAGAATCAATGGCGGTGGCGGATCACTCGGTGGATGCGGTGGTGAGTACCCATGTGTTGTGTTCCGTTGGCGATCGCGATGGCGTGTTCGAGGAAATTAAACGTATTCTTAAGCCTCAAGGACAGTTTGTCTTTCTCGAACATGTGGCCGCTGATGCGAACACCTGGACACATCGACTCCAAAATGGCTTAAATCCCGTTTGGAAACGGGTATTTGATGGCTGTCATCTCAATCGTACGACCGGGGAGGCGATCGCCCAAGCTGGGTTCACAGACATTCAACTCCAGGAGTTTGAATTGAAGGTTCCCATTGTTAGCCCCCATGTCGCTGGAGTCGCTTATACGCCGGCCAGTTAAGGGGTTCACTGCGATCGCCAACGTTTCCAGGCCCATCCTCCCAAGACAACAACTCCAGCCACGGCGATCGCCCCCCAGACAGTGGGGAAGACGAACCCCATTGTCTCGTCAACACCTTCCCCTGAGGCGATGGGTTGTGTTTGCGAGGTTTGAGTCTCTGAGGATGCCGTCTCTGATGCTTGAGTCTCTGAAGTTCCCTCCATTGTAGACTGTCCTGGACGCACGGTCACCTCATAACTGAGGCTAAATGGCTCAAAATCAGCAGCATTTTGGGGAGACCCAGTTAAAACTAAGTCATAAACCCCAGCTTCAGGAAATATCACCTCAGCCCCAGGAATATCCTCATACCCTTCTGCGGAAATCGCCGTCAGGGTGGGGGAGGCGATCGCCTCGCTGCGATCGCCTCCTCGGAAGACTTCAAGTTGACAATTACAGTCATCTAAGGACAGACTCTCACCTCCCGATTGGGTCAAGGCGAACCAGGTCTGTGCGGGTTCACCGGAGCGAGGATTATGATTCGGTTCGAGGTGAAAAGTTGCCCCAACATTGCCATCAGTTTTAATTAAATGAGCCAGCTCTAACTGACAGTTTGTTCCTGATTTTTGGCAAATTCTCCACGTTTTAGCCATGACCAAATTTCCTGAATCACAATAAATTTAGTACGAATCTTGAGGTTTCAGATTCAATCTATTGATGTAGAGGTAAAAAATCTCCTCTGACCCCAAAAACGACTAAACTTAGATCAACCTTGACTGGGTTAAATCCAGGTCATTATTGCAAATCTTTCTTCAAAAGCAAAAAGACACGCCGTCACACTTGTTCCCCATGCCCTATCCCGACCTTACCCAACTCCTGGAACTTCTGCCTTTGACCCTGCTTGGCTTCTTAGGGAGCTTTGGCCATTGCGTCGGCATGTGTGGTCCTTTGACCGTGGCCTTTTCCCTAGGACAAGGGACAACCGCAGCACCCTGGCGTTTCCATCTCTGGCTCAACCTAGGACGAATCCTCAGTTATGCCAGCGTGGGACTGTTGTTGGGGACCGTCAGTTCAACCTTGGTGGCTGGGGGACAACTGGCCGGGGTGGGGAGTGGGATGCGTCAGGCGATCGCCATCTTCACCGGCCTACTCTTAATCTTCCTCGGATTACGACAAATCAACCCCGAGAGTTTACCTCGTCTTCCTCTGCTGCATCCCCTACAAGGGAAACTCCACGATCGCCTCAGTCGCTGGATGAATCACCTCTCCTTCCAAAATCATGGAGGCGTACCGCTGTTGCTGGGGATGTGTTGGGGGCTGATTCCCTGTGGCTTTCTCTACACCGCTCAACTCAAAGCCGCCGAAACCGGAGATCCCCTGATGGGAGGTCTGTCGATGCTGGCCTTTGGCTTGGGAACCACACCGATGATGCTCGGGGTGGGACTATCCGCCGCTCGACTCAGTGCTAACCGTCGTAGTCAACTGTTCCGCCTGGGGGGGTGGGTTACTCTCAGCATTGGCATTGTCACCCTACTCCGAACCGATGCCATGGTGGATCTAACGGGCCATAGCGCTCTACTGTTGCTGATGTTAGCCCTGGCCGCTCGTCCCCTGAGTGGCATCTGGGAGGGTCCCCTACGCTATCGTCGTCTGATTGGCGTGGCGGCTTTCGTCCTCAGCTTGGCTCATTTAGGGCATATGCTCGACCATAGCCTAGATTGGACCCCAGGGGCGATCGCCTTTATGATTCCCCAGCACCGTTGGGGACTCTGGGCTGGTATCGTGGCCCTGCTGCTGATGACCCCCGCCGCCCTCACCAGCACCAACCGACTGCAAACCGCCCTAGGCCGTCATTGGCGACGACTCCACTTGCTGAGCGTCCCCGCTTTAGGTCTAGCCGTCTTTCATACCCTGGCCTTAGGGTCTCACTACTTCGGGGAACTGTCTCGCAGTTGGGAAAATGGGGCGCGATCGCTGCTGCTACTCCTGTTGACGCTCACCGTGTTTGGCTTACGTTGGCGAGTTTCCTCTAAATCCATCTCCCAGTCTGCTCCATCCCAGTCTGCCCCATCGCTCGGCGATCCCAAGTCCTAAGCCGAGAGCGGCCTCTGAATCTGGCGATCAATTCGCACCAAGATCGTGAGACACTATGCTGATTAGCCCCTGACAGGCTATTATTGACAGTCCATTTACCATCTATCGACTCGGCGATCGACCCGCCAACGGCCGAGTCATCAGCACTACATTTGTTGAGAGTGAGAGTTCATGCAACCACGTCCCCCCCTGCGCCGCACCAAAATTGTCGCCACAATTGGACCCGCCACCAGTAAACCCGACGTGCTGCGGGAGTTGATTTTAGCAGGGGCGACCACCCTACGGCTCAACTTTTCCCACGGAACCCATGACGACCATCAACGTAGCATCCGCCTGATTCGTCAAACCTCCTTTGAACTGAATCAGCCGGTGGGGATTCTGCAAGACTTGCAAGGACCGAAAATTCGCTTGGGACGGTTCGAGAAAGACTCGATTGTGCTCAAAGACGGCGATCCCTTCATCCTCACCAGTCATATCATGGAGGGCAATCAAACCATGTCCTCGATTACCTACGAACCCCTGGCCCGAGAGGTTCCCGAAGGTGCAACAATTCTCCTCGATGACGGACGAGTGGAAATGCGCGTCGAGAAAGTCGATCCCGCCGCTGGGGAACTCTACTGTCGCACGGTGGTCGGTGGGAAGTTATCCAATAACAAAGGGGTGAATTTCCCCGGCGTCTGTCTCTCAGTGAAAGCCCTCACCGACAAAGATCGCAAAGATTTGATGTTTGGCTTAGATCGCGGCGTGGATTGGGTGGCCCTGAGTTTTGTCCGCAATCCTCAAGATGTCCTGGAAATCAAGGAGTTAATCGCCAGTGCTGGAAAGTCGGTTCCTGTGATCGTCAAAATTGAAAAACATGAGGCGATCGAACAGATGCAGGAAATTCTCTCTCTCAGTGATGGGGTGATGGTGGCCCGGGGAGACTTGGGGGTTGAACTTCCGGCTGAGGAAGTCCCGATTTTGCAAAAACGCCTAATTGTCACAGCCAATCGCCTGGGGATTCCTGTGATTACGGCGACTCAGATGCTCGATAGTATGGTCTATAGTCCCCGGCCGACTCGGGCAGAAATTTCCGATGTGGCGAATGCGATTCTCGATGGAACCGATGCGGTGATGTTGTCTAATGAGACGGCGGTGGGTGAGTTCCCGGTGAAGGCGGTGGCCATGATGGCTCAAATTGCGACGCGCATTGAAGCCGATCGCATTGTTCAGAATGTGACGGGGGTTGATGATACGGGGCGATCAATTCCCAATGCGATTAGTCAAGCGGTGGGCCAAATCGCCGCTCAACTCGAAGCCTCAGCGGTGATGACGTTGACGAAAAGTGGCTCAACGGCTCGTAATGTCTCTAAGTTCCGACCCCAAGCGCCAATTTTGGCGGTGACGCCTCATGTGAATGTGGCCCGTCAGTTACAACTGGTTTGGGGGGTGAAAACCCTGTTAATTCTCAGTTTACCTTCGACCTCGCAAACCTTTGATGCGGCCATTAGTGTGGCCCTAGAGAATAATTTGGTGGATGAGGGAGATTTGGTGGTCATGACGGCGGGAACCCTTCAGGGGGTCTCGGGATCGACGGATTTGGTCAAAGTGGGTGTGGTGACGTCGGTGTTAGGTCATGGAACTGGGGTCGGTGCGTCGTCGGCGGTGGTGAGCGGCCCCGCGCGGGTGGCACCGACGGCCTCGATGGTGGGAAACTTTAATCCTGGGGAGGTTTTGGTGACAACCTACACCGATGCTAGTTTTATTGAGATGATTAAGCAGTCCTCTGGGGTGGTGACGGAGGAGGAAAGTTTAACCAGTCACGCGGCGATTATTTGTTCGCAGTTAGGGAAACCGGCAATTTTGGGGGTGAAGAACGCCACCAAGTTGATTCGTGAGGGGGCGATCGTGACGTTGGATATTCAGCGCGGTGTGGTCTATTCGGGCGCACCGAGTACAGTCCAGAAGGAAGATCTGTTGAATAATTAAGTCTCGCTTCACTGCGACGGGTTGGGCAACGCATCGCCTGTACCACAAATCTATGACTTTGTCAACCTTTTGGAGTTATCGGCTTGGTCGGTTTTGAGTGTCTTGATAGTAGTTAAGCCGTTGTTGATAGATGGTTCTGAGTTCTTCCCAACTGGTTTGGGGTTGTCCGTAGCCTGAACCGGGGAGGCTGGCCCATTCTCGGCGGATGGCGGCGATCGCTCCGTCAAAGTCACCCCGTTCGATTTTACCGAGTCCCCCTCGCCAACGAATTAACTCCACGGCGGCTCGATCTTGAGATTGGGGGGAGAAGTCGTTGAGTTGTAGGCGTTTGGCGACGCTATCAAAGGTGCTACTAATCATTTGATAGCGGCCGGCGGCGTCGGAACAGAGACGATAGCCGTGATAGGAGGCGCAGCGAACGCGACGGGGGTGATCTCGGAAGCTACGAAAGGTCTCGAAGGTAAAGAGGGTACGATATCCTAGGTCGTCGTGGGTTCCTTCGGCGAAGGCGATGGTGTCGAGAAGCGCCCGCACTTCTGGGGGGAGATCGTCAAGGGTGTTCTCGATGAAGGGGTTATCTCGATGACGGCTTCGTTGGGGTTCTGAGGTGACGTATTCCGAGAGGCGATCGCGGCTCCGGGAGGTGTTCCGGCTTAAATTTGGTTGCACGAATCGTCGCAGGGGAACGGCGATCGCCACCCCAAGCAGTCCTAACGTTAGAGGAATCAAGAGCAGTCGGACACGCTGTTTTTGCTGTCGCCGCAGTTGACGCAGGGTCTTTAGACGCGGTGACACCGGCCGGCGAGGTACGGGTGAGCGAGTGGCTCGTAAGTTCGGTTGTGAGGATTGAGACTGAGATTGAGATTGAGGATCGCGCATCATGAGCGCTCTTGAGGTCGCAAGGTGGTAATTGAGGGCAGTTGACCGTTGACGGTTGGCTGCGACAAAACCGTTGTCTAATCAGGAGTTGGGCTGTTGTGGATGTCTTATTTAACCTGGCTACTGCTCGACAAGAGTCTCTCTAGCATACCCTGAACCGTGATCCCCGACGGCGATCGCCCCTGGGAATCCCTTGTCAAAGGCGGGAAATCGACTCCGATTCTATCTGGGTTCTTTGACATCTTTTTGAAAAAAGTGTTAAAATCGATACAGAATATAATCTCGATTCAAGCTCTGGTTCAGTCCAGATTTCGGCAGCGGAATCTTGACCGCATCATTTTTTTTTCGTTGTTGTCACGGACATTTAGGAATTTATGAAACTCTCTTATCGCGGTATCCCTTACGAATACACGCCCCCGTCCCTGGAAATGAGCGAAAGTGAAATCCTCGCCACCTATCGGGGTCAATCCTATCCTCTGCGCTATCCTCGGCACATGACGATGGTGCAGCCCGTCGCTGATCTCAGTTATCGCGGTGTTCCCTACCGCACCACGGCTAATGGTGGTACGGTAGCGGTGGAACGCCCCACCCGAGACCGGTTAGCCCCGGTGATGTCCATGAGCGACTTGGAGTTCTCTCAACTGAATCAAGTTCACCAAGAAAACCTCTGTAAGCGTCTTTCGGCTCGGATCGCCAGTGCGCGCGATCGCGGCGACGACAAGCTCTTACAACTGTTAGAGCAAGAAAGTCAGCAACTCGTTTGCAGTCGTTAGATCTCATCAAAACCAGGTTTAATACACTCAAACCCTCGTCGGGTGGGCAATTCGTTGCCCACCCGACGTTTTGTTGAGGATTTCCCCCTATTCCCTATTCCTTATTCCCTATTCCCTATTCCCTGTTCCCTATTCCCTGTTCCCTCGCGATC
>FSSI02000071.1:0-16428 GCA_900149785.2 Phormidium lacuna HE10JO | reverse complement strand
TACCCAAATGAGCAGCAGAAGCAATCGCTCGAGCAATCCTTCGGCAATTGCAGATGGCTGTGGAACTTGGGTCTGAACTGGATGAACCAAACCTACAAGGAAACTGGGAAGGGACTATCTAGTTACGACATCAAGAAGCAGATTCCTAGACTCAAACAAGAGTATGAGTGGTTAAAGCTGACCTATTCACAATGCCTTCAACAGGTTTGCATTAACCTGGGAACCGCTTTTAACAACTTCTTTGAGAAGCGGGCCAGGTATCCGCGATTTAAGTCCAAACACGGCAAACAATCCATCCAGTATCCTCAAAATGTCAAGGTGTTGGAGAACGCCTTGAAGCTACCAAAGATTGGGGAAGTTAAAGCGGTTCTTCATCGATCAATAGAGGGCAAGGTAAAAACCGTCACAGTTACCAAAAATCGCTGCGACCAGTATTTTGCTTCCATTCTCTTTGAAGATGGAAAACCCAATCCAGATTCATCCACCGAAGGAAAAGCCATCGGTGTAGACCTTGGCTTAAATCATTTTGCCGTAACGTCCGATGGGTCTAAGTTTAACAACCCAAGATGGATGGCTAAACATGAGTGTAACCTGAAACGCAAGCAGCAAGACTTATCGAGAAAACAAAAAGGGTCTAACAACCGAAATAAAGCACGAAAGAAGGTAGCTAGGGTACATAATAAAGTCGCACGTTGCCGGGAGGATTTCCTACACAAGCTATCGCGTAGGATAGTCGACGAAAACCAAGTCATCTGTGTGGAAAACCTCAATGTCAAAGGTATGGTCAAGAACCCCAACCTGGCTAARGCAATCAGCCAGGTCGGTTGGGGAATGTTTTTGACCMTGCTAAAGTACAAAGCCGAGCAGGAAGGGAAGATCTACATTGAAGTTGACAGATTCTTCCCCTCTTCTAAAACCTGCAACGTTTGCTTGAATCAAATCGATAGTCTGTCACTAGATGTCAGAAATTGGACTTGTTCTCACTGTGGGACGAGTCATGATCGAGATCTCAATGCAGCCATCAACCTCAAAAAAGAGGGACTACGACTCTTGACCTGCGGGACGCGGGGCCAAGCCTATTGTCCAGATGTAAGACCTAACCGTAGAGGACGTAAGAAGTCTACGGTTGGGCAATCTGTTGGGTAGGAAGCCGCTATTGTAATCTTTGATTCAATAGCGGTAGTTCACTGTAGCGATACTGGCTTCAACTTAACGCCGGACAGCCCCTCCAACACAGCAGGGCAATGCGCCCCTCGCTCGATTCTTGAATATCACCAAATTTCTCAACCCGAAATTAACGGTTTAGTATCGTCATCGTTCTCAGACAATAATGTAGCGGGAATGTCGGTGTCTTCATAGATCTCGGCGATCGCGATCGCACCGTTCACACTCGCGAGTTGGATCGGGTTGCTGCTGGGTGCGATCGCCCAATTACCCCGATCGCCCTTTTGGAAAACCTCAACCTGCTGGCGATCGCACGAGACGAGGACGTATTCTTCTAGGCTAGGGATAGTGCGGTAGTCGGCGAATTTTTCCGTGCGATCGAAACGAGCCGTCGAGGGAGAGAGAACTTCGATAATGAGGCGGGGATATTCAATGTATTGGCTTTGGGGCTGACGATCGCGATCATCGCAGGTGACGACAACATCGGGATAGTAGAAAGCGTTGCTAGCTTCAACGCGGGTTTTCATCCCTTCGGCGAAAATGCGACAGCCAGAACTCCGTAGGTGAGTTTTGAGCGCGAAGAATAAGTTGCCAACAATCGTGTGATGTGCCTGTGTCCCGCCTGTCATCGCGAAGACTTCACCATCGCGGTATTCGTGGCGGATGGGGCTGATTTCCTCAGCGGCGAGGTAGTCTTCCGGGGTGATGTAGAGGGGATCGTTGGCGAGCATGGTGGGAGCGGTAAGGGGGTTAAGTGTAGTTTAGCAACACGAATGCCATAACCCCATTCCCATCACAGCCAGCAAAAAACGGAACATTCGACCAAGAGTCAAGACTCCTGATGCGAATGTTCCGTGTCACAATAACTCGATTATGAGTTTTTTTGACGTTGGCGGCGTTGAGCCGAAACAATCGTACCGCGCGTAACCGGGAATCCAGCTACCGGAATCACTTGATGCTGACGTTCGGCCTCAAGTTCTTTGAGTTCCTCATACTCAACCCAGTGGATACAGTTCACTGGACAGGTATCAATGGCCTCTTGGATCACCTCTTCTGGCTCACCATCTTGGTTGATGACCCGCGCTCGCCCGTAATCCGGTTCAATGTAAAAGGTATTACGGGCCACATGGGCGCAATGTTTACAGCCAATACAGGTGACCTCATCGACATACACGCCCTTTTCACGCAACGCCCCCCCTAATTCCGGCTCGAACCCAGACCGTCCGGGATGCTCCCGTAGAGAGCCGCCGAGTTCGGGTTCCCAGCCTGAACGGTCGTTAGAGACCTGTTGTTGTGGATTTGGGGCATCGGTCATGGTTAACTCCAGCGTTGCAACACCAAACGGATGGAACCGTCTGTTTGGGTTTGTTGTTCTGAGACTTGGAATCCTTGTTTAGCGGTTTCCTGCATCACCGTCGAGAAAGCATATTGTTGGGTGATTTTGCTTAAAAAGCGTTCAACGGGAATCGGCTGATTCCAGAATTGTAGGTCAGCCACCAGGTCGTAGGCCTGTCCGTTCCAGCTAAATCCGATATCGTAGCCATTGTCCTGTTCGACAACGATCGCCGCCGAATGAACCTGGCCGCGATAGCCGCGAACATCCTTCGGACCCGCTTTCCAGTCGAGTTTCAGTTCTGTCAGAGCCTGTTGTAAGGCATCGAGGTCACGGATTTGGGTTTTGATATGACTAAAGTGAGACATAGCTTGGCGAGGGATTTGCTAAATGTTTAAGAACAACAGATGAGACAAAAGAACCGGCAAACACTTACCATTGGCTGTAGGATTGAGCCTGAGCCGCTGTTGTTGCCGAGTTTTCTTGGGTTTGTTGGTAAAACTCAGAGGTTTTCTCTTGGTTGAGAACAATTCCGAGTTTTTCCTCGATCGCAGCCGTGACCTCAGCACAGGAGGCTCCGGAAATACCGGTCACCTGTTCGACCACTCTGCCATCGGGGTAAATCGTGAATTCGAGTGTTTCCATAAGCTCCGGGGAACCACGAGGGGGACGATAGATGCCTTGAGGTCGATAGCCAGAACCTCTCCCAACAGCGATGTAACACTAGCGGGAGCCTCTGAACTCAGTCGCTCTCGAATAAAATCTTAATAAATTGCTTTGTTACGATCCAAGGCTTTGCCTAACTTAACAAATGTTGAGCTACGCACGTTGACTTTTAGTGACGTACTCCCGACGCCGATGCAAGCATACCGCGCGGACTTCTCCCACCGGAAGTGTTTTACCACTGGCTACCGGGTTCGAGCTTTTTATAGTGAGGGAGACGCCCAGCCCCACTGTTGATTGTTTCTCCAAGAAGGAGGCTTGCTATTCTATTCAATCCACTTTTCAACCTTGGAAACGTATTCCGGCTATGGGTGTCTACTCCAGTTGTCGGTGTGGAACCGATCATTACAGGCACAGTTAAGACCTGCTCGGTACCAGTATACTCAACTCGTTCAGCCTGGCCTCACGCGGCTTTCATCTCGACACCCACCCTAAAGGTAGGGTGCGGGGCTTTCGCCGCTTTTACTAAGTTTGTCCCAAATTCCCATTTCCGTCAAGGCGATCGCCCAAGTAATTGCAATCTTTTCTCAGCTATGTCCTAGGGAGGGGGTCGGCTCCGAGTCATCCCAGCGACGGCCGCTGGCCGGGGACACTCAACGATTGACGGTGATTGAAGTGCTCAAGGGGATAAAGCTGCGATCGCCATCATAAATCCAAGCTCGAACGGTCGTAACCCCTTCAGCGAACACCGTCCCTGGGAGCTGAATTTGCCAACGAGCTCGATCATACTCAGGCATATTAAACGCCTCCACTAAATCTGGACTTTCCTGATCGACTAAGGTGGCTGCAAAAAAAGCCGGGCGATCGTTCCGGGACAATAAGACGATCTCCGGAGTCTCAGGACGACCGGGAAAAATGGCCCACCCGGCGACAACGAAGGTTTGCTCAGCCGTCACAGAGATGGCCTCATCGGCTTGAGGGGTGTCAATCAGTCCATAGGACTCTGCTGGAATATCCAAGAACTCAGCCTGGTCCACGAATTCAAAAAAACCTAATTGGTCTAATTGCGGATACCAGAGCCATATCAACGGCTCAACCTCAGGAAAAAGCATGAGAAGGCAGCTTGTTGATGATGGTTCCATATACTCAACCAAGCTAAAGCACTGTTTCCCTAAAACCCGTTCTTTATACAATACATTTCCTGCCTCTAAAGCATCAAACGACCGAGAAATAGAAAAAACAGCAAATACAATCGCCATGGCTCCATAGAGAAGCCGCCAAGGCTGCCTTTGGCAACAAATACGAGCAATATGAATCAAGCCAATTAGCATCAAAATGGTGACCGTTGTATAGCGAGATGGCAACGCACCTCCAATGCCTAACACAGCACGTCCTACGGTTGTCATTGCCGCAAAACCTAGGGGAAACAGCAACAGAGAGAGCCAGGCTGCAATTTCTAACCGATACTGTTTCTGAGTCCAGAAACACCAAACACTCAAGCCACACCCCAACAACATAACCAGTCCCGCCCAACTGGCACTATTCGGATTTGCAGAAAAAATTCGCCCCAAGATAGTTAGAAAGAATGGAATTGCGTCGAGCGGATGGTTTAAAACATAGGTGCGGTCAAGACCGGTATCAGCCTGATCAGAACCGCTAACATATAACAAAACAGAACCAACAAATAGAATCAGCCAGATGACGCGTTGCAATCGAGGATGCTCACAAGTCTCGCTACGAACCCAAATCAAGGGAAATACAGCAATCCAAATGAGTAAGCCATGAGCGCCTGAGAAACTCATGAATACACCAAAAATGGCGGCTAAAATAAATCCCTTATCAAGCCAGCGATGGGGTTGAGGATATTGTAAAAGAGCGACAATCAGAACTAAACAGAGAGTTTTCCAAAACCAGAGAAGTTGAAATTCCCAGATCCAGTTCTCATACTGCACTAAAGAAAATAACAGAACAACCGTAACAATATCTGCAAAACTTCGCCAGTTATTGGTTTGAGGATTGTTGAGGCTTTGCTGTCGAGAAATCCAAAACAAGGATATCGCAGCTAAAACAGCCACAAGAACATTTAAGTATAATTGTAGTTTGATATCCCAATTTGTTGCAAAAGCAAAAGCTGCAATAAAAACGCGAGGGATAAGCATTCGATGCTCATTGTGAGGAACCCAAAAATCTGAAAAACCCACCGTTTCTAGGTGGATTTTATGAAATAATCCCACCAAACTAAATGAGTCCATCAAAGGAACATCAACCCCGAAGCGATGAACAAAGGCTAGGGTTGCCAAAACGGGCAAGATATAAAGGATTGTCACCCCACTTAAAGGGTTGAATGGCTTCGGGGTCATCACGTCAAAAACTCACAAAAATGAGAACATAGCTTGTATCATAAAAGACGTTAGTTCCGTGGTTTTGAGGCAATCACTAAAAATTGTTTACCCAAAAATTGCCAAACAAACGGAAGTGATAAATAAACAGAAACTGTCCAGAGCGGGGGTTGGCGTCCATTCGCCATCGTGTAGGGAAGAAATCGAGGAACACAGGTTGTCACCTGGAACCCCTTAAGTTCAAGAATCTCTGACATTGAAGCATCAGTTAACGGTAAATGATGATCAAAGAAATCCCAGTAGGCCCCTCCGGTATATCTTAAGTTGGGTCCTAAACAGATGATTTGTCCTCCCGGCTTGACGCAGCGATAGGCTTCAGACAGGGTGTCACTCAAACTTTCTTTCGACAACAGATGTTCCAAGAAATTACTCGTGAAGACCAGATCTAAGGCGTCATCGGGGAGGGGCCAGGCTTGGGAACAGTCTTGATGTAAAAACTGAGTATCTTGATCAAGATACTCTGCGGCATCGGGGTTGAGATCCATGGCATACTTGCGGTTAGCCTCAATCTGATTAATAAATTCACCCCAACCACAGCCGAGATCGAGAATATCCCGATTTGTGCCAACTTTCGCTTGAAAGTACGATTTGACCAAGATACGCCAGACACGACGACGGTATTGAGCAATGTTGACAAATCGCCTCTGATATTCCTGTTGTAGCTCTTGTCCTAACATCTTTGGGTCTCTCTCCTAAGGTTCATGGAGGCTTTTGCTGAGTATCGTCCCATAAACTTAGAGAAAAATACCCGCCACTTGCGACTCTTCGCGGACAATCCAATCATAAATATCTTGTAAGGTCTGCTGGATATCCCGTTTAGGACTCCAGTTGAGTTGAGACATCAGTTTGCGGGAGTCGGTGATAAAAATGGGGATATCTCCGGGACGGGTTTCTGGAACTGGGGTAATGGCGATCGCCGTCCCCGTAATCGTCTGACAAATCTGCGTCGTCTCCAACAGCGACACCTGATTCTCCACACCGCCACCGACGTTAAAGGTTTCCCCCTGAAGCCGATCGAGATTCTGAAGCTGTAAATCCAGTAAATCCAGCAAATCCTCCACATGCAGGAAATCCCGAACCTGCTTCCCGCTTCCCCCATAGCCGATATATTTTAGGGGTTTCTGGAAATAATGGCGGGCCACCCATAAGGCGAACACCCCCTGATCCACTTTCCCCATTTGCCACGGTCCCGTCAACACCCCGCAGCGGTTGACGAGGGTTCGTAGATTATACGCGTCTGCATATTCAGCAATGAGTAGTTCCGAGGCCAGTTTTGTGGTTCCATAGAGCGATCGCGCGCGATCGAGAGGAAAATCCTCCGCAATCCCATAGCGAGACACACCCGCAAACGGCTGATCCTCCTGTAACGCAAAGCGAGTCTCCGTTTCCTCATAGTTGAGTTGACTCAGATAGGAAATGGGATAGACGCGACTCGTGGAGAGAAAGACAAAATCCGCCTGAGTCTGGCGGGCCAACTCCAGACAATTGACGGTTCCCACTAAATTCGTTTGCAAGAGATATCCCGGTGAACCATATCCCGCCAACACCGAGGGTTCAGCGGAACATTCTAGAATTAAGTCCGGGGTGAGTCGCTGCGGATCGAGATCTTCGGGGTTACGGATATCACCATGAACAAACTCAATCCCCGCCGCCTTGAGACGGGGAAGATTGAGTTCAGATCCTCGCCGTTTCAGGTTATCCAAGGCGGTGATCTGCCAATGGGGATAGCGTTGTGCTAAGCCTAAGGCCAGGGAACTCCCGACAAATCCGGCACCTCCGGTAATTAAAACACGCTCAGTCATGACATTGGCAATAAATAGGAAAGACGGGGAATTAATACCGGTTTAGCGGCGTTGTTTCGAGGACGACACGGCTTCAGTGGGAGTCGATCGCGGCGATCGCAACGGCGAGGGACGACGATAATCCCCCCGAGACAGCCAGCGTTCAAGGAGAACGTAGAGAACAATAAACAGATAACGACTTCCCATTTCCTTGATTTTGAGTTTGGAGACGCCAGCTTTACGATTTTGCCAGCGAATGGGAGTCATGACATAACTGTATCCTCGCACAATGGATTTGAGGGGAAGTTCAACGGTGAGGTTGAAATGGTGAGAGAGAATTGGCCGAATTCCCTCGATGACGTCTCGACGATAGGCTTTGAAGGCGTTGGTGGTGTCGTTGTAGCGTAGGCCAAACAGAACTTGAATAAACAGGTTCGCCAGACGGTTCACCAGGAGTTTGTGACGGGGATAGTCGATGACCTGGCCGCCGCGAATAAAGCGGGACCCAAAGACACAATCATAGCCTTCTTGCAGTAACTGATAGTAGCGCAGGATATCTTCAGGAGCGTCAGACGCATCGGCCATGACAATCGCCACCGCATCCCCCTTAAACTCATCTAAACCACAACGCAGTGCAAAGCCAAAGCCATTGGGATAGTGATTGTTGACATAGCGAACTCGGGGATTGGCCTGGCTGAGATCAGCTAACACCGCTTCGGTGCGATCGCGGCTATTGTCGTTGACCACTAAAATCTCGTAGGGGACCCCATTCTCATCCAGGAGGTTGGCGATGGCGGTTACCGTATCGGCGATCGACCCCTCCTCGTTATAGGCCGGAATCACAATCGAAAACAGAGAGACTGGGGAATAGTTCCCCGACTCACTCTCCTCCCGCGTCTCTTTGACCTCGGGAAAGGCCGCTTCTAAGCCTTCAGGGGGGTAAAGTTGTCCATCGTCACGATCGCGATCGCGAAACACCAGGCGATCGCTGACAATATAATTGATAATCGCACTGACCAACACCCCAATCAGGGTATTAACGCCATAACTCACCCCCAACCAATCGAGAAACGGGAAAATCGCAAACACCCGCAACACCACCGACCCCCCAGCCGAGAGATGATACAGCGGTAATTGTCGCAACAGGACCTCTCGCCATCGCCAGGTTCCGCCACGCCAAACCCAAATCCGGTAAATCACGAAGCTAAACAGCAACGACAACTCAATGGAGATGACGTTGGCCGCGTTCCGCAGTACCGTCGTATCCCAGCCAGCCACCTCAATGAACAAAAACATCAACAGCAGGTTAAAGGCTGCTGCGATACCACCGCCAAAGAGAAAGCGAATCGCGCGTTTTTGCCAGAGTTTTTGAAAAAACCTCATCTCATCCCCAATTTATGTGATTACTGTGGTGACAACTCAATCCCAAGGCGATCACGACCAGCGATCGACATTTTGGCTATAAATCTCTTTCAGGATATCCGGGACGCGGTAGGTTAACTCCCACTCAGGATAATGGGACTTAAAGCGACTCAAATTGCCAATCCACCAGATATGATCGCCACTGCGATTACTCTCGCGATACTCCCAGTTCAGGGTCTTTTCAGTAATCTCTTCACATTGCGCGATCGCCTCTAGCATCGAGCAGTTACTCTCCCGTCCACCGCCGATATTATAGGTTTCAGCGACTCTCGGCCGTTGATAGAAGTGGTAAAACGCATTCACCAGATCATAGCTATGGATGTTATCACGCACCTGTTTTCCCTTATAGCCATAAATTTTGTAGGGGGTTCCGGTCATCGTGCATTTCATCAAATAGGAGAGAAATCCATGCAGTTCTGTTCCTGAATGACTCGGTCCCGTGAGACATCCACCTCGGAAACAGGCGGTTTTCATGCCAAAGTAGCGGCCATATTCCTGGACCAACACATCCGCCGCCACCTTGGACGCACCAAATAGGGAATGCTTACAATGGTCAATACTCATCGTTTCGTCAATCCCCTGGTAAAAGGGATGACTCTCCTCAATCTCCCAACGGCGATCGCGTTCGATCAGGGGAAGTTGGTTGGGAGTGTCTCCATAGACTTTATTCGTTGAACAGAAGATAAACACCGCCTCGGGACAATGTTGGCGGGTTTGTTCTAGCAAATTTAGGGTTCCGTTCGCGTTGACGGTAAAATCCGTAAAGGGATCTCGCGCGGCCCAGTCATGGGAGGGTTGGGCCGCCGTATGGATAATAAGGCTAATCTCCTGGTTATAGGTGGCGAATAGGTCGCTGATGGCTTGGCGATCGCGAATATCGCTATTGTGATGGAAATACTGATCGCCATACTTCTCTTGCAGGCGATCGCGATTCCACACCGTCGAAGCACCCTCACCAAAAAACGACTCCCGCATATTGTTGTCAATGCCAACCACGGTAAAGCCTTTCTCACAAAAAAAACGAACTGACTCCGAGCCAATTAAGCCAGCCGAGCCGGTCACTAAGACAATAGACATAGGAATCTTCTCACACACACCACACGGGAACCAGGCGCATCTGGTCTATCTCAACTCAGGACATAGACAACAAACCACCCCAAATTGGGGGGATTCTAACATAGATCGTTTGCCAAAACTTGTCCGAAGTCCCCGAGCTGAGTCCATGACACCGTATCGAAACCGACCATCGGGGGAGATAATGGAGAATTAGTCTGTTTTTAACCTTAGATTTGTTATGACTGTGAACCCAACCCCACAACCACACACCTCCCCACTCTCCGTCGGAGTTTTGGGGTTCGGTGGACTCGGACAAGCCGCCTGTCGTCTTCTGTCGCCGAAACAACAGATGCGTTGGGTGGCCGTCGCCGATGGCCAAGGCTACGCCTACAACCAAGAGGGACTCGATGCCGATGCTCTCATTAGCGTAACCCGCGATCGCGGCTCCGTCGGCTATTTAGAGAACCAAGGCATTCTCAGCCAGCAGAGTATTCAGGACCTCATCGCCGCTGCACCTGACGTTGACGGCTATTTCCTGGCCCTTCCCAATCTCCCCAACACCTTTATGGCCTCAGTGGCCCGTCAATTTATCGCCTCTGGCTGGAAAGGGGTATTAGTGGACGCCTTAAAACGCACCAGTGCCGTCGAACAACTCCTCGACTTACAAAATGACCTGCAAGCGGCCGGGATTACCTACATGACTGGCTGTGGTGCCACCCCCGGCTTACTCACCGCCGCCGCCACCCTCGCCGCACAAAGTTACGCCGAAATCCATCACGTCGCCATCACCTTCGGCGTGGGAATTGCCAACTGGGAAGCCTACCGTTCCACCATTCGCGAAGATATTGCCCATATGCCCGGCTATGATGTAGAAACGGCTCGGGCCATGAGCGATGACGAGGTGACAGCACTGTTGGACAAAACCAACGGCATCCTCAAGTTAGAGAATATGGAACACGCCGATGACATTATGTTGGAGTTGGCGGGTATTATTGATCGCGATCGCGTGACCGTCGGCGGCATCGTGGACACCCGCAACGCCAAAAAACCCCTCAGCACTAACGTCCAAGTCACCGGCCGCACCTTCGACGGCAAAATCTCCACCCACACCTTCACCCTCGGCGACGACACCAGCATGGCCGCCAACGTCTGCGGTCCCGCCTTCGGCTACCTCAAAGCCGGTGCAACCCTCCACCGTCGCGGCATCCACGGACTCTTTACCGCCGCCGAAGTCATGCCGCAGTTCGTCCGCTAGAGACAAATTTGGCAAATTTTGAAGTTTTGTGACGAAAAGTCGGTAATCTTTGTTACAATCGCCTTGGCTCACTGAGATTCTTTCAGATCCCGCAGGGACAATGAGAGGTTTTCTCATGGTTTATGAGCCAACGTGATTGGTTTTGGTTGGTTTTCACTGGGTCGGCGTCATGCCGGCTTTTTTATATCCACAACGTTGATTTTTAAATCAATATCTTATCTCCCCCCTTGCCACCAACGGCGAAGCCTTATGACTGTGAACTATATTGATGACTTGTCAACCTGTAAAATGTAGGATAAAATTCCCCTCAGCTTTCTGTTCTCTTATGTAATGTTATTGACTCGGCTTAAGGGATAGTCCCGATTGCATTCAAAACCTACAACATTTAGCACCATTATATCCTTTACTCTGTATTTTACTTTGATGACCGGTAACCTTAAATCAGCTAGATGGCAGCAAATTCGCGTTATAAACCTGGCACTTTTTACCATTTTATATATTCTCAGAAGACCAGCCGATGCTCTGTATCCTTCCGTTTGGAGTGAAGACGGGGTCATCAATATTCCCCAAGCCATCGAACATGGATGGTCGAGTTTACTAATTCCCGTTAGTGGTTATCTCCTAATTCCTTCTAAAGTAGTTACACTTTTAAGCTTATCTATATCAGGTTTATTCTATCCTGAAGTCGCCTATGTTCTCACACTTATTTGTACGATTTTGGTTATAACAATCCTGACATCAAGCTTGATTGAATTACCCAAAAAAGAGTACCTGCCAATCATTATCGCATTACTTCCTTATGGACCCGAAGTTTTTTCCACGCCTCTATACGTCTTTTGGTGGACGTCTTTGTTACTCCTGGTTCCATTATTTTATTCCACAAACTCAGACAAAAAGACATTTCCATGGATTAATATAGGCTCAACAATCATAGCTTGCCTCAGTTCCCCCCTTAGTATTTTGCTGATGCCAGCTATGATGCTCAAAACTTACATAACACGCTCTCGGCTTAGTTATATCGTTTTAGCTATATGGACTGCACTCTCAGCAATTCAGATGTATTTTTCGCTGAATCAGGTCAGCGGAGAGCGAGATTTCTCAAACTTGCATATGGTCTTGCCTAAATTTCTAGGGTCTTACATAATCTATGATCGCTTTTTCATAACCCCAAATCCTGCTTCTTATATTTTGAGCGTGGTATTCCTATTGGCAGGCTGTTTGGCTCTCTATTTCACTTTAATTGTCAAGAGACAAGAGTTTTTTAATACATCAGCCGCCTTTTTGGCTGTCTTAAGTACAATGTTAGCCTCATGGTTAAGAATCAGTATTCTAGAAATCGATCCGATTTTAGGCGGTTCCCGATACTTCTTCTTTCCTTATGTTTTTATCTCTATATTTTTGATAACAAGTTATTCTATACCATCCAGAAGCATCTCCCCTGTTCCAAAAAGATTCTTGACGACGATTTGCACTTTCGGATTAGTGGCTTCCTGTACAGCAACTTGGATTCAAGACCCTTCAAATTTCTACAGAATTCATCATCCATTAAATTGGAGACATGAACTTTACAACTGTCTTGCATCTTCAGATACGTATAGCTTGAAAATTCATACCAGTGGAGACCGTGGACATCTATGGAATCGTGAGTATTCCCGTGAAGAGTGTTTGAAGATTGCTCAAAGCGGTATTTTGGCGAACTGGTATGGCGTGGATAAGAACTGGCTTCAAAGGTTCAAAGAATCCCCCAACATCGAACTCTAAATGTCTCTAAATCACACAAAAGACAGTTTTATAGGGAATAACTCTACCATGTCCCCTCTTCTCCCTCACCGGAACAGCCATTCATCGACCTCAGCCAGAACACCCAGACTAGACCCCTCTCAAATCAGTCTGGGAACATATCGCTGTAGCAGTTGACAATTTTAAAATTAGACACTATAATGAAAATATAGACAAATAAATACGTTTTAAGCAAAAGAAAATTTTTTTGACGGCTTAGGGCATTGGGGTCTCGGCGCATTTTTGAGCGGCGTAAGGTCAAACATCTAACCTGCAAACTTTTAAAAAACTCACTCTAAAACTGTAAAGTAATAAAAAACCAGTTTGCCCCTTACCTCTTGCCTCTTGCCTCTTGCCCCTTACCTCTTGCCTCTTGCCCCTTGCCTATGTCCCAAATACCAACGAGCGATTATTAGCCGGCATCTCCACCATTTCCTCGAATCGCAGCCCTCGTTCCGCTGCCGCCGCAATCACGGCCTCTTGATCTCGGATGCCCCAACTTGGGTCGCGATCGCGCAACATCAAATCAAACTCCTCATTACTCAGCGACGTATGCCGTCCACCGTCCTTGTAGGGGCCATATAGATAGAGAATCCCACCAGTAGGAAGTAACCGCTGCGCCCCCGCCAATAGCCCCAAACAAGCCTCCCAAGGGGAAATATGAATCATATTGATACAGACCAACGCCCCAATTGGCTGTTCCTGCAACTGAGGCGGTGGCATCCGTTCCACCGTCCATTGGGGTTCACGGACATCCAGACACAACGGTTCCAACAAGCGATCGCTCCCCGTATACCGTCGCCAAGACTCAATACTCTCAACCGCCAAGGGATTAGGATCTGAGGGTAACCAAAAGCGAGGCGACAACCGAGGCGCAAAAAACGCCCCATGTTCACCCGTTCCACTGGCCACCTCCAACACCGTACCCTCAGTGGGCAAGACCCGGCTTAAGACCTGCAAAATTGGCTCTCGATTCCGTTGAGTTGCCGTCGCAAACTGGCGGCGATCGCTGTAATCCTGAATCATATAGCAGTTAATCGTTAATCATGGACAATTTTCCTCAAAATCCCCAGTTCCCCCCCAACCCGGTTGCCTCTTGCTAACCATCAAGGCCCAGCGTACCAGACAGCAAAGAGACCACCGGATCAAGTTGCTCCGACTGCTCCTGAGTCGCCGACACCACCAACATCAACACCTCCGAACCCACCTGTCGTAGAAACACTCGTCCTGAAAGCGGGGTCGTTCCCAGAGTTCCCATCCAGTTCACAAGAACCACCCCAGTATCAATCGTCCTCACCGCCCCCAAACGGAACCCTTCCCCCTGTTGCAATCGGTTAATCGCCAGTTGGACCAACTCATCATCAATGAGTGGACGATCATTCGCTCGTTGCTGAACCTGAACCGTATAGGCCAACTCCCCCATTGGCGACTCAATAATCACCACTCCAGCATTCTTCGACGGTTGATAACCTTGCAACACCCCCACCTGAAACTGTCCCGGCTCCCGATAGAGATTTTCACTGAGACTTAAACCGCTCGTGTCCACATCCGGCAGCACCGGTAACGCCTCCAAGCGAAACTCAGCCGGTTCCGTCGATAACTGCCCCTCATCCTCCCCCGGTGACGTTGGGGGAGGAGAAGTTTGGGGAACCGCAGGGGGGTCTGGTAACGGATTCGCTGAACCGCCTTGAGCTTGAGTGACCGGTGCCGTGACTCCAGCTTGAGCCATACCCCAAAGGGGCCAATGTCCCATTAGACCAATCGATAGGGCAACAGATAACCCCAAACCGAGAAACCAAGAATAGCCTTTCATGGAGAGTTTGCAGTGAAAACTGACAGCGAAACAACACGAGAGTGGATCCGGGCCATGCCATGAAGCCAGGACAGTAGACGGGGGTTAAGGAGTGGGTATACCCAAAATAGAGTCCGCATTGCCCGTAAAGAACAGTCCCGCAATACAGCCAGTCATTAAGGTTGCCAGAGTTGCCGCCCATAAGGCCTTAAACCCCAACGCCGAAATATCTGACCGTCGCGAAGGAACCAACGCCGATAATCCCCCCACAAAAATGCCATAGGAGGCAAAGTGGGTAAAGCCACACAAAACATAACTGACAATTAGCAAGGCCCGAGGCGTGAGAACCCCAGCCCCCGCCAGTTGGGCTAGGGAGATATAAGGCGGGATATTCGTTTCAAACAGTCGTCGTCCAATAATCACCGACGATTCCCAGAGAACTTGCCAATTCTCCTCGAAAGCATCCGTAAAGGGAATTGGCAGAGATACCCCCGTCAGGAAGGTCAGCGGTAGGAAGATCGCACCTAACAGGTTTTGGAGGGTAATTACCCCAAAGATATTGCCCAAAACTCCCGGAAGTTGGGTCAGAAAGCTAAAAAACTCGTTGACTAGGGCAACGAGTCCAAGGATAGCAATAATCACCGCCGCAATTCCTACCGCCATTTTTACCCCATCCAAAGCCCCGATAATCAGACTATCGACGGGATTCGGTTTTTCTTGATCGGGGTCTTCTTCGGCTTCGGGGATATGACCAAAGGTTTCAGGAGTTGTGGTTTCCGGGACCAGCAGTTTCGAGAGAACGAAACAGGCGGGAATCGTCATGATTGACGCAGAGACTAAATGCCCCGTAATGGTCGGAAAGGTTGGACGCAGCAGGCCAGCGTAGAGGGCTAAGACTGATGAAGCGATCGAACCAAAGCAACTCGCTAAAATAGCGCAGAGTTCACTGCGGCTCATATTCGGCAAAAAGGGTTTGATGGCGATCGCCGACTCAATCCCCACAAAGATATTAGCGGCCCCCGCCAGGGATTCTGCTCCACTGATTTTCAGCGTCCGCCGGAAAATTTTGGCAAATACCTTAATAATCGGCTGGATGATATTAAGACGATAGAGTAGGCTGACTAACCCTGAGAAGAAAATGACCTGTGGTAGAGAGCGGAACGCCAGGATAAACCCCGGATTGAGATTGTCCGGGCCGAGGCGATCGCCAGGAACATTAACATACGGGTCCCCCAAGGTTCGCACCAACCAGCGTCCCGCGACCCCTGGCCCCGGACTACGGGCGGGATCGGGGACAAAAGGCGACGTTCCCCCACCAAAGAGAAATCTGGCTCCCGCTTCGGACGCATCGAGTAACACATTCAACAGGTCGTTAATCCAAACCACGACATCGCTACCGATGCCAAAAACGATGCCACCCACGACCAGTTGTAAGCCGATGCCCCAAATAATTGTGTTCCAAGACACAATTCGTCGATCCTCCGAACCCAGCCAGGCCACAAAACACAAGCCGGCCAGTCCGATCGCAGACAATATATTCAACATGCTCGTTCACTCCTTTGGCATCACGTAAAACTCCTGGGAGGGTTGGAAGCTCCGTGATTGATCGCGGAGAGGAAAACCGACTCAAGCGGCTTTAGCCGCCAGCACMCCCTTGCGGGGTGGAGGGGTATGGTTGCCCCTCCATGGAGCTATGGTTGGCTCCGACTCCCTTACGGGGTAATGTTTGCTATGCGCTAACGCGCACGCTGCGCGAACGCTAATGTTCAGAGTCGGTACTTTCC
>FSSI02000057.1:0-27808 GCA_900149785.2 Phormidium lacuna HE10JO | reverse complement strand
CCTTCAACGGCGTAGTGAGCCGTCACCATTCCCATCAGGATTTGTACCAGAAATAGGGTCATGGCCACGCCAAAAAAGAGGGTGGTGACTTTCTGGCTCGGGGTGGCGATGCGGATACTGGGCCGTTCGGCGACGGTTTGCACCTCTTCGGCATCTTCTTGAGTGAGATAAACAAATAAGAAGAGGGCGATCGCTGCAATCAAGACAATCACCGAGACAATGGACCAAATGAGGAATTGCGGCGGGGCCTGATTCCCAATGAGATCATCGTGAGGAAAGTTAGCCGTATAGGAAAACGGCGCATTGGGACGATTGGCGGCGGCGGCCCAGGCAGTCCAGGTAAAGAAGGCCGTGACATTCTGCAATTGGTCTTCGTCGGTGAACCAGCCGCTGGGAATGGAATGAGGAACCGATCCCTGGGATAAGAGGCGGTGATAGTAGTCAAAGACTTTGCTGAGTCCCTGAGTTTGGGCCGCCGTTAGGGTGAGAGTTTCTGTTTCACCGTCATAGCGATTGGTTTTGAAGTCTTCTTCTACCTGAACTTGCAGTTGAGCCTGTTCAATGGCGGAGAGGGACTCCCAATCGCTTTGCGTGAAGTCGGGGGTGTCGGCGTAGAGAACGCCGGCGGTGGCCAGTCCCCAACGGTGCAGGAGATCCGCAGTCCAGTCGGGGGCTAGATAACTACCATGACCCCAAATGCTGCCAATATGCTGTCCACCTCGGGCCAGATAGGTTTCTTGCCCCAGTTGGATGTTCTCTTGGGTGAGAATCGTCTCCTGTTGAGGGGAGACGATGGTAGCGGGGATGGGGGGCGCATTTTTGTAGATGGCGGCCCCGGCCCCAATCAGCACCGTGAAGGTTACCACGCACACCAGCACTAACCAGGCGGGTAGGCTAAATCGCTGAATCGGCGATCGCTCCACCCTCAGGTCGAGAGTTGGATTTGCCATATCGGGAAATTCTCTGAACGACAGGGTCTCGGACAAGCTGGTCGATCACTACCGGCTGTCCACGGAGCCAGTATAGTCAGGGAATTTTGATATTGTCTTTGACTTAGATCAAAAACTTGGGTTCGGGATCTTCTGGGTGTGATGGGTCAGATGAGATACCCTACGTCCTACTAGGTACTAGCACAACAGACACAGCAAGCAACAAGCGGAGACCGAATTTGTTGCTCCTGGCTCGGTTGGAGGCTTTTCCCATTACACCTTACCTACTGCTGTGACTAATTACAGTTATTAGTCAATTTTTTTCGACTTATACTTGCTCTTTTTGTCAACTTATTTACCTGAATCTTTAAAAAAAACTGCTTTTGGGTCGAGTTTCATGAAGATTTGCATAAGTTTAATCTTATTGACCCCACATTGAAGTATTGTCGTGTGTCTTGGAGGAAATTTAGTGTCCGCAAAAACACTTAGTCCTACGAGCGTTTCAAAATCGTTTGGCTATGTAGCTATTCCTCACTTAAGTCTTACCTGAATATGTCTCTTCAAAATCTACTCTTCGTCGATACCTTCCTTGCTCAAACAATCGACCTCAGCAAGGTTAGTCCTCAAACGCAGGTCGTTCTTCTCGACCCAGAAACAGACGGAATTGAAACGATTACAGAGACGCTATCAGGGGTGCAAAACCTCGATAGCATTCAACTTTTGTCCCATGGCAGTGCGGGCAGTTTGTCTTTGGGGAATGTGCAGTTAAACGATGCTACCCTGGACAACTATGCTGACCAAATTCGCGGCTGGAAGTCTGCCCTAGCCAAAGGGGGCGATCTCTTGCTGTTTGGTTGCGATGTAGCAGCGGGCGATTCAGGTAAAACCTTTGTATCGCGCATTGCCGAACTGACGGGAGCAGATGTAGCTGCATCGACGGATCTGACGGGGAATGCAGCTTTGGGGGGCGACTGGGAATTAGAGTATCAAGTTGGGGCGATCGAAGCGGCTCCCGCTTTAAGCCTAGAAACCCTGGCCGAATTTGAGGGTATTCTCGTCGAAGTCGCAGATTTTAACCAGTTGCAAAGTGCCCTCAACGGCTCCGATACGATTACCCTGACGAACGACATCGTTCTCCAGGCAGGACTCGGAGACATTACTACTGGTGAAGACTTCATCATTGAAGGGAACGGCTACAGCATCAGCGGTGGTGGAACTTTCCAAATTTTCACCATTAACGGCGGCTCTCTGCGTCTGGTTAACGTTACGTTGAAAGAAGGCTTTGTCAAAGGGGGCGACGGTACGAATGGTGGCGGCGGCGGCTTAGGTGCTGGCGGCGCTATCTATATGGACGGTGGCACTCTCGTCACCGAAGGGGTGACGTTTTCTAATAACACGGCACGCGGTGGTGATGCCAATGGGACAGCGGGTAAAGGAGGAGGTGACGAAGCCAAGGGTTCCGATGGCGGTACTGGCGGCAGTTTAAATGGTAGTCCTGGAGGAGTTCAAGGCGGTACTGGCGGAGACCTTGAACAACAGGGCAATCCGGGGAATGCCGGCGGCTTTGGAGAAGGCGGTGGCGGCGGTGGTGGTGGTGGCGGCGGCCAAACAACCCCTGATGACCCCGGTACCGGCGGAAGTGGCGGAAAAGGTGGTTTTGGCGGCGGCGGCGGCGGTGGGGGTGGCGGTGGCTACGACAAAGATTATACGTCCCCAGACGATTACGGTTCAGGAGGACTTGGCGGTGGCGGTGGTGGTGACAGTAGTAGCGGTGTTTTTGGCGGTCAAGGCGGCGGTGGCAACACCGCTGCAAACGATCAAGGCGGGAATGGCGGTTTTGGCGGCGGTGGTGCGGGTGTTGGTAGTGCACTCTTTGTCAAAAGCGGTAACGTCGCTCTGCTGAATACTACCTTTAATAACAACTTGGTTGCAGGCGGTACGGGAGCCAATGACGGTCTGGGCGGTTACAAAAATATCTACAACTACGGCGGGACGGTTCAGCAGTTGCAATCGTCAATTGGAACGAACAGTGATTCTTTTGGTGTTGGAACCCTCGATACGCCGAAAATCGCGATCGCCAGCTCAACAGCACCCAGTGAATCGAACATCACTAACGGCAGTTTCACCCTGGGATTAGACCGAACGCTCGACGGTCAGATCGTCGTAGACTTCACTCTAGGCGGGACGGCAACTCGCGGTGAAGACTACACCTTAGAGCTAACAGACGGGACGGCGATCGCCGGCAACCAAGTCACCATTCCTGCCAATACAAATTCCCTACAAGTCAATCTCGTTCCCACAGACGATACGACGGTCGATCCCGACGAAACCATCGAAGTATCGCTAACAGATGGCTTACTCTACGACCTCGATACGGTTTCAAACGCGACCATTACTGTCAACGATAACGAGCCGACGGTGTCGGTGTCTGCCGTCGATTCTATTACCGAAGAAAACGGCCAAAACCAAACGGTCTTCACCATTGAACTGAGTAACCCCGCACCAACCCCCTTAACCATTCCCTTCACCATTGGCGGAACGGCCGTTGAAGGCAACGATGGCGACTACACCCCCATTACTAAGTCTGTCTCAATTGGAACTGGTGAAAGTTCGGCGACGGTGAAGATTGAAGCCTTCGATGACCAAGTCGAAGATAACGGTGAATCTATCGACATTACACTTAGCGATTCTGGTGGTGTCGGGTACGTCCTCGATCCTGCCGCCAGTGACGGCCGCACGGTCATTCTCGACGGGGTCAGCGTTCGCGAACCCAGTCTGAGTGATGAATTTATCCTCATCAGTAAAACCGGTGCCCGGACCTTTGTGGTGGAGGGGACGAACGAACCAGATCAGTTCGAGATCGTCTTGGTCAAAAAACCGAATACCGATATCACCATTTCCTTCGAGACCGGAAACGACCTCGAAGCCATTTCTAATTTCACCATTCCCCTAGCGAACTGGAACAAACCCGTCACCGTCGATGTCTATGCCAAAAACGATGACGAAGTCGAACCTGAAAACGAAACCTTCAATCTCGGCTTCACAGTCACGGGGGGCGGTGACAGCTACGATACTTTGGTCAACAATCCCGATTATGCCGTTCCCTCCCTTCCCGTCGTCATCTCCGACACGCAAATCGAAGGTTCGACCTTTAGCGATGGCTTTGATGCAGTTCTGCAGCGAATTAACAGTCTGATTGGCGAGCAACTCGATAACACCGAACTGCCTCTGATTGGGACTCTTGGCGATTACACGCCGGACTTTATCGAAACCTTCCGTGAGTTTGTTGTAGCTGAACTCGAATCTGGCGGAACGGCAACCACCTCTCAAATTGCCAAGACCATTCAAAATGCCATTGAGAGTTCCTTCAACAAGATTGGCATCGAGCCCAAAGTCGCCGTTGATTTGTCCGCTGGCCTCGATGCCACAACGTTCGACATTAAAATCGGCAGCAGCTACGACATCGAGACGGATCTGAGTAATGATCTCGGCATTCCTGGATTGGGTTTGGAGGTGGATGGTTCCGCGACCAGCGGCTTCAATTACGAGTTGGGATTGGGGATTGGTTGGGATTCCGATTTCGGCTTCTTTGTGGATACCGAGAAAACAGGCCTCTCGGCTGGCGTTGACGTATCGCTCAGCGACGGCTTTAAGGCGAAAGGAAACTTGGGATTTCTGCAAATTGATGCAGCCAATAACCCCGATGATGCCACCCAGGCCGGAATTAAGTTTGAGGCAAAACTCAACGATCTCGATAACGTTCCCAAGATTCAATATCTCGATGCCAATAGTAACGGGGAATTCGATTCTGGGGAACCGAGTGTAGCAAGCGATGCCCAGGGTAACTTTTCGGCGTTACCTATTGTCGGTCGCTACGACACGAACCGTAACGGTCAGTACGATGCTGGCGAAGGTGACGTGCAAACCCAGGACACGCCTGACGATGGCGATCGCCTGACCCTGGCAGAACTACGACGCGATTTTCAACTGAGCGACCTGTTTTCTCCTACCCTCGAAGGCAAGGCCAATCTAGGGTTGCAGTTGGTCACCAGTGTCAACGGTAGCAGTGCGATTCCCAGTTTCTTGCTCGATCTTAACGCCGACTGGGATGCGTTCAGCTATGCTGATGGCAAATTTGAGAAGCCGTCGCAACCGGCAATTTCTTTTGACAATATGAAAATCGACGTGGGTAGTTTTGCCAGCGATTTCGCCCGTCCGATTTTCAAGGAAGTGAACGAGGTTGTCGATCCAATTCGCCCGTTTATCAAGTTCCTCAAACAAGACTTGACATTTCTCTCGACCTTCGGTCTGAATTCGTTGTTTGGCCAACCCCTCGATCGCGACGGTGATGGCACAAAGTCCCTGATTGAGTTGGTTCAAGCGCTTCCGCAAAGTAAAGTTAATGTCCTACCGTTTATCAATACGATTGATCAGGTTGATCGCTTTGCTCAACTGGTGGACAAGTTATCAGGAACTGAAGGGAATTACTTTATCGACCTCGGCTCCTATGAAGTCGATTTAGGAGGGGATAACACAGGCGATAAATCACGGACAAGTACCTTTGATTTTAGTCTGCCCAGTTTTTCTATCAATGACTTTTCTGAAGGACTCACGGATCTATTTGATTCGGTCAGCAGTGCCGACTTCACCTGGCCGGATCTCTCGTTTAGCGACTTCTCAGGTGGCATTAAAAAGCTCTTCTCGAAGTCGGGTTTGCGATCGGGGCTAGATTTCGACTGGACAAAAATTTCCCTGAAAGACTTTGCCCAAAGCTTCGATGTTTCTGTCGATATTACCAACCTGACACCGGGGTCAATTTTAGGATCGTCGGGCATTACGCTGCGGGACTTTACCCAGGGGATGAGTGCTTGGTTTGCCGGGACTGATCCAGGCAAATTGTCTGTGGACTGGTCAAAACTGTCCCTAAAAGACTTTGCTGTTGGCTTAAATGCGATCGCCGCCAATCGCGCCGGACTCAGCGGGCGATCGCTCGATCTCAGCGACATCTCCCTCAAAGAACTCACCGATGTTTTTGAGCCGTTATTTGCCAGCAAAAACTTCAGCTTTAGTGGTTTGGCTGATGGTGTGACAGAAGAACTGAAAAAAATCCCCCGTCCCAAAGTTCAAGTTCCCGATGTGGGCGGACAAATTGAAACCTCGTCATCGGGTTCGGCGAAGGAACTCTTGGGAACCATTAAAGAAGGAACCTTCGACTTTCCCATTTTGACCGATCCCTCCGTGGCGATCGATCTCCTGCTGGGCAAACCCGATGCCAATCTCTTTACCTTCGACCTTCCGCCGCTGGAATTGGGGGCAGGTTTCCAGGCTAACTTTATCGTCTATGCACCGCCGACCGTGCGCCTTGGCTTTGGTGGAGATATCAACGTCGCCGCTGATTTGGCCTTCGGATTCGATACAAAAGGCCTAATTGATTGGTCAAATCGAGATTTCGCACTTGATCAAAGTTTCCGCGTCCTGGATGGGTTCTATCTCAGCGATCGCGCTAATGCTGATGGAACTGGCGAAGATCAAGACGAAATCACTGCGACCCTCGGTGCCCACATTGAACTTGGAGTAGGGTTAAACGTGGGTATTGCCTCCCTCGAAGGATACGCACGGGGGGGGTTGCTCGGCTCCCTCGGCATCGATTTCCGGGATACCGGCGAAAGTACCGGCACCTCCGACGGCAAAATTCGGGCGATTTCCGAAATTGGCGCCAATATTACGCAGCCGTGGCAGTTGTTCAACCTGTCAGGGGCGTTAACCGCCAGTGCTACGGTGGGCATTCGGGCTGAAGTGGCCGGACTCTATGACAAGGATCTCTATCGCAAAGACTTCGGCCCCTTTACGCTGGCGACCTTTGAGTACGGCGAAAACGGGTTTACGGTGGCCACGGTCTTTGACGGGCCGATCGCCGGCGGGACAGTGTTCTTCGATGCCAACTTTGACGGTGAGCAAGATGCCGACGAACCCTTTACCCTCACCCAAATTGACGGCAGCTATCAACTGGCTATTCCCTTGGAACAGTATGACATCAACGGCAACGGCAAGATTGATCTCAGTGAAGGTCAGGTGGTCATTCAAGATGGGGTCGACACGGACACCTTCCAAGATCAGAAGTTTGCCTTCTCGACGGCTCCTGACTGGAAAGTTGCCTCGCCGCTGACGTTGCTGGCCATCAAGCTCGAAGAACCCGAAACCGACACCATTGCCGACCAGGTGCAAAGGACCTTCGGTTTACCCGCGAGTTTCAACCTCTACGAAGATAGTCCCCTAGGGGGAATTGTGGCAGGCGATGGCAACGCCGCAGCGGTGTTCCGGGTGCAAGCCCAGTTACAGAACCTGCTGATCCTAGGTGGAAACGCCCTGGGGGAACCTGAGGCTCGCAAAGCGGGGGTTTTAGCGATTCTCGATGGCATTAGCGATCGCATCGCTGACGGTGTTAGCCTCGATTTGAGCGATCGCGAGGACCTCGAACGCCTATTAAACGGTGCAGCCAAGGACTTAGGACAGACCCTCGAAGACGGGGAAATTGTCCTCGACGAACTGGCTTATCTCAACGGTGAGATTGCCAAAATCACAGGTTCAGGAGAAACGGCTCGGGCAGCTATTACCGAACAGGTGGCTTACGAGGCGATCGATAGTAGCTATCTGAATCTGCTTGAAACCGCTTGGTCGAGTGTGTTGCGCGTCTCGGTTCCCACACCGGACACGGATAAGGCGAAGAGTATTGTCCAAACTGCCCTCGATTTACCCCTGTCCGATCTCAGCAGTTTTGATGTGATCGCCGAACTCGACGCGGGCAATCCCGTGGCAGCGGAGGTTTATGCTAAACAGGTACAACTCAACGCCACTTGGACCCAACTGGCCGAGGTGGCCCGGGGACTGGGGGTCGAGGCGGCTGAAGATCGTGTCATTGAGGTCTTCGTCGAAAACTTGGACGCGGGGCAACGTTACGATGATCTCGGCAACCCCGACCAGATTGAACCTCTGTTAACGCAAATCTCACCCGGTCTGAGTCCAGAGGCCTTAGAGGTCGTCGCTGAGGTGATTGCCAAACGCAACGCTCGCATTGCCGCGATCGCACAAACGGCCGGCACAGGCGGCGATTTGCGTCAAATTCGCGAAGACATTGCCGCTGAACAAACGATTGCTCAAGGACTTCAAGCGTCCCTGTTACAATCTCTGGCCCTGGGCGAAATCTCCGCCGCGCAACTGACGGACCTCATCGACTATAACGAACGCCTCCAGTCTCGGTTAGTCATCGAAGCCATTCTCAATGGAACTGACGGCAATGATACGTTAATTGGCGACGATCGCAATGAAGCCATTACGGCCTTTGCCGGGGACGACCTGATTGAAGGCAATGGTGGTGATGACTTGATTTTTGGCAATCAAGGCAGTGATGACATCTCAGGCGGAGACGGCAACGATGCTATCTCTGGCGGAAAAGACGGCGATCGCATTCTAGGCAATGCCGGTAGCGATGCCCTGTTTGGCAACAAAGGCAACGATGTCATCGAAGGCGGTGAGGATGCTGACCTGATTTACGGTGGTCAGGATGACGACATCATTGACGGGGGAGAGGGTAACGACGAACTCTCCGGGGATTTAGGCAACGATATTGTTCGCGGTGGACCTGGAGATGACCTCATCCTGGGAGGGGAGGGGGACGATTCCCTCGAAGGTGGTGCCGGAGACGATATCGTACTAGCCGGGTTGGGCAGCGATCGCGTCTCGGGTGACGAGGGTCACGACGCCATCGCCGGCGGTAATGGGAATGATGATTTGAATGGCAATGCTGGCAATGATTATGTCTTCGGCAATCGGGGACAGGATATCCTCAATGGTGGAGACGGCAACGACTACCTCTTTGGCGGTCGTGACAACGATATGCTCTTCGGTGGGGCCGGAGACGATACGCTGTCGGGGGATTTGGGCGACGACACCCTGACGGGTGGCGATGGTGCAGATCACTTTGTCTACAACAGTTTGCACGGTCATGACACCATCACGGATTTCCAGGTTGGGGTTGATGCGATCGCACTCCCCGAAGCGCTGCTGGCAGAGGTTCGCTCTCGAACTGTGGTAGCCTCTGATGTGACGGGAGGTGCGCTGATTGAGTTCGAGGAGGGTTCACTCTTGCTCCAGAATGTTAGTGCAACCACTCTTGATATAGCGAATTTCGCCAGTTTATAACGGCGACGATCGCCCCTGTAACCCAGCGGTGGACATCGAGCCAGCGACGGGATTTTCAGGGGCGATCCATTGTGGCTGCACTCTACAGGTCACCCCGAATGCTGACAATAGCTTAAAAAG
Organism: Phormidium lacuna HE10JO; assembly: GCA_900149785.2. Lineage (GTDB taxonomy): Bacteria > Cyanobacteriota > Cyanobacteriia > Cyanobacteriales > Geitlerinemataceae > Sodalinema > Sodalinema lacuna_A. The sequence continues at coordinate 18,560 of FSSI02000057.1, read as the reverse complement.
TCTAATGTCACCTCTGCCGGTAAAGGACGCGAAAAATAAAATCCCTGACCATAGTTACAATTCAAGTTTTCTAAAACTGTCAACTGATCAATGGTTTCAATCCCTTCAGCAATGACAGATAGTTTCAAACTCTCCGCAAGTTGAATGATCGTTTGGGCAATTTCGATATTTCCGGGTAAGGCACCGCGAGATGAAATTCGCTCAATAAACGAGCGGTCAATTTTTAAACTATCGACGGAAAACTGATGCAGATAGCTTAGGGAAGAGTACCCAGTGCCAAAGTCATCAATACTAAATTTGATATTACGATGTTTAAGTTCTTTTAAAATATGATTAACTCGCTGGGGATTGCTAACAATACTTTCTTCGGTGATTTCGAGTTCGAGGCAATGACCGGACACACCTGTTTCTAGTAAAATGTCAAATATAGTTTCAGTAATATCGTCTCGCAAGAAGTTATGAACGGAGAGATTTGTGGACATAAAAATTGAGTCGGGAATGGCTGCGTTTTCTTGCCATTCCCTCAGTTGTGAACAGGCTTCTCGCAAAACCCAGGTGTCAATATGACTCATGAGATCGCTATCTTGAGCGATGGGTAAAAATTCTCCGGGCAGTAATAAGCCACGGCTGGGATGTTGCCAACGAATCAAGGCTTCTAAACCCGCAACTTTCCGAGTTGGTAGGGAAATAATGGGCTGATAATATAAAACAAATTCACTCCGCTCGATCGCCCGCCGTAAGTCGGTTTCTAATTGTAGGCGAATCATCGCCTGAGCGTACATTCTCGGGTCAAAAATCTGTTGACTGGCTTTCCCTTTCGCCTTGGCTTGATACATGGCGGAATCCGCGTCGCGCAACAGATGTTCAGGCTGTTCGTAATTGGGATGACTTAGCACAATTCCAACGCTGACATTGGTGAAATTTTCCTGACACCCTAACTGAAACGGGTAACTTAATTCCTCTTGAATGGTGTTAGCTAAGGCGATGGCGCGATCGCCGCTGGGGGTATCCTCTTCGAGTAAAATGGCGAACTCATCTCCCCCAAGTCGCGCTAACATCACCCCTGGCGGTAAACAGGTTTGAATGCGACGGGCCACAGAAATCAGGAGGCGATCGCCCACTACATGGCCTAAGGAATCATTCACGACCTTAAAATGGTCGCAATCTAACAACATCAAGGAAAAATGATGATCATGATTTTGTTTACTCTGCTCCAAAATCCGACCGATTTGCTTCATAAACAAAACACGATTTGGCAACTCAGTAAGAGGATCATGTAATGCCAAATGCAACAATTTCTCTTGAACTTCTTGACGCGCGGAAATTTCCTTTTCCAGTTGATAAGTGCGTTGCCGAACTCGATATTCTAACTCTGAATTCAGTTTGAGTATTTCTGTTTTGGCTGCCTCTAAAGCGAGATGAGTTTCAATGCGAGCTAAAACTTCTTCTACATGAAAGGGCTTTGTAATGTAATCAACTCCACCAACATCAAAAGCTTTGACCTTGTCAATCATGTCGTCCAAAGCACTAATAAAAATGACAGGAATATTCTTGGTCTTATCATTTTTTTTCAAGCGAAAACAGACCTCGTAGCCATCCATTCCCGGCATTTTGACATCTAAGAGAATCAGATTTATGGGAGCCGCATTAGCGACTCGTAATGCCATGTATCCTTCCGTCACACTGCGAACTTTATACCGCTGCTCCGAAAGAGTTTTTGAGAGAAATTTCAAGTTTTCGGGAGTATCATCAACAATTAAGATATCTCCTCGATAGGTATCCGAGTTAGGATGCTCCTGAGTCATAACCGGTGGGCCTTTAAATTTAGATTAGTGTAGATTAGCTAGATTAGTCCAGAGACGGAAACGAGAGTCTATTTAATAATGTACCATATTGAAAATCATCGACCAATTGGCGAAGGGTTTTCCCTAAAGCGGCCTGTTCAGGGGGTAACTCTTGCAACAGTTCTAAAATTACGTCCTCGTCCGCCAATTCAACGGCATCTTTGAGAGCCTGTCGCCAAGGGATACCAAGTTGACTGAGACGCTCCACCATCTCAGCCTCAGACAGCAGCGGCGTCGCGTCTAAGGTGTCTGAGTGAAGGCCGGAGTCGTCATAGCAGTACTCAACGCCTAAATACTGACCAATTTTCTCAAAAATCAGAGATTCCCGGAAGGGTTTACGTACAAAATCATCACATCCTGCCGACAGAATCACCGATTTTTCGTTTTCTAAAGCACTAGCCGTTAAGGCAATAATCACCGTGGCTTGGCCTTCTAAATGAGCTTTAATGCGTTCGGTGGCTTCATAGCCATTCATCTCCGGCATTCGCATATCCATCCAGATCAGATGAGGGTGCCACTGTTGCCATTGAGCGATCGCCTCGCGGCCATTTTCCGCTTCACGCACCTGAAACCCCACGGATTTGAGGAGTTCGACGAGAAACTGACGACTTTCCCAGCGATCGTCCACTACCAGAATGCGATAATCCGGTTGATTGGGCGCTAGACTCATGATGCGTTGCTGCATAGCCGAGGAAGACAGCTTCCCACCCGCCGCGAGTGTCACTGGCGTGATGGGAACGGCAAAATAAAAGCAACTCCCCTGGCCGACGGTACTCTCGACTTGTAGCTGGCCTCCCATCATCTGCACAAATTTTTGACTAATGGCCAGGCCTAACCCAGTTCCGGTATGGTTGTGATGGCTCAAATCCGTTTGCACAAAGGCTTCAAAAATGGTTTCTAGGTGTTCTGAGGCGATACCCGGCCCGGTATCCTCTACGGCGATCGCTAAATGAGGTGAACTCGTCTTCTGAGGGGATTGGGAACCGCCAGGATCTAGGGTGGCTGAATGGAGGGACACGCGAACCGTGATTCCTCCCTGTTCTGTAAATTTAATGGCATTACTCAATAAATTCATTAAAACTTGTCGTAGCTTTCCCTCATCGGCTTCGATACATTGAGGAACCGCGTCTTGACGCTCAATTGTTAGGTCTAAAAACTTTTGAGAGGCACGCAGTTGAAACATACCTTGGATGCTCTCAAGCAGATGATGCAGATCGAACTGAGTGGGGTTGAGTTGAATATGACCCGCTTCGATTTTGGACATATCCAAAATCTCGTTAATCAGTTGCAGCAAATGTTCACCACTGTTTTGAATGACCCCTAAATGATGCCGTTGATCGCGATCGAGGGGTCCCTGGCGGGTCATCAGTTGGGTAAAGCCTAAAATAGCATTGAGGGGAGTTCGTAGTTCGTGACTCATGTTAGCCAAAAACTGACTTTTGGAGCGATTCGCCTCTTCTGCGGCTCGGCGAGCGGCTTCGAGTTCAACTTGTCGCTGTTTGGCTTGGGCCAAGAGATTAGCTTGGGCGATCGCAATCCCAATTCGAGAGGCGACGGACTCTAAAAGTTGGATATCCTCTTCAGTCCAATGGCGGTCGCGATCGCATTGATACAAACTCAGGATACCATTGGCCTTTTCTTGATAGGAGGTGCGAATACTCAAAACAGACTTGAGATTAAACTCGCCGGAAAATGCCTCTTTCAGTAAAGGATCATCTTGGATAGTATCACTAGCTAAAGCACAATCTTGGGTTAATAGAGTTTGCACATAGGGATTGTCTTTGCTCCAAATTTTCTGATTTAAGTAGGCTGGATTGCCACAACGTCGATAGTCTGAACATTGCGGGAAATCTGGAGTTGGATCATCTTGATAGATTTGTAAATGACAACGATCCACCTGAAACACCGAGGCGATTTCTTGTACTGCTACATTAAAAATGTCGTGAATATCTAAACTTTGCCGAATTTGGTAGGTAATTTGATTGAGGAGCTTTTCTTGCTTCAGTTTGCGAGCCAGTTCGTCTTCGGCTCGTTTGCGATCGCTCACATCGGTTCCAATCGAGAGCAGTTCTGCTTCAGCCCCCACCTGGGTTAGTTGATTCACCCAGCTAATATAAAATTGCTCGCCATCCCGACTTATATTTTCATTTTCATTCGATAAAAACTGATTTGGGTTTTGACCAATCTGGACAATTAAATCCTGTAAATCTTGTCCCAGTGAATCCTGCTTAGGGACAATTGTCCCTAAAACGGGTTGTCCGACAAGTTCAGCAACTTTGAAACCAAAAAAGTCAGCGCCAAACTGATTGATGAACTTAATTTTGCCCTGTAAATCCCAACGCAAAATAATACAATTTGCCGTTTCAACTAAGGTTCGATACTGTCGTTCACTGGTTTTCAAGGCTTTCTCTGCCTGAACTCGCTCCAACTCTGCCCCCGCACGAGCGGCAAAGATTTTTAGGATTTTCTCATAGTTTTTGTCAACGGGAATGGCTTTGGTATCAATCACCGCTAAATGCCCTAAAATTTCCTGAGTAGAACTATAGAGAGGAATCCCCACATAACTGACGGCATTAATGTCTTGTAAATCGCGATCGCCGGGAAACAACTCAGCGACGTTATCGGGATAGTAACAGATAGTTCCCCGCAATACTTCCGCACAAGGAGTTCCCTGAATATCATATTCAAGTCGCTCATGCCAGGTGTCTCCTGTCCAATACGCTAAAGAACGCAGACGAGTCTTTTTAGGATTAGCAAACTCACTGACAATGGCATAGCGAACTTGCAAGGCTTCAGCTAAATAACGAACACAAGCATCAAAAAACGCCTGTCCTGTTTCCGAGGTGGTTCCTTCTACAATCAGTTGTAAAGCATCGGAATAGTATTTGCGATCGCTAATATCCCGCGCCACCCAAATCACACGAGTTTTTGTTAACGGAGAAATCTGAGCCGAGAACCAAATTAGCCTCCCCGATATGGTCACTTCATAGTCAAAGTCACGCCGTCTTTCCTCTGCTAAAACCTGCTGAATTTGCTCCAGTAAAATCTCACCTATTTCGGGGTCAAAAAACTGAGAAACCATGTGATTAACCCAGTCACTGCGAGGATCATTGGCATCATACAACGCACTTAAATGGGTGGGTGCAATATCAATGCCTTGAATTTGTCCGGCTTCGAGTTCAATTTCTAGCACCACATCCATAATGGCCCCAAGAACCCCTCGCAGTTGCCGTTCTGACGTCGCCAGTTGTTGCGTCAATAACTCGCGATACTGTTGCTCAACCTCAAGTTTTAACTGAAGTTCTTCAAGCTGGGCCTGTTGTTGCCGAATGGTCTCTTCGGGAGAGGGCTGTTGCATCGGGAAAGACGAGAGTAACCTATGGCTTACCATAGCAAATCTCCCCGAAAATCTCACGCAAAACCGATCTATTCTTCTAAGACAAAAGAATAGATCGGTGAACCCTAGCGAGGTTTTTTTCCGTTCAATTTGGGTTATTTCAGGCGATCGAGGAGGCTTTTGACGCGATCGCGGACCTCATCGCGAACCCGGCGAAAGGTGTCGAGAGGTTGGCCATCGGGGTCATCGAGTTGCCAATCCTCGAAGATCTCTTGCGTCACCCACTCTGGCGGTAAGTTCACCCCGCAGCCACAGAGGGAAATCACCACATCATAGTCCTCAGCGTTGAAGTTACTGAGGGGGTCAGAGGTTTGTCCCGTGATATCGAGGCCCGCTTCCTGCATCACCTCAATGGCCGTGGGATGGACACGGGAGGCTTCTAAGCCGCAACTGTGAACCTCAACGATTCCCTCGCCGAGATGACGAGTGAACCCCTCCGCCATCTGAGAGCGGCAGGAGTTGCGTTTGCAGACGAACATGATGTTTTTCATGGAAATCCTAATTAAACGGCTTGCTTGGCGTGTTCTGATGCTTGTTCGCGAGCTTTTCGCTCGCTATAGCGGTCCGTGAGATAGTCTTGATGGTCTCGCAGTAGAACCGTGAATTTGAATAACTCCTCCATCACATCCACCACGCGATCGCGGTAACTCGACGCTTTCATGGTTCCGTCCTCATGGAACTCCTGATAGGCCTTCGCCACAGACGACTGATTGGGAATGGTAAACATCCGCATCCAACGGCCCAAAATCCGCATCGTATTGAGGGCGTTAAAGGACTGAGACCCGCCGCTGACTTGCATCAGGGCCAGAGTTCGCCCCTGAGTGGGACGCACTGACCCCAAACTCAGGGGAATCCAATCAATCTGATTTTTTAAGATTCCCGTGACGTTCCCGTGCATTTCCGGCGAAGACCAAACTTGTCCCTCGGACCATTGACTCAACTCCCGCAACTCTTGGACTTTGGGGTGAGTCTCAGGGACTTGGCCCCGTAGCGGTAAGTCTCGGGGGTCGAAAAAGCGCACTTGCGCCCCAAAGCCTTCGATAATGCGGGCCGCTTCTTCGGCGAGAAGACGGCTATAAGACCGTTCCCGCAGAGACCCGTAGAGAAAGAGAATTTTAGGTGGACGACCGAAATGTTCCATAGAGCAAAAATTGGTCTAAATAGGATAGGGAACAGGGAATAGGGAACAGGGAACAGGTGAGCAATCCCAAAAATACGACAATTGAACTAGGACGAAAAATCTCGAATCAGAGCGATACACGTAGAGATTTATAAATTGGCAAAATTGTAGTCCTAGTTCATCTGTCTCGCTTGTCTGTCTAAACTGTCCAGCATTGCCTTAAGATTCCAGGGAATAGTTACGGGTACAGCGAGGGTCTCGTAAGGTGGCTTTGTCCGGTTCTCGGGGGAACCAACCGGCGGTTTGTTGACAGATGCGAACTAGCATCAACATCACCGGAACCTCAATGAGAACCCCGACAACCGTCGCTAGGGCCGCACCGGAGTTGAGGCCAAACAGCATCACCGCCGTGGCAATGGCCACCTCAAAGTGGTTGCTGGCCCCAATCAACGCCGCCGGGGCCGCATCTTCGTAGGAGAGATTCAGTTTCAACGCCGCCACGTAGGCGATGAGGAAAATGAGGTTCGTTTGAATAAACAGCGGCACCGCAATCAGCAAGATATGCAGGGGATTGTTGACAATCAGTTCCCCTTTGAAGGCAAACAGCAGAATTAAGGTCAGCAGTAGGGCAATGATGGATACGGGGCCAAGCCGTTTCAGGAACTTGGTTTCAAACCACTCTCGTCCTTTGTGGCGTAAACTCCAGGTACGAGTGAAATAACCGGCGATGAGTGGCAATCCCACGTAAATGAGAACCGAGAAGACAATGGTTTCCCAGGGAACGGTTAAGTCGTTGGCCGCTAGAAGCCATTTCCCGAGGGGGGCGTAGAGAAACAGCATGGCCAGGGAGTTGACGGCGACCATCACCAAGGTGTGACCCTGGTTGCTGTAGGAGAGATAGCCCCACATCAGTACCATCGCGGTACAGGGTGCGATACCCAGCAAGATAGTTCCGGCGATGTAGGAGTTGGCCAGGGAGACGTCAACGCCGTTAATTAACTCGGTTCCTTGGATGAGGGGGCGAAAGACGATTCCTAGGAAGAATTGGGAAATCGCCACCATGGTGAAGGGTTTGATGAGCCAGTTCACCACGAGAGTCAGTAAGACGGGTTTGGGGGCTTTGGCGGCTTGGGCGGCTTGGGAGAAGTCAATCTTCACCATGATGGGATACATCATGAAGAAGAGACAGATGGCGATGGGAATTGAGACGTTATAGACGCTGAGGCTGTCGAGTTGGCCGGCGACGTTGGGAAAGACTTTCCCGAGGGTGATTCCGGCGATGATACAAAGAAACACCCAAAGGGTGAGATATTTCTCGAAGCGGTTGAGGGTTCCCCCCGCTTGAGGGACTTGGGTTTCGCTAGTCATGGGTGCTAAGGCGAGTTCCACTAAGGGGTGTTTGTTTGTATCATATCAAGTTTTTTTGATACATCAAGTTTTTTTGATGAATGAATGGCGATGCTGGAGGAATGAAGATCTGTGTCCAAAGCGTCACATCCTTGTCAAGACGGAGTTACATCTGGATGTCACCTTGATCAGTAGCGGAAACTACGCTAGAACTGAAACAAGTTTCTGGGGTTATGACCCCAATCGCCATCTCCCCCGTGGAGACGCACATACAACAAGGTTTTTTTATGCTTAAGCAACTACTGGCTGGAAGCACCCTGATGGGACTGTTACTGTTCGGCGGTGCCTCCACCGTAAGCGCTCAGCAAGCACCCGCACCTCAACCGGGGGGAATGCAACAACCCCGTCAAATGGATGTGAGCGAGTCTGATTTAGAACGGTTCGCTGTGGCGATTCAACAAATCCAGGCCATCGAACAACAGGCCCAGGCTCAAATGATTGAGGCCATTGAATCCCAGGGACTCACCCTAGACCGATTCAATGAGATTGCTCAAAGTCAGCAAGACCCTTCGATGCAAGGACAAGTTGACGTCTCGGGCGAGGAAGTGGAAATTTTCGAGCAAGCCGTCGAACGCATTACCGGGATTCGCCAGGAAGCCGACCTAGAGATGGAAACCGCTGTTGAACAAGAAGGCCTCAACGTCGAAGAGTTCAACCTGATTGCGCAAGCGGTCCAGCAAGATCCCTCCCTGCAACAACGGGTGATGGAGATGCTGGGAAACTAAGCTTAACCGTACGCTTCGCTTAACTTTTGAGGGGTTCGGGGAGTCCATGTATCCCGCGCTGTAACCGTAGGGTCAGCGTCGGGATACATGGACTCCCCTTGAGAAGTCGATTCCCCATGCCTCCGGCACGCTACGCGAACGATGGGGATGAGACCAGCATTTACCAGTGGGTACAGCTTTTGGTAAACTCTAGCGATGCTGACAATGAACTACACCTACCGAATCTATCCAGATGCCGCGCAGCAGACTGAACTGCGGTCGTGGCTTGAGACGTGCAGAGGCGTGTATAACTACGCTTTGCGCGAACTCAAGGACTGGATGGCTTCGCGTAAGTGTCCGGTAGACCGATGCTCGGTGGAGAAGGAATACATCATTCCCGCTTCGGAGCCGTTTCCGTCTTATCACCGTCAGCAAAACAACCTGCCTAAAGCTAAGAAGCAATTCCCGCATTTGGGTAAGGTGCATTCTCAGGTTTTGCAAACTACGATTCGTAGACTGCACGATACTTGGGGAGCGTTTCAGAAGCGTGGACATGGGTTTCCGCGCTTCAAAAAGTTCGGTCAGTTCAAGTCCTTTGTGTTTCCCCAGTTCAAGGACAACCCTATTGATGGCTTCGCTATCAAATTGCCAAAGATAGGAGAAGTGCCGATCAACCTGCATCGTCCCATCCCTGACGGGTTCAAGGTCAAGCAGGTGAGGGTTCTGTCCAAGGTGCGGGGTACGCAATGGTACGTTGTTGTCACGATTGAATCGAGTGTGTCGGTTCCCGATACTCCGGTTCATGGCCGTGCGATTGGAATTGACCTTGGATTGGAGCGATTCTTGACCGTTTCGGATGGTAGCTCCCAGGAGCGCCCTAAGTTTTTCAAGTCGATGCAACGCAAGCTGAAATTGCTGCAACGCAGAGCGGCACGAAAACAGAAGGGTTCTCAAAACTGGGAGAAGGCACAAATTGAAGTCGCTAGAATGCACCATCGMATTGCYAACCGTCGTAAGGATTTCCATCTGAAGACGGCTCATCAACTTTGCGACCAGGCGCAAACCATTTTTGCAGAAGATCTCAACGTCACGGGGTTGACGCGCGGGATGCTGCGGAAAGATTGTGTGGATGCTGCCTTCGGACAATTTCTGTCTCTGACGGAATGGGTGTGCTGGAAACGTGGCGTGTACTTTGCCAAAGTCAATCCCAACGGTACCAGCCAAACCTGCCCATCCTGCTTTGCGACCGTGAGCAAAGGATTGGAAGTCAGGGAGCATCATTGTCCTGAGTGTGGGTATCGGACTCCGAAGTGACCATGCCGCAGCAGAGATGGTATTGCATCGTGGACTAGAGAACGTAGTAACCCAGGGACTCTGGGGAACGGAAACAGCCTGTCAAGTCGAGCGAGCGGATGCCGAACCGAGTTCGGCATATTCGAGTCGAGCGTCGGTCTGTCGGGGGTCTATGACCTAGATAAGTGGCGTGGGGCAGGAATACCCAGTCGTGAGGTTGGGAAGCCCGCGCTGTACCCGTAGGGTCAGCGTCGGGAGGATGTCACGGAAGCCTGCAACCCCGCTAACATCTGGCGTAGCCCCTGACGCCAGTGGGGTGCAGGCTTATTCAGTATGGCTTCTAACTTTTTCCCGCAGAGGACGGAATAGGCGGGACGTTGAGCGGGGGTGGGATACTCGGCGGTGGTGATGGGAACGACTCGTTCAACCTGTAGGGGAAACCCTAAGGCGGCGGCTTCTTCAAAGATGGCCACGGCGAAGTCATACCAACTGGCGACGCCACTGTTGGTAAAGTGATAGGTTCCTTCGAGATTTCGGTGTTGGCGGGCAATTTGGGCGATCGCCTCAGCAATATCCCCAGTCCAGGAGGGAGTCCCCACCTGATCAGCCACAACCCGCAGTTCAGGACGCTCTTGAGCGAGTCTTAACATGGTTTTGACGAAATTTCCCGTTCCGCCAACGCCATAGACCCAGGCGGTGCGTAGGATGATATGGGGAGATCCGGTTTGCAGAATTGCCATTTCCCCGGCAAATTTCGTTTTCCCATATTGGCCGATGGGGTTGGTGGTGTCGGTTTCGAGGTAGGGACGGCTTTGAGTGCCATCAAAGACATAATCCGTGGAAATATGGAGGAGTGTCGCCCCTAAGTTGGCGGCGGTTTTGGCCAGGGTTCCCGGTGCGATCGCATTCACGGTCTGGGCCAAGTCGGCCTCAGTTTCCGCCTTATCGACAGCGGTATAGGCGGCACAGTTGACAATTAAATCCGGTTGGATGGCCTCAACCACGGCAGGAATTTGGTCCGGTTGTGACAAGTCTAGGCGATCGCGGCCCACTGCAATCACCTCTCCCACGGGGTCTAGGGTTCCTTGCAATTCTGACCCCAATTGTCCGTTAACTCCAGTTAACAAAATACGCATTACTCAAACACCTCTGCGTCTTTCAACAACACCCCGGCTTCATCTTTAGCCGACAGTCGGGGTTCAATGTCTCCTAACTGCCAATCAATCCCCAAATCCGGGTCATTCCAAAGAATACTACGTTCGTAGTCTTTAGCATAGTAATCGGTGGTTTTATAGAGAACTTCCGCCACCTCAGACAGAACCGCAAACCCATGCGCAAACCCAGCCGGAATCCAGAGTTGTCGTTTATTTTCTGCACTCAACACATAGCCCACCCATTGACCAAATGTTGGGGAACTCTTGCGAACATCCACCGCCACGTCAAAGATTTCGCCCACAGTTGCTCGCAATAATTTACCTTGAGTCTGTTGGATTTGGTAATGTAAACCGCGCAAGACGCCTTGACTCGAACGGGAGTGATTATCCTGCACAAATTGGGTTTTAACGCCAGTTTTTTCTTCAAAACGTTTTTGATTGAAACTCTCAAAAAAGAAACCGCGATGGTCGCCAAAAACTTGAGGTTCAATCAATAATACATCTGGGATTTTGGTCTGAATAACGTTCATAGCTTACGTTTTTTGAGTCTCTTTGAGAACAGTTTTCTGGGTGAAATAACGGTTAATGAAAAGCAAAAAATATGCGTATTCAAGAGTCTTCAAGGGGCGAAAAATCTTACTCCCAGTGAGGGATTAGGGGTGGATTTTCCTGCAATTGGCTATTCAAAACAACAAATAAAAACATATATTTTGAATAGCCAATGCAACCCATTAAATCATTTTTCTTGAAGACTTTTGCATCTTCTGGGTTCAGAGAGATCAGGCAAAATTGATAGCGGATTATGTCCGTTGCTGTAGGGGCAAAAAATTTTTTGCCCCTACCATTTTTTTGCCCCTACCATTTTTTTGCCCCTACCATTTTTTTGCCCCTACCATTTTTTTGCCCCTACCATTTTTTGTCTCTACAATGCGCCTTTTGTGTGTTACTCCATTTTTCTATCACAGTATACCACGGCAAAAACACTTATTTTCATGATTTTTTTCGATAAGCGACCACCCCTAAATTAGAGATTGAACCGAGAAACCTAGGATAAATCCATTGCAACGCATAGTCAGCCTCTTGTTCTAGGATTACATTCCAAACTAATCGCGCCAAATCCGGCTTAGACAACAAGCGTAAATTTTTCTCCTGCGCCCAAAACGTCAACCCTAACCGCTGCAAAATACGGCGATGTTGGCGGCGAGGTAACCAATGGAACAGGGGCAACTTCGTATGAAAATCTAACCAATGATAGCGGTTGGGCGTGGTCAAAAACAACCCTGAACCGAGGTTAAACAACTCTCGTAGGTACTGAAGTTGATTGGCTTGGCATCCAACATGTTCAATCACCGCTGAAGAAATGACCATATCAATGTTTGGCAGATGTTCAGCTTTGGCGGGGAACGAGATCACAATTAAACCCGGAAAATGATTTTCCAAATGAGCGATCGGTTCAGGAGAAGTGGCGTAAACCGTTGCCCCATCTGCCAATAACCAACGAATAAAACAGTTACTATCGATATGGTCAATATCGGGAGTTGTACCATGATCTAGGATGATTTTACCCGAAACTCCTCCGACGATCCGGACAAACTCATCATAGAGTTGGCGGCGAATGGTCAGGGATGCTTTCATTCGCCATTTGTCCAGCCAAGAAATCCTCTCACCGAAATAGTTATAATCCTGTGAATCGCTCATAGTTTGATTAACGCAAGCATCAGTTAAATAACCGAACATTGATGGGGGTTTTAGGTTGAGTCAATCTGAATTAACGATTAACGGTTAACCGTAATAGCGATCGCCGACCACCAAACAGGTTACCGTTAAGGAAAAGAGAAGATAGCCAACCAGTAGCCAGGGGGTCAACTTGGGGAGACGACGCCAGCGACGCTGATAGAAGAGTAACCCCAACAACGGCGCAATCGGGATAAAATAGCGTCCCTGTAACCCCCCAATAATGGGATTTCCGACGAAATTCCAGAGATAGGCCAGAGTACACAGAACTAGAATACTGGATAAGGCGGCGATCGCAAGCCAACCCCGGTCTCGCCAGGCCAACCTCCCCTCCACCGTGATGGGAATTAGGGCCAACCAAGCCAACACCCCCCAGTAAGACCCAATCAAAAATCCCGGAAGGGGAGTATCCAGCCATCCCAAAACCCCAATAAACTGACGGGCCAACTCTCCCCCCTGTTGCTGAACCGTTCGTCCAAGCGTCGCCACAAACCCGAGAGGATGGCCCAGAATAAAGGCCAGTTGGGCCGGCGGAGACAACTGGGGATGTAGGGGAATATAAATTTGGGACACCACCGCCGACCAAATCCCCACCGCCAACACCGAGGCCAAAATAATCCCACCAATCGTCAGGATATAGCGTCGCCAAGACCCAAAACGACGACGGGGAATCTCGAATAACAAGAGAGTGAGGGGAAAATAGGCTAGTTTTGCCAACGAGAGGGCGATCGCCAACCCCCCTAACGCTAAACTATCCCTTAGAGTCAGCGGGTCTGATGTCCTCTCGGGTTGTCCCTGACGCAACACCAACGCCACAAATAGAAACGCCACGCCATTGGTCAAAACATCCACCGACAACGACGCGGCTTGAAACAAAGACATCGGCGTTAACGCCAACCCCACCAATAACCAAGGATTCAGCGGTGTCAGACGAATCGACCCCACCAGCAACAGCAGCCAAACCCCCAAATTCGTCAATCGTCCCAGATACATCAACAGCAATGGCGACAGATGCAACACCCGTCCCACTGCAATTCCTATCGCCTGAGGAAAATAGGGAATCGGGGAATGTAACGCAGTGGTTTTGAAATTGAGAAAGAGGCGATTCTCAGGATAGAGGGGAAGCGGAAGCAGATTAACGATATCTTGCGGTTGTTGGCGTTGATTGAGGTCGAAGCGTAAATCCTCTTGGGAGACTTGGCGAACCGTCGTCAGAACACTTTGGGGAAGTTCCCCCCCCAAACAGAGTTCATCCTCGAAATAGCGACTATAGCCATAGCAGTCTCCCCGCTGTTGGCTGGCCACCCAATGGCCCTCAGCAATTTGCCAGGCCCGGTAAAAGTGTAGATGTTCATCGGGGGATTGGAAGGGAGGGGTGAGAAGGGTTAATATCACCCCGAAGGGGATGGCCAGTCTCAGAAACACCACAGCGGGACGCAGCATAGCTATCGTGGGAATGAATCAGTCCAAAATTAGAAGTCAAGAATTAGAAGTCAAAAATTAGGAGGTCGGTTTTAAGCGAGTCACAAAATGCAGATTCCCGTCGAAGAGATAGCTAAAGGGAGTGGGATAGAGATTCAGTTGGGTTCGTTTCACGTCGGGATACCAGCCTAACTCGTCAAACAGACGATTCCATTGGCGAGAGGAGAGGTAGTTATAGGGAAGAGAAACGCCATAACTACGATTTCCCACCCAGTCCATCAATCGTAACCGGACTTCGTCGAAGGGATTGTTACAGGTGTGGTCTTTGATGAGGATGGCCTGTTTGGCGACGCGACAACATTCACTCAGAAGTTGCTGGGGATGTTTGGTGTGGTGAAGGACATCGACGAGTAACACCACATCGACGTGGTTATCGGGATAGGGAAGGGTTTGTCCGTCAAAGGCTTCGACGGGAATCACGGTTTGGCGACGGACGAGGACATCAACGCCTTTGAGTTGACTGTAGGGCCGTAGTTGTTGGATGGCCCGGGCAATTTCGCCACTCCCGCAGCCGACGTCAAGTCCTTTCAGGGGTTGGGTTTTGGGGATGAGGTTGGCCAGATGACGGGCCAAGACTTCAACCCGGCGATTCATGATGAGAGATTGGTGGAGGGTTTGCATGGAAGAAGGGAACGGAGAATAGGGGGTTCACTTAGGGGCCTAGAAACCGGGTGTCTTGGAGACACTCGGTTTCTGGGGTTGGGGTTAGGGGGAACTCGGGGCCGAGAAACTGGGTGTTTTGGAGACACTCGGTTTCTGGGGTTAGTTAGGGGGAATCGGGAAGATTAGTGTTTGGTGAAGCGGTAGCGATCGCACAGTACCGCGTAGAATAGACCACTAAAGAGGGTTTGTGCGCCCATGAGAATCAAGACCATCCCGGTGATGGCGGGACGGATGGCGTACAGGGGACCAAATTCGGCGGCAAACCAACTGCGTAATACTGAGAGTTCGATGCCGATGCCGATTCCCACCATCACTAGGGAGAATAGCAGGATTTTCTCGATGCTGACGACGTTGACGAGCCAATCCATGCGGGGCGATCGCCGCTGAATGCGATGGGTTAAGGTATATAAATGGGCGAGGAGTCCCGTCAGTAGCAATTCGTACCCCAGCAAACAGGATAACGCTGACACGACAATCCAATGGTCGTTAAAACGGAATGTTCCGACATAGACGGCTTCTCCGCCGGGAGAGAGATTTAGCATCACTGCCAAAATTAAGCCAAAGCTGAGTAAGAAACTTCCGGGAACCCAGTAAATGACTTTGGGGGCAAACAGGAGAATATATTTAAGATGTCGCCAGCCGTCGGACCAGGGCCGCAAATGGGGTGGGCGATCGCGTCCATCGGGGTGTAAGGTAATGGGAACCTCCGTCATCTTCAACCCCAACATCGCGGCTTTGACCAACATTTCTGAGGCAAACTCCATCCCCGGCGATTCCATTTGTAATCGCTGAAACGCCCGTTTGGAAAAGGCCCGCATTCCACAGTTAACATCGGAAAACTTCGACTGATAAAGCCGATTCACCACCGCCGTTAACACCGGAGTTCCCAAATAACGATTTTTCCAAGGCATCGCCCCCGGTAAAATCGTCCCGTTTAAGCGAGTTCCTACCACTAAATCATAGCCTGCCTCAAGCTGTTTGACCATAGCAACAGCTTCGCGAAAATCATAGGAGTCATCGGCATCTCCCATGACCACATAGGTTCCCAAAGCGGCGTTAATTCCCCAAATCAACGCCGCGCCATAGCCGCGAATCGGAACATCCACAACTCTTGCCCCGAGGGATTCTGCCAAGGCTTGCGACCCATCGTTTGACCCATTATCGGCAACCACAATCTCTCCGCGCAAGCCAAGATTAGAAATGGCTGTTTTTGCTTTTTCTATACAAATTTCCAGGGTCAAGGCTTCGTTTAAGCAAGGCAGAACAAAGGACACATCAATCAGATTAGCTGTTGATGTACGCTGTTCGAGTTCCGTCCTCGAATTCATAATTGCATCCCTCAAAAAATCCTTAAATTAACAGGTTCGTTTCCAGATTTGTTTTAAAGTATGGTCTGAAGGTCGAGACGTTAATGGGGTTGACCCCACCATCAACATTCCCCAAATTTATCTCATGATTAAACATCGTTTCCTGGGGATTCCAGGTTTACTGATTCTACAATTTAGTCTCCTGACGTTCATTAGCCTCTGGATAGTCCCCCAATATCAAAGCTGGCATGGCTTTGACCTACAACATTACCACCGTATCTCCCTATATTTGCAAGCCGGACAGGTTCCCTACCGGGATTTTCTACTAGAGTACCCCCCGCTGGCCCTAATTCCCATCCTAATTCCACAGCTATTCTCGCCTCAGGTTCCCCTCGACAGCGTGGATTACGCCATCGGCTTTGTGATGGAGAATCTCATCGTCACCAGTCTCCTGGGAGTGGGTTTGGCCCTGATTCCCCATCCCCGCCGCCAGCAAACCCTGATTGGCTATCTCGTTTTAACGGTTCTCTTGGCGCCTCTGCTTCCCTGGCGATATGACCTATTTCCCTCTTTACTGACGTTAGGGGGGCTTTTGGGGATAATTTTCAATTTTCCGCTTTGGGCTGGCATAGCGCTCGGTCTAGGCATCGCTACGAAGCTCTATCCGGTGGTGTTGCTCCCCCTTTGGTTGTTGTATTTTGCCGCTTCTCGTGACTGGGGTGGAGTGGTGAAACTCGCCGTCGGTGCGATCGCCACCACTATAGCCAGTTTTGCCCCGTTTTGGTATCTCGCTGGAGACAGTTTCACCTCATTTTTAACCTATCATAAAGACCGAGGGTTACAAATTGAAAGTACTTGGGCAGGACTCATTAGTTTAGGTCATGTTTTGGGACTGACTGAAGCCAGTTCAGAGATGAGTTATGGCGCTCAACATATTATTTCCCCCCTCGCCGATCCGTTGCTGACTCTACAACCCTTTTTGTTTTTAGGACTTATGGGGGTCATTTATGGCTTAGGCGGTTTTGTGTTTTGGCAAGAGTTTCGCCAAAATCATCATATCAAACCGCAGACCTTGGTGGTATTTTCTCTCGCTACTTTACTCGGGTTTATTCTCGCCAATAAAGTGTTTTCACCGCAATATCTTATTTGGTTATTGCCCTTTGTGCCGCTGCTGCGATCGCCAACAGTTGCCCTAGTCAGCGTCAGTTTTGCCCTAACAACAACCGTTAGCTTTGTCACCCGACAACTCCGCTTGATGTATCCGCCATCTGTCGTAATGTTAAATCTGCGTAATCTCATTTTGTTGGTGGTGTTGCTTAGCATTTTATTAACGTTTTATAAAAAACTGACATCTTCAAGGAGTTCTGAGCTATAATTAAACAAACAAAAACTGTGTGATAAGACGATTACACCTGTTCCCTAGTGCCGTGCCAATTATGGTTAGAGAACTCTCGAAATCAACGGATATCATCTACCCCGACAGTGACGGACAACCGATGGCGGACAATACTAAACAATTTCGCTGGATTGTGGTGATTAAAGAGAACTTAGAATTACTCTTTGCGGACAATCCCGATGTGTTCGTCGCTGGGGATTTACTCTGGTATCCCGTAGAGGGAAATAACCGCATTCGTCGCGCACCCGATGCGATGGTGGTGTTTGGACGACCGAAAGGCGATCGCGGGTCTTATAAACAATGGGAAGAAGACCAGATCGCGCCGCAGGTCGTCTTTGAAATTCTCTCACCGGGAAATCGTTTCTCAGAGATGATGCAAAAACAGTCCTTTTATAATCACTACGGCGTGGAAGAATACTATGTATATGACCCCGACGAAGTGGATTTAACGGGGATGATTCGCAAAGAAGGAACTTTAGACCCAATTGAAGAAATGCAAGGTTGGGTCAGTCCTCGTTTGGGGATTCGTTTTCAACTCGAAGATGGAACTCTGAAGATTTTGACTCCCACTGGCGATCCCTTTTTAGGGTTTATTGAACTCGATCGCCGTCGTCAGGACGCCGAAGCCGAACGCGATCGCCAACGCCAACGAGCCGAAACCGCTGAAGAACGAGCTAATTTAGCTGAAGAGGAACGTCAACGGGAACGCCAACGAGCCGAAATCGCCGAAGCACAACTCAAAGCGATGGAACAACGATTACGAGACTTAGGACTGGATTCAGGAGACAGCTAATGGTTAGAGAACTCTCGAAATCAACGGATATCATCTACCCCGACAGTGACGGACAACCGATGGCGGATAATACCAAACAATTTCGCTGGATTGTGGTAATCAAGGAAAACTTAGAATTACTCTTTGCGGACAATCCTGATGTGTTCGTCGCCGGAGATTTACTCTGGTATCCCGTGGAGGGAAATAACCGCATTCGTCGCGCACCCGATGCGATGGTGGTGTTTGGACGACCGAAAGGCGATCGCGGGTCCTATAAACAATGGGAA
>FSSI02000054.1:0-29755 GCA_900149785.2 Phormidium lacuna HE10JO | reverse complement strand
TCTTCTGACCTATCTTCTTCTGACCTATCTTCTAATGTAGCTTCCGATGTATCTCCATCCGCTCCCTCTACTCTGGAGACCTTTGAGCAACAGCTTGAGGCGTTGCTGGCTACCGACGAAACTCGACCCCTTCAGATTGCTGTGACCGGCCGTAAGTCTGTGGGCAAAACCTCCTTGGTGACAGCATTAGAGGCTGAACTGGCGATGGGGTCTACGTTGGAAGTCGAGATTCAGGAATTACCCCCATGTCTGCAACGAGAGGATGGGACGCTGTTCACCCAAGTGCAACAAGCCGATGTCCTCGTGTTTGTGGTTGATGGCGATATTCGAGAATCTGAGCTGAATTGGGTTGAGAGGATAACAGCCACAGGACAGGCGTTGATTCTAGTGTGGAACCAAAGCGATCGCCATCCTCCCCAACAACAGGCTCAGATTTTAGGGCGGATTCGTCAACAAGCCGAACCCTATCTCCGGGGCGATCGCATTCTCGCCATTGCTGCGGCCCCCAGTCCCATTGAAGTGCGCCAATATAACCCTGACAATAGCGTTGAAACCTCCACCGCCACCCCAGCCCCGGAACTGGCGGCCCTCAGTGAATGTTTAGAGACGCTGCACCAAGATGCCCCCAGCCTCATCTGGGCCACCAGTTACCGAGCCGCACACGCCTTACGGAGTGACATCCGCCGGGAGATTAACCGTTTCCGTCGTCAGCGGGCCTTACCCATGATTCGTCAATCCCAGTGGATTGCAGCGGCGGCGGCCTTTGGGAATCCGGTTCCCAGTTTAGATTTATTGGCGACGGCCGCGGTCAATGTGCAATTGGTGATGAACTTGGGCAAAATCTATCAGCAACGGTTATCACTGGACCAAGCGAAAGCGGCGGCGAAAACCTTGGCGGAGGTTTTGGTGAAATTGGGGTTAGTCGAAGTGTCAACCCAACTGGTCACCACGGCTTTGAAACACAATCCTATTACCTTTGTGGCCGGGGGCGCGACTCAGGGGTTGAGTGCGGCCTACCTGACGCATATTGCGGGGTTGAGTTTAATTGAGTATTTTGAGCAGTGCGATGAACTGACCGCTCGTGAGGGTGGGGCGATTCTGAATGGGGAACGGTTTGCAGCGATTGTGAAACAGGTGTTTGAGAAAAATCGTCGCAAAGCCTTTGTTCAATCGTTAATTCGTCAAGCCGGCGATCGCTTTGCCACGAAACCGGCCTAAGTCACGGCTCCAGGGCTAGAAATTTCGGGAATTTTTGCCTAAAAATCCCTCGATTTTTCGACCAAACTCTGGGTCGACGTCCGGAAAAGTTGGAAGTCCCACAAACCTGGATTGCCCACCCGTTAAGGAAAGTTGGTCGAAGCTTGGTAAAAATGACGGCTCCTTGCCCAACAATTTTGTGGGAAACCTTCGAGAAAGTTGACTCTAAATTTCTCAATTAAGGCTTGACAATTCTTAGGTTTTATTGGTAAGGTTAAGTTCGAGTCTTGAGGGGATAGGCGATCAACACCAAAGCGGTCAAGAAACAACGATACGGACTAAAACCCCAAGCGCATCGTCAGCACCCCCGGCTGAAGTACGGGGGCTTCGTGCCCTCCCCTTCAGGTAGCTGACCAGCTTAAGCCTTAACTGGCTACGTTCAGAGCAAGAGTTAAAGTTCCTACCCGGGAATGCGTGCTAGTTCTCGGCTCTAGAACCGAATCGTTAAACAGTCCTAAGGGGTTAAGACAGTGCGATTGGGAAAGTACCGACTCTGAACATTAGTGAAGCAAACATTACCCCGCAAGGGAGTCGGAGCCAACCATAGCTCCATGGAGGGGCAACCATACCCCTCCACCCCGCAAGGGGGKGCTGGCGGCTAAAGCCGCTTGAGTCGGTTTTCCTCTCCGCGATAAATCACGGAGCTTCCAACCCTCCCAGGAGTTTTACGTGAAGACTCTGAAGTTTTCTTTGACCAAATCCAGTTTTTACCCAGGATACACTCAATTATGTCAAGTCAAGTTACCGGAACCGTCAAGTGGTTCAACGAAGAGAAAGGATTTGGTTTTATTACCCAGGAAAACGGCGGACCTGATGTGTTCGTCCATTTCCGAGCCATTGTTGACGACGGCTTCAAAACCCTCGCAGAAGGTCAAAAAGTCCAGTTCACCGTTGAACAAGGACAGAAAGGTCCTCAAGCCCAAAACGTCACCGTGATTTAGGCGTTAGGTTAAATTTGAATTTCTGAAAGCCCCGACCATCGGGGCTTTTTTGCTGTCTACTCGTGGTTAACACAGTAGGGTACAGTAGAGAGCGTCACCTGTAGTTAGCGTTCAGGACTAGCGCCTTTCCGTCATGCCTTGGTTTGCCAAAATTGAAAGTGGGATTGTGGACAAGTCCACCTTTGATCAGTATGTTCCGGCCCATATTGATTACGTCAAAGCCCTCAACGAGAAGGGACATCATGCCCGCAGTGGTTACTGGAACCGTCGAGGCGGGGGGATGTTACTGTTTGAGGCAGAATCGATGCAACAGGCCGAAGCCATTGTCCAACAAGACCCTCTGGTGTTGAACGACTGCGTCACCTACGATCTCTATGAATGGTGTTTGGTGGTCGATGATTGACCTCGATGATTGACAATTCCTGACCATTGCACCTGTTTTTGCTGGGTGCGGCGATAGGAAAAAAAGCGATCGCAGTCCTGGTAGGTGCAATGAGGGGAAATGGCAATTTGTTGGGGAACCAGTCCCAGCCGCTGAAGTTGGTGCATGATGGCCCGCCGAACATCCAGTCGCACTTTTCCCGGTTCAACATCGGGCAAGACGGGGGTATCATCGAAGTCCGAGAGGGCCGCAATCATGGCTTCACGTTCCTGGTGAGGATTTCCCGGTAAAAGTGTGGCCGCCACTTGGGCCGCCACGTCTAACGACACCTGGTAGACTTCCCCAGAAATGGCGGGGCCGAGGGCCACACGAAGATTTGCAGTGTCGCTACCCCGATTCCAGAATTGGGCGATCGCCTCCGGAACAATTTTGGCCGCTGTTCCCCGCCAGCCGGAGTGAATCGCCGCCACAGATCCTCGGTCAACATCCGCAATTAAGACGGGAGTACAGTCGGCTGTACAAACCCAGACGGATTCCCCGGGGCGATCGCTCACGAGTCCATCCGCCTCCTCAGACGTTCCACGATGCGTCGCTGAGATGGGGTGAAGTGACTCCGTCGCGGCGATACGATTGCCATGAACCTGATGCGTCCGATAAACAACAGCCTCCGTCGTTAAACTCTCGACCAAGGTTGTGGGGCGATCGGGATAGAAATGTCGGGTAAAAAAGCCGTGGGGAAACGGGTCAAGAAGATGACAGGTCAAGTAGGGCTTCCCCTGCCAAGTCTGCCATTGCCAAGCATCCATAGGGCGTTGCAAGAATTAAAAAAAGAGCAAGTTGTGTGAGGAGCGCTGGCAGTCTATTCTGTTCCATGCTACTTGAATTTAGTGTAACTGGCGTGATGGGTGAGACTCCGAATCTTTCGATTCCCCGAATTGAGGCGGCGATCGCCACCTTAGAACCGGCTCTAAGAGGCTATTTTCAAATCACCGTCCAAGATACGGTTTCATCGACCAATCAACTCCTGTGGGACCGCCTAGAGACCGGTGAGAAGGCGGGAACCGTTATCCTGGCCTCACGTCAAACATCAGGGCGGGGTCAACGGGGCCGTCACTGGCTGTCTGACCCCGGTGGCTTATACCTGTCCCTGTGCGCCACGCCAAAACTGGCGGCCCAGGATGGCCCTCAACTCACCATCGCCAGTGCTTGGGGAATCGCTCGTAGCCTCCGAGACGGACAAATTCCCGTCTCGCTCAAATGGCTCAATGACATCTTCTTGCAGGGTCGTAAACTGGGGGGGATTCTCACCGAAACGCGTCTGAGGGGCGATCGCATCACCACAGCGGTGATTGGCGTTGGGGTCAACTGGACCAATCGGGTTCCTGATGTGGGCATCAACCTACATCAATTCTGGGCAAATCACCCGGAATCCCCCCCCTGTTCCTTGGAGATGTTGGCAGCGCGAGTCCTCGTTGGCATCGAGTGGGGGCTGTACCGACTTGAACATCGAGGGATTGAGGCGATTCGACCCGAGTATGAGCAATTTCTCAAGAGGTTCCCTTAAGATAGGGGATGGTTTGCCTGTACCAAGTCCAGCACAAATTGCTGTATTCGCAATGTCATTTATGCGATCGCCTGTATCCTTGATCAAGATGACCAAGATCAAGACGACCAAGGCGGCGATCGCAACTTACGGGGAGATATGCAAAAACGTTCGACTTACACAACCCTCTCACTCACCTTTTTAGTCCAAGGACTCGGCTGGCTGGGTAGCTTCGGTCTACTCGGCGGTGGCGTGGTCTTCGCCAAAGGTCCCTATAATCCGGATCTGCACTTGCAAGAGAAAGTCCCGGATCACTCGCCCACCCCGGTAGACTCCACCCCCAACTACGCCCCGGAGCCAGTCGCTCCAGCGCCAGTTTACAGCCCGCAGCCGAGCCAACCGGCGGTCAATCGCGATAACGATTACAACAGCTATCAAGCCCCCATTGAAGCGCCCGTTGAAGCGCCCATTGAAGCGCCCATTGAAGCCCCCGTTGAAGCTCCAATCGCCTCCCCCCGAGCAACTCCCGAACCGGAGAAAGTCCCCGAGCCACATCAAGGGGTTTCTCCCGAGGCCGTCTTTGAAGCCCAACCTCAACGGGAGTCCATCGCTCCCCCAGAATCCCTCAATCGCCCTCAACTCAATCGCCCTCAACTCGATCGCCCCAACTTACCTCCCCAACATAGCTACATCGACGACACCGACTACAGCCTAGGGGCGACCACCTCTCAAGATTCCCAAGTGGTCGTCTTTGAAGAACGCTCCAGCGGTTGTGAAGCCCGTGTCAGTGGGCGTGTCAGTGGGCAACTCTGTCGCCCCACTCAGGCTCAGCCTCAACCCGGTTCACCGACGAACCTGCCTCAACCGCAAGTCGCCTCGGGAAATCGGGCGCCAGCGGCCCCCTCATCTCCAAGCTACCGAGGGAACTCCGCTCCCGTTCCGGCCTCAACGGCCTTTACCGCCAGTTCTCAACCCAGCAGCGGTGGCCAAGTGACCAACAATGCCAACCGTATCCCCTCGGTTGATATCAGTTATGCCCAGATGGAAGCGCAACTGTTGCGGGATATGGCCATTCAACCTTTAGAACGGAGCTTCCGCAGCCGCGATCGCCGTCTCATCTTCCCCCTCTCGATTCCCGCCCCCATTACCTCCTTCTTTGGTTGGCGACATCACCCCATTGCCGGAGTGCGTCGGTTCCATGCCGGAACCGACGTGGCCGCGGCCACCGGAACCCCAGTTTTAGCGGCGTTTTCGGGCAAAGTTGCTATGGCTGAGATGTTAGGGGGCTATGGCTTAACGGTGATCCTCGAACATAATGAAGGAACGGCGGAAACTCTCTATGCTCACTTGTCTGAGTTATTAGTCCGTCCGGGCCAAGAGGTGCATCAGGGACAAGTGATTGGCCGGGTTGGCAATACCGGCTACTCGACGGGTCCTCACCTGCACTTTGAGGTGAAACAACTGACTGAACAAGGTTGGGTTCATCTTGATCCCGGCCGCCAACTCGAACTGGCCCTCAATGATCTCATTAACCAAATGCAAGTCGCCCAAGCCGTTGAGACGGAGTAGCTGAGGGCGCTGTGGCCAGCCCACAACCGACTACCGTTCTACGGGATGTTGTCCGTAGAACGGCAGGGCTTGGAACCAGGAGGGACGGTGTCCTTCCTGGTAGTTTTGCTGGGCTAAATCGAGAAGGCTGGTGATGGAATCTGCGAGGTCGTCTTCCTCGGCTTTGATGAGGTAGTAGGGCGATCGCCATTGATCTAACAAAGCCGTCCAATCCTCAAAACTGCGGGCTGTATCCGTCACTAAGGTGGTTAACCCCTGTCCCTTGTGGGTGGGTTTGTAGATAGCGGTGAACAGTTGTCCCCGAGACGCCATTAACTGCACGGCTAAATCGCAGTCTGAAGGAATACGGCTGTCTTGCTGACGGCAGTACTCAGCCATAATTTCCAAACTTGAGCGAGCAAATAAGGGAATCTCAAGCTGTTGAGCCAGGGTGCGGGCCGTCACCACACCAATACGGGTTCCCGTGAAGCTTCCCGGCCCCTTGGCCACCGCTAAAAAGGCCAAATCCTGCCAGCGTTGCGGTGTGATAAACTCCCGCAGATACTCATGTAACTGTGATGAGAGCGATCGCCCCAGGGGCCAGGTTTGAGCGCGGGCCTGAGGATGAGAGGAGTCTCCCTGACTCACCGCTAAGCCCAGCCGAGCGGTGGTGGTATGTAACGCTAATCCATAACCGGTCATGATGATTGAAACTGACTCCTTCATGAGTCAGGGGTTGGGTTTTCCCGACCTGCGCCCATAGTCAAGGGCAACAGGGCTGTTTTAAGATATAAGTCAGATTGGGGTCAGCCTTAGGGGTTTCGTGCGATCGGTCAAATTCTGGCCAACCTTGCCAAACCCAATGGCGGCAGACATCACACCGTGAGTTATATCAAAGGCATTAAACATGGGTTTTTTTGATTCTGAGATTGTTCAACAAGAAGCCAAACAACTCTTTGAAGACTACCAATCCCTGGTAGAACTCGGCAGTAAGTATGGCAAGTTTGATCGTGAGGGGAAAAAACAATACATCGAGCGCATGGAAGAGATGATGGAACGTTACCGGGTCTTCATGAAGCGCTTTGAGCTATCCGAAGACTTCATGGCCCAAATGACCGTTCAACAACTCAACACCCAACTCAATCAGTTTGGCATCACGCCGCAACAGATGTTTGATCGGATGCACGAGACCCTCGAACGCATGAAAGCCGAGCTGCAACAACAGCCTTAAGGACGATCAAACTCGGCCGGTGAACGGAAGTTCTCAACCGGCTCATTGGCCAAGTACTTCTGCATAAAATCGCGCCAGACGGGCGCTACAAATCCGCCTCCGGTCGCCCCATAGGAGAGTGGCATATTGTTGTCGTGGCCCGCCCAAACGGCTACAGAGAGTTGTGGTACATAGCCGACAAACCAAATATCCCGCTGCGACGAGGTGGTTCCTGTTTTCCCGGCGGCTGGGCGATCGAGTTTCGCTGAGGTGGCAGTTCCTTGGTTGATCACCCCTTGCAAGGTATCCGTCAGAGCAGCCGTGGCCCAAGGATCTAAGACTAAGCGAGGTCGAGGGGTGTTGTCTAGCATGACATTTCCCTTACTGTCGGTCACTTGAGCAATTAGGGTCGTATCGGAGCGCCAACCGTTGCTGGCAAAGGTGGCAAAGGCCCCCGCCATTTCTAGGGGAGTTAAGTCCACCGATCCCAGAGGAAGAGAAATCACCGGGTCAATTGGACTTTCAATTCCCAACAGCCGCGACACCTCAATCACTCGATTTAAGCCAATGTCCTGGCCAATCGTCACAGCGGGAATGTTCAGAGACACTTCAATCGCTTTACGAATGCTCACCGCTCCGGAAAACCCGCCACCATAATTCACGGGCCGGTAGAGTCCGTCGCCGTCAGGATAACTGACCGGACTATCGCTGACAATGGTCTCAGGCCCATAATTTCCCGTGGCAAAGGCCGTGTAATACACCAAGGGTTTAAAGGCTGAACCCGGTTGTCGCTGGGCTTGAGTTGCCCGGTTAAACTCGCTCTGAGTATAATCGTATCCGCCCACGATCGCCTTGACAAAGTTCGTGCGTGGGTCAACAGCGGCCAAGGCTAACTGTCCCTGCTGAAAATCTCGATAGAGTCCTCGGTTGAACAGGCGGGTATGCCAATCTTGCACCGTTTGCTCCGCCATCCGTTGGGTGCTGAGGTCAACGGTGGTTTGCACCCGCATTCCGCCTTTACTGAGAGCCTCTCGCCCGAAGCGTTGCGTCAGTTCCTCCACGACGGCTCCGGTCACATAGGGAGAGATACTGGAGGGGAACGAGGAAATCGTGCCGAGACGGATGGGCTGTTCTCGGGCTTCCTGGGCTTCTTCAGGGGTGATCCATTTTAGGTCCAGCATCCGGTTGATGACGATCGCCTGTTGCCGTTTTGCCAGTTGATAGTCGGCAAAGGGACTATAGCGTTCAGGGGATTGAATTAACCCGGCCATCATCGCCGCTTCGGCTAGGGTCAAATCGCGGGCTGATTTGTTGAAATAACTCTGAGCGGCGGTTTCTGCCCCATAGAGGTTGTGACCCCAATAGACCTGGTTAAGATACAGTTCGAGCAGTTCCTCTTTTTCTAAAATCTGTTCGAGGCGAATGGCGAGGACGGCTTCGGCGACTTTGCGGCTAAATTCCCGTTCTGGGGTCAGAAACAGGTTTTTCACCAACTGCATGGTCAGAGTGGATGCACCCTCGACGGTTTCCCCGGATTCTAAGTTGGCCAAGGCTGCCCGAATCACAGCACCGGGGTTAATCCCCTGGTGGACAAAGAAATGACTATCTTCAATGGCCAAGACGGCGAGTTTGAGGTTATTAGAGATTTCCTCAAAGGGAATGACTTCCCGGTTGGCCTCATCATGGATACTCAGGAGTAGCTCGCCATTGATATCATAGATATGGCTCGTTTCCGTGGGCATATAGCTGCGCAACACTCGCACATCGGGGAGGTTGCGAAAACTGATCGCCAGTCCCACTAATCCCCCGGCGACCACTGAACTTCCGAGCAACGTCGTTCCGAGAAGGGTGCTAGCCGTGACTTTGCCAACGGCTTGCACGAAGCGAAACAGTTGCATGGGGATTTGGGTTTTCTGGTTTCGATTTTGCCGAATGGTGTTACCTGACACAAAGCGCCTTCCTTACCAACGTTTGTTTTGAGAATGTGTTTTGAGACTAGTCTGCCGGGTGATCTGCCGGTTGGGGTGCGATCGCCATCATGTCCCAAATCGCAGAAGTTTAGGGGGATCACCCAGAACCGAGGGGACTGAACATACTCTACACCATGGGATTCTACCCCATGAGAGATGGACGAAAATACAGAGGACTTGTCCCGGAACACGAATGAGGGTTTACCGTTCGCGTCGATGGGAATTTCAAGTTTGCCCATCTGGTCTGCTATTATAGCCACCTCATCACTACTAGCGTGCAATTTTTCCTAGCCCATTTGCTATGACCCCTGATTTATCTTGGCTACACCGAGGAACGGAGGAGATTTTTCCCAATCGTCCTGACTCCAGTGATGAACACGAAAACCTAGAGGTTTTGCTGACTCGTTGCGATCGCCCGTTGCGAGTTAAACTGGGCATTGACCCGACTGGCTCAGATTTACATTTAGGCCATAGTATCCCTTTCAGGAAAATGCGGGCCTTTCAGGATGCGGGCCATACGGCGGTTCTGATTATTGGCGATTTCACCGCTCGCATTGGTGATCCCACGGGCAAATCTGAGGTGCGCCGCCAACTCAGCGCCGAACAGGTGAAGGAAAACGCCGAAACCTATTTGCAACAACTGCGACCGATTTTAGATTTTGATACCCCCGGCCGCTTAGAAATTCACTATAACTCGCAATGGCTGGGTGACTTGGATTTATCGAAAATCCTGGAATTGTTAGCCACCATGACTGTTGGGCAGATGTTAGCCAAAGAGGGCTTTTCCTTGCGCTACGAGGCGGGAAATCCCATTTATTTGCATGAGTTTCTCTATCCTTTGATGCAGGGTTATGATTCAGTGGCGATTGATGCCGATGTTGAACTCGGTGGGACGGATCAGAAGTTTAATTTAGCTGTCGGTCGCGATTTACAACGACATTTTGGCAAAACGCCGCAGTTTGGCCTGCTGCTGCCGATTTTGATCGGCACGGATGGGGTGCAGAAAATGTCGAAGTCTCTTAATAACTACGTGGGGTTGCAAGAGGATGCGCTGTCGATGTATTCCAAGTTGGAGAAGACGGCGGATTCTCAGATTAACCAGTATTTTGAACTCTTGACGAAGCAGCCGTTGGATCACCTTCCCGAGAATCCTCGGGAGCGTCAAAAATCTTTGGCGTTAGATATTGTGGCTCAATATCATGGTCAGGCGGCGGCGCAAGAGGCGCAACAGGCCGCGATGTCCCTCGTCGGGGGCGATATGTCAACAGGTGCTGACGCGGTGCCGGAGTTTTCCTTGTCAGGGGTGGAGTTTCCCGCCAAACTGTTTTACATCCTAGGGGCCAGTGGCCTGTGCAAGAGTAGTGGTGAGGGCCGCCGCCAAATTCAGGGGGGTGCGGTGCGTTTAGATGGCGATCGCATTACGGATGTCAATGCCAGTTTTGAGTCGGCAGCAGACTTAGCTGGGAAGGTGTTACAGGTTGGCAAGAAAAAGTTTGTACGCTTGAGCGATTAGTGAGGGAACCGAGAGCGAGGTGGGAACACGGCTGCGAGATATCCAAGTGACGGAAGTCGTCGATGGCGATACCCTAAAGGTCAAAATTGACGAACAAGAAGAGTTTGTTCGTTTAATTTGTGTTGACACTGAAGAAAGCAGTCTTCATCCTGCACCGGAAACGGCTAAACCGGTTACAGAGGCGGGGATTGCTGCTGATAACATGGCCCATCAGTATTTTCGCCAGGCCAACGGCGATCTCTGTCAGGTGGATTTGGAGTTTGACACCGATGATTCCCCAGAGGACTGTTTACAGTGGCACCGTGGCAATTGTAGTCGCTTGGTTTGCTATGTGCATCGAGGGGACAGCCATTACAATCTGCTGACGATTAAACAGGGCTGGAGTCCTTATTTTACGAAGTATGGGCGATCGCGTTTGTATGATACGGCGTTTACGCTGGCGGAGTTTGAAGCCCAGGCCTATCAGCGCAAAATCTGGAATCCCCGGGTGAACGCCCACGGAGCCTCTCGCAACTATTGCAGTCTCTCGGCTTGGTGGGCTTATCGGGCAGCGATTGTTGAGGATTTTCGCCGTCAGGGAATGGCCTCGGGGGCGATTTCGGTGCAGTTAGATTATTCTCGGGTGTTGCAGGCGATCGAGGATGGCCGAGATGTGACGGTATTTTGTGATCTTCAAGGTGGAATCCGTAAGCAGGTTGAGGGAGGTGCAATTATTTTTACGGGATCTCGTCTATGTCCTCTCAAGTTTTGGATTCCTACCGCCTCGAACCCGGATGGGGAGGCGTTGGTGCGCTTAGTCTTGAATCGTTATGCGGGTCGCGGTCGAGGCTATGCGTATGTTCGGGGTCGGATTACTCTACATCGCGGCTTACCTCAGATGATTATCCGGCATCTTGATCAACTCTCCGACCTTCCCGGCCCAGCTTAAGAGGCATTGAGGATTTAAGCTCATCTGAGAATTGAGATTGGCCTTGACATAGGGAAAAGTGACATAGGGAAAAGTGACATAGGGAAAAGTGACATAGGGAAAAGTCATGAGACCCATAACATAATTCGATGTAATAGGGCTAGTTTTTTACAAAAATTTAGACTAGACTGGAGCCATGGTCTTAACCATTCTTTAAATAAACACCTGTTTTAGTAAACATCCTTTAAATTCAACCGAAACTCAACCGTTTGGGCGTGGCTTCACTCAATAGCCGCGCCTTTTTTGTGTCTAGGGTTCAGAAAAAGAGGCCAGGGGGGGGGATTTGAGTCAGAAGCTGTAGAAATACCCTTCCAATCGAGGCAAAAGACCGTTTAAGATGTTGGGCAAGCCGATATGAGCGAGCGGAGGGCAATGGAGCCGTCACACCGTTCTGAGGCGATCGCCAGTGAATTGATAGGAGAGAGGAAGGACTCAGGACTTATGGAGCAAAGGGAAACGCGATTGACTAACCCCGACGGTCTCGGCGATCGCTCGGTCGAAACCGTATTAACTGAGCTGACTCAGGATCTCAAACATCTACAACAGGATCTCATCGTGCAACTGACGCGAGATGTCAGCCGTCTGCAAGCGGAGAAAACGCGACTGCTCGATGACATCAGCCAACTGCAAGATCGCTATCAACAACTCTCTCCCGGCCAACGTCCCCCCGCGCTGAGTGAATCAGACGATGAGCGTCAGGTGTGGGTGCAACAATTGGCGCAATTGGTGGCGGCCAGTCTCGAAGAACGGCTCTCAGCTCGTGTCGAGGAACTGGCGGCCCGCCAATTGCCTCCTAGCCGTCCCCTAGGGTCCTTGAGTGAGGGCGATCGCCTGCGAGATTCCGTCGATAGCCGTTTCCACCAAACCTATCGAGGACTGAGCCAGGAACTGGGCAACTACCGCAGTGATCTCTGGCAATCTCTGCATCAACTCGACAATCTACAACAACAAGGGGAAGCACTCCTCGATACCCTCGTGAGTCGTTTAGGCCAGGAATTACGAGACGAGGCCAGCCAACCGACAGGACTGAGCCGGCCTCCTCAGGGCTACCGCAATGGGGCCGCAGAAGCGCCTAGCCTTGAGTCCTCGGCTCCTGCGAGCGATTCTCCACCCCCCTCGACGGAAGACAACAACCTGGTTCCGACACCTCCAGTTCCCACCCCCGAGGCCCTGGAGTCAGAGGTGGATGAGAATCAGCCAATCCCCAATGATGCCCCGCCGCCGCCCGCGCCTAAACCGGCCTCTCAAGTCCAAACGGGACTGATTCTGGCTCTGCTGTACTCGGCGGTGTTGTCTCTGTTTAATGTCAGCATCCGGGTGATTCTCAGTGAACAGACTATTCTGGGAGGGGTGACTTGGGGAGGAATTATTTCCCCGAGTTTGGGCAACTCCATGCTGATTCTGTTTATGCGGATGGTGGTGGTGGTTGTGTTGATGCCATTGGTGGCGATGCAGCTGTATCCGCAATGGTGGCAAGAATTGAAGGACTTTCAACGGCCTGAAAACCGCCGTCTGCAATATCAGGTGGTTTGGAGTGGTGTGGCTCTGTTTGCCTCGCAGGTCTTGATTTATAT
The DNA here is from genome assembly GCA_900149785.2 of Phormidium lacuna HE10JO. GTDB lineage: Bacteria > Cyanobacteriota > Cyanobacteriia > Cyanobacteriales > Geitlerinemataceae > Sodalinema > Sodalinema lacuna_A. Next base: position 16,850 of record FSSI02000054.1, on the reverse strand, counting down.
TGCGATCGGTAACATTCCTACGGCGGTGGCGATTACTCTATTCTTCATTTTCCCCATTGTCACCGTGTTGGGGGCTTGGTTCCTCTTTGGCGCCCGACCCACCATCACCCGAGCCGTTATTATGGCGGTGATTCTCATCGGTAGCTTATCGGCTGTTCCCGGAATTTTTACGATTTTCTCAGGAGGATTAGCCGGTGGGGGGTTAGTGTTGGGGAGTTTGACGGCGTTAGGATCAGGGGTGGCCTTTGCGGGATATGTGTTGCTGACTCAGATTGCCTCGAAGCAACTACACCCGATTTCCTTTAGCTTTGCTAATTTTGTCTGTGTGTTTGTCTTTTCCTTTGTCGGCTTAGTGGTAGTTGAGCGCTTGGATGCGACGATGAGCTTGCCGACTCAAAACATTACTGGCTTACTCTGGGGCGGGTTTTGGTTGGGCCTGCTGACCCTGATTAGCTATGTTCTCAACAACTTTGCCATCCGCTATGCGGGGGCTTCGTTGGCCTCGATTGTTGGGGCAACGGGTCCGGTGATGACGGCGTTGTTGGGTTTCTTCTTGATTGGTGAGCAATTAACGGGTAACCAAATTTTTGGGATGTTAGTGGTTACAGCTGGTGTGGTGGCCTTGAGTTTAGAGCGGATGATGCTGGCTCGTAAGGGTTAAAGCTCTTGTAGAACAGCCAGAAACACAGAAAAGACGCACCAGACGGTGCGTCTTTTCTGTGAGAACGGAGAGGGAGGGATTCGAACCCTCGTTAGAGTTGCCCCTAAACAGCATTTCCAGTGCTGCGCCTTAAACCGCTCGGCCACCTCTCCTCAGAGACTGTATTGAGTTTTTCAGTCAGAGCTTTCCCATCTTAACAGAGATTTTGGCGATCGCCAAGCCTTTTAGAGATTTGTGGCGAAAATTTGGGTCGAAGTTTGGGCGATCGCCCCCCAATATCCCCAGCCAGTGAGGGTTGAGGCTCAATGGGTTAGAATGAGCGCCTAGCGATGCAGTTGTAGTGTCCCGCCACTTTGCCCTAAGCTCAGATTGGACAACTGATGATCCTCTCTATGACTCGTACCCATCAAATTCGCATTCACGATCGCCAAAACGGTAAAGACTACACCGTCACGGTTCCTGAAGATCGCTATATTCTGCAATCGGCGGAAAACCAGGGGGTCGATTTACCCTTCTCCTGTCGTAACGGCGCTTGTACGACGTGCGCCGTGCGGGTAATCTCGGGGGAATTGTACCAACCTGAGGCCATGGGCCTGTCGCCGGCCCTCCAGAAAAAAGGCTATGCTCTCCTCTGTGTCAGTTATCCTCGTTCGGATATCGAGGTCGAGACCCAGGATGAAGATGAAGTCTATGAACTTCAGTTCGGTCGCTATTTCGGGAAGGGGAAAGTTCGCATGGGCTTGCCCCTCGATGAAGATTAACCACGATGTGGCTAGGGGACATCCTCTGAGTTACAGTACAGTGGTATCACTTTTGTTTTTTAAGTCCACGCTAAGGTAGAGGTTCGTGCATGGCATCCATTCGTGAGTTGCACCGAGAATTGATTAATAAAGAGCGATCTGCGGTTGAAATGACCCAGGAAACCCTTGATCGCATTAATGCGTTGGAACCGCAACTTCACAGTTTTCTCCACGTGACGGCTGAAGCGGCGATCGCCCAGGCGCGGCGAGTGGATGCCAAAATCGCGGCGGGGGAGTCCATTGGACTGCTTGAGGGGATTCCCATCGCGATTAAGGATAATCTCTGTATGCGTGGGGTTCCCACCACCTGCGGTTCTCGGATTTTAGAAAACTACGTTCCCCCCTACAATGCCACAGTCATTGAGAAGCTAGAAGCAGCGGGGGCGGTTTTGTTGGGTAAAACCAATTTAGATGAGTTCGCTATGGGGAGTTCGACGGAGAACTCAGCCTATCAGGTGACGGCGAATCCCTGGGATATCTCTCGGGTTCCCGGTGGCTCGTCTGGCGGTTCAGCGGCGGCTGTGGCGGCCGATGAAGCGGTGGTCGCGTTAGGCTCGGATACGGGCGGCTCCATTCGTCAGCCGGCCTCGTTCTGCGGGGTGGTGGGGATGAAACCCACTTATGGTTTGGTCTCGCGCTATGGTTTAGTGGCTTACGCCTCGTCGTTGGATCAAATTGGTCCGTTTGGCCGCACCGTCGAGGATGCGGCGGCCCTGTTGGAGGCGATCGCCGGCTATGATCCCCGTGACTCCACCAGTCTCAAGGTCGATATTCCCCATTACTCCCGGGCCGTGAAACCCAACCTCAAGCCGAAAGGACGGTTACGGGTGGGGATTATTCAGGAAACCTTTGGTAAGGGCCTCGATCCTGAGGTGGAAACAGCCGTTAAAGCGGCGATCGAGGTGTTGCAAGAGTTGGGAACGGAGATTTCTGTAATTTCCTGCCCCACCTTTAGTTATGGCCTACCCACCTACTACATCATTGCTCCCTCGGAGGCCTCGGCCAACTTAGCCCGCTATGACGGGGTGAAGTACGGCTTACGGGTCGAAGATGCCGATAATCTGCTGGAGATGTACGAGAAAACTCGCGCTCAAGGGTTTGGCCCGGAAGTCAAACGCCGCATTGTGATTGGGACGTATGCTCTCTCAGCGGGCTATTATGATGCCTATTATCTCAAGGCCCAGAAGGTGCGGACGTTGATTTGTCAGGATTTCCAGAAGGCGTTTGCTCAAGCAGATGTGCTAATTACCCCCACCTCGCCAACGACGGCCTTTAAGGCGGGGGAGAAGACGGACGATCCCTTGAGTATGTATCTGTCGGATTTGATGACGATTCCGGTGAATTTGGCGGGATTACCGGCGCTGAGTCTTCCCTGTGGTTTTGATAGTCAAGGGTTGCCGATTGGGATGCAGATGATTGGTAATGTACTTCAGGAGGAACGACTCCTAGAGATTGCGAATGCTTATGAACAGGCGACGCTGTGGCATACTCGTAGCCCCAAACTCTCGGTTTAGGGGGTTGGCTGGGGGGTTAAGCCTTGCTCGCTTTGCTAGCGCCGTTGGTGATGCTTTCGGGGGATTCGATGGCGACATCTCCCGGCGTTTCGGCGCGGATAATTTCTAGGATGAGTTGTGCGTCGCCGCTCATGGAGTCGCGGAAGCGGCTCAGTTCGGCGTGGCTACTGGCGACTTTTTGCAGAAGTTTGCCGGTTTTGCGATCGCTGGCCAGTTCGAGTTCTTCGGGGCTGAGCGATCGCTCGTTGTCGAGTACGGCTTGCACGAGGCTAACCAGGGGGCGTGCTTCCTGACAGGTTTGTTGATGGGTGACTTGTAGGCTCAGGAGTTGACAGAGTTCCTGGGCGCCTCGTTCGACGGGAAGGAGGGTTTGAGTATCGGTGGGTTCGGAGACGGCCATAATTGAGTCTTGATGAATTCCGTTGGCAAAGCGATCGGCGGGAAGTAAATCCTCTTCCCATAATTTTCGCACGAGTTCGATCGCCCCTTGACGGGTTTTGGGACTATCCCGTCGCCCAGATAGGCGCACTAAGGTTCCCACCCGTTGCGCTGGGGGCTGTTCAAGGTCATCGATAATCAGATAGTTGAGGGTTGGGGAAGACACGTGGCGGCAATTATCGGGTCAGATAGTATCGAAATGGTCAACATTGCTCACTTCTTTTACCATAAAATGTGATTTTTGTCAAGCATTTTTGAGGTAAAAACGTGACGCTGGGGTGAATGTTTAGCTAAATTAACCCGCTGAATTTGAGACTGTTGTTGGGTCGCCCCAGGCTGTCACCTGACGCTGAAAAATAGGGATTAACGGCCTTAAAATAAGGGAAATCACTGTGTCCTGAACTGGGCAACAGGATGGGTTTGAGAGTCTCTTAATTTAACCAAACTCCAGAGAGTATGCGAGTCAACGATCGGTATTATCGGGGTGTGATGGGTTGGGCGATCGTCATGGGGCTACTGATGGCTCCATCCTGGATGGCCCGAGAGTCGAGTCAATTGGGGGCCGTGAGAACCACCGAGTCGCCAGGGGAGCGGATTCCCCAGGTTGTGCCTCAACAACTGCATTGTGAGGAAGAACCGAGTGGCTTCGGGTTACCGGGGTTTCAGCCGGGAACGTCTAAACCCCAGGTTGAACGGATGATTGGAGCTCCGGCAGCTGTACAACGGGGGTATTGGGGCAACAGTACGGCCCTGGTGTATTATCTAATTCCCAATCAGGTCAGTCTGGGATTGTTGTTTGATGATAAATCCAATGTTTTACGGCAGACTGAAGCCTCATTTCACCACAGCTTAGAATTGCCTCTGGTGTTGTCCACCTTGGATAGTATGTTGGGCTGTCAACTCAATGAGGCGATCGAGTTGGGATTTCACCGCGTCTGGGAAGGGGACATCTCAGAGTACCGCTTCCAACTGGCGGCGATGGAGGGAGTCATTTTTTGGGAAAGTGACACCCACGTTTATATTGGAGTTTGGCAACAAGGCTTTCAATAGACTGCAATCGGACTAAGTTATGGCATCGTTTCCTCCATCGGCTTCAACTTCCCGTCGCTACGCCATTGTCGGAACTGGCGCGATTGGCGGCTATTATGGTGGGAAATTACAACAAGCGGGGGTGGAGGTGCATTTCCTCACCCGCAGCGATTATGAGGTGATTCGTCAGCGGGGGTTAACGGTGGAATCCCCTGGGGGGAATTTTCAGTTAGGGGAGGTTCAGGCTTATCGGGATGTAGCCGATATGCCGGCTTGTGATGTGGTCATTTTAGCTCTGAAAACGACTCAGAATCAGGTGTTGGGGGAGTTGTTACCGCCTTTGTTGAAACCCGCTGGGGTGGTGTTGGTGTTGCAGAATGGGTTGGGGGTTGAAGATGAGGTGGCTGAGTGGGTGGGGGGCGATCGCGTTCTCGGGGGATTGTGTTTTATCTGTTCTAATAAGGTTGGCCCCGGCCAGATTCGTCATTTGGATTATGGGGCGATCGCCCTCGGAGACTATCACCCGGATTATAGGCCACAAGGGGTGACAGACCGGATGTGGGCGATCGCCCAGGATTTTGAGCGGGCCGAGATTCCCATGCAATTTCACGAGGATTTATTGCTGGCCCGTTGGAAAAAACTGGTTTGGAACATTCCCTTTAACGGCTTATCCGTGGTATTAGATGCCAAAACTGATCGCTTGATTGCTGATGACAACAGTCGTCAAGCGGTGAACTCTTTAATGGCTGAAGTTGTGGCGGGGGCGAAGGCTTGTGGGCGAGAAATTCCCGAAGCGTTTGTCGAGGAGATGTTAAACACCACCGAAAAGATGCCTCCTTATTTAACCAGTATGAAATTGGACTTTGAGGGCAAACGACCATTGGAGATTGAGGCGATTGTGGGGACTCCCCTCCGTCGAGGAACCGCCGCTGGGGCAAGTTTACCGCAAATGGCATTGTTGTATCATCAATTGACGGTGTTAGACCGCTATAATCGGGCGTAGCCATTACGTTAGGGTCAGGGAAATATTCTGTAAAAATACAGAGAAAAGCCTAGGAATCAGTATGTTTACGTGGTATTTATCGCGATTTCCCCAATCAAGCCTTCGTGACTACAGTTCCTGAGTTTCTCGGTCTCTATATATTATGTTTTGTTAACTAACCTTCTCAGTCCAAGAGTTTTTTGCCTAAGATGACAACAGTTAATCAATCAACCGAATACTGTACAAACTAGGCCGCTTTTGATCTCAGAAGTAGAGATTAGTCCACGACCTTCCCCCAATATTCATTCAATCTAATCCTTAATCATTTCTTAAGGATGAGTGACCCATGAATGATCAAGATCGTGGCAAAAGAGTGGCATAACAGGTAGGCGGTCAAGTTTCGGAATACACCCATAGAGAAATCTTCAGGAGAAACGATTAATTATGGCAGTTTCATTAAAAAAAGGACAACGAGTCTCTCTGGAAAAAGTAGCTCCAGGACTTTCTCAGGCATTTATTGGACTAGGCTGGGACATTAAAGCAACGGATACAGGCTATGATTTTGATTTAGATGCCTCTGTTTTTTTGCTTGGCTCGAATGAAAAAATCATTTCCGATAATCACTTCATTTTTTATAATAACACGGGCAGTCCCGATCCAGACACATCAGTTCTTTATACAGGAGACAATTTGACTGGAGCAGGAGAGGGGGATGATGAGGTCATCAAAGTCAATTTCAAGAAAGTCCCTCCCGAAATCAAAAAAATTATTGTAGCCGTGACCATTCATGAAGCCGAGGAGCGAGGACAGAATTTTGGTCAGGTTGAAAATGCGTTCGTTCGTCTTGTAGATGAACAAACGAAACAAGAAGCCATTCGATATGACTTGACTGAAGATTACTCAACGGAAACGGCCTTAATCATGGCAGAAATGTATCGCAAAGATGGTGATTGGCGACTGAATGCTGTGGGTTCGGGTTATCAAGGTGGACTAAAAGCTCTGCTGGATCGATACAGCAATTAAAGTGAGTTACCGTGGAGGGTATCCCAGATCTAATGAGTCGTTTAAATGAGTCTTTTAAAGTCTTAGAGTCTTAGACAATATCCTCCATACCCCCACACCAAGTGACATCGTTCAATTGACCATGTAGGGTCTAACTAATATGGGAATCAACTTAAAAAAAGGGCAGCGAATTTCTTTAACCAAAGAAGCACCTGGATTAAAAAAGGTAATTTGCGGACTCGGTTGGGACGTCGCAGAAAAAGCGGGAGGTGGTTTGTTTGGTGTTTTTTCTAATACCGAAGATTATGATCTCGATGCTTCGGTGATATGCTTGGATGCTGCGGGTAAAGTATCTGAGTTAGGTAGCGTTGTCTATTTTGGAAATTTGTCCCATGCTTCGAAGAGTATTATCCATATGGGGGATAATTTAACGGGTGAGGGGGACGGAGATGATGAGCAAATTGTGGTAGATTTAGAGCGAGTTCCGGGCAATATTGCTCGGCTTGTTTTTACTGTCAACATTTACGAATGTATGAAACGCAAACAAGACTTCCGACAAGTTCAAAATGCCTTTGTACGCCTGGTGAATGCTTCCAATAACCAAGAAATTGCTCGTTACAACCTATCTGGCTCTGAATACCAGGGTGCAACCGGAATGGTGATGGCTGAAATCTACCGACATGGTAGTGAGTGGAAAATGGCAGCGATGGGGAATGGTTTTAAGATAGAGGGATTAGGAGATTTAGTGAAAGCGTACTCCTAGTTAACTCCGGCAACAACGTCTAAGTCTTGAAAAAGCGAGACTTAGACGTTGTTGTCCCCTTTTTTGATTCTATACATTGATTATATCTAGTCCTTTTGTGAGTCAATGTCTCTATATGATCGCCTAGACTTGACCCGACCCAATCGAAAACTAAAAAGTCGAATTTGGGAACGTCTAGATCTAAGCAGACCTCCAAAACTTAGGTGCGGGCAATGCCGAGCGAACATCCGACTGGGTTGGGAGTTTTGCCCAACCTGCGGAGGAGCATTAAGTCAATCCGAGCATGAGAATAATAACAACCGCCATTGTGTTTGGGTCGATCTAAGTGGCATTAGTTTTCCTTTGCATCATCGAGGTATCATGGCTGAAGTGATAGTCGATGCTTTTTCCAAAGTGTTCGGGGCCTTTAGAGGTGTTAAGTTATTTTTAACCTCTGAGCAACCAGAGAACCAAAAGTGGGGAAATACATTTACTCATATTTATGTATGTACTGGACATGAATCCGTACAATCTATAAACTATCTCGGTGCTGCTAGTTTCAAACTGGGAATGGTTACAAATCGTGCAATTATTCACCTTGATCGAGTCTATGAAGCATCTGATCGAATCGGTCTGGATGTTAGGCAGCTATCCAACTTAATTGCTAATACGATCGCTCATGAAATTGGACATACTTTGGGACTCGATCATTCGGCTTTGCCTACTGATGTGATGCATGATGGATTAGATTATACAATTCACAGTATGATGCCACCCTCGTTCCATGCTGAACAAATTAATGTTATGAATCGTGCAATTCGGCAATATAAGTTGTGAGATAGCAGAAATTGGTTTAAATAGGATAAAAAACGAGGGAAAAGACGGCCGGATGCAACAGGTGGGGGATTCTTTCTCAATTCAGAGTGTCTTAAGAGAATCTTCGATGACTATAGAATTCACTATAACCTTACCTAAAAGTATCAGCAGTTGACGGTGTTATACCGCTATGATCGGGCGTAGCCATTACGTTAGGGACGATACATTACTAAACTTGCAAAACGTAAATCTGCCCGAATCCTTCATAAGATAAATCATACTAAATCTGATATCAAAATGCTGAGCATCATGGTTTTAAATGATTTTGAAATGAGGGAATTAGGGTTTTGTACTCAATTACATCTTGGTCAAATCTAAGATAGTTAGTTTGCTAATTCATGTTTAACCTATCATTCACCTTTCAAAATAATAAGGACTAAAGTCATGGCTGATTATCAACTGTTAATCGATTTACACAAAGGCGGCGATCGCCAAGGACCAGGTGGCAATGCGGAAACAGAACTGGCTCTCAATCTAGCCCGGATTGACCGAGCGGCCCCACTGAAAATTGCAGATATTGGCTGCGGTACTGGGGCATCCACCATCGTTCTGGCTCAACTCTTAAATGCCCAGGTGACGGCGGTAGATTTCCTTCAAGATTTTCTGGATGTACTCGCACAAAGGGCTAACAAGGCAGGGGTCGCCCATAAGATATCGCCCCTTGCTCGATCCATGGATGACCTATCTTTTGCGGACGAGGAACTTGATGTCATCTGGTCTGAAGGAGCAATTTACAACATTGGATTTGAAAAGGGGATAGCCGAGTGGCGACGTTTTCTGAAGCCGGGTGGTTTGTTCGTGGCTTCCGAGATCACATGGTTGACAGATTCGCGACCCACAGAACTCCAGAAGCACTGGGATAGTGAGTATCCCGAAATCGATGTCGCTTCAGCGAAGATCAAGAGTTTAGAAAAACAGGGATTTTCGCCAGTCGGGTACTTCGTGTTACCAGAACAGTGTTGGTTGAATGAGTATTACCGACCCATGCAGGCTCGATTTGAGGAGTTCCTGACTCGACATGAGAATAGCGACGAAGCACGCGCGATCGTCGCGGCTGAACAACGAGAAATTGACCTCTACGAGACCTATAAGTCTTACATTGGTTATGGGGTCTATATTGCCAGAAAGTGGCAATAGAAGGGGGACGTACGCCTAGATTCTGAACACCCAAACTCTGCCTATTTTTTAGATATAAATTTGATTTGAATGACTTTGAATGACCAAGAAAATTAATTTAATACCATTTTTTCGATTAGGTTTAACTCCCTAAATGGTTAACCACTCTAAGATATTACCAACTGTTACAGACAAATCAATTTCTTCTAAAACTGGCAGTTGATCATCTTGGCTAAAGACATCAAGGCGTTGATTCTCGCTAATCACTAGAACCGTTGCTTCTTCTGGGTTAATCAACCAGCCAAGCTGAGTTCCCTGTTGGCAAGCCTGTAATAATTTGTTTAACACCTGGGTTGTACTTTGCTGAGGCGAGAGGATTTCAATCATCCAATCGGGATAGGTGTTAAACCGGTTGGCAATTCGTCCGCTGTCGGTTTTTGGGATGCGTTGCCAGCGGAATACAGCAATATCGGGAACAAGAGAACGGTCTGCAAATGTACAGCGCAATTCAGGAAACGCCAAGGCGATTTTTTGCGGTCGCGTGACCTGGTTGATTGCTTCACATAATGCACCTTGAATTAGACTATGTTCACCTTGAGGCATGGGCTTTTGTGAGATTTTACCGTTGATATATTCCGAGGCAGGCTTGGTTTCAGGACGTTCTAAAAAGTCCGTTAAGCTTAGATTTTTTTGGATAGTTTCAACCATGATAACTCCTTGAAAGTTAGCTTTGTTAGAATTTATACAGGAACAACATCCGCAAAGTGATCCATCGATGACCAAAGCACATTCACTAAATGGTCAACGGTTTTACTCCAAGTATAGTTTTTCTGAACAAATTGAGACCCCAAATGATTGGCATTTTCTCGGAAATCTCGGTCATTGATAACTCGTTCCATAGCGGCAATTAGGGACTCAATATCGGGGTTAAAGAGGAGTCGTTGTTCACCACAAATTTCTTGCCAAATTTGTTCGGCGGTCACTCGGATTGCAAAGGAGGATTGCGTAAAATCATCGGTGGGACCGCCAGCGGTACAAATGACGGGAGTTCCACAGGCGATCGCCTCCAAAACCGGTAAATTAAATCCCTCGGCTAAATAGGGCGAAACATAGGCATCTGCCGCTTGATAGAGTTGGACCACTTCAGCAAAAGATAAGTCTTGTCCGATGTAGGCTAAATTGGCTAAAACGCGATCGCGTTCCTGGGGCGTTAACACCTCATCTAACGCCGATTGAATATACTTTTGCGACCCATATAACCCCGTCGTTCCCTTCAAAACCAATCGCGCCTGGGGGTGACGCTGAACCACTTGGGCAAAGGCTTTCAGTAATGGGCGAATCCCTTTGCGGGGATGTTGAGAACTGACATTGAGGAAGATAAACTGATTCTCAATCCCCAAACGACGACGCAAGGCCTGGCGTTTCTCCCCAGGGAGGGGATGACAAAGGTCAGGATTCACCCCCAGGGGAACCACCCGAATGCGGTTAGCATCGGCGCCACTCTGAATAAATCCCTGGCGGGACCAATTGGAGGAGGTGAGAATGGTGGCTTCACTCTGGCGATGAACCTTGCCGAAATCCTGCACCCCCATACATTGGACCATGGCATTATGGACTTTGCCATATTCCGTTAAACCAAACACCACTAAATGGCGGGAATGGTTCGACGGGGAAAAGTCGAAGGGCATTTGCATCCGCAAGACGGCTTCACTTTGCAGGGAGTCTGACGGTTCGGGAATCGTCCGTAAACGGGCTTCCTCTGCGGGAGATAGCAGTCCCGTGGCGGCTTGCCAATCCTGCAAATAGGGCATTTCCCGATGGTACAGTTGCACATCAGGGCGATTGAGGAGTTCCAGGAGTTGGAACTGGTTAACGACGGCGTAGGATTGGGAAATAAACCGCCAACCTTCGACAATTAAGCGCATAGGGGGTTCACCGACGGGTGGCGCGACGCATGGCCGTCACCACTTGGGCCTCGGAAAACACGCCATCGCCCTGAACTTCGGGGAAAGCCGGGAAGACTTCGACTTTCAGGACGCGATCGAAGCGGATGGTGACGCTACGATCATAAAGATGGAAAGTCAGAAGCGGTGACTCGATCGCCAGTTGTAGTTGTTGATAGACTTGTTGCGCGGTTAGGGGAACGCTAAAGGATTCCTCGCCGCCGTTTTCGTAATGGAAGGTGATTTGAGTTTCGCTATATTGACTTTGCATGGAGGGTCTCCTGAACAACAAGGTTAGGGGAGTTCGTCAAGACTCGGAGGAAGTTGACTCATTTTCTCTAAGTCCAACACCTCCGCTAACTTGGCTTCGGGCATTAATTCCTTTTCTAACACTAATTCCCGCAGGGATTTGCCGGTATCGAGGGACTCTTTGGCGATCGCGGCGGCGTTGAGATAGCCAATGTGGGGGTTGAGGGCGGTGACCAGGGCGAGACTGCCTTCAGCATAGCCGAGACAGCGATCGCGGTTAGCGTTGATGCCCGCCAGACAACGACGATTTAGGGCGTCGAGGGTGTTCCCCAGAATCTCGATACTATGAATCAAGTCATAGGCCACCAGGGGCATCATGACATTTAACTCTAATTGTCCGGCTTGGGCGCATAGGGCGATCGCCTGATCCAATCCCATCACCTGAAAACACACCATCGAGGTCATTTCCGCCATCACGGGGTTATATTTTCCGGGCATAATCGAGGAACCCGGCTGAACTGGAGGAAGTTGAATCTCTTTCAAGCCAGTTTTGGGGCCAGAATCCATCAGGCGCAAGTCATGGGAGATTTTCACTAAATCCTGGGCCAGATTGCGTAAACTCCCGGATACGGCCACGAAGGGAGATAAACTCTGCATGGCCGCCATCAGATGGGGGGCGCTTTCTAGGGGTTGTCCGATATACTCTCCCAGGAGTTCGGCGCAACGGAAGCGATAGCGAGGATGGGTGTTGAGTCCGGTTCCCGAGGCGCTTCCCCCCAATCCTAAGCTATGTAAGTCTTCGCTGGCGTAACGGATGCGCCGCAAATGGTCGTTGAGAATCACGGCCCAGGCCCGAAAATCTTCCCCGAGGCGTACCGGAACTGCATCCTGCATATGGGTTCGCCCGGATTTCACCACATCTTGACATTCCTCGGCTTTGCGGTTGAGGGTGGCGACGGTGGCCTCCAAGGCGGGGAAAAATTGACGATGCAGGGCTAGGAGTCCGGCAATACGGATGGCGGTGGGGATGACATCGTTGGTAGACTGACCATAGTTGACATGGTCGTTGGGGCTAACTTTGTGATAGCTGCCCTTTTCCTCTCCAAGAAGTTCTAAGGCCCGATTGGCGAGAACTTCGTTAACGTTCATGTGGTGGGAGGTTCCGGCCCCGGCTTGGTAAATATCGACGACAAACTGATCCCGCAATTGTCCGGCTAGAACTTCATCGGCGGCGGTGATGATGGCTTCGGAGATCTCGGCGGGGATGCAGTCGAGTTCCCGGTTGGCGGTGGCGGTGGCTTTTTTGATGAGAACACAGGCCTCGATGTAGGCCGGGAGAGGCCGATGTCCGCTGATGGGGAAGTTTTCGATCGCCCTGAGGGTCTGAATCCCATAGTAGGCGGTGGCGGGGATCTGGCGATCGCCCATGGAGTCGGTTTCAATGCGATACTCTGTCATCTGGCTTGCGTTGGACTTGCGTTGGGCTTGTGTTGGACTTGCGTTTTTAGGGGCTTGGGATTATTTTGCCATGTTGCTGGGCGATCGCAACGGCGATAATGGAAGTATAGGGCTAGCCAACTGCATGTTCACGGTTTCTGGAGTTAAATCAATGGTACAGGTTCAACCCCGATTATTTGAGAGTTTTGAAGACTATCTCGTTTATAGTGAGTCCCTAGAAGGCTTCTATGAGTTGTATAACGGTCAATTAGTTAAGATGCCCCCCGAATCTGGTATAAATGTTCAAATTGCCAACCGTCTCCTCCTCCACTTTGCCGGTTTAGTTGGAATTGATCGAGTCCGTGGCCAAGGGTTAGAGATTGAAGTCCAGGGAGAACCGAGAAATCGCTATCCTGATTTGACGATTCTGCGAGACGAACATATCGAACAACTGGCCCGACGCAACACGGTTCGTTTGTCGATGAATCCGCCGCTATTGGTGGTTGAAGTGGTGAGTCCAGGAGAGGTGCAACGACAGCGAGATTATGTCGCCAAACGCTTTCAATATCAAAGTTGTGGCATTCCAGAATATTGGCTGATTGACCCGGACGCTGAAACAGTTTTGGTTTTGGTGTTACGAGAAGGGACTTATGAAGAAATGGGGACATTTTCTGGGGATACTCCCATTGAATCTCTGAGTCTTTCTGACCTAGATTTGACAGCAGCTCAAGTTTTTTTAGGCTAAATCCCTAGTGGTTTTTTTAGGGAAAACCATTTGTATAAATTACGTTGTATAAATCACGATAACAATGACCTTAGATGACAGCCGATTAACACCCTATTTAGAAGCCCGCTGGGAAAATTATTGGCTTTGCTATAAGGAGGGGAAGCGATTTTTTAATCGAGGACATTATACTGCCGCGATCGCCTGTTTTGACCGAGCAGTTCTTGCTCGACCTAATGATTACTGGGCGCTCTATCATCGCGCCAATACGTTGGTTGAATTGGGTGAGTTTGAGCGGGCGATCGAGAGTTTTGACAAAGCCCTTGATGAGCGACCTAAGGACTATTGGGCGTGGTACAATCGAGGGATTATTTTATCGGAAGAGATGGGGGAATTTGAGCAGGCGATCGCCAGTTTTGATAAAGCCTTACGCTTGCGCCCCCATGATTACTGGGCTTGGTTTCGTCGTGGGGATGCGTTGCGGTACTTACAAGAATATCGCGCCGCCTTGTCCTGTTATGAAGAAGCGTTGGATAATCGACCCAGTGATTTTTGGAGTTGGTTCCGTAAAGGGGATTGTTTACGGCATTTAGAGCAATTTGAAGAAGCAAGAATTGCCTATCGAGAAGCCTTGAAGAGTGAACCCGATGATTTTGATACTCGCTATAAGTTGGCAGAACTGTACCGTATTCAGGGAGATTACCGCTCCGCGATCGCCCAATATGATGCCTGTTTAGACCTAGAACCTGAGGATACCTATAGTTGGTATAATCAAGCCTGTTGTGCGGTCTTAGATGGGGATTTAGATGGGGCAATGCTGTCTTTGGAGAAAGCGGTAGAGTTGGCCCCAGAAATTTATGTTCCCCTAGCGATGGATGACCTGGAATTAAAACCGCTCTGGAAACGGTCGGACTTCCATCGCTTGATGCAATTTGTGCGGCGAAATGTACGAGGTTTAGAAGGGATTGATAAGGGGCGATCGCGGCGATTATGATGGGTCTTCTGGGTTTAGGGTGATAAGGAAAATTTATGGCAGATTATACCCGTTACTGTAGGGGCGAAAAATTTTTCGCCCCTACTACAATTTTGTATGTTATGTAACAAATCCCACCGTAGATCCAGAAGACCCATTATGATTTGGGAGAATCCTTCGTGAAACTCCCACAAATTTGATATTTTTGGGATATACTAAACATAGCCATAATACAAGTATTCCTAAAGATAAACAGAAACAAAACTCAATCATCCATTTTATCGAGTCACCTTCAATTCTAAGTTTTAAAGTCAATCGCCGTTCCTTGAAGTCGGAGAAAACGCCATGATTTCCCAAACCCAGCAACCGACGACCCCAAACCAACAAACCATCCATTACCCGGACAGCGACGGACAGCCCATGGCCGACAATACCCTTCAGTTTCGCTGGATTGTCATCATTAAAGAAAACTTAGACCTCATTTTTGCAGATAACCCCGAGGTGTTTGTGGCCGGGGACTTACTCTGGTATCCCATCGAGGGAAATAATCGTATCCGTCGCGCCCCTGATGCAATGGTGGTGTTCGGCCGACCCAAGGGCGATCGCGGGTCCTATAAACAATGGGAAGAAAACAATATCCCACCCCAAGTTGTCTTTGAAATTCTCTCTCCCGGAAACACCCTCAAAGAGATGGGTCAGAAACGAGATTTTTACGATCAGTTTGGGGTAGAAGAGTATTACATCTATGACCCCGACCACAATGATTTGAGTGGCCTGCAACGAGGAGAAGAAAGTCTTAAGGTCATTGAACAGATGTCGGACTGGGTGAGTCCTCGCTTGGAGATTCGCTTCGAGTGGACTGAGGAGGGATTAACCCTCTATCGCCCCGATGGGTCGCGTTTTCAGACGTTACAGGAAATCAAAGCTGAACGAGATGCAGCCCAGGCCGAACGAGATGCAGCCCAGGCCGAACGGGATGCAGCCCAGGCCGAACGGGATGCAGCCCAGGCCAAAGCTGATCGCCTGGCCCAACACTTACGGGAACTCGGAGTTGATCCTGACAGCCTTTAGTTTGACCTCTAATATCCCCTCAATAGAGAAAACGCCATGATTTCCCAAACCCATATCCCTCTGATTCTTCCTCAACCAATCGTACTCTCATTCCCCTTTTAAACTGATCTAGGTTTCACCTCTTGCTCGCGTTTCCTCCCCGTGTCTTTAGACCGGGGAGGAAACGCGACAGGGGGACTTGAGTCCTCGTCAATCTTTCAAGCATAGGCGTAACCATCCTTTCTGTGAATAGGTTTGCAGTATTTGTGGCTGATGCCTGCCACCCGTCCCGAGGCGGTGGTAATATCAAAACTGCCAGAGGCACGGCAGAGAACCCGTCCTACATAGGAGCCAATTTTCTTCCCGGCCGTGACTGTAGCGGCCACGATGTCGCCAGTCCGAAAGCCCTTGTGAATTTGTCTCCTGGAGCGGTGACGAATGGGGAATCCGTACTTATTCGTCCCGCACATCCGACGAGTTCCATGCCCCTTCGCTCTAATCAGCAACGGCTTTGACGTCAGAATGTCGAGGGAGTCGACTGGTCCAACACAGGCAGCATCAAGCCAGTGAGCTTTAGGTCGGTTGAGCCTCAGTCGATTGAACTTCGTTTGTCCGCCTGTTCCTGTAGTGACTCGAAGTCCTGTTGCTTTCAAAGCCTTGAACAAGGCCCATCGGGTCGAGTTAACGGCAGCCGCATCTTTAAGGGGTAATTGGGTTTGCTTGAGGATGCGACCTAGCAAATCGGGCTGGCCCGATAAAAAATCCCGAATGTCCCCATTGCCTTTGGCTTGATTGCATGAGTGGCAAGCCATCGTCAGGTTAGACACCCGGTCAGAGCCACCCTTAGACCGGGGCTGAATATGCTCAACTTCAAGGGGCACATTTTGAACTCCACAGTAAGCACAGTTTCTGCCCCACTTCTCCAACAGGTATTCCCTGACTTCGTAGCCTTGTAAGGCTCCCTGCTGATACTCAACACCTGAGATATCCGGGTTTTTCATCAATTGTAGGTCAAACCGTACTAGCTCTTGGGCAATGCTGCCAACTGGGGTAAGTCTGCGGAATCGGTTAACCCAGGTCATCAGAGTATCGACTCGATGCTGCAAACTCGGGGGTAGCCATCCTTCTCGACGAGTCCGGTTCAAAAACCGAGCCGGCCGATATCGGGTCTTACGATTGCGCCGGCCACGTCGTAATTGGCGGCGAGACAGCAAAGCCTCTTTGATTTGTTCTCCTCGGTGTTGAAGCTCAGCCCCAAAGATAATATGATTCCCTTGCTTCAAGGCAATTCCAGTGACTTTAGAGCCTGGGTCT
>FSSI02000096.1:0-3532 GCA_900149785.2 Phormidium lacuna HE10JO | reverse complement strand
AGCGAAGGGGCATGGAACTCGTCAGATGTGCGGGACGGATAAGTATGGATTCCCGACTCGTCACCGCTCACGGATTCAGGTTCACAAGGGCTTTCGGACTGGCGACATCGTGGCCGCCACGGTTACCGCAGGCAAGAAAATTGGTTCCTACGTGGGACGGGTTCTCTGCCGTGCGTCTGGCAGTTTTGATATTACCACCGCCTCGGTACGGGTGGCAGGCATTAGCCACAAATACTGCAAACCCATTCACAGAAAGGATGGTTACGCCTATGCTTGAAAGATTGACGGGGACTCAAGTTCCCCTGTCGCGTTTCCTCCCCGGTCTAAAGACACGGGGCTTCCACGCGAGCAAGAGGTGAAGGGCGATCGCGCAAAAACTCGACCCGAGACCCCAACGCCGCTGATGTCCAGCCGCGAGTGATGGCCCGAGACTCACGATCTCTTCCTTCAGGAACGAGGACGACAAATCCCGAACACCGATGTATAGCCGTGGAGGAAGGTTGATCCGCCCACCGGGCCAATTTCTCCATTACAGAAAAACCCACTCAGCGGTAGATTGGGGAAATAGCGATGGAACAGTCGCGAGTCAAAATTCCCGTCTTTGTATAAGCCCAGGCCCCGGCCGAGACAGGCAAACATTAACGCCCCCAACGGCTGAGATGGCCCAGTTGGCGTCTCGCAATAGCGTTGCAGTAAGGTTTCGAGGTCATCGGCGGAAGTTTGGGCGTCGCGCAAGTGAAACTGAATCCGCTGGCCGGGGCGAACGCGATCGCCGATGGCGATGGCCCCAGCTTGGGGATCAACGCCGACGAGATTACGAATCAGAAAATCCCCCGCTTCGAGGCGTTGCTTAAACTCATCACGCACCACACCAATAAACAGAGACTGTTGGGCTAACTCGCGATCGCTTTGGCTTAACTGCGTGATTAACTCTCGCAGTAACTCCAGGGGAGGGCGAGGGCTGTCCGTTTCCCCCAAATCATCCAGGGCCAAAATGATATTGCGTTCCCCCGAGGCAACACGGTAGGGTTTGCCAATGGGACGACATCCCTGGGCGACAATGGTATCAAGTTGGATATTTCCCGACAGGGCCAGGCCCACCACCCCTTCCCGCAGGGGGCGATCGCCATAAAACAAGCTCCCCCCATTGAGAACCGTACCACTCGAGAGTCCCCCCACCTTCGGGGCATTGGGATAGGCATAATCGAGGCCCTGAAGACAATCCGTAATGCCTGTCATCAGGGGATCTGCCAAGAGAATCAGTTGGGGATCATCGGCTGGATTAACCCCGATGGCCTCGATCCAGCGATCAGGAGGACTATCGAGATCCGGCAGATGCTCCAACGAGAGATAAAATTCCTGAACCCTCACCCCCGGCAGGTGCGCAAGGGTTAAGCTAATGCCAATATCACCCTCGATTTCGACCGTCTCCATCGACTCTTCCCCCATTGAACCGTCGCCGATACGGTTGCCGATGACGCCTCCCCCGCCACAGCCAATCAGGGGAATATCCCGAAACTGTTTTCGTAGCAGGGGCAACACCCGAGGGTAATCCGTCGCGAAGGCCGAGGAGACAAACACTAACCCCAAATCCGGCGGCTTGGACAGGCCATCGAGAGCGGCCTGACTCACCTCCGTAATAGCAGCTTCGAGGGATGGACGAGTTGATAGGGCATTAACCCACTCCATAGCGGTTTCTCTCCCGAGGATAGGGGGGACAAGGTGGAGGCTTGAGACGGGGACGAGGTCAATGTAAACATAACGATAGGGTTTCGCCGTTGCCGCCTCATAATCCGGTATGAGTGATCCTATCAAGAAGCGACCCCGACTCAAGGTTTAATCTGCGAGTCCTCGGGGGAGTCTCCGTTGAACTTAGCCGACACTCACCCCAGTCGCGAGTCCTGGATAGCCCGTCGGTCATGTTAGGATGCCCCGAGGGAGAGGTTATCAACGACCCAAACCACGAGATGTTCTCCAACGGGTTTGCTAACGGGTTTGTACCATGTCATGAGTTCCTATTCTTGGATCGAGCGATCGCTGGCCACGATTCACAAGGCCAATTGGTATCGGCAGGTACAACCCCTCGCCGGCCGCAGTGGTGCGCAGGTCAGCCTACAAGGAACCCCAGTCCTAAATTTTGCCAGCAACGACTATTTAGGTTTAGCCGGCGATGAACGGCTGATTGAGGCAGCGGTAGACGCGACGCGGGAGTATGGCAGCGGTAGTACGGGATCGCGGCTGTTGAGTGGCCATCGTCCCCTGCATCGAGACTTAGAAATGGCCATCGCCCGGCTTAAACAAACTGAGGATGCGATCGTTTTTAGTTCTGGGTATTTGGCGAATTTAGGCACGATTTCCGCCCTAGTCGGTCCTCGGGATGGGATTTTTGCCGATGCCTATAATCACTCCAGTTTACGCCAAGGCAGTCGTCTCTCTGGGGCAATGGTACAGGAGTATCCCCACGGGGATATGGTGGCCCTGCGGCAACAGTTACAACAGCAGCGATCGCAGGTTCGTCGCGCCCTCATTGTCACCGATGGGGTGTTTAGTATGGATGGGGATCTCTGTCCCCTGCCGCAACTGCTGGAGTTAGCCGAAGAGTACGAGGCGATGCTGTTAGTCGATGATGCTCATGGAACCGGGGTTCTGGGCCGTCGAGGTGCGGGAACGGTGGATCATTTCCACTGTGGCGATCGCCCCCTGATTCAGATGGGAACCCTCAGTAAAGCCCTCGGCAGTTTAGGGGGCTACGTGGCCGCCTCCGCCTCAGTGATTGACTATCTCCGTAATCGCGCCCCCACCTGGATTTATACCACCGGACTCTCCCCAGCCGACACAGCGGCGGCCAAGGCGGCGATCGCGATCGTTGAGGCGGAACCACAGCGACGGCAACAACTCTGGACTCATCAGGCCTATCTCAAAGAACAGCTCAATAACATACTTTCCCAAAAAAGTCAACCCAAGATCGGACCACTTTTGCCCTCAAACTCCCCCATCCTCTGCATCCAACTCGCGGACGCCGCCCAAGCCGTGAATCTCGGGGCGAGTTTACGAGCGGCCGGAGTCTTCCTATCAGCCGTACGTCCTCCCACCGTCCCCACCAGTCGCCTACGCATCACCCTCATGGCAACCCACGAGCGAGACCATCTCGATCGCCTCTGTGAGCATTTAGCCAGCATAGCCGCGTGATCAACTCCCTTGAGCGCGACGGTTTCAGCTAAGCTAGATCATACCGTCAGCGCCGACCCTAACCCGTCTGCCATGGAAACCGACCTAGGTTATGTTCCTGACCAATAACCATTTCTTGCCTTGAGGTTCACACAAGGTTAAACCCAACCCAGAGAAACCCTCGTCAGCCCCCCCGGCTGAAGCACGGGGGCTTCGTGCCCTCCCCTTCAGGTAGCTGACCAGCTTAAGCCTTAACKGGCTACGTGAGCGAGCAAGAGTTAAAGTTCCTACCCGGGAATGCGTGCTAGTTCCCGGCTCTAGAACCGAATCGTTAAACAGTCCTAAGGGGTTAAGACAGTGCGAT
>FSSI02000053.1:0-29712 GCA_900149785.2 Phormidium lacuna HE10JO | reverse complement strand
TATGCAGTTTTCAAGGTGCATTTGCGCGAGACCCCCCAAGAATAACACCGATCGCCTCAAACGCACAACCCCCGCCCCAACCCGAAAATCCCAAAACGCCCAACCCATAAGCATTACAGAGTTTGCGCGAGACCCCCCAAACCGCAAAATCTCCGAAACCCAGACCCCATCAGCCATACCGCCCATTTTCACCACTCCCTCACTCATACAACTACCCTCTCGCGCAAATCGCAACATTCCTTAACAGATTCAGACCCCGAACCCCATCCATATATATATAGATAAGCCGACCATCACTCAGCCCCCCCAGTCTAACGATTCCTTGTTCCCCATTCCCAGAAATATGGCAAGATTAGATGAATTTCCGTCAGGGAGGGAACCTGTATGTCAATCGCTCACATTATCGGATTAGGAAAATCGGGACTGGCGGCGGCCCGATTGCTGAAGCACAACGGTTGGCAAGTTACCGTCAGCGATCGCGGCAGCAGCGACTCCCTCCACCACCAACAACAACTTCTCGCCCAAGATAACATCCCCGTCTCCCTAGGCCATGTCTTCGACCCCGAAACCGCCCAACATCTGGATTTATTAGTCATCAGCCCCGGCGTTCCCTGGGATTTGCCCAACCTCGAACACGCCCGACGCCTAGGACTCGAAACCATTGGCGAAATGGAACTGGCCTGGCGACATCTGCAAACCTGTCCCTGGTTAGGAATCACCGGAACCAACGGTAAAACCACCACCACCGCCCTAGCCGCCGCCATCTTCGGTGGGGCTGGACTCAAAGCCCCCGCCTGTGGCAACATCGGCAATGCCGCCTGTGAACTCGCCCTAACCGCCAGCCAACAAGACCAACCTTTAGATTGGGTAGTTGCCGAAATCAGTAGCTATCAAATTGAGTCATCGAGTACCCTCACCCCTCGAATTGGGATTTGGACCACCTTCACCCCAGACCATCTCAACCGTCACAAAACCCTAGACAACTACTACCGCATCAAAGCCAAACTCCTGCAATCCTCAGAATTGCAAATTTTTAACGGCGATGATCCCTATTTACGAAACCACCGAGATCACTGGCCGAACGCCCATTGGACCAGCATCGAGAACGACCCCAGTTTAAGCCCCTTCGCCGCCATTGATGGAGATTGGGTCGTCGTCGATGGGGCAAAAATCGTCTCCATTCAAGCCTTACAAATGCCCGGCCGTCATAACCAACAAAATCTCTTGCTGGCTGTAGCGGCGGCCCGATTGGCGGGTATTGAACCCGAGGCGATCGCCCAAGCCATTTCCCAATTTCGCGGCGTTCCTCATCGCCTAGAAGTCATCGGCACTTGGCAAGATATTCGCTTTATCAATGACAGTAAAGCCACCAACTATGATGCCGCCCTGGTGGGGTTGACCTCCGTGCGTCATCCCGTCATTCTCATTGCGGGAGGCGATCCCAAAGACGGCGATGCAACCACCTGGCTAGAGGCGATTCAACGCCAAGCGGCCGTTGTTTTGCTAATTGGCGATGCAGCGGAATCCTTCGCCCAGATGCTGGATGGAGTTGGCTATTCTAACTATAAGATTGTCGGAACCCTAGAGGCGGCGGTGGACGTTTCCCGAGAATTAGCCCAGAAATATCAGGCGAAAACGGTCTTGTTATCTCCGGCTTGTGCTAGTTTTGACCAGTTTCCTAATTTTGAAGTTCGCGGTCAGGTATTTCGAGAGTTATGTGAACGTTTCTTGTAAGTTCGAGCGTTCCGACATGGAGAATTGATGAAATGGGAGAAATTGCCTTTGATGCCAGTAGTTTTCACTGGAGTCGTTCCGATGGCTTAAATCGCTATGTGGGGGAGTTGTTGGACGATTACCAAGATGGCGATCGCTTCTGTTTTTATACCACCGACTCAACCCGAGTCGGGACGAAGGCTTCTCAGTTTCAAATTCTCCGTCCTCCAACCCTCTATCGCAATGATTTTAAAAACAATCTAAGGCGCTTACTTTGGCATCAAATTGGTTTACCTTTATCAATCTTAAAGCAGAAACAGCGATTATTTTATTCTCCTGTATTTGAAGGAATGTTAGTTCCTATTTGCCCACAAATTATCACGATTCATGATATTTTGCCGATTCGCTTTCCTGATGTATATCCTCGCATTAAATACTATTTTCAATTTATTTTGCCGCAACTGATTCGCGCCTCTGATGCCATTATTACTACCTCAAACTACACCAAACAAGAGATTTTAGACCATTATAATTGCCAAAATACCCCGATTTATGTCGTCTATCAAGGCTGTCGCGAGGATATTTTTAATCTCAATTTTGATGACCTAAAATATTCAATTTCTTCTCCCAAAACTCCCTTTATTTTATGTGTCGGAGAAACGCGACCCTACAAGAACCTACGTCGCCTCATTGAAGCCTTTAGCCGAGCCAATTGTCCTAACCTAGAATTGCGGATTGTGGGAAACCTCAATAAATGCGATCGCCCCCTCTTAGACTACCCCAAACAACTCGGCTGTCACGAACGAGTCAAATTCCTGGGATTTGTCCCCGATGACGCCTTAGCCGACTTATATCGTCAGGCGATCGCCTTCGCCTTTCCCTCTCTCTACGAGGGATTCGGGATTCCGCCCCTCGAAGCCATGGCCTGTGGTTGTCCCGTATTAGCCAGCAATCAAACCGCCATTCCCGAAGTCTGCGGCGAGGCGGCGTTCTATGTGAATCCCTATGACATCGACGACATCGCCCAGGGAATTGTGCAACTGGTGAATAATCCTCAATTGCGACAACAATTACGACAACGAGGACAACACCAAGTACAATCATTTCGCGCTCACCCAATGGGCGATCGCATCCTCAACATCCTCGACCAATACCTACCCCAAAATCGAGCCAATGGTACTGATTAACCTTGCCTTTTTAATGGAGAAGCCCACCGGAATCAGTACCTACGCCCTGAATCTGATTCCTCAATTGCGATCGCTCGATCCCATCCTCCTCACCCCTCAACCCAAACTGGGATTTCGCCATCATCCCATCCCCAACGGACTCACCCCAGAACAAGGCTTAATCGGGCATCTCAAACGTCTCCTCTGGACCCAATTCGCCCTACCGCGACTCTATCGAGACTTAGACGGCGATCTTCTCTTCTCGCCCCTTCCCGAAGCCCCCCTCGGCTGGACTGGCCGCTATGTCGTCACCGTCTATGATGCCATTCCCCTGCGTTTTCCCAAACCGGCCTCCCCCATGACCCTCTATCATCGCTTCTACGTTCCCCAAGTCTTACACCAGGCCCAACATCTCCTCTGTATCTCCCAATCCACCGCCGACGATGCGATGAACTTCTACGGCGTTCCCGCCGCCAAAATCACCGTCACCCCCCTGGCCTACGATCGCCATCGCTATCGCCATCTCAACCTTCCCCGTCGCAATTACTTCCTCTATTTGGGCCGACATGATCCCTACAAAAACCTGCAACGGGCCATCGCCGCCTTCGCCCAACTTCCCCCCTCCCTCGACTGTGAATTTTGGATTGGCGGGTCCTTTGACCGCCGTTACACCCCCAACCTACAGCAACAGGTGCAAGAGTTGCAGTTAGGCGATCGCGTCAAATTCCTCGATTACATCAACGCCAACGACTTACCCATCCTCCTCAACCAAGCCTTAGCCCTCGTCTTTCCCTCTCTCTGGGAAGGCTTCGGCTTACCCATCTTAGAAGCCATGGCCTGCGGTTGTCCCGTCCTGGCCTCAAACGTCGCCTCCATCCCCGAAGTCACCGCAGACGCGGCCCTACTCGTCGATCCTTACGATTTACAACAATTAACGGATGGGATGGCCATCCTAGGGAAAGAGGATAACGTGCGATCGCATCTTCAACAACGGGGCCGCGATCGCGTTCACCACTTTAGCTGGGAAAAAACAGGACAACTCAGTTGCGGCATCTTGCATCAACTGTCTTGTTCTGGCAACCCCTAAGACACAATTGTTCACGGCCGGACATGGTATCCTCCATGTGTATGTCAGGTCGAGCGTATCTCGGGTCTTTAGGCGGTTGAACCTTACCCGCAAACTTGGGGACGCATCAACCTGTGAGTGTGATTTGTGTGGAGTGATTCGGAAATATGGTTATGTCGCCTTTAGTTCGCCAACCCTCAACCTCCTTGGCGGAGATATCCCCCTTTGCAACGTCTCCCCTGAACCTACCCCCCTCCAAGTTATTTGGAACCGATGGGATTCGCGGTCATGTAGGAGATCTTCTCAACGCCCCCCTAGCCTTGCAAGTGGGTTTCTGGGCTGGCCAAGTGTTCAAAGACTGTCAGGGAGGGGGTGCGATCGCCCTCGGGCAAGATTCCCGCAACTCCAGTAGTATGTTAGCCATGGCCCTGTCAGCGGGACTCACCGCCGCCGGGTTAGAGGTTTGGGACCTGGGATTATGTCCCACCCCCTGCGTCGCCTATCTGGCCGCCACCTCCGAGGCCATTGGTGGGGTGATGATTTCCGCTAGCCATAACCCCCCGGCGGATAATGGGATTAAATTCTTCGGGCCAACCGGGGCCAAACTTCCCTCAGACATTCAACAACGCATCGAAGCCGGGATTCGCGGCCAACTCACCCTCAGCGAGAATAACGCCAGTTGGGGTCGTCATTACCATCGCCCCGAATTAGTTAGAGATTATCTCAACGCCGTTCAAACTCCCCTGGGACTGGATTTACAGGGAATGAAAGTGGTCTTAGACTTAGCCTGGGGGGCCGCCAGTCACGTCGCCCCGCAAGCTTTCGCCGCCTTGGGGGCTGAGGTGATTTGTTTACATGATCGGCCCGACGGCGATCGTATCAACGTCAACTGTGGTTCAACGCACCTAGATCCCCTACGGGCGGCGGTATTAAGCCATAATGCCTGTTTAGGATTTGCCTTTGATGGCGATGCCGATCGCGTCTTAGCCGTAGATGGCCAAGGACGGGCCATTGACGGCGATTATATCCTCTATCTCTGGGGTCAGGCCTTGCGGCAAACGGGACAACTCCCAGATAATCTAATTGTCTCGACGGTGATGGCTAATTTAGGCTTTGAACGGGCCTGGGAAGCCCAAGGGGGCCAACTGCTGCGAACCTCCGTCGGCGATCAATATGTTCACGCAGAGATGCAACGAACGGGATCGACTCTCGGCGGCGAACAGTCGGGCCATGTCATTTGTAGTCATTACGGCGTTAGCGGTGATGGCTTGTTGACGGCGTTGCATTTGGCGGCGTTAGTCAAACGCAGTGGAAGCGGTTTATCGGAGTTGGTGAATCAGAGTTTCCAAACCTATCCCCAGGTGTTGCAGAATGTGCGCGTCGAGGATCGGGAGTTGCGGTTAAACTGGCAACAGTGTGATCCGCTTCAGCAGGCGATCGCCACCGCTGAGACGGCTATGGGAGATCAAGGCCGTGTCTTGGTTCGGGCCTCGGGAACGGAACCCGTGATTCGCGTCATGGTGGAAGCCGCCACCTCTGAGTTAGTCCATCATTGGACTGATAATCTGGTGTTAGCGGTTCGTCAACATCTTTTGAGTTAAGCAAACTGCAAACGACCTGAGTACCAGAAACCGGGTTTCTTTAGTCGATGATATGAGACACCCGGTGTCTACAAAGACACCGAGTGTCTGACCCTCAGCAACAAACCCCTCCGAGAAACTCTGACGACCCGGGTCGAATACCAGAAACCGGGTTTCTTAACTGCATCCTGCACCCCTAGCGATCGGAAAATCATCCCCCGGATGGGTTCCTTTGGCAAAATTCAAAGTTTATACTTGAATCATCCATCATGCCAGCCAGAGATATCTATCATGAACAGGTCAAAACTGCATTGATTCGGGAGGGTTGGACAATTACCGATGACCCCTATGTATTAACAATTGGACGTAGCAACCTATTTGTTGATTTAGGGGCTTCTAAATTAGTCTCTGCCGAAAAAGGAAATCAGAAGATTGCCGTAGAAGTCAAAAGTTTTATCGGAAAATCGAAAATCAATGACTTAGAAAATGCCCTAGGTCAATATACATTGTATTATGATATTTTACGCCAAAGAGAGCCAGAACGCCAGTTGTATTTAGCAATTACAGACGATGCGTTTGATGATGTTTTTAAAGAACCAATTGGTGAGCTTTTACTAGAAAACAAACGTCTAAATTTGATTGTCCTTGACCGACTAACAGGAGGGATTCGTCAATGGATAGCCTAGACTATCACCGAATTATTGCTGATATCCTACAGGAGTATGCCAAACTCCCCTATGCTCATGGTATCTTAGAGCGAAAGCTGATTATTGGCGAAGATCATAAAAGTTATGCCTTGTTTACCGTTGGACAACTCAATAATAAACAAGTTCATGGCTGTGTTCTTCATTTAGAAATTATTGGCGATAAGGTGTGGATTCACCAAGATGGCCTAGAAGATGGAATCGCCGATGAGTTACTGAACGCGGGTATCCCGCAAGAGAAGATTGTTTTAGGGTTCCACCACCCTGATCTTCGACCTTATACGGGGTTTGCGATCGGTTAAGATGGTAAAGTCCCTAACCGTCGGGAAATTGCCAACAGGCGATGCGTTCAATTCGAGAACTTCCACAGCGACAGGGTTGGGGTTCCGAAGCCACCCATTCATAACCGCAATCTTGGCAATGATGGAACAGATTGTTACGGTTAGCCCTCTCAATTTTAGCTTTCCAGCTTTCGATATCTTGGGGATTAGGATTTTGAGACATCATAATAGATTAAAACAACAAACGCTAGTAGGGGCGGGTCATCCCCTCCTGGGAGGGGCTAGGGGTGGGTTCCCCTCCAATTTGGTATCCAATGCAACTCACAACGGCTGATTCTGGAAATTGGAATCTTCCTTATCCAATTGACGGGCTTTCCATCTCAGCAACCCCCAGGCGAAATCGAGGAGTTTAAGCTGACGAAACACCCGATGAGGGTCAGATAAATGAGTTTCTGGTAACTGCTGTCCCATCGCTTTAAACACCAGTCCCAGGGGAACATCAATCTCATCCTGAAGCTGAAGACAACGGGCAAATCGAGGTCCAAACGCCGCAATCAGAGACCCCACCCCGCCTCGGGCCTGTCCCCAACCCAGATAGGCTAATCCCTTATAATCAGCAAGAAACGAACCGCCATAACATTGAACCGTCGCCCCGCGCACTCGTTGCAATTCTTCGGGTAAAAAGGGATAGGCAACATGATAGCCCGTCGCGCAAACAATTAAGTCAAACTCCTCCCGGCTTCCATCGACAAACTCGACAAATTGACCGTCAAGTTTGCTCACTTCTGGCTTAGGTAAAATGCGACCATGTTTGATATAATAAGGAACTTCGTTATTTAGAGTTGGGTGTTTTTCAAAAATACGATGGTTGGGTTTGGGTAAGCCATATCGCTCATGTTTGCCAAAGGTTAGGCGAATAATGGTATAGGCTAACCCCCGCTGAAACCATTGCGGCATCCAACCGCGAATTAAGTCCACAATGGGAAATCCGGCGAAGCTTTTGGGGATAAACCAGACGGATTCGCGCAAACTCAAGACGCTTTTTTCGGCAACTCGGGCGGCTTCGGCGGCGATGTCACAACCGGAGTTGCCACCGCCGATGACTAAGACTCGTTTTCCTCGTAAAATATCGGCTGTTTTGTAGTCTTTGGAATGGATAATATCCCCGGCAAAGGTTCCCTTAAAGTCTGGAAACCGTTTACACCAGTGATGTCCGTTACAAAGAACAACTCCTTTATAAATGCGTTGTTCGCCGTTGGCAAAGGTAACGTTCCAGAGGTTATCTGCAATGGGGCAAACTAGATTAACTCGGCGTTCGAGTTCAATCTGGGGGCGCAGTTGAAAGTGGTCGGCAAAGCTGTTTAAATAGGCTAAGAGTTGTTGGGCGCTGGGGAAATCGGGGTAATCTGAGGGCATGGGAAAGTGAGTGAATTGCGTCACTTTCTTCGATGAGATAATATGGGCGCTTTCATACACGCCGTGATACCAATTTCCGCCAATATCGTCGCTGGCATCCACTTGATCATAGGGGATTTTAGCATCTTTTAAGGCTTGGGCAATTCCTAATCCAACAAATCCCGCCCCGATAATTAGTTGTTTGTGGCGAGTGTCGGTGGGAGTGGAGGTTTTAGGTTGAGTTGCGGTGTGAAGCATAGATTGGAGGGAACAGGGAATAGGGAATAGGGAACAGGGAACAAGGAACAGGGATAACCCACCCCTAACCCCTCCCAGGAGGGGATGGCAAGAGGCAAGAGATAAAGGGGTTAGGGTTTTGCGTTTTGTTTGGGTTTGAAGTAGTCCACGCCCCAGGTTATAATGGGTGGGAAATAGCGTTTTATTTGGTGGAAAACTTGGGCTTTTCCATCGGGGAAGACGTGAAGTTTTTCTTGGGCGATCGCCCGAATCACCGCCTCAATAACTCGCTCAGGATCGGTGGCATCTTTATCAGGAATCCCCGTTGTTTCTTGCGCTAAACTCCCATATTTCTCGGCTTGTAACAGGGGGGTACGACTAAAATAGGGATAGACGGCTGTTACCTTGACATTGTAGGGTTTAACTTCGTTAAATAGCCCTTCACTAAAGCCGCGTAAACCGAATTTACTACTCGCATAATGGGCCATTCCCGCCACAGCAATCCAACCCGCCAATGAGGAGATATTGACGATATGGCCTTGACGACGCTGGATCATATCAGCCACAAACAGGGTACTTAAGCGCATGGGGGCTAACAAATTGACTTGCATTAACCGTTCCCATTTATCCGTGGGAACTTCATCCATGCGTCCGTATAAGCCAATTCCGGCATTGTTAATTAAAATGTCAATAGGAACACCCAAGGCGTTAACCGCATCGTAGAGGGATTGCGATCCAGCGGGTTCAGATAAATCGACTCCTAAACAGGCTAAAACCTTGCCCGTTTTAACCTCTCGCTGAATCGCCTCTGCTTGTTGGCGTAACCTGGCTTCGTCCAAATCCGCTAGAATCAACTGTCCCCCAGCCTTTAATAATTTGCGGGTAAACTGTTGACCGAATCCACCGGCCGCCCCGGTTAGAACGATCGCAGCGTCTTTAAATTGAGTCATCTTACAACAACATTAGATTAGCAACACAGCCAAATTTGGCACTATCATTGGCACTATCAAGCGTTAGGTTTTCGGGGCTTGTAACGCTCCCCAAAGTAACAGCGGCCAGGGGACAATTAAGTCTGGAATGAGTGTATCACGGTCTCTCAGGGCGGGGAACTGAGCGCCGAGGAGAAAGCGCAGCGATCGCAAGGAAGCGGGACGATTGCCAGCTTGGTCTACCCGTTTATAGCGTCGGGCCAGTTCAGCGACAATCTGCACCTTACCACTGTAACGGAGAACCTTGTCATCGGCGGCTAGGGCGGCGATCGCCCGGCCAGTGAGTAAGGGAGTTTCCCAATTGTAGCGATCGCGCATCAGCGTCCGTTGCGGGTCCAATTCTCCCTCAGCCGAGGTATTATCGGCAAAACGGGCGATTTGTTCCGTTCCCACAATTCCCGGCCAAATCGCAATCGAGGCGATATTATCCGGTTTTAACTCCACCGCCATATCCGCAGCTAGGCGATCGCAAGCCGACTTCCCGGCCCCATAGGCGGCCCCGAAAATATAGGATAGTCCCCCCCAGGAGGAAATAGTACAAATCAGCCCTCGCTGGCGGCGTTGCATGAGACGGGCCGCAAAAATGCTGCTGACATAGTGACTGCGTAACCCCACTTG
This sequence comes from Phormidium lacuna HE10JO, assembly GCA_900149785.2. Taxonomy (GTDB): domain Bacteria; phylum Cyanobacteriota; class Cyanobacteriia; order Cyanobacteriales; family Geitlerinemataceae; genus Sodalinema; species Sodalinema lacuna_A. The sequence continues at coordinate 19,963 of FSSI02000053.1, read as the reverse complement.
GTTCACCGCATCCCAGAGTTGCGGCCCCTGTTTCCAGAAGGGATCACCGTAAGCATCGGCGATGGCTTGTACCCCGGCGAACACGTTGTTAACCAAGAGATCCAGTTGGCCCTCTTGTTCGTTGTCAATGCGATCGAACAGCGATCGCACCTGTTCATCATCACTGTGATCCACTTGAACCGGTACACAGACACCGCCGGCCTCTTCCACCGCCGCTTGGGTATCCAGCAAGGTTCCGCCAATCTCGCGATCTTCGAGATTTGAGCGATCGTAACTGCGGCCAGTAATATAAACTGTCGCCCCCGCTTCACCTAAGCCGACAGCGATACCCTTTCCTAAGCCCCGTGTTGCCCCAGTGACCAAAGCCACTTTACCCTGAAGATGTTGCACCATACTGCCCGTATTTCCTTAAATTTGCGATAAAGTTGCGATGACTCTAATGTCCCTTGTACCGTGGCTTCTAGCGATTCTCAGCGGTTTAGGACTGTTGTTGAGTCTGGCGATTGTGTTACCGGCCCCCACCATGTTTCTATTGGTGTTTACAGTTGTCACCCCCGAGATTTCGCCTTGGCTGGTAGGCGTTCACGCGATCGCCCTGTTGCTGTTGGCCCGTTTGTCTCTCACGGGGGGCGTTGCGATCGCCATCCTTGTTTGTAGTCTACTGGGTTTAAGCCTCAGCCTGCTACCCCTGCTGCAAGTTCCGGCCACCGTGGCCCGGTTCAACGCCGAGATGGAACGGGGATTAGGGTCAGCGTATCTCAAAACCGTCCCTGAACCCAGTCGCCAGGCCATGCGTCGCCAACCGTTGCAGCTACTGGATGTCTTTCGCGGGATTCCTCTCCCACCGGTTCGCATTCAACGAGAGATTCCCTTCGCCGAACCCGATGGCGTACCTCTGACACTCAATCTCTATCGGCCGGAAGCGGTGGGGCAATATCCCACCGTTATCATCATCTATGGTGGGGCCTGGCGACAGGGAACCCCGAATAAGGATGAATGGTTTAGCCGCTATCTCGCCAGTCGTGGTTATACCGTGGTGGCCATCGATTACCGCCACGCCCCGGAATATCACTTTCCGGCCCAATTGGAGGATGTGAAAACGGCGATTGGCGTTGTCTGCGATCGCGCGGACGAGTTCGAGGTAGATGGCGATCGCATCGCGTTGATGGGGCGATCGTCCGGCGGCCATTTAGCCATGTTAGCCGCTTATGACCCCGATTCAATTCCCATTCGCGGGCTAATCAACTACTACGCCCCCGTCAATTTAACCAACGGCTATTACGATTTACCCAATCCCGATCCCTTGGGAATCCAAAACATCTTACGAGACTTCCTCGGTGGTACCCCCGAAGAACTCCCAGACTTGTACGATCGCGCCTCCCCCTGGCATCTCGTCGCCCCCAATTTACCGCCATCTCTCCTTATATATGGTCAACGAGATCATTTAGTTCAAGCCAAATTCGGACGTAAACTCCAAGAGAAATTATTAACCTTTGACAATCGTTCAATCTTTCTAGAAATTCCCTGGGCAGAACATTCCTTTGATGCCGTCCATTTTGGCATTAGCAATCAAATCGCCCTCTATTACACCGAACGTTTCCTAGCCCATACCTTATCAAAACCGTAAACCCCACGAGTGAGAAGCCGAGTTTCTTCAAGAAACCCGGCTTCTGGTATTCGACCCCAGTTCAGTCCGATGTTGATATTTTAAGAGGAACCTTGTCTAAACGTCGCAACCGCCAACTCGATCAGCCCCCCCTCAAAACGCCGCAAAAATCCCCAAAAACGCGGTTTTTTAATGTTCTTGCCAATACCCCCAAACTGGTCAAATTGGTTTGGCAAGCTGAACCCGGCTATCTACTTCTTTCCGTCGTTATCACCCTAATTCGCGGCTTAATTCCCGTTACCGAACTCTATATCACCAAACTGGTCGTCGATGAAGTTGTCGCCAATATCGGGCAACTCGAAGCCGCTGGATTGACCATTTTAGGGTTAGTCGCCCTACGATTTGCCATTAGTTTTCTATCAGAAGTTGCTAACCAAGTCAATAGTTATAGCCTACAAGTTCTTAAAGATAGGTTTTCCATTCACGCCAACGGGGTTCTCATTCAGCAAGCCATTCGTCTGGATTTATCCCATTACGAATTACCCGAATTTCATGATACCCTCAGCCGCGCCCAACAAAGCGGAAGTGACTATCCCGTTCGCATTTTAGGAACCCTAACCGGGTTACTGGGGCAATTAGTCAGTTTCTTCAGTTCTATTGCCCTCTTGTTGCGATTTAGCCCCTGGGTAATGCTGTTATTACTCGCAACCTCAGTTCCCGCACTTTGGGCCAGCGTTAAGTATTCAGGGCGGCGATTTTGGCTGTCGCGATCGCAAACCCAAGCCGGCCGACGCGCCGATTACCTACAACGAGTCTTAACCCAAAACGCCTTCGCCAAAGAAGTCCGTTTATTTCGCCTAGGAGACTATCTCCTGCAACAATGGATGGACATTCGTCGCCGCTTCAACAACGAATCTGCCTTCCTGGCCCGCCGCTTTGCCACCGTCCGAGGATTAGCGGGAACCGTCGCCAACTTAGGCTACTATAGCGCCTATGGTTGGACGATTGTGCGGGCGGTTCAGGGAACCATTAGCATCGGCGATTTTACCATGTATTCCGGGGCCTTTGCTCAAGCCCAAAACGTCTTACAACAGATTTTACAAAGTATCGCCCAAACCTATGAATACAACCTTTATGTCTCCCAATACTTTGAGTTTTTAGACTTAGCCCCGAAAGTCGTAGAACCCCCCGAACCGAAACCCTTTCCCAACCCCATTTGTCAGGGATTAGAATTACGCAACGTCAGTTTCACCTATCCAGGGGCCAGCGAACCCACCCTGGAAAACCTCAATTTAACCGTCAACCCCGGAGAAAGTATCGCCCTGGTGGGGGTGAACGGGGCGGGAAAAACCACCTTATTGAAGCTGGTGACGCGACTGTATGATCCCAGTGAGGGGGAGATTACCGTCGATGGCGTTCCCCTCTCGGAAATCGCCTTGCAGGAGTTACGCCGGAACATTGGTGTGATTTTTCAGGATTTCGCCCGTTATAGTCTCACCGCCCAGGATAATATCGGCTTTGGGGACTTGTCGCGGCGGGATGATCTCGGCCAAATTGATGCGGCGGCGGCGGCTGGGGGGGCGACGGAGGTGATTGAAGGCTTAGATCAAGGCTATGAGACGATTTTGGGGAAAATCTTTGCCGGGGGAACCGATTTATCGGGGGGACAATGGCAGAAAATTGGTATGGCCCGGGCCTTTATGAGTTCGGCGCCGATTTTGATTTTGGATGAACCGACGGCGGCGTTGGATGCGATCGCCGAGTCGGAGTTATTTAGTCGCTTCCGTCGCCTCACAGAAGGACGGATGACCTTTTTTGTCAGTCACCGCTTTTCTACGGTTCGTATGGCCGATCGCATTGTCGTCCTGGAAAACCATCGTATTATTGAAATCGGCTCTCATGCGCAACTGTTGGAGAAACGGGGCCTCTACGCCAAAATGTTTCACCTACAAGCATCCAGTTATCTCAACGAGTAACCCCTAACCGGGGCGCACAATCACCACCCCAAAGGCTTCAGGATTGAGATATTTCTGGGCCGCCTCCCGTAAATCCTCGCGGCTGAGCGATCGCACCGCCTCAGGATAGGCGATCGCCGGGTCCACATCTCCCACCAGCGCCTGAAAATAGCCATATAAATTGGCGCGATCGCTGGGCCGTTCACTCCCAAACACAAAGCGATTGGCCACTTGCTTACGAATCCGTTCCATCTCCAACTCAGACACCAACTCATCCTGTAAACGGCGTACCTCCTGCAAAATTGCCGTTTCCACCGTCTCTAAATGGTCCTCGGGTAAGTGCGCCCCCACCTGAAACAGGCCTTGCAGGCGATAACTGAGGTTTCCCGCCCCCACCCGAGACACCAGCCCTTGTTCCTCCCGCAACTGGCGCACCAAACGCCCAGTCCGCCCTTGGCCTAAAATACTGGCCAACACATCCAACGCATAGGTTTCTTGCAACTGCGCCAATCCCGGAACTCGCCACAACAGACTCAACCGGGCCTGCTGCAAGCTGCGATCGCGATAATCCCGGCGCACCACCTCCGCAAACCCCAACTCCGGCGCGGGGAAGGATCGAGGCGGTAACGGACAGGCGATCGCCAAATCATCATCAGACACCTGCGCGAAGGAGTGGGCCACCGTCGCCACCAACTCCTCCACCGGCAGATTTCCCACCGCCACCGCCGTCAGGGATTCGGGGCGATACCAGGTGCGGTGAAAGTCGCGCATTTGCTGAGGTTGCAGCCCCGAGACAATCTCCGTCGATCCCAACACCGGGCGACGATAGGGAAGTTCAGCAAAGGCCAACTCAATGGCCCGTTGATAGTTCCGTCGCTGCGGATTGTCATCAGAACGGCGGATTTCTTCTAACACCACCTGACGTTCTCGCTGAAACGCCTCTTCCGCAATTTGTGGGTTCAACACCACATCGAGTTGCAGGGGCGTTAACGCCGCGAAATCCTGGGGCGCACAGGTGAGATAAAACTGAGTATAATCCTGACTGGTGGCGGCGTTGGTCACCGCGCCTCGGGCTTCGATGCGGCGCTCGAACTCGCCTAATTTGAGGCGATCGCTGCCCTTGAAAATCATATGTTCGAGAAAGTGAGCCGTACCCACCATGGCATCAGCTTCGATGGCTGAGCCAACATTGAACCAAAGACTGAGATTCACCGCCTCAACCGGAACCTGCTCGGCAATCACCGTTAAACCGTTGGCGAACTTACGAATCGTTGGTGTGTTGAGGGCAACATGAGGAAAGCGATTGAGGAGAGTAGAAGTCATGGGCGCTTGAAGTGAACAATCGACCAAACGTCGATACAGCGAGAGTCTGCACCACAAAATCACAAACCCTCCTCTCCAGTTTAAGTTACTTTAAGTGTTAAGAAAGGTAAACTTAAATAAGAATTTCCCTCAACTCTCCCAAGCCCATGACCAACTCGCCCAACCCCCCAAAGATTATCGTCATCGGTGCGGGCATCGGTGGACTCACTGCCGCTGCGCTATTAGCACATCGCGGTTATTCTGTCAAGGTTTATGACCAAGCGATTGTCCCTGGGGGCTGTGCCTCCACCTTTAAACGACGCGGTTTCATCTTTGACGTTGGCGCGACCCAAGTGGCGGGCCTCGAACCGGGCGGCATTCACCATCGCATCTTCGAGGAATTAGAGATTCCTGTTCCTTCAGCCTCTCCCTGCGATCCCGCCTGTGCCGTCTATCTCCCCGGAGAACGCGAACCCATTAACGTTTGGCGAGATCCCCTCCGTTGGCGCGAAGAACAACGGCGACAGTTTCCCGGTAGTGACCCCTTCTGGCAACTGATGCGAACCCTATTTCGAGCGAGTTGGGCCTTTCAGGGACGAGATCCCGTCCTACCGCCCCGCAATCTGTGGGATCTCAGCCGCCTGGTGGGGGCGGTACGGCCGGGAACTCTGGTGACGGTTCCCTTTACCTTTTGGACCGTGGGTGATGCCCTACGCTGGTTTGGCCTCGACGGCGATCGCCGCCTCCGCACCTTCCTCGACCTGCAACTGAAACTGTACTCCCAAGTCGAGGCTGAAGACACCGCCCTCCTCTACGCCGCCACGGCCCTCGGCGTGTCTCAGGACCCTCAGGGACTCTATCACCTAGAGGGCAGTATGCAGGTGTTGAGCGATCGCCTACAACAGTCCTTAGACCGAGATGGTGGAACCCTCCAGATGGGCCATCGCGTCGAAGCCATCCACAACCCCAATAACCCCTCAAATAATTCAGTGACTGGCGTAACGGTTCGCAACCTGAAAACCGAGGCCACCTGGACCGACTCCGCCGATCTCATCGTCGCCAACGTCACCGTGCAAAACCTCGTCCAACTGCTGGACCATCCCCCCTCCGGTTATCGCCGCCGCGTTGACAAACTCCCCCCCGCCTCCGGGGCCTTCGTCATCTATCTCGGCGTCGATGCGGCGGCCATTCCCGCCGACTGTCCCCCCCATCTGCAATTTTTGTACGACGGCGAGGGAGAGATTGCCGAAAATAACTCGCTGTTCGTCTCCGTCAGTCGTCCCGGCGATGGCCGCGCCCCCGAGGGCCAGGCCACCCTCATCGCCTCCTCCTTCACCGATGTGCGGCAATGGTGGACCTGTGACGATTACGACCAGCTTAAAGACCACTATACCCAGGCGGCGATCGCCCGTCTCAACGGCTACTTCGACCTCTCCCCCCAGCATCTGATTCACATCGAAGCCGCCACCCCTCGCACCTTCGCCCATTTCACCGCACGCGAGGCCGGTGTCGTCGGCGGACTGGGCCAGCGTATTTCCACCTTCGGCCCCTTCGGCTTTGCCAATCGGACCCCCATCTCTAACCTCTGGCTGGTGGGAGATTGCACCCATCCCGGCGAAGGAACCGCTGGCGTTAGCTACTCCGCCTATACCGTCGTCCGGCAAATTGACGCCAAATTTGGCTAAAGATTTCAGAATCGGCAAAGCTCGGTAAGATACTACAATACCATTTACTTTCATTCGCTCTCGTCCATGACTGTTGCGCGAACTATCTGTTTAGGCTTCCTTGGGGTGATCACCGTGGGAACGCTGCTGTTGATGTTACCGGTTTCCCTCGCGGATGGCAGTTGGAACTCATTCGTAACCGCCCTGTTTACCGCCACCTCGGCCACCTGTGTCACCGGCTTAATTGTCGTGGATACTGGCAGTTATTACTCCTTTTGGGGACAATTGATTATTGTTGCCCTGATTCAAGTTGGCGGATTAGGCTACATGACAGCCAACACGTTTTTACTGCTTTTATTGGGCCGTCGCTCTCGGGTTCGCTATCGCATCGCCCTGCAAGAATCCCTCGATTCTGGTGGTGTCTCTAGTGTCTCTCAACTCCTCAAATCCATTATTGGCTTAACGGTCATCTTGGAACTGACTGGGGTGTTTGTCCTGATGACAATCTTTATTCCAGAATTTGGTTGGTCTTACGGTCTTTGGCAATCTATATTTCATAGTATTAGTGCCTTTAATAATGCCGGATTTAGTTTATTTGAAAATAGCTTAATGAGGTATATTGAATTTCCTCAAATGACCGTTATTATTACATTTTTAATTATATTAGGTGGCATTGGATATCAAGTTATGATGGAAGCCTTTTTCTGGCTAAAGAGCAATCTGAAAGCAAACGAAAAACGTTTTCGCTTCTCATTGCATGTCAAAATTGTTGTGAGTACAACCCTATTCTTACTCGTGGTGGGTTTCTTGGGCTTTTTTACCAGTGAATTGGCGAACGGGAATACCCTAGACCCCTTATCTTGGTCAGACAAATTTTTTGCCGCCTGGTTCCAATCGGTAACAACACGCACCGCCGGATTTAATACGATTGATATTGGTCAAATGACAACGGCTGGCTTGTTTCTAACCATTGCTTTAATGTTTATTGGAGCGAGTCCTGGTAGTACCGGTGGTGGAATTAAAACGACAACCTTTCGGGTGTTGACCACTTGCACAAAGTCTGTACTACAAGGACGTGAAAACGTGATTCTCTACGAGCGCCGCGTTCCTATGGAATTGATTATGAAAGCCGTTGCTGTGACCGTTGGTTCAATGTCAATCGTGGCTCTTTCCACGATGATACTGGCAATTTCTGAGCCGAATCTTCCGTTTATCAATTTGTTTTTTGAGACCATTTCTGCATTTGCAACCGTTGGTTTATCGACTGGAATTACAGCTAGTTTCTCAACATTTGGGGCTTTGATTATCACTGCCTTGATGTATGCCGGACGAGTTGGTATCCTAATTCTAATGGCGGCATTACTCGGAGACCCTAAACCAAGTGTCCTTGACTACCCCGACGAAGACTTATTGGTCGGGTAAGCCGAGTCTTCTTCTTCAAACTGCCCGTTTAAATTACCCAATACAAATCATACTGACCTGGACTAGAAATCGGTTTTGTTCCCTATCATCCTAGGAATTGCGAACGTGAATTTATCGTCATTTAACTTCCTCAAAAGTTGGCAGCCCGAAAACAGTAAGCAATTTGCTGTCATTGGTTTAGGGCGTTTTGGGCGTGCCGTCTGTGCTACGCTGCATGAAAATCGCTATGAAGTCTTAGCGGTCGATCGCGATGACAAACTGGTCAATTTAGCCCTAAACGATCGCATCGCCGATCATGTTCTCTGTCTCGATACCACTGAACCGTCTGCCCTCAAAGAAGCGGGACTCTTTGAGTTTGATATTGTCATTGTGGCCATCGGTAACTTTCTGGCCGAGAGCATTATTACAACCTTGAACCTCAAAGAAGGAGGGGTCAAACATGTCGTCACCAAAGCCTCATCAGCGGTTCATGTCAAGTTGCTCAAAAAAGTCGGCGCCGATCGCGTCGTCTTCCCAGAACGAGAAATGGGATGCGCCCTGGCCCGCGCCCTGACTCGTCCCCGAATTTTAGAGCAGTTTGAACTCGACCCCAACCACAGTATCGTAGAAATGGTCGTTCCCGACAAATTTGAAGGCAAAACCCTGGCAGAATTAGACCTACGAAAAACCTATGGAATCAGTGTCTTGGCCGTCGGCAAAAATGAGGGATTTGAAATCAACCCCAGTCCCCAAGCCCGGCTCAAAAAAGGCTTAGCCATGGTCGTGATTGGCTCCAACCGAGACCTCGATCAACTCCCCCTATAGGCGAGTTCCCCAAAGTGTGATTCAATGCCAACTTGACTGGCATCTGTATTGGCAGTATTGGCAGTATTGGCAGATTAGTGTTCACCGTCCATCACTCACGACGTATTCGTCACCATTGATTTAGAGAGTCACCCACAAGACTATGACGATCCTTCATTGGAGTGCGATCGCCGTTTGGGCCATCGCCGCCATTATCTCAGTAGAAGTCATCCGCGATCTCTACCATGCCCTAGCCCATATCTGGCCCCCCCTGACTCGGCTGCATAACTGGCATCATCGGGTCTTTCGCCCCGATTTAACCCCCAACAGCGCCTTAATTTACCGCCAGGCGCAATGGTATAACGACGTTCCCGAGTCCTGCGTCATGATTGCCTTTAGCCTCGCTCTTTGGGGGCTGGCCTGGAGTCTCACCCCCGAGGTGGCCTGGGGATGCAGTGCCGGAGTTCTCTATTCTCTCGTCTTTCTCCTCTCGGCCATGGCTCGGGGGATGGGTTGGGCCTGGGCTCACGATCTCACCGATGTCACCCACCTTCCCGGCCCCTTCCAAACACCGCCTTCGCGTTGGTGGGTGAATCGCCCTTACCATTGGCGACATCACTTTGAGAACCAAAACGCCTATTTTTGCAGTACACTCACCGTCGTGGATCAACTTATGGGTACGGCACTTTCTCTCAAGGGCAAAACCATCGCCGTCACCGGCGCGTCAGGAACCTTAGGCCAGGCTCTACTCGGCCAGCTTCAGGCCAACGGGGCCAAAGTCATCGCCCTCACCTCGGGCCATCAGCCTATCGAACTCAACGGACAGGAAATTCCCAGCCAGCGTTGGCAGGTGGGGGAAGAAGCGGCTCTGGCTGAAACCTTCGCTAACGTTGATATCCTCGTGATTAACCACGGGATCAATGTTCACGGCGATCGCTCCCCCGACGCCATTGACCAGTCTTATCAAGTGAATGCTTTTTCGGCCTGGCGGTTGATGGAAGCATTCCTCGAAACCGTGGACGGCGATCGCGATCGCGTCCGCAAAGAACTCTGGGTCAACACCTCCGAAGCCGAAGTGAACCCCGCCTTTAGCCCCCTCTACGAACTCAGCAAACGCACCCTAGGGGATTTAGTCACCCTGCGTCGTCTCGACTCCCCCTGCATCATCCGCAAACTGATCCTCGGACCGTTTAAGAGTAACCTCAACCCGGTTGGTGTGATGTCCGGCGATCGCGTGGCGGCCAAAATCGTCAAACTGGCTCAACGGGATGTCCGTAACATTATTGTTACCATCAACCCCATCACCTGGGTTCTCCATCCTCTCAAAGAGTTGACCGTTTCTCTCTATTTCCGCTGGCTAACGCGGCCATACCCAGTTACCGAAATCTGTGCTAACCAGGATATATCCTCCGAGTCGTGAGACTCCTGCCACCCCCTCGGTTAACCACTATGCGTTCTAGCTCAACTCGCCCGGCGAGCCTCAGTCTTCCGAGTCTCGATGTCTCCGTCGTCGCCCCCATCTATAACGAAGTTGATAGTGTGGGCCGTTTAATCGAGTCCATTGTGAGCGTGATGGACGAGACTGACTTCTCCTATAACGTCATCCTCGTTGACGATGGCTCTAGCGACGGAACCCGCGATCGCCTACGACAACTGGTTGAAGATTATAGCCAGCTCAAGGTGATTTTCTTTCGGCGCAACTATGGCCAAACCGCCGCCATGGCCGCCGGATTCCAAGAAGCCGAGGGGCGGATTATCGTCACCCTCGACGGGGACCTACAAAATGACCCCAAAGACATTCCCCACCTCATCGCCACCCTCGATGAAGGCTACGATCTCGTCAGTGGTTGGCGAAAAAACCGCCAAGATGCGGCCCTGACCCGATTACTCCCCTCGAAAATCGCCAACTGGCTCATTGGCCGCGTCACCAGCGTCGATCTCCATGACTATGGTTGTTCCCTAAAAGCCTACCGGCGAGAAATCGTGCTTGATATGAACCTCTACGGTGAACTACACCGTTTTTTGCCGGCCTTGGCCTTCATCGAAGGGGCCAGAATTGCCGAGGTTCCCGTCAGTCATCATGCTCGCCAGTTTGGTCAGAGTAAATATGGCTTAGGCCGCACCTTCCGGGTGTTGATGGATCTGTTGACGGTGTTTTTCCTCAAGAAATTTCTCACCCGCCCCATGCACGTCTTTGGCGGTTTGGGGATTCTCTCGAGTGTCGCCGGTGTGGTCTTGGGAGCCTATTTAACAGGGCTGAAACTGCTCACCGGGGCCAACATCGGCGATCGCCCCCTGCTCACCCTGGCCATTCTGCTGATTATTGCGGGCATACAATTGTTTAGCTTTGGTTTGTTGGGCGAATTGCTGATGCGGACCTATCATGAGTCTCAACATCGCCCCATCTATCGCATCCGAGAAATTCTCAGCACTTCGACACCGAACCCCTCTGACGACGGGAGTACGGTTTCTACGAATTAGCACTCCCCCCATTAGAGTGCTAAGTTTAGGTGTTGAAGTTGCTAGTTGTTCAGAACATTCATGGCCAAAATTATCTCTTTTGATGAAGAATCACGGCGCTCCCTGGAGCGGGGCGTGAACGCCCTCGCTGATGCGGTGCGGATTACCCTCGGCCCCAAAGGCCGTAACGTGGTTCTCGAAAAAAAATTCGGTGCGCCCGATATCGTTAATGACGGGATCACCATCGCCAAAGATGTTGAACTCGAAGATCCCCTCGAAAACGCTGGTGCTAAATTAGTCCGAGAAGTCGCCTCACAAACCAAGGATCTGGCCGGAGACGGAACCACCACCGCAACGGTTCTCGCTCAAGCCATGATTCGCGAAGGCCTGAAAAATGTCGCCGCTGGTGCCAATCCTGTGGCCCTCAGACGGGGGATTGAGAAATCCATTGCTAAACTCGTTGCTGAAATTGCCAACGTCGCTAAACCCGTCGAAGGGGCGGCGATCGAACAGGTGGCCACCGTCTCTGCGGGCAATGACACGGAAGTCGGCGAAATGATCGCCAAAGCGATGGATAAGGTCACCAAAGATGGCGTGATCACCGTTGAGGAGTCCAAATCTCTGGCGACGGAACTCGATGTCGTTGAAGGGATGCAAATCGATCGCGGGTATCTCTCTCCCTACTTTGTCACCGATGCTGAACGGCAAATGGTGGAGTATGAAGGCGCGTATGTGCTGATTACCGATAAAAAAATTAGCTCGATTCAAGAGATTGTTGGTGTCTTAGAAAAAGTCTCTCAACAGTCGGCCTCGTTACTGATTATTGCTGAGGATGTCGAAGGGGAAGCCTTGGCCACCCTGGTGGTGAACAAAGCCCGGGGTGTGCTGAATGTCGCCGCCATTAAGGCCCCTGGATTTGGCGATCGCCGCAAGCAGATGTTACAAGACATCGCCACCCTCACCGGCGGACAAGTCATTTCCGAAGATGTGGGCTTAAGCCTTGACGCGGTCTCCCTTGATATGCTAGGCAAAGCCCGCAAGGTCAGCCTCAGCAAAGACAACACCACGCTGCTCTCGGACGAAGACCCCCGTCAGAAGTCTGACGTGCAAAAACGCATTGCTCAACTGCGTAAAGAACTCGAAAGAACTGACTCGGACTACGATCGCGAAAAACTCCAAGAACGCATCGCTAAACTGGCCGGCGGTGTAGCCGTCATCAAAGTTGGCGCCGCGACCGAAACGGAACTGCGCAGCCGCAAACTCCGCATCGAAGACGCCCTCAACGCCACTAAAGCGGCGGTAGATGAAGGCATCGTCCCCGGCGGCGGAACCACCCTCATTCACCTGGCAAAAGTCCTCAGCGAGTTCAAATCGAGCCTCCACGACGAAGAACAACTCGGGGCCGATATCGTCCTCAAAGCCCTCGAAGCTCCCCTGGCGCAAATCGTGGACAACGCCGGCGGTGAAGGGGCCGTTGTCGTCGAGAACGTCCGCGACAGTGAGTTCAACATTGGCTACAACGCCATCACCGGCAAGTATGAAGACCTCATTGCTGCGGGTATCATTGACCCGGCCAAAGTGGTGCGATCGGCTCTGCAAAACGCCGGTTCCATCGCGGGCATGATCCTCACCACCGAAGCCCTCGTGGTTGAGAAACCCGAAAAAGGTAACCCCGAAGCCGACATGGGCGGCATGGGCGGCATGGGCGGCATGGGCGGCATGGGCATGGGCGGCATGGGCATGGGCGGCATGGGCATGGGCGGCATGATGTAGTCCCCAGTCTTGACCCTTTGGCCCCTGACTGGCCCCGAGGGCCGCTCTTGTAAGCCGACATTCACCCCTACAATAGAGGGAGGCAGAACAAAACTGCCTCCCTTTTTTTCGGATCTGCTCGAAAACGCTTGGCAGGGGAATCCGAACTCGCTTACGGTGGACAATAGCCCGGTCTCAGCCTTCCTTTGACCCGTCCTAACCTCCCTCGCTGTTGTCCCTCGGTCCTTCGGTCCCTCAGGGGGTCTCAGCCTCGATCGCCTCGGATCAACCCAGTTGGCCTCGGCTGCCCAACGACATTCAAGCCGCCATGTATGTCCCTACGAATTCAGACCTATTTCAGTCGTTCTTGGCCGATAGTCCCATTGCTATGGCAATGGTGGACTCTCAGATGCGATATCTCTGTGTCAGCCGTCATTGGTGTCGGCGACTTGGGGGGGAGGCGGACTCGTTAAGGGGGCGATCGCATTATGACCTCTATCCCTACAACGCTCAACGCTGGCAGGCGATTCATCGTTACTGCTTAGAGGGCGATCGCAGCGGCCGCTGGCAGGATCTACGCTGTCGCCAAGCCGATGGCAGCACCTGCCCCATGACCTGGACCATCAGCCCCTGGAAAGATGCCCAAGGTCAGATTGGGGGTCTGATTCTCATCTGTGAGGATATCAGCAAACCGAAACGCGCTCTACAACACCTGCGTCGACAACGAACCGCCTTGAGTCTGCATCTGACGAAAGTGCAAGGGGAGTTGGAAAAAGCCCGTCAGGAACGCGATCGCATTGACAATATCCGCAGTATGAGTCAAATCTCGATTAACCAAGCCGGAGATGCGGTCTTTTGGATTACCCGAGATGGCAAGATCTTTTACATCAATGATGCGGCCTGTCTCTCCCTCGGCTATGCTCGTGAACAGTTATTGACCATGACGATTCACGATATTAACCCCGATCTGCCCCCGGAAATTTGGCCCGATTATTGGGATCAAATTCGTGAGTTTGGCTCCTTTACCTTAGAATCGCGCCATCGCACCAAGGACGGCAAGGTGTTCCCTGTCGAAATCACCATCAACTCCTTGGTGTACAACGATGAGGAATATACCTGCACCTTTGCCCGCGATATTAGTGAGCGCAAACACGCTGAGGCGGAACTCTATCAAGCCACTCTGGCCGCTGAAGCCGCGAACGAAGCAAAAAGCTCGTTCTTGGCCAACATGAGCCATGAGTTACGCACTCCCCTCAATGCCATCATTGGCTATAGCGAAATCCTCCAAGAAGAAATTGAGGATATGGAACTTGAGGACGAGGAAATTATGACCGACCTCAAGAGTATCACCACCGCTGGCCGCCATTTGTTGACCATTATTCAGGATATTCTCGACTTCTCGAAAATTGAAGCCGGGAAAATGGATCTCGATCCCCAGGTGTTTAATGTCTCGACGTTGGTGCAGGAGGTGGCCAGTACGGTGCAACCGCTGGTGGATAAAAATACCAATACCATTCGCGTTGATTCGAGTCTGAATGTGGGGACGATGGAAGCCGATCAGACGAAGGTTCGACAAGTGCTGCTCAATTTGCTCAGTAATGCGGCGAAGTTTACTCACCAAGGCACGATTGTCTTGACGGTGAATCGCCAGGAGTCGCCCTTTAGTGTGATGTCGATGTCGGCTGAGGGTGAGGCCCCCACCGGTGAAACCTCTCGCGATCGCCCGATCTCGGCGGCGGAACCGGGCTGGATTTGCTTCCGGGTCAGCGATACGGGGATTGGTATGACTCGTGAGCAGATTGAGCATATCTTTCAGCCGTTTACGCAAGCGGATCAGTCGACGACGAAAAAGTATGGGGGAACGGGATTAGGGTTGGCCATTAGTCGTCGCTTTTGTCAGATGATGGGAGGCGATATTACGGTGGACAGTGAACCTGGGGTTGGCTCGACGTTTATTGTGGATTTGCCGGCGGGCCAGGTTCCGGGATCTCTGACGACGGCTCAGGAGGGTAAGCCGGTGAATATCAATCATCATCCTCGTCCATCGACGCTTCAGGACTCTCAGCCCCAGGATGCGCCCCTGTTGGAGGAAACGGCGGAGTTATTGGGGTTACCGGAGTTTTCTAATGTGAGTCTGGAGGATTTCGCTGATGAGGAGGGAGCGTCGGCGATGTTGGACGACTTAGATGATGGGTTTGGGGATCCAGAAAGCGATAATTGGTGGACTTGGGATCATCAGATGCCGGTAGAGTCGGCCACAACGGCCTCGACTCCCCCCACGTCAACGCCGGTGCAAGAGTCGTCTCAATGGTCGGAAGCGCCTTGGGATGAGGAGCAGTGGGATGAGACGATGTTTGGGGATGATGGACAGGAACCTGAGACCCCCTTGGATGAGGAAACGCAGTTAGATTATTGGGAGTCGGAACCGTGACGGATTGGCAAGGGTTTTCGCTGGCTCGGGCTCGCCAAAGTTTGGCGCGATCGCTCGCTCGCTGTCGTCAGCCTCAACGGGGTGGGCGATCGCTCCCGGTGCAGTCGGCCCAGGAGCAGTTGGAGCTGAGTTTACAGAAGTTAGAGAGTGGCTTGGTTCGGGTGGCGGTGTTTGGTGCGGTGAGTCGGGGCAAATCGGCGGTGTTGAATGCTCTACTCGGACGGCGGGTGTTTGCCACTGGCCCCCTGAATGGGGTGACGCAATGGACGCGATCGGTGATGTGGCAGGTTCCTTCAGCGACGGGACTGATTCCGGTGGAGTTGATTGATACTCCCGGTATTGATGAGATTGCTGGGGGGGAACGGGCGATGATGGCCCTCGATGTGGCCAAGCAGGCGGATTTGATTCTGTTTGTGGTAGCCGGCGATCTGACGCAAACGGAGTATTTGGCGTTATGTCAGTTGGGAGAGTTGGGGAAACCTCTGTTGTTGGTCTTCAATAAGATGGATTTGTATCCTCAGTTGGATCAGACCCAGATTTTGGCTCAGTTGCGTCAGTTGAGCCGGGGGGAACGGCTCTCGTTTAGGATTGATGAGATTGCTTGTGTGGCGGCTGAACCCAATCCGCGCCGGGTTCGCCATCAACGGGCTGATGGCCGAGTCGAGGAGGCTTGGGAAACGCCGGCCCCGGATGTGAGGGCGTTGGAGAAGACGTTGCGATCGCTCCTGTCGTCTCAGGGGATGGCGTTGTTGGCGTTAAATGCCCTACTGCAAGCACGAGAGGCGGAACAGGCGATCGCTCAGGCCACGTTAGAGGCCCGTCGTGAGCAGGCCGATCGCCTAATTCGCGATTTTGCCACTTATAAGGGGGCGATCGTGGCCTGCAATCCTCTGTTTGTCGTCGATGTCATCGGTGGAACGGTGGCGGATTTACTGTTGGTTCGCAGTTTGGCTCGTCTCTATCATCTGCCCATGACCAGTCATGAGGCGGGAAAACTCTTGCGAACTATTTTTATCAGTGGTGGAGGGTTACTCTTGGGGGAAACCCTGGGAAATGCCCTGTTTGGAGGCGCAAAGCTGGGACTACTGGCGGGAGGATTTCCGGGATTTCTGGGAATGGCGTTAAGTCAGGGGGCGATCGCCGCCTCGGGCAGTTATCTGGTGGGACAAGCGGCCAAAACCTATTTAGAGCAAGGCTGTACCTGGGGTGCAGCCGGCTCAGATACGGTCATTCGCGAGATCTTAAATCAATTGGAAGCTCAGGGCGATCGCCCGCCCAAAGGGTAGAATAACTCTATCGTTTCCTGAGGATTTTCCTCAAACAAGAAAAAACCGGGTCTATCCCGCTCCCGAGGGATAGACCCCGCGCACGCCCCCCAAGACGAGAGGAGAACACTGCCGGTTTAGAGGAGAACACTGAAACTTAGTATAGGTTTGTTGATAATCTTTGTCAACATTGATGCTAAACTAATTCGAGATCCTTCGAGACCAATACATATAGGGAGAGCGTTCCTATGACATCGACCCCAGACTCCACCACCATTGCACCGCGTCTCGGTCAATGGCTAGAAGACTATAACGAAGTGGCCACCATCCTGCCGGTTCTCGCGGGATTACTGGCCACGAGTCGCTTACGCCTACGGGGCGCCCAAGCCCTCTTGGTCAACCTACTCATCGCCGCCCTCGTGCGCCAAGTGCTGGGGAACCTCAAACAACAAGGACGAACCTTGACCCCAGCCGACCACTCCGCCGACCACTCAACCGGGGTGACGACGGCCAACGGTTACGCCAGCGCCTCTTCTCAAGAGGCTGAAGACGCTGAAGACTACACCATCGTTCATTCAGTCCCAGGGCGGATTCGGCTGCGGATTCCCCGACTGCGAACCGATGCCATCTACGCCAAACGTCTGCAAGGACTCCTCGTTGAAGATGCTCGCGTCAAATCAGCCCGCATCAACCGAGCCGCCGCCTCTCTCGCCATCCAATATGACGGTAGCGGGGTCTCTGAATTGGAATTGGGGTTATACCTGCTGCAGGTTCTCGAACAGGCAGATTCCCCCAGCCCAGCGGCATCCCCCGCCTAGGGCCGACCCTGCTTGCGATATCACGCTTCTACGAACCCATGACTGACGCCACCGCCACCTGTTCCATCACCTGTTCCATTGTCCATCACAGCCCTGGCCGCCTACGGCTGCGCCTGCCGGGTCTCAATCGCTCTGAGATGCTGGCCAACAGCGTTCAACAGTCCCTAGAGCAAACCAGCGGCATTCAACAGATCCGACTCAATCGAGCCGCTCAATGCTTTGTGGTTCACTATCATCCTGATTGTCTCAGCCCCGGCCAGATTCTCGATCAGGTAACGGCAGTTGAACGAGACCCGATGTCCCCCCCTGTCGCGCCCTCGGCCAGTGCCATCACCTCCCCCACGTCGCCGCCAGGGTCAGACAGTTTTGGGGCCGCGTTGGCTCCATCCCTGCTGGCGGCGGCCCTGGCTTGGCTCAGTGGTCGTCCTCGTTTGGCGGCCTTACGACCCCTGGCGTTGCTATCTTTGCTGGTGGCGGTGTTTCCCACGGCTCAACGGGCCTGGGAGAGTGTGCGAGACGAGCGACGGCTCAATATTGATGGTTTGGATCTCTTGGCCCTGAGTTTGGGGGCTTGGCAAGGGCGATTGTTAACCCCAGCCTTGACCCTAACGCTCCATGAATTGGGGGACGGGATTCGTCAGCAGACGGCCCGCCGCACGGAGGTGCAAACGGCTGATTTACGGGATACGATTGGTCGTTTTGCTTGGGTGCAAGGGCCGGGGGAGGACTCTCCTGGCCAAGTGCCGAGCGATCGCGTCCCCGTTGAGGCTCGGGTGATTGTCTATCCTGGGGAACAGATCCCCGTCGATGGAACGGTGCTACGGGGAGAGGCCACCATTGACCAGCAAGGGCTAACGGGGGAAGCGATGCCGGTGGTGCGACGGCCGGGCGATCGCGTCTGGGCCTCGACGTTGGTGCGATCGGGTCAGTTGGAACTACGAGCGGAACGGGTGGGGGCGCAAACCCGAGCAGCGGCCAGTCTGGACCTGTTACGCAAGGCGCCGGTTCAGGATACGCGCATGGCCAATTATGCGGCGAAGGTGGCAGACCGTTTGATTTGGCCGTCGTTACTTCTGGCGGGGATTACGCTGGCGACAAGCCGCAATCCGGCCCGAGCGGCGGCGATTCTGACTCTGGATTTTGTCACGGGAATCCGGGTGTCGATTCCCACGGCCTTTCTCGGCGCTCTTAACCACACCACTCGTCATGGCATTCTGGTTCGCAGTGGGCGCACCTTGGAAGGGTTGGCTGAGGTGGATACGCTGGTGTTTGATAAGACGGGGACGCTGACTCAGGGAACGATCGCGATCGCTGGGGTGCGAAGTCGCCCCGAGGGGTTACCCGCTGAGCGAGTGTTGCAATTAGCGGCGGCAGCGGAACAGCAATTGACCCATCCTTTGGCTGAGGCCTTGGTTCGCTACAGTCAGGAGCAGGGGCTATCGTTGCCGGTTCGTGACCATTGGTCTTATGACTTAGGGTTAGGGGTTGAGGCCGAGATTGAGGGTCAGTTGGTTTGGGTGGGGAGTCAACGGTTTTTGCAGGAGGCTGGGGTCGATTGGTGCGGTCAGCCTCAGGGGGGTGAGTTGCTCAAGGGCCTAGAAGGGGAATCGCTGATTTATGTGGCCTGCGATCGCCGCTTTCAAGGGGTGATTCACTATACGGACCCCTTACGTCCCGAGAGCCAAGTGTTGCTGGAGCGGTTGCAACACCTGTATGGGATTGAGATCTATCTGTTGACGGGCGATCATCCTCGACGGGCGGCTGAGGTGGCGCAACAGTTGGGGATTCCCCCGGAACGGGTGCAGGCGGAGGCGTTCCCGGAGGATAAGGCCCGCATGGTGCGAGAACTGCATCGTAGTGGCCGTACGGTGGCGTTTGTCGGGGATGGTTTGAATGATTCGGTGGCGTTGGCCTATGCGGATGTGTCGGTGTCCTTTGCTCAGGGGTCGGAGATTGCCCGCGAGACGGCGGATGTGGTGTTGATGAATGATTGTTTGACGGATCTGTTGCAGGCGATCGCCATCTCTCGCCAAACCCGCTCTCTGATTGAGCAAAATATCGCCCTGGTGGTGGGACCAAATCTGGCGGCGTTGGGTCTGGCGACAACGGTGGGCCTCAATCCTCTGCTGGCTACGGCGATTCACAATGGCTCGGCGATCGCAGCGGGCCTCAATAGTCTACGGCCCCTGGTGGTTCATCAGTTGCATTGGGAGCCGATCCAAGAGGGTCAATAAGTGACAGTTGAATGTGGACGATTTTAGACACAAGTATCCAGATACAATAAATAGCTTGGACTTAGATAGCGTCCTGTTTATTGTGGCGAAATACAACAACCACTCCCCAGATCGGCTAGACCCGTTGGTCGAGTTCTGATACCATTTTTCTATAAGCCCGCCAAAGATAGTGACATCAAAATCTGATTCCATCCGGTTAAAGATGCAATAATATCTTGATTAAGTTCTTCCAAAATAGACCGAAGTTTCTCTCGCAACTGATCCAGAGATT
>FSSI02000100.1:0-2522 GCA_900149785.2 Phormidium lacuna HE10JO | reverse complement strand
TTATAGGTATATTCCGTTCGATTGCCGGCAAGGTCTACAATTGCTTTTTGGTTCCCGGCGGCATCGTATTCTGTTTTCAGTCGAGGGTTATCGTCAAGGATATCGGGGGTGTCGTCGGGATAAATGGTTTCGACGAGTTGGTTTTTGGCGTCGTAGATTGAGTGGGTGGTGGTGCCTCGAGGGTCGGTGACGGCGATTTGATTGCCGTTATCGTCGTATTGGTAGTCCGTGCGCTGGTCTTCGGCATCGAGATGGTAGTTGAGGCGACCTTCGGCGTCATAATGCCATTGGGTAACGACGTCTTCGATGCCGTCTGGTGTGGTGACGGTTTGGGTTTTGCCAACTCTCGAACCGTTCGGTTGAGCAAACACACATCTCAATTCTTAAGAAAATTGAATAATTAAGTTATGTATTACACTAGCTAGAGATATATTGTATAGATACAATAAAAGCATTTTCTCAAAGCCAAGAGGGTCATCTTGTAACTCATATTCTCTTTCTTTATAAAGAACTTCAAAATTTGGATTATATTTTTTTACATTCAGTTGTAACTTACAAGCAAGCCATGCTAATTCATCTCGAAGACTAATACTAGAACCCAGACCCCGAAGAAACATATCTGGCAGGCACTTATCTTTAAAATCCACCGGAATGTAAAAACCAGTATAATTCTCATGGCAAATTAAGTGAGATTTATTTTCGGCAATAAATTTTCTTTTCAAATCGACTGAAATACGTTGCCCTACAAAATCCTTATCAGGAGTCCAATTGGGGTTTTGTTTAAGTTGGGCAGCCACAAACTTTAGATGATCTAAGTCAGATGGCCAACATTTCATCCAAGGTAAGATAGTTTCTTCGGATAGCATTCTAGGAGCATATTGATAAATTGGCAGTTCAGCAGATATCAGTATTTTGTTTAAGAATAAGAATGTTTGATTAAGGTCTTTATTATGATAGGGATTGTTTTTTGTTTTTTGTGCTAGTGAAATAATTAATGACATAATTTTATTTTGACTCTCAAGAAACAATAGTCCGGACATTTTTCTGGGCAAGCGCTGAAATCCTTGTTTTCTCGCTGGCTAGGTCACTGTGGAAGAGGGCTGAAACCTGCATTCTACCGTTGGTTTTCAAAAACTGTCCGGAGTGTTGAAGAAAACCTATCCTTCAATAAGGTTGACTAAAATGAGTATAACACCTTGTTGAAGAGCTATTCCAGCCAGCCGTTTCCGATCTGAACTTGATAGCCCTCGGCCTTCTCGATCTGTAGAACGAAGAAAATTGCTATTGGATAAAGCTAAGTAAGATACAAATGGTAAGAGCTGGTATTGTTTGGCATATTTAACCATCTCCTCCCATTGATTGTCACTTGCTGTAATATCACGACGGGCATAACCCAAGGCAAATTTTATATCTCCTATAAGATAGGCTCCAGAATCTTTCGGACTATAAGAACGAGGAGGAGTATTCCGAAATAGAAAATCGGGTCGGCTACCGGGCAAATTTCGGAATCTTCTCGCAGCTCGGGTATTTAACTGTTGTTGGTTATGATTTCCACAATTCAAGCCGTCATCTCGAGGAATACCGTTCTGGATCCTGGCTTCTATATACAAATTATCTTTTAGTGGAAGTCCTTCAAAGTAATCACATACTACTCCAGTTATTCCACGTTCAAAATCTGAAACCCCACTTATAATATCATTGTAAATGGTAGATCCCGGAACAATAGCATTAAAAGAACTTAGTACTACATTACCAAAAGTTTCACCAAGTCTTTCAAGAACATAGTCTTTTGCCTCTGCGCCGACGTACCTCCGTATACTGGCTAAATGATGCTGTATGCTTTGTGCTGAATTTAACTCACTAATTGTAATCTCCCCACTCGGATCGCGATAAACCAGAGGATTATTATAAACAAACTGATAAGGATTACTACTCTCCGGGACCGTCTCAATCACCTCAACCGGGTCGCGACTAACAAAGCGTCCCGTCTCCGGGTCATAATACCGCGCACGGAAATGGTACAAATCCGTATTCGACTCCAACCACTGACCCTGGAAGCGGAAATCTCCTCCCAGTTCTGATGGTAACACCTCCGGTGTCTGCAAATTGCCAAAACTATCGTAACGGAACTCCGCCACCTCCTGACCATTACCATCCACCAAACCGATGACACTTCCCATCGCATCCGTCAGGTAATACACCGGATTACCCACCTCATCCACCCGAGCCAGCGGCATATCCCCCGCATAAGCAAACGCCGCCTCAACGTCATTCTCTTTAACAATCAAAAACGGCGATTCAAGTCCTCCCGTCGTCGGAGCCACCACCACATCCCGYKTCCCTTGCGCATCCGTCACCTCAACCCGACGACCCTCGCTGTCGTACGTATACTCAACAACCGTATTGCCATTAACATCCGAAACTTTGGTCAACTGGTCATTCTCGTCGTACTCGAACCGCAACATCTCCCCATCGCGACTGACCGTTTCGACGCGACCCCCTGCATCGTAAGTGTACGTCTC
>FSSI02000051.1:0-32714 GCA_900149785.2 Phormidium lacuna HE10JO | reverse complement strand
AGACAGCTAATGGTTAGAGAACTCTCGAAATCAACGGATATCATCTACCCCGACAGTGACGGACAACCGATGGCGGATAATACCAAACAATTTCGTTGGATTGTGGTGATTAAAGAGAACTTAGAATTACTCTTTGCGGACAATCCTGATGTGTTCGTCGCCGGAGATTTACTCTGGTATCCCGTGGAGGGAAATAACCGCATTCGTCGCGCACCCGATGCGATGGTGGTGTTTGGACGACCGAAAGGCGATCGCGGGTCCTATAAACAATGGGAAGAAGACCAGATCGCGCCGCAGGTCGTCTTTGAAATTCTCTCACCGGGAAATCGAGTGTCGGAGATGATTCAGAAACAAGCGTTTTACGATGATTACGGAGTGGAGGAATACTATATTTATGACCCTGATGAGGTGGATTTAGCGGGGATGATTCGCCGCGAGGGACGCTTAGATCCAATTGAAGACATCCAAGGTTGGGTGAGTCCTCGTTTGAGGATTCGTTTTCAGCTTGAAGAGGGAACTCTGAAGATCTTTACTCGCACTGGCGATCCCTTTTTAGGCTTTATTGAACTCGATCGCCGTCGTCAAGACGCTGAAGCCGAACGCGATCGCCAACGCCAACGAGCCGAAACCGCCGAAGCTGAACATCAACGGGAACGTCAACGAGCGGACACCGCTGAAGCCGAACGCCAACGGGAACGCCAGCGAGCCGAAACCGCCGAAGCACAACTCAAAGCCATGGAACAACGGTTACGGGAGTTGGGACTCGATGAATCCTAGCCTCATTGTCGCCATCAGTAGCGGCGAATCGCTTGAGAACTGCTTTCCTTCTGATGTGCGCGATAGGTGGACTCCTGCTGAAGCTGCTGGCGACCATTACGGATAACGCGCATCATGTCACTGAGTTGTTGCTCAATGTTCTGAAGTACCTTATCTGCGTACTCATCCGCACCCGACTCGATGGTACTGGCTTCGGCCAAGGCTCGCGCATGGATCTGCTCAAGTTCTTGTTGCGCCTGCTGTTGGAGTTGCTCGATCTCACGAATCGCTTGTTCGCGGGCCACTTCACAATCCGTCCGAACTTGTTGACGCATTCGGTCGGCTTCAACCTTCGCTTGGCGAACCAATCCCATCTCATCAAGGATGTTGGCCGCCTGTTGTTCAGCGGCGTCTACAATTTCGCGTCCGTACTGTTCAGCTTGGCGGAAAATCTCGTCCTTCTGACGAACCACCTCTTCGGCTTCCTGAAATGCGGTGGGAAGATTGAGCCGAATCGCATCGAGGAGATCGAGTAGCGGTTCCTCGTCAATGAGTGTCCGTCCCGTAAACGGAATGCGGGGACTATCGAGGATGACTTCCTCGATGCGGTTTAAGGCTTGCTGGATATTGACACTTCCCGAACCCGTCTGTTCGACGCGATCGCCATCTACAGGCGCGGTCGGTTCGGGTTGGGGTTGGCGGTTTTCGGATTGGGAATCGATCCCGGCTGAGTCCTGACGTAACATCGATAAATCTCTGTGGCTACAGGTGGAGGTACAAAGCGATCGACAGAGCCGCCGAAGCGAGCAACCTCTTTGACAAGGCTACTGCTGAGGAAGCTATATTCGTTGCTGGTGGCGAGAAACACGGTCTCGATGGAATCCGAGAGGGTTTTATTGGTATGAGCCATTTGTAACTCCATCTCGAAATCAGACAGCACCCTCAATCCGCGAAGCAGGACACTTGCCCCTTTGAGTTTAGCGTAGTTTACCGTTAGACCATCAAAGCGATCAATCTCGATGTTGCTGAGATGTTCGGTACTTTGTTCGATTAACCCGATGCGTTCATCGACCTCCAAGAGAGGACTCTTATTCGGATTCGTTACCACAGCAACCACGACTTTGTCAAATAATCGACAACCTCGCTCGATAATATCGAGATGACCTAGGGTAATGGGGTCAAAGCTACCGGGATAGATGGCAACGACGCGGTGAGAATCGCTCGGCATGATGTCGAAGGGCGACTTAATGGCTATTGTACAAGCTAATTTCTGGAAACGGCGGGATTCACCTAGGAGGCGGGAGAGGGGTTAGCAAAAATACTCTGGAGTTCTGCCGGCGCGATCGCCCCCTGTTCGGTGATAATGGCGCTAATCAACTCCGCTGGAGTGACATCAAAGGCGGGATTATAGAACTCGGCCCCCTTAGGAACCAGACGCGTCTCACCAATTTGATAAATCTCCACTGGGTCCCGTTCCTCAATGGGAATCTGGCTACCATTGCTCAGGCTCAAGTCTACCGTAGATTTCGGAGCCGCCACAAAAAAGGGGATATTATGGGCCTTCGCCACCAGCGCCAGGCTATAGGTTCCAATTTTGTTGGCCGTATCGCCATTGGCGGCGATGCGATCGGCCCCCACCACCACCGCATCAATCATAGTTTGCTGCATACAATGAGCCGCCATACTATCGGTAATCACCGTGACCGGAATCCCATCATAGATACATTCCCAGGTGGTCAGTTTTGCACCCTGGAGACGGGGACGGGTTTCATCAGCATAGAGTCGTTGCAAGCGTCCAGCGGTATAGGCCGAACGCACCACCCCCAGGGCCGTTCCATACCCGGCGGTGGCCAACGCACCAGCGTTACAGTGGGTCAACAGGCGCAGTTTTTCCGGCTGTTTGGGCAAAACCTCCAAGCCATGAGCGCCGATCGCCTGACAGGTCTCAATATCCTCCGCATTAATGACTTTAGCGGTCTCTAACAGGGTTTGACGCACCTGTTCGACGCTTCCGGGAGTGGTGCGGGCCACTTTCAACATCCGCTCAATGGCCCAAAAGAGGTTAACGGCGGTGGGCCGAGTGTCCCGCAGCATCTGGCCGACGGCTTCGAGGCGTTCGAGAAAGGCGGTGCGATCGCGGGTTTCGATTTCCCCGGCCCCCAGGTACATCCCATAGGCCGCCGCCACCCCAATCGCTGGCGCACCCCGGACAATCATGGTTTTGATAGCCATAGCCATGTCGTCACTACGACGAATCTCAACTTGGGTTAATTCTCGGGGTAATCGATTTTGGTCAATCAGCGCCACGCGATCGTCGCGCCAGACAACGGGATACAGCATCGTCGCAACTCCGCTTCAAACAGTAAGGGTGAACACGCTTAATATATCGGAAAAGGGAACCCATAACCGGCCGTACAATGGCCTCTCAATGGATCGCTTCGATCAATTAACCCAGCTTTCCCGCCTAACCCCTGAATGATTCTGAATTATGACGTCTGACGCTCTCATCGTTCTCATCACCGCCACCTCCGCCGAGGAAGCACAAACCATCGCCCGCACCCTCATCGAAGAAAAACTCGCCGCCTGCGTCTCCCGGTTCCCCGTCCAGTCCACCTACACCTGGGAGGGTAACATCGAAGAGGACGAAGAATGGCAACTGATCATCAAAACCCAGCGTCGCCAATTCGATCGCCTACAAGGGCGAGTTCAAGACCTCCATTCTTACGAGGTTCCTGAAATCATCGCCCTTCCCATCGAAACCGGGTCCACCGCCTATCTCAACTGGATTAGCAGCACAGTTAGCTAAGACCCTGATTGCGGGCGATTTCCCGACGGGCCTCCGCTACCGTTTGGAAGAACTGACTGTACTGCTGATGTCCCCCTCGGAAGACCACATTTAAGGTCAAGGGGTCCTCAGTATCCCGGTCATCCCCAGGACCAGACACCACCACAGGAACCTCTTTTCCGTTGCGTTCTTGGACCTCCACCTCGATGGCCTTGCGGTTCTTCACTTCGCCGCCACTGCTGTCGACATAGACGGTTAAATTGCCCTTATTCAACCGTCGGCCTAGGTTTTGAATCAGTTGTAAGAAATTGCGATCGCTTCCCCCTCGGCGCACCGTACGGGACTCCCCCTCACCCTCAACCGTACTATTAACCGTATCGCCAACCCCAATAATAGTCGGCATCAGTTGCGGGTCAAAATTCCCCTGAACCAGATCTAACAACGCCTCCTCCTGTTTGGGGGCCTGACGGACGCTAAAATCCTCTCCCAGAGGCGCTTTACCGGTACGACGGTGATAATAGCGATTCAACAAGGCCACCACACCGGCCTCTTTAATCGCCCCACGAATCATAAACTGAAAATCCGTCGTTCCTGAATCGCCGGGTTTGGCAAAGCGGACAATCTCCATTCCTTGCTCATCCCGTCCTAAGTTGGGGGCATAATGGACAAAAAACGAGTCCTCTAAGCCCTGTTGAGCCGCATCAGCCAGGAGATCCTCCATTAAGCCTTGCATCGCTTCCTGAAGGGCCACATACGTTGAGGTGCGATCGCGCAACCGCTCATAAAACACATTCAAATTCGCCGTCGGCGAGGCCACATTATCCAACGCCGCCGCCTCAATCAGATGCCGTACCTCTCCCGGAATCTCGGCTTTATGGGTCTGACAGAACTCCTGTAAACAGTGGCGAATCCGTTGGGGAACTTCCTGCAAGAAGGCCATCTCCGCCTCACTCACCCCCGGATGAGAGACCTGTCCATCCCGGTCTTGCCACTGAACGCCTCCCGCCGCCAAACCGGGCAAATAGAGCCGTTCCTGGCGCGTATAGATGGCGCTTTGGGTCTCTTTTTCGATGATGCGGTTCACCCCTCGCTGACCCAGATGCTCCCCATTGGTCAACACAAAGAAATGACCGTCAAAGGCCGTCGTCGCCCGCACGTAATCGAGATCAATCTTGCGGCTTAAGGGATCTTTCACTAACCCCATACAAACGCCATCGAGGTCTTGGATAATCAGTAGATTCTCCACATTGGCGAAGATATTGGCCAGTTTGTCAATATCCAAAGACAAGGCCATTTCATGGAGCAGTAGGTGGGGAGCAGTGTGAGAAGCCGTCATAAAATAAAGAGTGAAAAACGATGTGAATGTTCGTTCGCCTAGAGAGAATTGGGGAATTCTCTGCGAGAATTGTATCGGTTCAACAATCGAGCCTATACTATCATTTAATAATCATAGCCATTATGAATTTACATAAATCCCATGAGCGAAACAGCCATTGAAAACCTAATCATTATCGGCTCCGGACCCGCCGGCTATACCGCCGCCATTTACGCGGCCCGAGCCAACCTAAAACCTGTGGTGTTTGAAGGCTATCAAATGGGTGGGATTCCCGGTGGACAGTTGATGACCACCACAGAAGTCGAGAACTACCCTGGATTCCCCGATGGTATCACTGGTCCGGAGTTAATGGATCGCATGAAGGCCCAGGCCGTGCGTTGGGGGGCGCAACTGTACACCGAAGATGTTACCGCAGTTGATTTCACTCAGCGGCCCTTTAGCGTCCGTTCCGACGAGCGGGAGTTGAAAACCCACAGCATCGTCATCGCCACTGGGGCCACGGCCAAACGGCTGAATCTCCCCCATGAAGAGGACTTCTGGAACAGTGGAATGTCCGCCTGTGCGATTTGTGACGGGGCGGCCCCCCAGTTCAAGAATGTGGAACTGGCGGTGATTGGGGGCGGAGACACAGCGGCCGAAGAAGCGGTGTTCCTGACCAAATATGGCTCTCATGTCCATCTCTTGGTGCGTCGGGACGAGATGCGGGCCAGTAAAACCATGCAAGACCGTGTCTTGAACCATCCCAAGATTACCGTTCATTGGAACACCCAGGCCACGGATGTCTATGGTGAGAATGGCAAGTTGCAAGGAGTCAATCTGATCAACCGCCAAACCCAGGAAACGGGGACATTAGCGGTTCAGGGCTTATTTTATGCGATCGGTCACACCCCGAACACCCAAATTTTCCAAGGACAGATTGATTTGGATGAAATCGGCTATGTGAAAACCCACAATGGTTCCGTTGAAACCTCCGTTGAGGGGGTGTACGCCGTGGGAGATGTCCAAGACCACGAGTTCCGCCAAGCGGTCACCGCAGCAGGAAGTGGTTGTATGGGAGCTATGTTAGCCGAACGTTGGCTCTCGGAGAAAGGACTGACGACGGAGTTCCATCAGGAAGAACAAGAACAAGCCGCTGAGGTGACGGAGACGGAACCCGAGGAGGCGGTAGACCCGGCTGAAGTCTATGACATCAACAAGACCCGTCATCGGGGGAGTTATGCGCTGCGGAAGTTGTACCATGAGAGCGATCGCCTCTTAATCGTCAAATATGTCGCCCCCACCTGTGGTCCTTGTCATATTCTCAAGGGAATTTTCGATCAAGTGATTGATGAATATGAGGGACGGGTTCATTACGTCGAGATTGACATCGAAGAAGACCCCGAGATTGCTGAGGCGGCTGGGGTCATTGGAACACCCACAATTCAGTTGTTTAAAGATAAAGCCAAAGTGGCGGAGTATAAAGGGGTGAAGCAAAAGAGCGACTATCGTCAGGGAATTGACGAGCATTTAGGCTCAACGGCGTCGGTGTCTTAGGTTTAGACGACGCTCTCGGGATTTTCAGTCTGGGGAGACGCTCCCCAGATGACCCCAGACTTTGTCTCCCTCAGTGATTCCCGAGTGATTCCCGGTACGAGACCCTGTTTTTCTAAGCTTTCGGGGGTAGAAGTTCGATTCTGAGCTGAAGGATGTGGCTGCTGCATTCCTGATAAAACCTTACTCTCCAAAACCCAGAAACCTGATTCAGCAAAGCTTATACAGCTATGCTTAACCCTTAAAAATTCAGTCTCAAACCGTTCTTGACACCAATATGATTATGGTTTAAACTGGAAGCGGCAATCCTTTATTATAGTAATTTTTTGGATATTGCACGTTTCAAAAAAAGTTAGAAAATTAGACAGCGGTTGGCGGTCTAATGAAGAATTTTTTGCTTTAAAAATAGAAAAATCAGCCAAGGAACTATTGACATGCATAAGAGTTCAATCCTGAGAATGCGATGGTTTGTTGATAATTATGCCTCAAAAATAACCCAGAGCGAAGTCAGGGTGCTCGATGTCGGCAGCTATGACGTCAATGGTTCTTACAAGCCTCTTTTCAAGGAACCCAAATATCACTACACGGGGTTGGATATGGAGGAGGGACCTAACGTTGATGTTGTTCTTAGGAATCCATACGATTGGGATGAGATCGAGACAGATAGCTTTGATGTGGTCATATCTGGCCAAGCCTTTGAACATATTGAATTTTTTTGGAAAACCATGGAGGAAATGACAAGAGTTCTCAAAAAAGATGGACTTTTATGTGTCATCGCGCCAAATGGGTTTGCTGAACACAGGTATCCAGTAGATTGCTATCGTTTTTTTACCGATGGAATGATCGCTTTAGCCAGGTATGTCAGTATAGAGCCAATACATGCACATACCAACTGCGCCCCATATGAAAATGCTACCGAATGGTATAGCGAAACCTGTGCGGATTCACTATTGATAGCCCGAAAGCCTTATAGTGGAAAACCGAAACATCCAGATTTTAAGTCCTATACTTGTGTTCCTGCCAACCAAGAACCACTTAGAAGTGGCTTGTTTCCCTATAATAAACGCAGAGACTTTAATGCGATAGTATTTTAGCCGTGAGTTGTGGTACGGATCAACTCCTGTTCGCCTAGATATTCTGTTTAATATAGCAAGCGAAGGTTCAGTTAAGACACTCTTTGCCAGGAAAGGGCACGCCACTTGCGGATTGCCCCTACGTAGTTTTTGTCCTATCCATCTCTGCTATTGCTATATAATTTTGTAATCAACTTTGGAAACAGATAAAATACTCGATAGGAAAGGGTAATCCACCTGCGGATTGCCCTCCCGACAATACTCTGTCGCACGAATTTTGAACAATGGTATTAAAACAACATTCAAACAACAGCTTACAGGCTACTATAGCGAGCTGCCACCGCCAAACAGGTATTTAACTTGGGAATAACATCGACTAAGACATCAAAACTTTCCTTACTCAAACATAACAGTAATACATCCGTATCTGCCGTAATTGTTGCCGAATAAGGCGTGTCTCCAAATAAGCCGAAATCACCAAAATAGCTCCTAGATTCAAGCAGAATAGGCTCATCGGAAAAACTCGACGTTGCTTGTAATTGCCCTTGATAGACAATCGATAATTGCCGCCCTAACTCCCCTTCCTGACAAATCATTTCTCCTGCCTGATACGATCGCTTCTGAAACCCTCGATCTAAAGACCAAAGTTCATCGAGAGATAACTCTTGAAACAAGACCAAAGTTTTGAGAAACAAAATGCGATCAAACGATAAATTTTCCGCCCCCTGAGCTTTGCGAATTTCTTGAACCAACGCCTTCACCACCCGATCGCGATCGCGTAACAGTCCCGGCGGGACCTCTTGCTGATAACTGGCCCAAACCCGCAACGCCCCAGCCCGAATCCAATGATCTTCGGTCGTCAACATCTCCTGCAACAGTCCCAACGCCCCATCATCATCCCCCGAACGAAACCCCGCCACGGGTCCATCAGGATACTCAATCAGTGGCACAATGGGAAACACATAACGGCGGTGGGGCAAGGTTTCGAGGGTTTCGAGAGCATTATCGCGATCGCGTTTCTCCCCCCGCTGCAACAACTGTCGCACTTCGGCCAACGTACGACGATTGCCCAAACAGGACAACACATGAAACACTTGATTAACAACCCGTTGACTGCGATCGCGAAACACCCCCACCAACGGTTGCCATTGCGGCGAGTCCCCAGGAAGACGTTGCCACCAATCACGAATCAGGGCCGCGCGTCGATAATCCGCCTGTAAATACCCCTCCAAAAACTGAAACGCCCGGCTCGTTTTCACCGTCGCCAGCACCGCCACCGCCGACTCCGCCACCTCAATGCGGGGATGACTCAAATAGAGCTGCGCCAGGCGATCGAGATTATAATCCTCATAACGGGCCAACGCCTTAATCGCCTG
Organism: Phormidium lacuna HE10JO; assembly: GCA_900149785.2. GTDB lineage: Bacteria > Cyanobacteriota > Cyanobacteriia > Cyanobacteriales > Geitlerinemataceae > Sodalinema > Sodalinema lacuna_A. The sequence continues at coordinate 23,858 of FSSI02000051.1, read as the reverse complement.
TCCCCGGACCGTAATATCACGATCTTCAAGGCCTCGGGCAATATCGGGCCAAAACTCCTGCAACTGCACCGCCCCCAACAAATCCACCGCCGCCCCGCGAACCACCGGATTCGGGTGATCCAAAAAGCCACTCGCCAACTCCGCTAACGCCAAATCCTGTTCCGGCTGCAACTGAGCCAACCCCTTCAAGCCCTCAATCTGCACATCCACCGAAGCACCCTGCAACAAACTTCGTAACTGAGGAATCATCGTCACATCCCCCGTATTGCGAATCCCCCGTATCACCACCGTTTTCGTCTCATCATCCAACGGAGAGTCCCAAATCCCTCGACAGCGTTGTCGCACCTCCGGCGTTAATGTCGTTGACTGTTGAGCCAAGACACAGGCCAAGCCGCGAATCGTAGCCGCAGAACTAGCACTGAGCCTCTCTAGCCAAGCATCGGCAATAGGTTCGCGACGAGCCACCAACGCCTCAAAGGCCAAGAGTTGCACCGCTGTCTCCGAAGACTCCAGCATCTCCCAGAGAAATCGTGACAGAACCTTGTCTTGGGGTGTTTTAGCAAAAAAGCGAAATAAGCCCCGTTCTTGCCCCGGCTGAGCTTGGCAAAACAAGGGTTTGATCTCCGATAGCACCCGACTAGGAACCCGTAATCCTGCGGCCAGCCGTAGGGCTTTCTCCCGTTCCTGGGGGGTTCCCTCCCGTAACAGGGTCTTGAGGCGGGGAATTTGATTGTCGGGGACCTGTTGAAACACCTCCTCAAGCATGTCCAAATCCATCTCGGCGGTTTTAGAAAACAGCCGCGTCACCATCGCCTGGAAATAATCTCGACTCAGTTGATGACGAACCGCCACAAACACCAAACTGAGTACGGTGCCAAACAGGGCAATTAACCCGGCATTGAGATAGGCCTGGGCTAACCATAATAGACCCCCAGTGGTCGCCAGGCCCAGGGCATAACACAAGCCATCAGTTAAAGCCCGAACTTTGGCCATATCCCGATTGGGGATGGGGTTATACATGAGGGTATACACCGGCTGATTGATGGCGGTGTCAATGGTGGAAGAGTTGAAATGAGCAAAGAGGGCCGCCGGAAACACCCAACCGACCCCTAACCCGAAACTCAACCCCAGAAATGCGAGGGCCGTGGTGATGGGATAAATGGGATTGGTTCCATCGACGCCCACTCGTCCGATCAGCAGTCGTCGGGTGACGAACAACAAGACCACCACTTGCAAGATGCTGTTGACAGCACTAAACCCTCCCAGAAAGGCCGTGAGACTCTCGGGGCGATCGGCGAAATGGCGGGCGTAGGCATCGAAATAGAGATATTCAGCAATACCGTAGAGGACAATCCAGAGAAAGGTGGACCCGGCCAGCCATTTGAAGATGGGATAGTCTCGTATGAGATCGCCGAGGTTGGCTGGGGGGGAATCGGCATGGCGATCGCTCTCTTCGGGAGGAACGGGCTGTTCGTGTCGTTGTAGGTTCCAAACTAGGGCGAAGACCACCAGATATAACGTCGGGACTAATAGCAAGATATCCGCCGTCGAGAGCAGATTGGCTAACAGTCCGACAATCATGCCCCCTAGGAAGCCGCCGAGGGCCTGGCAAACGGTAATATAGGAAGCGATGCGTTTGTATTCGCGGGAGGTGAAATAATCGGAAATCAGCGTCGGTAGGAGAATGTCGAGTTGGAGCGTCCAGAGGAAATAGACACCGACATAGAGGGCGTAGTAAATTGGCTGAACATCCCAAAAGAGCAAGGCTCGTAAGCCGAGGACGATGCTACCGGTGAGTAAGGCCCAGTAGCGGAAAAGGGTGTGATGGGGGATGCGATCGACAATCTGTGAAAACCAACCGTAAATGGGACTTGAGGCTAATCCGACCAAAATATAAGACAGGGGCAGTCCGGCGGCCCCGACGTTGCTGACAAACAGGGAACTGGCTAGGGTATAACTGATCACATTCAAGGCCATGACGATCGCCGCTAAGGCCAACACATGGAGTAAACGGTTGGGAGATTTGCCCGGACTCAGGCGGGTCAGTTTCGCCCCAAGACGTTGAAGCCTTGAGTTCAACAGATCGGGTTTGAGAATGCCCAAGAGGGTCAACACAGGGGTCACATTAAGCTAAAGATAAGACTAATCAACAGAGTGGACGATGAGAGCCGTTCAATGTCACGCTAGGGGCGGACGATATTGATTCATAGTTTCGAGACCCTCACTAAGATGAATGTAAACACAAGCACTGACGTTGAAATTCGCGCCGCTGGCCAGAAAGGACAAGGGGTGTTCGCCTTGCGTCCGTTTCGCCAAGGGGAGACGGTGGTTGTTGGCCGTCGCGTTGGCGTTTATAACCAACGCACTATTTACTCGATTCAGGTCGATTGGGAGGTTCATGTGGAAATGGACGAACCCGCGATTCGCATCAATCACTCGGACAGTCCCACGACTGGAGTTCAGGATAACGCCTGGGGGGCCTTTGATTTTGTGGCGTTGCGAGAGATTGCGGCCGGTGAGGAGATCACCTTTGATTATGAGACCACTGAGAGTGATTTAACGACGTCCTTTCAAGAGTGCTGTCCTCCCCGGACCGGACAGACGGCCCGCAAGGGGTTTAGCAGTTTGCCCCAGGCGGTTCGTGAGGCCTACGGTGAGTTTGTGGCAAACTATCTTAAGTCTTAATCGGGGAGTTCGTCCAGGTTGAGGAGCATTGTTTAACGGCCACCCTTGAAATCCAGTTAGGTTGCTATGAGTCGCCCCCTTCTCACGTTATCGGTTCTACCCCATTTAGAGTATATTGCCATTGATGCGCGATCGCGGGTGGTCGATACCTCCTTGAATGTACAAGATGTGCTAGGGATCGCCAGCGACTCAGCCATTGAGCAAGACATTTTTGAGTTGTTACCGGAACTGTTCGGCCTCGAAGCGGTCATGGATTTGATTCGGGACGGGGTCGAGTCTTATTTTGAGTTAAAAGCGATCGCGCGATCGACGGACAGTGACTCAACTCTCGGCTATTGGGATTTATATATTATCGATGATGATTGCCCCGACAATCCTGAAGGCTTAGTCTTATTATTAGAAAATGTCACCGATCGCATGGCTTTAGAACAAACGTTAGTCCAAGCGTCCAATGAGTTGACCCTAACCGTTGACAAACTCTCAGCATCTGAGGCGCAGATTGAACAAATTTTGCGATCGATGCCTGACTCCCTATTTGTTACCCACCTTTCTGGGCAAATCCTTAGAACCAATCAAGTCGCCTTGGATTTACTTGGATATAACGAATCAGATTTGATTGGAAAATCTCTAACAGAATTAATTGGCGATCAAAACTTCAATCTTGTTGAAAATCAAGAGTTTTTACTTCAAGAAACTGGAGAAATACTGCGTCAATTTGATTTGATTTTAATCGGAAAAGATAGCAAAAAATCAATTGTCTCATTCACCTGTTCCGTCTTTGATAATTCGACATCTGATAACCAACCTCTCAACTTACAAGAACAACCGAAGCTAATTTATATTGGTCGAGATATCACCAAAAGCTACCTGGCTCAACGACGGTTAATCGCTCATAACACTGTAACTCAGGTCTTATCTCAAGCCCGAGGTTTTGTCGATGCCCTCCCCAAACTTTTACAAGGCTTAGCCGAAGGACTCGGCTGGGAGATCTGTGAGTTTTGGCAACCCATCTCCAATGATACCTCTGTTGAAATGTCCCCTGAATCGGATCAAGCCGATCAACTTCGCTGTGTCGATATTTGGATGAATCCACAGCTAGACAGTGACACCTGGACTGATTTAAGTTTTCGTTATCCCTGTCGTTGGATTCAAGAAACTTGGACTAGACAGCAATCAATTTGGCAGTCTAATCTTCAGGAAAAGACCAGTCAACGACAGTCAGAAGCCAGTACACTAGGACTCAAAACCGCGTTGTTTTGTCCATTAACTATCGGGGAAAATAGCCTGGGAATCATAAGCTTGTTCTCCACCAGTCCCTTGGATGAAGACCAAGAACTCTTGCAGATGATGGATACCGTCTGCAATCAAATTGGTCAGTTTTTCCAACGTAAGCTGGCAGAAGAAGCCTTAAAACTTGAACAACTCAAAACCGAACGGTTACTCTTAAACATCCTGCCCGTTAGCATTGCCAATCAACTCAAAGATACTCCGGCGACCATTGCCGAAGATTACGACGCCGTCACCATCCTCTTTGCCGACATTGTTGGCTTCACCCAATTATCCTCAGAAATTTCCGCCACGGAACTGGTGAAACTCCTCAACTATATCTTTTCCGCCTTCGACCAACTCACCGAACGCTACGAACTCGAAAAAATCAAAACCATTGGCGATGCCTACATGGCCGCCGGTGGCCTACCGATAATTCGATTAGACCATGCCGAGGCGATCGCCGACATGGCCCTAGACATGCAGCAAGTCATCACCGAGTTAAACCGCCAAGCCAACAGTCGCCTCGACATCCGCATCGGCATTCACAGCGGCCCCGTCGTCGCTGGGGTGATTGGCCTGAAAAAGTTTGTCTATGACCTCTGGGGAGACACCGTCAACACCGCCAGTCGCATGGAATCCCACGGACTCGCCGGGAAAATCCAAGTCTCCCAACAAAGCTATGAATTACTCAAATCTCGATTTATCCTCACCCGGCGAGGCAGCATGGCCATCAAAGGTAAAGGAACAATGACCACCTATCTACTGCTTGGCCGTCGCCAGAGTCGAAAAGAGACTGGGGCCAAACCCCTACCTCCGATTCTGCAAGGGAACCAGGAAATCGCCGACCTAATCCGGCAGAAGCTACAACAGCAGTAGCTTCGCCAACGATGAGTTAAAAACGGAGAGGGGGAGATTCGAACTCCCGGAAGCTTTCACTTCATCCGATTTCAAGTCGGACGCAATCGACCACTCTGCCACCTCTCCTGGAGATGCCGTTGGCCATCATATACCAAACAATAGGTAATAAGCAATAGACAGGGAACAGGGGGGAAGAGGCAAAAGGCAAGAGGCAAAAGGCAAGAGGCAAGAGGCAAGAGGCAAGAGGCAAGAGGCAAAAGACAAGAGGCAAAAGGCAAGAGGCAAAAGGCAAGAGGCAAGAGGGGGGAAGAAGGGAACCGGAAATAGGCAACCGTACCCCTCACACCTACCGGTATAATTGATAAAATCAGCGATCGCCGTTATTCATCCAAGCAGGCCACAATGACCGTCAATCTTCCCGCCCAATACGACCCTCAACAGACCGAAGCCAAATGGCAACAGTACTGGGAAGACCATCAGGTATTCAAAGCCGACCCCAACGCCCCCGGCGACCCCTACTGCGTCGTCATCCCGCCCCCCAACGTCACCGGCAGCCTCCACATGGGCCATGCCTTTGAAAGTGCCCTCATCGATACCCTCGTTCGCTACCAGCGGATGCAAGGTCGTAACACCCTCTGGCTACCGGGAACCGACCACGCCAGCATCGCCGTTCAGAGTATTCTCGACCGCCAACTCAAAGCCGAGGGCCAACATCGCGACGACCTCGGCCGAGAAAAATTCCTGGAACGGGCCTGGACCTGGAAAGCTGAATCTGGCGGCAAAATCACCAACCAACTGCGACGCTTAGGAGTCTCCGTCGACTGGACCCGGGAACGCTTCACCCTCGACGAAGGACTCTCCGAAGCCGTCCTCGAAGCCTTCATTCGCCTCTACAACGATGGCTTGATTTACCGGGGCAACTACCTCGTTAACTGGTGTCCCGAAAGTCAATCTGCCGTCTCCGACCTCGAAGTCGACCAAAAAGAGGTCAACGGTCATCTCTGGCATTTCCGCTATCCCCTCAGCGATGGGTCCGGCTTCATGGAAGTGGCCACCACTCGCCCCGAGACCATGCTGGGGGATACCGCCGTCGCCGTGAACCCCAAAGACCCCCGTTATGAGTCTCTCATCGGCAAAACCCTAACCCTACCCCTGATGAATCGGGAAATTCCCATCATCACCGATGAGTTAGTCGACCGAGAATTTGGGACCGGCTGCGTGAAAGTGACCCCCGCCCACGACCCCAACGACTTCGCCATGGGGCAACGCCACAACCTGCCCCAAATCAACATCATGAACAAAGATGGGTCACTCAATGAAAATGCTGGGGAGTTTCAGGGACAAGACCGCTTCGTGGCCCGTAAAAATGTCGTACAACGCCTCGATGAAGCCGGATTCTTGGTCAAAGTCGAGGACTACAGCCACAGCGTCCCCTACAGCGAACGGGGTAAAGTTCCCGTCGAACCCCTCCTATCGACTCAGTGGTACATCAAAATTCGTCCCCTGGCCGATTTCGCCCTCTCCTGTCTCGATGACGACAACTCGCCCCAGTTCGTCCCCGAACGCTGGCGGAAAGTCTATCGGGATTGGTTAGTCAATCTCCAGGATTGGTGTATCTCCCGACAACTCTGGTGGGGTCATCAAATTCCCGCCTGGTACGTCGTCAGTGAAACCGACGGCGAAATCACCGACGATACCCCCTTTATTATTGCCAAAAGCGAGGCCGATGCGACCCAGCAAGCCCAGGAACGCTTCGGCGATGAGGTGGATCTCGTTCGTGACCCTGACGTGCTGGATACCTGGTTTTCTTCGGGGCTATGGCCCTTCTCTACGATGGGCTGGCCTCACAAGACGGAGGATTTAGAGACCTATTTCCCCACCAGTACTCTGGTGACTGGGTTTGACATTATCTTTTTCTGGGTGGCCCGGATGACGATGATGTCGGGCTATTTCACCGGTAAGATGCCCTTTCAGGATGTCTATATTCACGGGTTGGTCCGGGATGAGAACAATCAGAAGATGTCCAAGTCGAAGGGGAACGGCATTGACCCCTTGTTGTTAATCAATAAGTATGGAACCGATGCCCTGCGTTATACCCTAATTCGGGAAGTGGCGGGGGCGGGCCAAGATATCCGGCTAGAATACGATCGCCAAAAGGATGAGTCGGTCTCCGTCGAAGCCTCCCGCAACTTCACCAATAAACTCTGGAACGCCTCCCGCTTCGTGATGCTGAATCTGGCCGAACAAACGCCGCAGCAGCTAGGACCCCCGAATCCTGAGGCGTTGGAATTGGCAGACCGCTGGATTCTCTCGCGATTTGGGCAAACGGTTCGCCAAACCTGTGAGTACGTCAATCACTATGGTTTAGGGGAAGCGGCCAAGGGACTCTATGAGTTTATCTGGGGCGATTTCTGCGATTGGTATATTGAATTGGTGAAACCCCGCCTACAGGGGAATGATGGGGACTCGAAACGAGTGGCCCAGCAAACGCTGGCGTTTGTCCTCGATGGGATTCTCAAATTGCTGCATCCCTTTCTCCCCCATATCACCGAGGAAGTTTGGCAGGTGTTGACGCAATCGGGGGATAAGGTCTGTTTAGCGACTCAGGCTTATCCTCAAGTGAATGAGGCCTGCATTGATGAGGAATTGGAGTCAGGCTTTGAGTTGCTGATTGGGGCCATTCGCACGATTCGCAACTTGCGGGCCGAGTTGGAGATTAAGCCAAGTCTGAAGATTGCGGTGATTTTACAAAGTCAGAGCGATCGCGAACGGGATATCCTAAAGCGAGGACAAGCCTATATTGAGACTCTCGGCAAAGTTGACTCGTTCACCCTCACTGATGTCCTGGCCGAAGAACCTGGACAAACTATCGCTGGTGTGGTAGGAACCGTTCAGGTGTTAATTCCCCTGGCGGGTGTGGTGGACATCGGCGAAATTCGCGCCAAAATAGAGAAGAGGCTCGCTAAAGCCGAAGCTGAAGTGAAGTCCTATGCGGGGCGATTAAGTAATCCCAATTTTGTCAACAAAGCCCCGGATGCTGTGGTACAGGGTGCGCGAACAGCCCTAGCTGAGGCGGAAACTCAAGTGGCGATGTTACAAAATCGCTTGAGTCGCCTTTAGGTTAGAGGGAGCATCAACGGTCAATAATCGACCGTTGATAATGGACAAAAAAAATTAGTAAAACTTCCTTTTAGTCGGGGTTTTGTAGGTTTTATCTGTCCTATCTCATCTGACTGCGGCTATAGCTGAATGGCTTGGCTTCGTTCGTCAACTTCCTGAGTTGGCTCTGTTGGTTTCAAGGCGATCGCCCTATGTTATATCTCGCTCAAGTCACAAAGAAAGGTCTATTGGGTAAAACCACCTTACGACTCTTGGCTCGCCGCAAACCGGATGAAACTTGGACGCCGATTTCGGGAGAAGAACTCGTCGAAATGGAGAACAACGTTTACAACGAGGGCATTTTAGTGCTGGCCGAAGTTGGGGCGAGCCGTCAAGTGCTTCATGTCAAGGAGGCCAAAGACTGGGTGTTGGGCTTAGTTCGACAATATCTTGGCAAGGGGATTACGCCAGAGTTTCTGGAAAAGGAAGTCGAGCGAGCCGAACAGTGGCGACAGTCTTTGACGCTACAGAGTCAGGATTTAGCCCGCCGCACGGTGGAACTCGAAACTCGCCGCGAGCAAATCCAGGCCCTAGAGGAAAAACTACGACGAGAAAAACGGCTTTTACAGTCGATGGCGGCTCAGTTGAAGGCCCGAGCCAGCAACAGCTAGTTTAAGCGTTTCACCATCCAATGGGAAAAGGTCTGATAACCAAGTTTTTCGTAAAGATGAATGGCCGGTTGGTTGTCGGCGAAGACTTGTAAGCCGAGTTGGCGATCGCCTCGTTGGCGAGCCCAGGTTTCGGCGTGGTGAATCAACGCTGAACCAATCCCCTGACGGCGATGTTGGGGATCAACATATAACAGGAAAACATGGGCGTGGCGATCGCCGTCGAGTTGATCGACCGCATTTCCCAGCCATAAACAGCCCAACGCCTGACGACGATGGGGAAATCCAGGGTCGTCATTGTTTTGGGATTCAACCCACCACAGGGGCGTTTTGGAGGACAAATACTGTTCCACCAGTCGCGGTAGATGGGCAAAGTCTTGAGTGGGATAGAGTTCACTATAGGTACGCTGGGCAAACTTGACAAGCCGAGCGCGATCGATGGTCGATCCTTTGCGTAAACGATAGCCAGGAACAAACAAAAGACTTATGACGTGCTTATGACGTGGGAGAACTACTGGCCCCACTAGGGGCAGGGCTTTCGACGGACACCGGGGAACTCAAGCCCTCGGGTAGAAAAATGCGGGCGCTGGTGGCCAGCAAGGCCAGCAAGAACACCACAACAATTAAAGCTGGGGCGACATATTGACGAAAAATGTTCATAGAGAGGGAATAGGGGAAGAGAAGGCAAGAGGCAAGAGGCAAGAGGCAAGAGGCAAGCTAGTTCGGGTTCTTTTCAGGAGGGGGAGACAGACCATTGGGGTCTGTTGCCCGTATTTACCCTTGGCTTGATAGGGCCTCGTGTTGAGCGCGTAGGAGTTGTTGGATTCCTTGCTCAGCTAAATCGAGTAAAGCATTCAGTTGAGAGCGGGAGAAGCTGCCGGATTCGGCGGTGCCTTGAATCTCGATCGCCTCAAGTTGATCGGTCATCACCACATTCAAATCCACATCAGCCGCCACGTCCTCCTCATATTTTAAGTCCAGAAGCGGTTGTCCTTCAATGAGTCCGACGGACACAGCGGCGATCGCATGAGTTAGAGGCGAGCGATCCAACTCTCCGGCTTGCACGAGGCGATCGAGAGCCAGGGCCAGAGCCAGCCAAGACCCCGTAATGGCAGTGGTACGAGTTCCTGCGTCAGCTTGCAGAACATCGGCATCAATTAACAGAGTTCGCTCGCCGAGGGCCTTGAGATCCACGGCGGCCCGTAAACTGCGGCCAATCAAACGTTGAATTTCTTGAGTGCGCCCGGAGAGTTTCAGTAATTCTCGTCGTTGGCGTTGCGGCGTTGCACTCGGCAGCATCCGGTATTCGGCTGTCAGCCAGCCCTGGCCACTGTCTTTGAGAAACCGGGGAACGCCGGGTTCAATCGTGACCGTACAGAGAACTTGAGTTTTGCCCGAATGAGCCAGAACGGAACTGGTTGCAAAATCCGTGAAGTTGAGATCGAAGTGAATGGGACGCAAGTGATCCGGGGCGCGACCATCGGGACGTTGCCAGGGCATAAGTCAAGTTAGGAAAATCGTCTGGGAGTATGATGCCACGAAATCTGGGTTGAGATATCCCCGATTTAGCGGGCCTGGTCGAGAATTGTTTTCATTTGCTCGGCGGCGGCTCGGATAAAGTTGAGGTAACTCTGCCGTTCTTCCTCATCAATGCTGTCATCTTTGAGCAGTTCGAGGGACATGAAGATGGTGTTGAGGGAGCTACGGAACTCATGGGTCTGCTCTAATGGGAACTCAGACTGGGGTTGACGCGATAGAGGCTCGGTCATGACTGGCAAATTAGAATGCAACATAGGTCAATTGGGGGTCAATTGGGGGTCAATTGGGAGTCAATTGGAGAAATCTGCGAGAGAACTCAGTTGAACGAGGCTCGGAATATTCGTGATTCTACGCAAGATGTGGGGTGAATCCAATCATTTTATCAGTGTAAATACTGATGTTACTCATCGAAATCCGAAGAAAATCATGGGCAAGGACATTTCTGTAACGACCCTGAAGATGAGTCTCATGGGAGGCGATCGCTCATGGGGACGAAGTGCCAAGCAGTGTGTCGGAGGTATAGCTGAGGCGATCGCAGGTATTGCAGGTGGCCTCGATGGTGTTGCGGACTTGTTGGATCTCGTGCAACAAGGCCTCTCGGTTCACCTGTACCATCACATCTTGATCTAATCGCAATTCAAGCAATTCCACAGACCACAATAGGCTTTGCAGTTGCGTTCGTAAATCAAAAGAGGCTTTCGGGCCTAACGGCTGACCGGAACCAGACCGGTTCAAAGATTGCAAGGGATTCATCGCGCTTCTCAATTCAACTGTCTTTATTATCTGGGTCTATCTGAGATGGCGCGACGATCTAAACCCTGTGATCGGTTGATTGTTATCCCCTAGGCCGGTGACAGTTACCCAACTGTCTGGGTGACGGTTCTAGGGGTCTCAGACAGATCGAGATCACAATGGCTTCCTTTCAGCAAGGCTCCTCAAGACATCCGTTAAGACATCCGTTAAGACATCGGTTTTCCCGGTCTCATCCTTACTCGGGAGGATTAATTTACGTGTATATACGTATTTTTTTAAAAAGCTACTCAAATTCTAGTTGTTTGTACGCAAATTTATGGCTGCGAATTTCGGCTCTGTAGGGTGGTGGCCGAGTGGTAGCCGAGTGGTAGCCGAGTGGTAGCCGAGTGGTGGCGATCGTTTCCCCTCCCCAATCTATTCACTACTAAAAATATTTGTAAATAAAAATAAAATCACAAAAAAGTATTTAGGATACTGAGATGTACTGAATGTATTTCAGTATGACAAACTGTCATACTTGGTAAATTGCCATAACTCAGCAGAACAAAGACACTAAAGTCAGTAATTACACGGAAATTGAAATTAGTAATTACACGGAAAAACCATCTTTTTAGACTGAAGATTCCAAACTAAAATAAGCCAACCAATCTTTACACAAACTTCAAACAAGGCATCTTCATGTAAAGACTTAAACAAAACAGCAAATGTTCCTTGCAGGCAGTTTGGCTTGGGGATAGATTATAGACATCAGGGCAGACGACCTATTTCAAGATCGCGTACAGACAGAGAGTAAACCACCCAGGACTTAACAATGAATACTAATTTTTTCACTAAAACATCTCTTATCACCGCCGGATTCACTCTGGCATCCCTGAGTTTGGGCGTGAACCCATCTATGGCTCAGTGGAACTATTCAATGGACTCTTTCACCGACGGTCATCAAGCCGGTGGTATCGTGGGGTCTAATAGTGTCTTTGAGTTCTATGGCATGGCCATGATGGAAAAAGACGGCCAGATCTACATCGGCATGAACTCTAACTTAGGTCTCGATGGCGCTGACTCGAGTCTTGCTAATGATGATGTTATTAGCTATGGCGATTTGTTCTTCAACTTCACGGGTAGTGGCTTAGATGATGCCGCTGGCAATCTCTTCGCCATTCACTTTGCCAACCGTACTAACAGCGGCGTCAGCGAAGCTGGAGTCTATCGAAACGTCACCGGAAAAAATGTCGCCGGGCAAAACTCCGGGTTCACCGATTTAACCCATCATGCCAACAAGGTGAATGGTCTTAGCGTGAATCAAAATGGCGGAGACGGTGCTAACATGGCTGACCTCGCTAGCAATGATGCCTACTGGCAATCAGGCGTCACCGAAGACTACAAAGTTGTGACCTCCATCGCCTCAGGACAAAAGGTTGGTGGCATCAATATGCTCGAATCCACGGCACTGGCATCATTAGGATTAGATTTTGACAGCTACGGTGGTGCCGGCAGCGAAACCTTTGGCTTTAGCTTTGATAGAAGTTTATTACCCGACGGTGACTTCATCGCTCACATTTTCGCTGAATGTATCAACGATGGTATGGCCATGGCGGGCAATTTAGCATCTGCCGATGTTGACCCCGAATCTGTTCCTGAACCGGCTTCTATTTTAGGTCTGTTGGCCGTCGGTGGCGTCATGCTCAACCGCAAACGGGAACGCAACGCCTAGACTTTAGGCGTTTGACCCATAAACGCCGTCAGGCAAACCGATTCAGAGAGTTGGAACGGACGTAGCGACACTACGTCCGTTTTTTGGCGGCCCTATTCCCCGTTCCCCGTTCCCTGTTCCCTATTCCCCGTTCCCCGTTCCCTTCTCCCGAATATGGTATCTTTGGATATTTGCAGACTATAGTTTGTCGAGTGTAGAGCGCGGTACGCCCCCTATGAGCCACGAAATTTTCATGCCTGCCCTCAGTTCCACCATGACCGAAGGCAAAATCGTCTCCTGGACGAAAGCCACCGGCGACAAGGTGGACAAAGGCGAAACGGTTGTTGTCGTTGAATCCGACAAAGCCGATATGGATGTTGAATCCTTTTATGACGGTTACTTAGCCGCCATTCTCGTCGGCGATGGCGAAGTTGCCCCAGTCGGTAGCACCATTGCCCTACTCGCGGAGACTGAAGCGGACATTCCCGAAGTTCAGAAACAAGCACAACAACAGAGTTCCTCCGCCTCCCCAGCCCCCGCCGCCACCCCGGCTACGCCAGAACCTGTATCCGTTGCGGCGGCGACGAGTCAAAATGGCTCCAGCCGTGGTCCCAGTGGTCGCACCGTGGCCTCTCCCCGCGCCCGGAAACTGGCTAAAGAACTCAAGGTTGAATTAAGCAACCTACAAGGGAGTGGTCCCTACGGTCGGATTGTCGCCGAGGATGTGCAACAGGCCGCAGGACAGCCCGTGTCTGCCCCGACCGTGACCCCAGTGATGCCCGCTGCCCCGGCCGCTGCCCCCGTTCCTATGACGGCAGCGACAACCGCTCCTGCCCCAAGTCCTGCCCCGGCGATTACCCCTGGCCAGGTGGTTCCCTTCAATACCCTCGAAGGGGCGGTGGTGCGGAATATGAACGCTAGTTTGTCGGTTCCGGTGTTCCGAGTTGGCTATACCATCACCACCGATGCCCTTGATCATCTTTATAAACAAATCAAGTCAAAAGGGGTGACAATGACGGGCCTGTTGGCGAAAGCTGTGGCAGTTACCCTAACGAAACACCCCCGACTCTATGCCAGTTACACGGAGCAAGGGGTGCGCTATAACAGCAGTATTAATGTGTCTGTGGCGGTGGCGATGCCTGATGGGGGCTTGATTACGCCGGTTCTGCAAAATGCGGACCAAGTGGATATTTATTCCCTGTCTCGTAGCTGGAAAGACCTGGTGGCGCGATCGCGCAGTAAGCAACTGCAACCGGAGGAGTACAACAGTGGCACATTTACACTGTCAAATTTAGGAATGTTTGGGGTCGATCGCTTTGATGCCATTCTGCCCCCAGGACAGGGTTCAATTTTGGCCATTGGCGCGTCTCGTCCCCAGGTGGTGGCCACGGAGGATGGCTTAATGGGCGTTAAACGTCAGATGCAAGTGAACATTAGCTGCGATCACCGGATTATTTATGGTGCTGATGCCGCAGCGTTCCTGAAGGATTTGGCTCACTTGATTGAAACCAATCCTCAATCTCTGACGCTGTAATCTCTAACGCTGTAAGTCTTCATTGGGTGGGGTGGGCGGATTTAACCCACCCACCCGAGATGGTCTCTAACTCAGCCAAATGTGAGTATCGACTTTGAGAACCTGGCCGAGTTGCAGGAGATCACGATCGCCTGATTGCAGGTTATTCTCCGCGATCGCCTCTTTGAGCCAGTCATAATAAAGTTCTTGGACGCGATCGAGGGCCAGTCCCAATTTTAGGGTGTCACCAATCTGGACTAAGTTGGTAATTTGGGCAATACGCTCCTCCCGAGTCAGGTCGCCCAACTCATCGTCACTGGTATGCAGCAGATGCCACAGCGATCGCCAAATGAGTTGTTCCAAGGACTGTTTCGCTTCAGGCACCTTGAGGTGACAGTTCATGGTTTGGGCTTCGATGGCGATCGCCGTCAATTCCATCCAATAGTCTTTCTTCGTCGGCTGTTCAGCCAAGGTATTGAGTTGCTGCACCAACCCACGAACCGCCTCTAAACAGCGTCGATTCAGGGCAATCTCAGCGGCCACCTGGAGTTCTCGGGGAACCGTTAGATGATTGCGCTGAAGAGCTTTGAGAACCCCATAATTGTCTCGGTAGACTTGTCCATAGAGGCGATCGAGCCGTTGCAGGGTTTGCCGCTCTAATTGGTGAATAATCCGCTCTTCTTCTTCAGCAAACAGATCCGAGAGGCCAAAGGTTTGTCCATCAAAGTGACGGTTCATGGCCAGAATCGTCTGAGCCGCACTGGCGGACTCTAGGGCCGCAAACAGGGATTCCTTCATCTTGCGGTACTCCAGACGACCGGAAAACGGCTGAATACAGCAATGGAAGTCGAGGCCTCCTAAATGTAAAACCGCAAAGGTGAGATGGACCGATTCCCAAGTAATTTCGGAACTAAACTCCGCTTGGCCCACAGCCAGGGTCAGAGTTCCCAATCGTTGCAGTTGATAGTCAAGTTGTCGCGCTTGATAGCAATAGACGCGATGTTCAGGTTGATAGGTCTTGAACAGAGAACTGATGGCATAATGAGCGGCGATCTGTTCAATGCTGACTTGGTTGGTTTTGACGTTATGGCGATAGACGGCGGCCCCATCACTGAAAAACGGCACATTGGAGGGCGCGTGAGCCAGTTGTGCGATGAACTCCGGTTCAATGTCCTGTCCGGTGACTTGTCCGGCCAGTTCCATGGCCCGGGCAGCATAACGGAGAATTTGCGTTCCCTCAGGGCGCGAGAGTTCCTCGAAGAACCAACCGCAACTGGTGTACATCAGCAGGGTGTGACGCTGCATTTCCAGGAGTCGCAGCGCGTCAATTTGTTCACTGGCGGTCAGTTCCCGGACTTGATGGTGGCGTAGGAACTCGGCCACATTCTCGCGACTGCGATCGCCCAAAATTTCGATATATTCATCTCGCGCTATCCAGGGATCGCGCAGTAAACGCCCACCTTCGCGGTTATAGACTCCTTCGAGGCGATCGCGAACCCAGTCCAGGGCATCTCGTAGGGGTCGTCGCCATTGCTGCTGGGTTCCCCCACCGCCGCCACAGCCACAGTCATCTTGCCAGCGATCGACGCCGTGGGAACAACTCCAGGCGGTGACGGGTTTGAGTTCACATTCCCAAGTGGGGGGATTGACATGGCGATAATGGGCAAAGTTGGTCACCGTCCAGCCTCGATTGGGAAATTCTTGGGTGACACAGTAGGCGATACATTTTTCTTTGTCCCGTTTGTGGTGGCCGAAGGTTTCGCCGTCGGTGGCCACGGAGATAATTTGAGCGGGGCGATGGTCGCCATGAATGGCAATTTCGAGGCGGCCGGCAAAGTTATAGGCACTTTCGAGGACATCGTTGAAGCCCATATCCCGCGAGATGGGACCGTCATAGAAAAAGACATCGAGATAGGGACGGTCTGAGTCAGGACGGCCAGCGTCATCTTTGAGATAGCAGCGGTAGGGACGACTGGGATCGACTTGTCCACCGCCGACTTCGTACCAGATCGGGTCGGGATTGTCTTCGGTGGCTAGGGGGCGACAGCGTTGTACTTGGGACGGGGCGAGAACGACAAATTGGATGCCTTCTTCGATTAGGGCTTCGACGGTGGGATAGTCGATCGCCGTCTCCGCCAGCCACATCCCCTCGGGATCGCGGCCGAAGTGTTTTTGGAAATCCGCTTTGCCCCAGCGGATTTGGGTGCGTTTGTCCCGCGCGTTGGCCAGGGGTAGGATGATGTGGTTGTAGACTTGGGCGATCGCATTGCCATGTCCCGCAAGACGTTCACAACTGCGGCGATCGCCGTCGATAATCCGTTCATAGACTTCGGGATCATGTCGTTCGATCCAATTCATCAGGGTTGGCCCGATGTTGAAGCTGAGATATTCGTAATTGTTGACAATTTCGACCACTTCGCCGTGATCGTTCAAGATTCTAGCAAAGGCATTGGGGCGATAGCATTCGGCATGGATCCGTTCGTTCCAGTCATGGAACGGACTTGCACTCGGTTGTCGTTCGATCGCATCGAGGTAAGGATTTTCCCGAGGCGGTTGATAGTAATGTCCGTGAACAGTGATAAACACCCCAGTGTCTTGGCGCAGTGAGGCGTTAAGGGGATCTAGGTTGACGTTCAAGGAGTCTTTAGAAATGGGGTTAGAGGTAAAAGTCATAGGGCCTGAGGATGTGAATAAAGCGTCAGTGTAGGGTCAGTATTTGGGGGCGAAACTATGCCTGTTATAAGAAGTTCTAACAAGACTGCACCTCATTGGGCGATCGCCTGAGACGTTCTGATGCTAGTCAAAGTGTATGGTCATTTTAGCAATGAAATTCAATATTTTTCGGTGACGTTACTACAATTTTTGTTACGAAACATTGCATCAGCCGGGGTGAAAATCCCGAGATTTTTCGAGCGATCGCTTGTGAACAAATGGGGATCAACTCTTAACCCTTCATAATTGACCGCAGACCCAAACCCCCCGGCATTCCATCTTGGGGCCATCAGACCTAGCAACGTCAGGTTAGAGGCGAAGCTGCTACGGCTTTCCCCATTTCTCCCGCCTATTATCACACATCATCAAAAATGTCAACCCTTTAATACCTCAAACCTCGCAAACTCTCGAAAGATCTCACTCAAGCTGCGATCGCACCGACTCAACGCCAATACTCGTCTACGTCAGGATATTCGTCATCTGTTCAGGGAGTCGGCTTCTTTCCTCCCTCTTCCCGCCGAATCGTGACTATTTCTTAAACAGATTTGGTTTCCTTAAACTAAAAACGTTGTCCACACAGTTCTCCGTAGAGAAGTGCAGACAACGTCTTTAAATATCTATTCTTAAGTTACGATGACCTACAAGCGTCTACGGGACATCGTTCCATAGAGGTAAATCGCAACAATTGCCCCAAGAACTGCAACAAACACACCCATAACACTTAAATCTGATGCTGTTAGTTCCAGGGTTCCTGTCTCAATAAACAAGTGCAACGTGCCACCAATAAAAGAACCTACGATACCCAGTAGCATTGTAGCCAACCAGTTTCCGCCTTGATAACCAGGGACAATGGTTTTCGCGATCGCACCCGCTAGTAGCCCCAAAATAATCCAAGAAACTATAGTCATATAACCTCCTTTATTATCTTTTTAGCGACGCCCAATGATCAGGTTATAAACAATACCAATTAACGCTAAAACTAAAAGTAAATGAACCAAGCCTCCACCGATATTGACAGCAAACCCCAATGCCCACAAGACAATGAGAATCACGACCACAGACCAAACGACATTTAACATATTTCTACCTCAAGCTTGAGTACAGAACAACGGAAATTCAAAGATGGTCAACGGTAGGTCTTTCGCGTATCCAGAATTATCTGTAGGATGGACAATTCTGGATGTTGAGTGCGGGTTGAGGGTTAGTTAAAGAAATCACCAATGCCATCTTTGACATTTTCGATCATGTTTCGATTACTGCCCTCAGTCTGCTTAAGTCTGCCCATCATTTGGTCCTTGCTACTGCCCGTCACATTGCCAACAGTTTCCTGGATTTTGCCTTCAACATCCTTCGCCACTGCTTTAGCTCTGTCGCCCAGCTGTATCTCATCTTTCAAGTCCTCAGCCGCATTACGTATCTGGCTTTCAACTTGTTTAGCCTTGCCCATCATTTGATTCTTGCGATCACCGGTAACATTGCCAAGGGCTTCTTGAGCCTGACCTTCCAGATTCTTCGTAATCGCCTCAGCTCGGTTCATAGAAATAAACTGAGCTTGGCTGGCGACAGGTGCTGGCAAGGTTGCAGCCCAGGCACTTGTCGTACCAAAGTTAAACACAATAGTTGCAACCAGCATTAGGGTTGAAATCACAATTACAAAAAATTTCTTAGCTTGTCGAAATGACATCATTATTACCTCTAAAAATATATTTCATTAACATAAAAAACTTATTTGGGAGTGCAAAGAAGAGGACAAGATGCTTGAATATCTTATCCTCAGCTACATCATCTATATCACAAGGTCAAAATTCACTCACACACAAATCCAGGGACTAATCCATAGTCTTTTTAACTCCCTCCTTAGCATCTTCTACGGTGTGGCTAATCTTAGCTTCAGCTTGTTTGGATTTACCTTTAGCTTTAGCTTCCTTGTTGCCAGTCAAATTTCCAACGGCTTCTTCAACTTTACCTTCAACATCTTTAGCCGTTGCTTTCGCTTTATCTTGAATACTCATGGTGATACTCTCCTTAACGTTTATCTAGGCTAGAATGAACCGAATTGGCGTCTCTTACCTAGATAACGACAATAATTGGGAGATGTTTTATTTCATGAGTGAATTGATTGAGGTGATGAACAAGTACACAATTTGATACACTACATCTATGGTCACTGCCCCACAGACAAGAATCAGTTGCTTTCGGGACGAAAAATCCCCTCCTGGGAGGGGCTAGGGGTGGGTTCCTCTACAATTTTGTATCAAACGCAACAAATCACACCGTATATCCTGAAGACCCACCCTATCCCATTAACCTTGTGAATCGGGGGAGTATGAATGTTTGATACTCTGCCTGTACCCAGGATCTTCGCTACCCAGCAGACAATCCCAAAACGTAAAATAGAGTCCGTAATGGACCGTATATTTAAGATGATGAATCGAGTGGTGAGCTGGGCCAATCAGCCACCGCCCTAGCCAATGGTGTGGAAATAGGCTGGGTAGGCGATCTGGACCCAAATGATTTAGCACCGCCCACATGGTCATCGTCGCCAATATCGCAATTACTGTGATGAAATGCAGCGGCAGAAGAAAGACAAGGCCGACTAAGAATAGTGCCTGAACAACAGCCTCTAATGGGTCAAAGGCAAACGATGTCCAGGGAGTGGGGTGACGAGAGCGATGATGTCCTTGGTGGAGCCAGGAAAAAAGCTTAGGGTGGTGAAATAGACGATGGGTGAAATAAAAGTAGGTATCTTGCAGAAGCAGACTGATGCCATAGCTGACCCCTAGATACCACAGCCCAAACTCTCGCGGGTCGGTGTAGAGTTTAGTCCCCCCCGCCGTATAGACTGAAAGAATCAACGCCGCCGCTAGGGCAAACACCGCAGATGAAAGTATCGAAAGCTTGATATCATGCCAAATAGCCGTCCTGGTGGGCAACTGATGCACTCCAGGCTTACCCGCAGACTGACTAAAAGGGGAATAAAAGAGCCAATAGGTTATCCCTGATACTAAAAAGTAGCGAACTAAGATAACTCCAAAAAAAGCAACGTTGTAAAAATTAAAGGAATGGTTTGTTAATTCCACTCGGTGGAACTCGCTTGTATAGAACGTATTGATAAGGTAGTAGTACCCGCCGGAGATACCCAGAAATTTTCTAGACTGAGGTTGTTTAGTCTAGACCGATCTTAGCACCAGTACTGGCTTTATTCATGCCAGCCAGTACGAAGTATCATGCTCACCCGCCCTCGGCTTGCTTAAGGGTCATATCCGCGATCGCCCCCCTGCTCCTTACAGAGACTGACGAACTGGGCCGGGTCGGGCCAGGGGCGATCTCGCATCCCCTAGACCCTGGGTCTCCTAAACGGTCTCCTGAGCGGTTTGATTGGTATAACGGCCGGAGCCTCGGAAGTCCTCGGTCGGAGGCTGAGAGGTCTCCTGACCCCCATGACTGGCCGTTTGACTTAGCTGATGGAGTTTGTCATCGGTGGTTTGGGTCATGTCTTGCATGTTATCGCTGGTGGTTTGATCTGACTCGGAAAATTTGCTGCTCGTCACCTCGGTACGGCCGGGCCAACCTCTCTCTTGTACCAAAGCCCCCAGCAACTGAGTACTATGTTGCTCTAAACTCAGGTCTTCAATCATGTCTATATTTTGTCCGTAATCATAGAAAATCCTAGATTTCCTAACAAATTCTATCCCTTTCTTAAACATGATATGCAATTCCTGTTGGTTCTCGTGTGCATTATGGCGCAGTGATGGTTGACTTAGTGTTTGCATAGGGTCTTGATAGGTTGATTTGTATGGAAATGTAGCAATTCGTTTTAATTATTCTGCCATTCGCGATCATCCAGTTCCTGTTGGTTCAGCAAGAGTGTGGCTTCAATCTCTTTGCGCATTGTTTCAGTGACTTCACAGTTGCTGTTCAAGCAATCGATTAGAAGTTGATTCGCATCGTAGTAGCGGTTTAGCACCTGCTTTTGTTCAGAGTTAAAGTGCCAAGGGTGGTGAATATTGCGATATTTAATAATAGAGTCCTTAAGCTGCTCGACCCAGTTCGCGTAGTTATGTTGCCACCAGGTCTCCAGTTGCTCTTGGCTTTGGTGAGAGGCAGGTAGCTGCTCCTTAATCTGTTGCAGTGACTTATAGAATCCCGCATCTAAAACGATGACTAGAATATTATTAAGGGCTTCACTACAGGCATGGGCGTAAGCAAAATCCTGGCTATGGTCGATCGCAAAGTCCCGCAACAAATTTTCCAGAGCCGCATCTAAAAAGATGCCCTGGTCAAGGGTGCTAGCTAGGGCAAACTGATTCGCGTTAGGAGAGTCTTGGGCTAGGGCTAGGTAAAAGGCCCGGGTGGTCGCTAGTTTTGGACCGGGAAGACTTTTTGATTTTTTGTTGACCCATATCAAAAAGTCTTGTAGGTGAGGGTCTTGGGCCACTAAGGCATCCACCTCCTGCTTCATCAACTGCACTAAGGAATCGGCACTGCGTAGCATCCCGGCGGTGAGCAAAAATACCTCATGCCAGTGGGGATCAGTAATGTGGCTGACTAATCCCCCTAAGGCTTGTTCTAAGGCGTTCAGGTTGTGGGTGGCGACAATCTTGCGTGCGGTTAAATATTCTTGAAAGACCAGATACGAGAACGAAAAAATCCCTCGAGCGCGCTCAATCAAGAGTCCGTGCTGGGCTTCGATCGCCTTGAGCATAGCCTCACTTTCAAGCTGAAGTTCCTCGGGTTGCAGGGTCATCTCGGGCAGATTTTGCAGGTAATCTTCGATGTATTGCTCAATGACGCGCTGCTCAAAAAAGTACTGTCCTTTTTCAAAGGTAACGGCAGCTAGTTGACTCAGCAGCCTCATTTTTTGCGGCAGTAAAAAACCCCGATAGATGTCATCGCGTGTTACCCCTTTGTTTTCATCCCATTTCCCCAGCAGCAGGTCTAACCCCTGTTTATAAAATGCTGTGCGCTTGGTTGGAAACTGCCCTTGACCCTGAAACAGCCAGCAGGAAAGGTGCAAAAAGAGAGGAGTCACCACCAATTGGCGAAACTGCCAGTTTTCGGGGAGGTCAAGTTTCTCAAGAAAGTCTGCGGTAAAGTCTACGGTTTGCGTCTGTCCTTGGGAATTGGCGGTTCTGCCGAGGGTCACAAACCACTTTTGGGCAAAGGTAGTAATTTGCTCTGAGCTAAAGGGGGCAATTTCGACATCGGTAAAGCCGTGCAGGGCAAGTTCTTGGGCAGCGGTGCGACAAGAAACCACAAACTGGTTGCGGTGGTATTTATCAGAAAAGCTACGAATCTCTCGGATGGTGGCGCTAATATCTTGGTTCATCACCTCATCCATGCCATCCATCAGCATCAGCACCCGGCCCTCGATGAGCAATCGTTCAAGTTGGGCGGGGTTGGTGAAGCCCGATCGCACCAGGGTTTGGTGAATATAGTTGAACAGGCTAAGGTCGTCTTGGCGTTTAGCGGCCTGGGCAAACTCCCTCAGGAGAATAAAAATAGGGACTTGTTCGGGAGCAAACTCGCCCTGGTTACATTGCACGGCGAGGTGTTGCAAAAAGGTGGTTTTGCCAATCCCGGGTTTGCCCAAAACCCTGAGCTTGCCGTAGTTCTTGACCGCTTCTATTCCGGGGATCTGAGGCTGGTCAATCATCCCGAGGCCCATCCGGTTAAAATCAGCAGGGTCAAGACTATTGAGCGCAGACACCTCAAGACATTGCTGGTTGGCAACGGCTTCTAGGATATTGACATCTACATAAATGTCGTCAATGTTGACCGGATGCCGCACGTCGAGCAGTTGTAGAATGCCGCACCGGTGCTGAATGGTATCGTGGTGCTGCGATCGCACTTCAGCAACGAGTTCATCAAGGGTCGGTTCCACAGTTTCCCCAGGCTCAAGAAACTCAGCCGGCGGGTTCTTGGCAATCTCACGCCAGTCCAAATCCAGCACCTGGCAGATTTCCATAAACACCTGGCGGTCTACCGGTTGCCCGGTGAAAAATCTCCAGATTGGCTGACGGGTCTTGAGATTGACCTCCCCGGCTAAATTTTCTTGAGTCCATCCTTTGAGCGCAAAGGCACGCTTAGCATTCTGAATACCTGCGGGTGAGGCTTTGAGCGATCGCTTAGCCATAGTCTAAAAACCTATTTTAAATTTCTAGAGGGTATCTATAAAGAAAAGATTAAGAGGTGAGGCGTTGAAGCATCAGAGCGGTCATCGCTTGATAGACAAAGCACTCACTCATTTGAGGCAGACGCTCGTAATCCTTACTCAAACGTCGGTGCTTTCCCAGCCAAGCTAAGGTACGTTCGACAACCCAGCGTCGTGGCAAAACGGCAAAGCCGGGTTCTGTCCGTTCGACCACCTCGAGTTCCAAGTCACAACCGTGAGCAACTCGCTGTAACGTCTCGCCGCGATATCCTTGGTCAGCCCAAACCTTCTCCAGAGTGGGTTCAACGAAGCTGCTCTCGCCCAATAACATTCGGGCTGAGGTAGAATCGGCAAGATTGGCGGCATGAGAGAAGACAACAATCACTAACCCCAATGTATCTACGAGAATATGTCGCTTGCGTCCGTTGACTTTCTTGCCACCATCATATCCTCGCTCACTTCCTCCGACGTCCGTCGTTTTCACCGATTGACTATCAATGATACTGGCGGTGGCTGTGGGGTGGCGCTGTTTTTTTTTTCCGCAGTTCCTGTCTTAGCTGCTGGTGAATCCGCTGCCAGACTCCCTTTTTTTCCCATTTGCGCCAATATCCATAGACGGTTTTGGCCGGTGGAAAGTCGTTGGGCAGATATTGCCAGGCACAACCGGTTCGACAGATATATCGGATCGCGTTGTAGACGGCTCTCATATCTACGGTTCGTTTTCTGCCCCGACCTCGTTCTGACTTGGCACGGGGCAGAAGGGGTTCGATGATTTCCCATTCAGCATCACTCACGTCGCTGGGGTATCCTCGTTGCATCATAGCTCTGTCGGTTTGGCTTCTCTTCTTTTATGCCTCCTTTAACCCCTCCTCCTGGCTTCTCTTTATATTTTCTTAACAGACACCGTCTAGATTGGAG
>FSSI02000041.1:0-40626 GCA_900149785.2 Phormidium lacuna HE10JO | reverse complement strand
GACTGCCTCTAAGTGGTTTCCGTCCCCTTGCGGGGAAAAGATAGGAAAAGACCCTATAGGTTTGAAACCATTGCTGTGTCGAGTTTTCAAGGTCCGTTTGCGCGAACACCCTTAACATTTCGTTACACGACCATTTCGAGTTGAGAAAAGGCGGCTTGAAAGCGAAGAATTAGCGCACTACTTAAAGCTACAGCCTTTCCCAGAAACTGTCAAGCCCTGAGAACCTTAAGAAAACCTAAAAACGCCCCCTAGTCGCCCCTAGACCCCAGTTTTTCAGGGAACGCGGCCTGTGCCGAAAATCGTTACAATTCGACACAAAGCCCCAATCCCTGACCCCGTGGGGATTTCAGCCCTAGAAAATCAAGAAATCCGGGGGTTCATAGGGGGGTGGCGAGCCAAACACCCGAGTCTTCGCCTTCGCCCGCGCATCCAACGGATACACCCGCAAACTATCCTCAGGAATCTCCAACACCACCAACCAGCGTTGATGCAATAACTTCTCCAACAGCTTCTCCTCCAAAGGACATTCAAACACCGAATACTGCACCCGCTCACACCGCTGTTCCAACAACTTCGCCAACTTCGCCCGACGCTTGTTATCGCGGACATCGTAACAAACCAACCACAACTGACTCATCAGCGCACCTCAAACGACTCAAACTCATCTAACCGTAAACTCACACAAGCCCGAGCGATCGCCCGTCCCTGTTCCAAAATAATCTGACTCAACGCCAACTGACGCTCCTGGGGCGGATAGAGGAGCTTGGACTGAAAACGACGCTCCAACTGCTCCAAAAACAGCTTTTTCGCCAAATTCCCTAACCAAACCCCCTCTCCATCCGGCGACGGTTCAAAATCCCGGGCCTCCAACAGAGACGATCGCACCAACCCCCAAACCACCCAATCCACCACCAAAGGACGAAACTCCTCCATCACATCCAACACCAAATTGGGCCGATAGGGTTCCGTCGCGTGAAAAAAGCCCAAATAGGGGTCCAACCCCGCCTGAACCGACGCCGAAAACACCCGCGCCAACAACACCCCATAGCCCCAACTCAACAACGCATTCACCGGGTCCCGAGGGGGACGACGATTGCGGCCACCAAAGCCCCAACTGGCCGGAACCTGAGTCATCATGGCCTGAAAATACCGTTTGGCACAAATCCCCTCAATCCCCATCAACTGATCCCGAGACAAAGGCGCATCCAACTGCTGTAACTGGCGCACATACACCGCCATCATATCCACCGCCTCCACCAACGCCGTCACCCGTCCCCCCGTCTCTCGATTGCGCCGTTGCAGGAGCGATCGCTGATTGCGAATCTTCCCCAACACCAGCTTTTGCGCCAACCCCATGCCAAAGGTGGTTTCCACCACCCGATATTGAGCCAATCGCAAGGTCGGATTACTGTGAAACTGCCCCTGCAAGCGGCCCCGAAAGCGTCCATCCCGGCGCAAAAACAGAGTTTCCACGCCACTATCCAACAACAGAGCGATCGCCGCCCCCGTCAACTGCACCCCCGGTAACACCACCAGCAAATCCACTTCCGCCAAACGACAACTGCGCCGCCAAGTTCCCCGCTTCAAGTCCAGAGTTTGATTCTTGGCGCTTACCACCGTTCCCGGTTCCGTCAAATAGAGCGTGGTCATCACCACAATCCCCACTAAAGTACCCCTTGTATATACCAAACCCCTAGAAGAGTCTCCTTCCAGGGTGATCCTGTAGGATAAGTCAATCCTTGTCGATGTTCTTAAAACCTGCCCATGTCACCCAAACTCATCAAACAACTCAGCCGCTACCGTAGCCTGGCCATCGCCCTCGCCAACGCCGCCGTTACCTGGGTCATTCTCATCATCGCCCCCCTCGGACTGTTCGCCGTCATCACCTGTACCGTCCTCGTCTTCGCCAGTAGTCTCCTCCTCGGAGTCCTCGGAGACATGGCCCTAACGCTTCTGCTGCGAGACTCGACTCCCCCATCCATGTCCGGGGGCCGTCCCCTGTACCCCATTGACTTCAGTTACGATCGCCTAGCCCAAGAGGACGACCCCAACGACCAAAAGCCCCTATAATCACACCAGACCAACCTGCCAATCAGCCTATGGGAGTCACCGCCCCCCTTTCGAACCCCACCCGCGAACTCGTGGGTATCGAGTTTCATCTCCACCCCCAAGACAACGCCACCCTTTTTCCCCAATATGCGATCGGACTCCATGCTTGGTTTCTCGACTGCGTGCGCCAAACCCAGCCAGACCTTTCGGCCAAACTGCACGACTCCCCCGACGACAAAGCCTTCACCCTCTCCCCCCTCCTCGGAGAAGTTCCCGTCATCGGCCGCCACCTGCATATCCAGACCAATCAGCCCTACCAGTGGCGGCTGACCCTCTTTAGCGCCCCCCTCGTCACCTGGGCCGAAACCTGGCTTACCCGTCTCCCCAAAACCCTCGACTTGCGTTCCCTGTGCTTCAACCTGCGATCGCACCGCATCACCCCAGCCCCCATCACCTATGACCAACTCTACCAATCTCCCCCCCAGCGGCGTTTCGCCCTCAGCTTCATCTCCCCCACCAGCTTCCGTCATCGGGGTCATCACCTGCCCCTTCCCAACCCCGTGAACCTCTTTCAAAGCTACCTACGCCGCTGGAATAACTTTTCAGGCATTTTTGTCGAACCCGACCCCTTCCTGGACTGGATAGACAGCCATGTGAACCTATCTCGCCATGACATCCAATCCAGTAAAATTGCCGCCGGGAAACGGGGGTCCGTCACGGGCTTTACTGGGTCCATTGAACTGACCCTCTCCGCCGCTGGAAGCCGGCAAAACCCCGACTTTGCCCAACTTTTTAGCGCCCTAGTTTACTATGCCCCCTATTGCGGGACGGGCCATAAAACCACCTTTGGCCTGGGGCAAACCCGCCTCGGCTGGCAAGATTCCCATCCTCAACCCCCCAGTCCACAAACCCATCTCGGCGATCGCATTGCCGACCTCACCGACCAACTTCTGACCCAGCAGAAACGTCCTGAGAGCGATCGCGCCCGTCAGGTCTGCCAAACCCGGGCCACCATCCTAGCCCGACGAGAATTGGGCGAATCCCTGACGGCGATCGCCCAAGACCTGGAAATGCCCTATGAAACCGTCAAAACCTATGCCAAACTCGCCCGCCGCAGCCTCAACGGCCCCTCTAATTCCCCTTAAATCTGAAGAGGGGTCTTCCAAGTAGGGGGTATGATGAGACTCATCCCAGTCCATCGGGCAACAACCATCGGGCAACGCCCACCCCCAACCCAAGTGTTATGACACGTAAAATCTAAATAAAAGGCGATCGATCCGTAAAACCCAGCAAAACCCTTGATAGGGTGAGCTTACCCAGAGATTATCCCCGGTCTCAAACGGCGATCGACCAATTCAGACCGATTCAAACCGATTCTCAGCCGAACCTGCCTAGCTAAATCTACCGCTTCCCTCCTATGACGGCTTCTCCCTACCTGGTTCTCCTAGAAACCTCTGGAAATCAGAACTTCATCTTCTCGACCAACAAACTCAAAGAAAACATCGGCGCCTCCGAACTCACCTACCGCGCCGGCACAACATGGGTTCTCGATGCCGTTGCCGACATCAACCAAACCCCGGAATTACGCAAATGGTCTAATAGCCAAGAGTTACGACAGATTCTGCGCAACAAGGATCTGAACCCTCCCATCGAACAGGGCGACAAACCCCTCGAAATCATTATTGCCACTTCCGGGAAAGCCCTAATTCTGTCGCGGACCAAAGAGGATGCCAAAGACCTGATTCGTCGAGTTACCCAGCGGGCGATCGCAGAAGCGCCAGGACTCAACCTTTCCGGAGTCTTCGTCCCCATCCAAGACTGGGACCAGACGAACAGTCTCGACACAGCCATCCAAGACGTTCACAAAACCTTTGAAGAAACCCAACCCTACCGTCCCACCGCCGAAGCCCGATTCCTGAGATTACCCATCATCGCCGACTGTTCCTTCAGTGGCCTCCCCGCCTCTCACCTCGAACATACCCCAGAAAACGAGCGAGTTCCCATCTCCCAAGTCAGCGCCAGCAAACGTGAAGCCGCCAGCCAAGGACTCAGCCGTCTACATAAAATTGCCCCCAACCTAATTCGTGACATCAACAAACTCGAAAAGAAATTTGACTCAGAAGAGATTCCCTGGCTGGCAATTGTCCACGCCGATGGTAACGGCCTCGGACAAATTTTCCTCAACTTTGCCGAATGTCTAGAGAACCAACAATCCAACCGAGACTATATTGAGGCCTACCGAGAGTTTTCCCTAGAACTCGACGAATGTACCGAAGCCGCTTTCCGAGAAGCTGTCAAATCTGTCTTTGACGACTTTGACGATGCTATTCCCCTCGTTCCCTTAATTGTCGGGGGTGACGACCTCACCGTCGTTTGTGATGGCAAAAAAGCCCTCAACTTTACCCAAGTCTTCCTCAAGCAATTTGAAGCCGAAACTGAACAGAAATCCTATATTCCCGAAATCGCTGAATCTCAATTCCAGGTGAATCGCCTCTCAGCCTGTGCCGGAATTGCCATTATCAAACGACATTTCCCCTTCTCCGTCGCCTACGAACTAGCCGAAAGCCTGATTAAATCCGCCAAATCCGTCAAACAGACCGTTCTCAAACCTGCACCTGACTCTGAACCCAAGACACCCTTTCCCTGTTCCGCGATCGACTTCCATATCCTCTATGACAGTACCCACATTGACCTAGAACGCATTCGCCGCAACCTCCAGCCGGAATCCACCACCTATCTCTATAACCGTCCCTACGTGGTCACCGAGTTAGACAAACTCAAATCTGCCCAAGGTAAAGACTGGGCCGAACAGCATCACTGGAGTCGGTTATGCGATCGCGTGACCCGTCTCCAGTCAGATCCTGACGGAGATCAAGACAGAGATGGCGGCGTCAAACTCCCCAGCAGCCAAGCCCACGCCCTACGAACCGCCCTATTTCTAGGTCGAGAAGCCGCCAACGCCCAATATGCCTTGATTAAGGGACGCTATTCCCTGGAACGGTTTGCAGAGGATAACGAGAAAAAATCCTTGTTTTACCAAAGCCAAGACAAGGGGCAAATTAACTTCCACACCACCTTTCTCGATGCCCTCGATGCCCAAGAATTTCTCTAACCGTTGTCCCAGGATGATGCCAATGTAGGGGCGAAAAATTTTTCGCCCCGACGATACCGGA
The DNA here is from genome assembly GCA_900149785.2 of Phormidium lacuna HE10JO. GTDB lineage: Bacteria > Cyanobacteriota > Cyanobacteriia > Cyanobacteriales > Geitlerinemataceae > Sodalinema > Sodalinema lacuna_A. The sequence continues at coordinate 35,404 of FSSI02000041.1, read as the reverse complement.
ACACATCCTACCCCTCTTGCCTTTTGCCTCTTGCCTCTTGCCTTTCTAACCTATGATTCCCTTCTCCCTCACGATTACCATGCACAGCGACTGGCACGTCGGATCTGGAACCGGACGGGCCGAACTTGACAGCATTGTGCAACGAGATGCCGATGATTTACCCTATCTCCCCGCCAAAACCCTCACCGGGATTTTACGAGATGGCTGCGAACAGGCGGCCCAGGCCTTAGATGGCGGACTCACAGGCCAGTGGAATGATTGGCTAAAGGTTCTCTTTGGCGATCAACCGGCCCTGGCGACAACTCCCTTAGAAAACGAACCTCGGCCCGCCATTGTCTCCATTCATTCGGCCCGATTAGATGAGAACTTGCGTCAGGCCCTGGGCCAGAAGCAGGAACTGAGGACCGCGATCGCCTTCATGAAGCCCGGTGTCGCCATTGATCCAGAATCCGGCTGTGCCAAAACTGACTATCTCCGCTTTGAAGAGATGGTACGTCAGGGGGCCACTCTCACTGCCGAGGCCCAAGTCAATTTCAGTGATGCGTATCCCGGTCTATCCCCAGATGGGTATCTTCCCTTTGTCCAAGGACTCCTCACCGCCGGGGCCAAAATGGTACAACGGTTGGGAGGCAAACGCCGTCGGGGAAATGGTCGCTGTGACATTCAACTCAACTGGGGAGACAACGGAGATCCCTTAGTTTGGTTGAAAGATCATTATGATCAACTTCCCAAGATTCCTAAATTACAGCCCACAAATTGCGCCGTCAGCCTTAGTGACGATTCCTTGAATGCTGACGGAACTTGGGTCACCGTCCCCCTAACCTTGGAAACCCAGTCGCCTCTGGTGTTACCGGCCCGGACCGTCGGCAACCTCGTCGAATGTCTCGATTATATTCCCGGTCGCTATCTGTTGCGCTATCTGCACAAGAAACTGGGCGATCGCGTCAACATCAGCCAGGCGATCGCCAACAACGCCCTCATCCTCACCAACGCTACCCTAAAGATTGAGGACCAACCCGGTCGTCCTACCCCCTTCTGTCTCTTCGGCGAAAAACTCGATGGCGGTCTCAGCAAAGGCCGCAAAGTCTACAACCGCTTCCAAGAAGCCGACCCCCAAGGAATCCAACTCAAAGGCGAACGGGGTGGCTATCTCGGACCTTGGACAAACAACGCCTTACCCGCCTATGAAAAAGTCGATTTAGCCCTCTATACCCACAACACCATCAAAGATGAGATCCAACGGCCCAGCGAGGACGTTGGCGGACTGTATAGCTACGAAGCCATCCCCGCCGGACTCACCTTTCACGCTGAGTTACGAGTCTCTGCTGCGGTTCATCAGCAACTGTCCGAGAAAGACCCAAATTGGCATGATTTGCTAACTGGAAAAACCCGGATTGGTCAATCTAAAAAAGACCAATATGGCGGAGTCAAGATTACGGTTAGCTCTCCTTCGGATTCTGTTAACACGCAATTGATAAAAAGTCAAGATATAGACTCAAGTAATCTTCTCTATGTTTGGTTTTTATCCGATGTCTTGATGCGGGGCGATCGCCTCAACCCCACCCTCAATCCCGACGACTTCACGCAAGCCTTAGAAAAGGAATTAGATGTAACCCTAAAGTCTCGTAAAGAGTCCGATTGCTTCTCCATGATGGTACGCCAGCGACGAACTGAATCCTGGCAAGTGCGTTGGGGATTACCCCGTCCATCCCTATTAGGTTGGCAAGCCGGAAGTTGTTTAGTCTATACCGTTGAGGGCAATCTCGACCCCGAAAAACTCAAACAAGTGGCCATCCGAGGGATTGGCGATCGTCGCGCTGAAGGTTATGGACAACTGTCCTTTAATGACCCCTTACTCACCGACAACTTGAGAGAAAAAAAGCGAGATTCAGAGTCAGATAAGTCTCAAACAAAAGAGACCAAAGTTATTTTACTTTCAAAAACCAAAACTACAGCCACAACCCAAAAAGTGCCTGATGACGTTTTCAAATACGCCCGCCTCATCGAAAAAGCTGCCTGGCGTGAGGCGATTCAGTCCCAAGCGTTGGCGATCGCCCAAAGTTCTCAAACACGAGAAGAAGTCCTGGGCATCAAAATTAAGAGTACAAGCAAGGGAAAGGAAAGTTGCCCACCCATGAGTCAATTGGGGGGACTGCGATCGGTCCTAGGAAAACTCAGAAAACGAGAAGACCCTAACGCCGTCAGTACCTGGATTAATGCCCTAAAACAAGTTGACAATCGTCAAGAAAAATGGCCCGGAAAAAGCCTTGACAAAATCCAACAACTGGTAACCAATACCAACCAAATTTGGCAAATCCTCAACCTGGACTCTAAAAAACTGACCCTCACCGACAATGGAACCAGCAAACTCCAAGCCACCCTCTGGGCCGAAGCCGTCCGCACCCTAGTCGATGCCATGATTCGCGCCCACAAACGAGACCTCGAAAAAGCCCAGCAGAACCACTAACCCAAAACCCCAACATGGCACGACAAATTCACAACCGCTGGAGTATCACCGGCGAACTCAAAGCCCAAACCCCCATCCATATCGGAGGCGTTGGCGGCGACGCCGACACCGACCTAGCCCTGGCTGTCAACGGTCGCGGTCAATACTACCTTCCCGGAACCAGTCTCGCCGGCGCCTTCCGCAGTTGGATGACCCGATTACCCAATCAAAATGACAATGACACATCCATCAAACAGATCTGGGGCGACCATAAAACCAAAGATTACGGGGCCAGCCAGATTATCATCGACGATGCCAAAATCCAGACCCGCAAACCCATCGAAATTCGCGAAGGAGTAGGCATTGACCGCCACAGCGGAACCGCCGCCGAACGGTTCAAATACAGCCGCGCCATCCTCCCCAAAGGCGTCAGTTTCACCCTCAACCTCACCTTTGACAGCCAAACCGACGACGATCCCATTGCCCTCTGGCAACTCCTCAACGCCCTCCAAAACGGAGATATCCGCATCGGCGCCGCCAAAACTCGCGGCTTAGGACGGGTCAAACTGGAAAATCTAAACATCCAGCGCCAAGACCTCAGTCATGCCGAAGGTCTATTCAACAGTCTCCTCCACGGTGGAACCCAGCAACCCTGGACAGAGGACCTTCAAGCCAAAGCCGCCTACGAGATGCCCCTGTCCCTGGACTTCCAAATCGCCTGGACGCCCCGAGACCCCGTCATGGTCAAAGCCGAAGCCGACGGAATTGCGGTGGATATGTTGCCCCTCGTCAGTCAAGTCGACTCAGGCGTGCGCTTCGTCATTCCCGGAAGTTCCCTCAAAGGAGTCCTGCGGTCCCACGCCGAACGGATTATCCGCACCGTCTGCCAAACCCCCACCGGAGAAAACTTTGCCGACCAAATCCACCTCAATCTCATCAACGAGATTTTTGGGGCCGCCTCCAAGAAAGGTCGAGACGAAGGTCAAATGGGGATTCTCTTCCTCGATGACTGTTACGGAACCCTCCCCATCTCCGAAGAGGGTTGGTTCAACGTCGAACGGGCCACAGACCTACATGATGGCTTCAAGTCCCAACTCCAAACCGCCGTCGGGACGAAACCCTATCAGAAACTCCAGCCCGCCGTCCATGTGGCCATTGACCGTTGGACAGGGGGGGCAGCGGAGGGGATGTTGTACAGCGTCCTAGAACCGATTGGTGTGGAGTGGGACCCCATTGGCATTCAGGTCGATTTAGCGCGACTGGAGGAATGGTCTCCTGACCAAGTGCAACCCGCCGTTGCCCTGTTATTACTGGTCTTACGGGACTTTGCCAACCGCAAGATTCCCATCGGTTACGGCACCAATCGCGGCATGGGAACCGTCGCCGTCACCGACATGACCCTCCAGGTTCAGGGAGACAGCGACATCCCCGGACTGGCGGGAGAACTCAGCCTAGGACGCGATTTTTCCCAACTCAGCGACGACTTACGTTTGGAATTAAGCGTCGCCTGGCAAGACTGGATTGAACAAAACCAAAGCAAAGGTGCAGCATGACAGAAAAATTATACAGTTGGGTCAGTCGATCGCCCATGTCCCTAGACCAAGCCATTCAGACAACTCAGGCGCAACAGATGGGGGCCAATGCCCTCCTTTACTCCCCCCAAGCCTGTCATCTTGCCCAAGTTCAAAACGGCAACATCTGCGGTAGCGACGGTCAATTCCTAGACCTAAGCCACTACTTTGAAGCCCGCATTTTCAATGAAACCTGTGAAGTGCGTTGGCTGAATGAGAATCAGGGAAATGGGTTTCTCGTGATTCTCGCCGACAAGGATGAGGATCTCGACCTCAATTCTGAGACCTTCAGCCTCAAGACAACCACCCTGAACAGTCATCTGAGTCAAACCTATCTTCTTTGGGGTAAAGCCATCCCCCAGGTTAACCCCAAACAGGGCTGGCAACGCCTGGCTGAAGCCCGCATCGGCAAACTGGATGTTCCTCTCAGCCAGTCGTTGAAAAAAGACCAACGGGTTTCTCTCCACTCTCGGGAATATCTTGCTGAGGTGGATAAGTTTGGCAATGTTGCCGTCATCGAAGAACGTTTAGTTAAATTGGAGGTTCAGTAATGCCTGTATTAAAAGGTGAGTTGAAAGTCAAAAATAATGGCTCAATTGAATTGCGGTTTCAAGATGATTCTAATGAGAGCAAAACCTTTGGGATTGGCAAAAGCATTCTTACCGCTTCTCTCTACAAAAATCACAAAAACAACCCCCAAGCCCTTAATGAACTCGACGTTGAGTTTGAATTAGACAACAACCAACCCTGTCGAGTCCGAGAAGTAGGGGGGATCTTCCAAGCGAGGCCCCGGCCGAAAACCGTTAATCCCAACATTTTTCACAATCCCTATAACTTCGTTCCTGCCTTACCTCGGAAGAATATAACTGGGGAATTGGGCGATCGCAAACCCATCGGTCATGGTCGTTACCACACCAACCACTGGACAGGACGCATCGCCGTTAAACTCACCACCATCACCCCCCTCCTCATCCCCGACGCTTCCGAGATGGAGGAAGATGCACAAGGCCATAAAACCTTCCCCACCCGTCTCGACGCCCAAGGGAAACCCTACCTTCCCCCCACCTCCCTCAGAGGGATGTTGCGGTCCGCCTACGAAGCCGTCACCAACTCTCGCCTCTCCGTCCTCGACCCCCATGATATGCGGTTAGCCTATCGAATGCCCGCCCAAATGGGCTTAGAGATGGTTCCCGCCCGCATTGAAAACAACGAAATCAAGTTGTATCCCGGCACATCCGACATTGGTTCTGATGGTCGTCCTCAGGGTCCCATGTATGCCGCCTGGCTTCCCTTTTATAATCGCAGCAGTACCCAGCCCCACCGTAAACTCACCTACCCCGATGGGTCTTTGCCTCAACATGGGGATGCCGTAGATTTTTGGGCAGAAAAGTTTGACAGACAAAACCCTAATGGCGCGTCAGTTTTCTCCTATTGGAAAGTTCGTAAAATCGTAAAATCTGGAGGAAAACTCGGGACTGCACCCAATACATCATCGGGTCAAGGTAATCACCAACCGGTGGGAGAGCCACTTCGTCAATTTTCTGGATTTGTCTATATCACCAACAAAAACATTGACGGCAAACATGATGAACGAGTCTTTTTTAGTCAAAATGCTCCCATTTCTTGTCCTCTGTCTAATGACCTGAGAACTAAATGGAAAGAACTCATCACCAACTATCAGGAAATTCACAAAGAGGACCTTCGTAAAGGCTGGACATCTCCCCCCGCCCTCAACAATTCCTGTTGGTCGCGACAGGTAATTAGCGGGGCCGCTGAACGTCAGTTAAGTAACGGGTCACTCTGCTACGCCAAAACCCGCAATTCAGGTCAACGCTGTCAAGTGGACGAACTCTATCCCGTCATGATTACTCGGGGACTGTTCAACCAAGCCCCCATCTCACTACTACATTCAAGTCTCAAGCCGGCCACCCAAGCCGACAAAAGCCAACTGTCTCCAGCAGACCGAGTTTTTGGCTGGGTTAACCAACAAGGTAAAGGGTCTTACAAAGGACAACTGCGGATTCATAGCGTCACCTGTCAAAGCGATGACCCCCTCGATGACTTCAGCCACACTCCCGTTCCCCTCGCCATCCTCGGACAACCTAAACCCGAACAAGCTGGCTTTTATAATGCCCAAAACCGGCAAGGAAAACCCCTTAACCCAGGAAGAGGCAAAGGCAGCGGCTACAATTCCACCAACCAAGGTTTGCGGGGTCGAAAAGTGTATGTCCACCATCAAGGACTCCCCAAGGGTCACTGGAACAATCCCCAGCAAGATCAGACACAACGAGACGTTCAAGGTCATTACCAAGAATACCGCCGTCCCCAACAAAACGGAGTGGAACAAAAAGACGACCAAAATCGGTCGATGAAAAACTGGGTCAAAGTTGGGACTGAGTTTACCTTCGATATTGATGTGGTGAACTTATCCGAAGTGGAACTCGGCGGCCTGTTGTATCTGTTGACCCTCCCCGACCTTCATTTCCATCGTTTAGGAGGTGGAAAGCCTCTAGGTTTTGGCAGTGTCCGGCTAGATTTAATCGAGTCCGAGACGGATTTACGTCCCGGTCAGGATTGGTCGGAGTTTTATCAAACCCTACTCCCCGATGAAGTTGTGGTTAAACCCATTAATGTCAGTCAATGTGTGAAAGCCTATCAAAAATCCGTAGAAGCTACCTATGGTGGAGACTTTGAGGATGTGCGCTTTATTACCGCTTTTGGCCGTTCCGCGAAAGGGTTTGACGACAATGCTGCGGTTCGCTATCCACGAGTGACTCCCGAGCCAACTCCGGCAGGCGAAGCGTTCAAGTGGTTTGTGGAGAATGAACGAGAAAGCAGAAATGAATCGGGAATGAAACTGACGCTTCCAGATTTAGCGGATCCCGCTCCTGACAGCTTCCCCATTCAGCCAACTAAGCCAAATACTCAATCTTAAGTCCACGAAAAACAAAATGAAACTTCTAACTTTTCTAGGCACGGGAAATTACGCTCAAACCACCTATACTTGGGAAGACAAAGAGGTCACAACTAAGTATGTCGCGGCGGCCATCAATGATTTTTTCGACATTGACACCGTTCAAGCCTTTTTGACCACGGAAGCCCGAGACACTCATTGGATGATGTTCTCAAAAGCTGTGGAAAATGCTGAGGAGGTTTTTATTCCATCAGGTCGCTCTGAGGAGGAACTTTGGCAAATTTTTGAGGCGGTTGTGAATGCCGTGGAACCTGGGGAAACGATTGTTTTAGATGTCACGCATTCGTTCCGTTCCATTCCACTGTTTGTCTTCCTGGCGGGTACTTATTTGCAAAAGTCCCGTAATGTCAAGATTGGTGGCGTGTATTATGGGGCTTATGAACGCGATCGCCCGCGATCGCCCATTTTTGACCTCACCCCAACCCTCAAATTCATCGATTGGCTGACGGCGACGGATAAATTCCTCGATACCGGTTCTGCTAAGGATTTAGGTCAACTTCTGACCAATATTCAACGTGACTTTTACAAACAGGGACGGCAAAAACGGGAACCGGTGAGTCCTCGTCAATTGAGTAATTTTGGCAAGCGAATTCAAGCGATTTCCGAGAGTATTGAGTTGGTTCGTCCTTTAAAACTCATGGAAGAAACGGCACTTTTAGACAAGATTTCTTACGAAGATTTACAAGAAGATGTCGGTGCATTTGCCCAACCTTTTTCATTGTTGCTGGATAAAATTCAAGCCGATTATCATCAATTTGCCCTCCCTAACCCGCGAGAAGCAAGTTCCCAAGAAACCTTACGTAAGCAGGTTGACTTGCTCGGGTGGTATATTGACAAATCATTGAGTGCTCAGGCAATTTTACTGGGGCGAGAGCTAACCGTTTCAGTTCTATGTATAGCTCTGAAATTTAACTACCTAGGTAAAGACGAACGTCAAGATGTTGAACGGGGTCTAAATTCTTTAGTGGTTTGGCGAGAGGATACTCAAAAACCTCGCCCCCTAGCTTTAGAAGGTTTGGTCACGATGATCCCAGACTTAGACTTAGATTGGTTATCCAAATTTTGGTCACGCCTTCGAGATGTCCGCAACGATTTAGCGCATACTGAGATGCGTTCAGATTCACTGTCGGCTGCCAAAATGAGTGAGTTTGTTAAAAAAGATTTACTCAAAGACATCAAAACTCTGATGACAGTTCTACCCCAATAACATCAGAGGAGAGTCGGACTTACATTAAATTTCGGGTCTTCAGGATATAGGCTGTGATTTGTTACATTTGATACAAAATTGTAGGGGCGAAAAATTTTTCGCCCCTACTACCGTTCCTCCCCCAGTTGGGCCTTAAGGCGTTCCACCTCCGCCAGTGCCGCCTCAGCCCGCTGCCGTTCCACCTCAGCCCGCTGTCGTTCCCGTGGCACCTCCTCCTCCGGCAACAAAATCAGACTGCCATCGGGCCTAAAAAAGCGTAACCACGGGGCCGTCTCCCGTTGCACCGTCCCCTCCTCAACCCCCAACCAAACCCCGAGGGTATCACACCACAACCAACCGCGATCGCCCCTGGGGATATCCTCATATCCCCGTCCCCCCAAATGCCACCCCTGTAACGACTGGGGGTCAAAGGGATGATAGACAAAATAGTCCCGAGTCCGAAACACCCGCTCATAAATCTCCTTCTTGCGCCCATAATCCTCCCGCGCCGTTGAACCCGAGGTCAACTCCACAATCACATCGGGATAACGGCCCCCTTCTTCCCAAACCACCCAACCCTGACGCTCCCGGTTGGGGTTGGGGTCCACATCCAAGACGACAAAAAAATCAGGACCGCGAAAGTCCCGATTTCGGGCTTGTTCGCTACTAAAATAAACGAACATATTGCCCCCCGTAAAATAGTCCTCCCGCTCCGTCAATGCCCCATGAGCCGAGGCAATGAGGACATTCATAGCAATGCGATGGCGATGAGTTTCCAAAGGTTCTCCGTCGTCAAAGATTAAGTCCGTTGGTGGCATTGGGGGAGTCCAGTCCACCCCTGGCTCATATCCCTGAGGTTGAGTCACATTCTCAGACATGGTTCCACCCCCTAGGTCAACCCCTGTATCCTATCAAATCAGAGTCGATGAGTCCGCATCAAAAACCACATCCTCATACAACGCCTCGAAACTTCCCTGAAACTGAAGACTTTTTAACTCAAAGATTCCCTCCATCGCAGTATAGTTTTGCAACGTCCATACCCCACCGTCCCCCCGTCGAAACGTCTCCACTCGTGGCTTGTCCGTGTTGATTAACACATAGTCTTGCAAACTATCTAAACTTTGATACACCGCAAATTTTTCACCCCGGTCAAATGCTTCCATAGAGGGAGATAGCACCTCAACAATTAACGTCGGAAACCGTTTGTAGTGAGTAGTTTGACGATCGCGAGGTTCACAGGTCACAAACAGATCAGGATAAAAGAAACTATGACGCTGTGCCACCCGCAGTTTCATATCTGACAGATACACCCGACAGCCACCGCCTCGCACATGATTACGCAGCATCATGGCTAAATTTAAGGCAATCGTAACATGGCTGTCACTCGCGCCGGCCATGGCATAGACATCGCCATTGAGATATTCATGTTTAATCTCGCTGGTGGATTCAAGGTGCAGATACTCTTCTTGAGTGAAGGGGAAGTCGGAGGATGCAATCATTGCCGTTGCCATGAACTCATACCCCGATTATAGTCAGCGAGAATAGTCTCACAAAAAAAAGCCCCACTCCGGGATAGAGTAAGGCTTCAAGAGACGAACGAACTCAAAAAAGGAACCCTTTTAACCGCAGCCGCTTCCGGTTCCTTTACAAACTTTTTCGCCAACAGAACGGTTACGACCCCGTAAACTGCTGACATCGCCGCCATTGTAGAGGGTTTGTAACCCGGTTTCCATGAATCCGGTCATCTCGACAATTAAGAGTCCCGATTCCCGCAAAATCTGCCGGGGAGACTCGCCAATCCCACTGACGAGGAGGGCGCGACAGTCTTGTAACTGGTCAGCTAACAGTTTCCAACGCCGTGGCCCCATACCCCGTTCTGGGGTGGGTCGTTCTTCCACGAGGGCAAAACCATCTGGGGTTTGTTGCCAAATCTGTAACCGCACGGCGTCGCCGAGATGTTCGTTGACTAACACCCCTTCAAAGGTGGCGACGGCGACGTAGGGGCGTTCGGCTTCGGGCTTGCGGGGTAGGGTGGAACAGTCGGTGAGACAGCCCCGGAACTCCTCGGAACGGTCTTCACCCAGTAAGCCCACAGCGTCGGCACGGCAACGGGTACAGTGGGTCATGGGGGTGATAAATTCCCCAGCATGACGACGCAGGACGGCCATTTCTTTGGGTGCGGGTTCGGGTAAAACGCCGAAGGGGGTGTCTGGGGTGGGATACATGGGCATGGCGTTGAATAAATCCACACCCATGGCGGCGACGGTTTCGGCAATTTCGATCGCATGATGGTCATTCACCCCTGGAATCACCACGGTGTTAACTTTCACCACCACATCGGCAGCTTTCAAGGCCCGAATCGCCTCCATCTGACGACTCAACAGCCGTTCCGCCCCCTGTCGTCCGCGCAACACCAGGTTTCCATCCCGGAACCAGCGATAGACTTTGGCACCAATGTCAGGATCGATCGCATTCACCGTCACCGTCACATGAGACACCCCAATCCGGGCAATTTCTTCGACATGTTCTGCTTTTAATCCCATCCCATTCGTGGCGAGACAGAGGATTAAATCCGGGAAGCGTTCCCGCAACAGGCGCATGGTTTCTAGGGTTTCCCAAGCATTGGCAAAGGGGTCCCCCGGTCCAGCAATTCCGGCGACGGTGATGCGGGGTTCTTTCTCTAGGATTTTCGCCATGTACTCGGCCGCCTGATGGGGTTCGAGTACTTTACTGGTGACACCGGGACGGCTTTCGTTGACGCAATCATATTTACGATTGCAGAAGTTGCATTGCACGTTGCATTTGGGGGCAACAGGAAGGTGAACTCTCCCAAATTTCCCTTTAATTTTAGGGTTGAAACAGGGATGTTGGTCGAGGTTTAAGGGGGTTTTGGTGGAGTTTAGGGTAGTCATAAGGCAAAAGAAGGCAAAAGGCAAGAGGCAAGAGGCAAGAGGCAAAAGAAGGCAAGAGGCAAGAGGCAAGAGGCAAGCTAACAATAGGGTTAGATATAGCCGTAGCCGACGGGAGAGTCTCGTTGTTTCTTGGCGATGATGGCGTTTACTGTTAAATCAAAGAGGTTTTGGCTGCCCCGATAGCCGAGATGGAGGATGCGTTGTCCGCCCATGCGATCGTGGATGGGGAAGCCGACGCGAATCAGGGGAATCCCTTGTTCGCGGGCGAAGCTGTAGCCTTTGCTGTTGCCGATGAGAAAGTCCGGCTTCAGGGTGAGGGCATCTTGGGCAATGTCGAAGAAATCTACGTCGTCTCGGACTTGGGGGGCTTCTCGTAGCAGTCCATCGGTGACGGCGGCGATCGCATCTTTGAGATAGCCACTCGACCCCCCAGAGGCGCAGAGAACCGGCTGTACACCAATTTCTGAGAGAAAGGCGGTTAGGCCCACCACCAGGTCTTCTTCACCGTAGACGATCGCCCGTTTGCCAAAGAGATACTTATGGCCATCGGCATAGGCATCGAGGAGACGACCCCGTTCTAGGTCGTGGCGGCGGGGGATGGGGCGCTTACTGAGGTGAGACAGGGTGTTGAAAAAGCGATCGCTCTCGCGCACCCCAATCGGCATTCCCATGGCATAGAGAGGCACGTCGGCTTTCTCTTGCAACAGTTCGCCGCCAGTCTGGCCACAGGCCGAGAGAACGCGCCCAAACTCAACTGAGGCGATCGCCTGAGGCATTTTGCGAATCGATTGGAGGGAGGTTCCTCCAGATGTGAGTTTCTCATATTCCGCCATCACAGGGGCATCAAGAGTATCAGAATAGTCCGGGAGAATCGTCGGTTCTAAGCCAAAGTCCTCACAGACATCCCGCAGATGCCGTAAATCCGCCGTCGAGACAAATCCCGGCATCAGATTCAGAGGTTTCGTGCCAATTTTCACCTCCTCCTGGCTGGATTGGGGAATGGGAGCGTCGGTTAGGGCAATTTGGGCGATGGTCTCCCGCACAACGGCATGAAACCCCTCCATATGGGTCCCGGAATAGCTGGCGGTGGAGACGTTGACCACCGGAATCTCAGGATTGGGACATTCCGCATCGGCATCAACACGCCATTCTCGCAACAACATACTCACATCATCGCCGATGGTTTCGGTTAAACAGGTCGTCGCCACACCAACGGCGTTCGGCGTGTATTTATCAATGGAGTTGTTTAACCCCAGTTTGAGGTTAGACCCCCCACCATACACGGCGTGTTTTTCACTCAGAGAAGACGAGGCGATATCAATGGGTTCGCGGAAATGGCTGATAATATAGCGACGCATATAGGTCGCACAACCCTGAGACCCATGCAGAAACGGCATCGTTCCTTCAATTCCCCGAAAGGCAATACAAGCCCCGAGAGGTTTGCACAGTTTGCAGGCATTGGTTGTGGAAATATAGGGATGACCGGTTTTGAGTTTTGCGGTGTGTTTCATGGTTAGGGAACAGGGAACAGGGAACAGGGAACAGGGAACAGGGAACAGGGAACAGGCAAGAGGGGTAGGGTGTGTTCCGGCTGGCAAGAGGTGTTGGCTTTGGCGTTCAATTAGAACTTGCCGGAACGCACCGCTCGCTGGGGGAAAACACCCCGGCCCCCTCCGGTGGAGGGGAGGACCCACCCCGCCCTGGCGGGCACCCCTCCGGTGGAGGGGAGGACCCACCCCGCCCTGGCGGGCACCCCTCCCTAGAGGGGAGGACCCACCCCGCCCTGGCGGGCACCCCTCCCTAGAGGGGAGATGTAGGGATTAGCCTGTCCGTCGGGGCATGAATTGCCAGACTGGACTCATCACAGTGCTGTGAACTTCTCGGGCGAAGTTTAACATTCCTTCAAAGCCTTCTAGGGCTTCCTTGCGTTCGTGATTGTGGTCGCAAAATCCTAAACCTAACTTGTAGGCAATGGGACGTTCTTTTACACCACCGACGAAGATATCGACATCCTTTTCTTGCAAAAACGCCGACAGTTCTAAGGGATTAGAATCATCCACAATAATCGTTCCTTCGTCGGTGATTTCTTGCAGTTCTTGATAATCCTCTTTCGTCCCAGTTTGTGACCCCACCATGACCACATCCATCCCCAAAAGACGAAAGGCTTTGACCAGGGAGAAAGCTTTGAACGAGCCGCCGACGTAAATCGCCGCTTTTTTTCCTTCTAAGTCTTTCCGGTATTCCAACAGTTTGGGATAGAGAATTGAGAGTTCTTCTCGAACAACAAGTTGGGCGCGTTTGAGAATTTCTGGGTCATCCTTGAAGAAGCGGGCAACTTTGTATAAGGATTCTGCCATGTCTTCGACACCAAAATACGAAACGCGTTCAAAAGGAACGCCGTAGGTGTCTTGCATCATTTTAGCTAAATCTAAGGTGGCCCCGGAACATTGAACCACATTCAGGGCCGCACCGTGCGATCGCGAGATATCGGCCACCCGACCATCTCCGGTGATGTTGGCCACCACTTGAACCCCCATTTTCTCGAAGTATTGCCGGATAATCCAGATTTCTCCGGCTAGGTTGAAGTCTCCGAGGATGTTAATACTATGGGGGGAAATGTCAGAGGTGTCACCGGTTCCCACTAGGCGGAACATGGCTTTACAAGCAGCATTATATCCCGCCCGTTTGTTGCCCTTAAACCCTTCCGATTGCACCGGAATCACGGGGATTCCGGTTACGTCTGTTACTTGATTGCAAATGGCTTCTAAGTTGTCGCCAATAATGCCCACAATACAGGTTGAATAGACAAAAGCCGCATTGGGTTCATAGCGTTCAATGAGTTCGAGAAGGGCATTTTTGAGTTTCTCTTCACCGCCAAAAATGACATCTCGTTCTTGTAAATCCGTCGAAAAACTGAGGCGGTGCAGTTCAGGACCGGAGGATAACGCACCGCGAATGTCCCAGGTATAGACGGCACAGCCGACGGGACCGTGAACGAGATGCAACGCATCGGCGATGGGGTAGAGGACAACCCGTGAACCGCAGAAGACACAGGCCCGCTGGCTGACTGCCCCGGCCAGGCTTTGTTTGTTGCATTCGATCGCAAACGGTTCTTTGCCTTTACGGTAAATTTGCGTTTCACGACCTTTGAGAACAGTCGGTTCCATGGTTAGAAGCTCGAAAGAATGAACAATAAAAAGCAACTGGAAGGAGCTACTTCGTTAGGAGATACTCGTCGGCGGTTCCGCCTTCTTCGAGGGCATCGAGGATCTCATCGAGAGCATCCTCGTCCACATTGCCGTACCAGTCTCCTTGGGGATAGACCATGAGGACAGGACCGCGATCGCACATCTTGAGACAGCCTGTGGTGGACACCACCACATCTTCCAAATCGCGATCGATCAGTTCATTTTCCAGGTACTGCACTAGACTCAGAGAGCCTTTCTTCGTACAGGCCCCTTGGGCGTCGCCACGGGTACGGAACCCGCCACAGATGAATAAATGATGTTTGGGAGTTTGCATGATTGTTCTCCAAAATTGCAAAAGGAATCTAGCAAAAAGAATCTAGCAAAAGGAATGTAGAGGGGGAAACGGCCAACGCCGTCCCCCAGGGTGAGGTTAGAGAACTAACTCAAAGGTTTCGTCAGCATCATCGCGATCCTTGCGATCGAGTAGGGTGTTGATGATGGTGCAAAGTAGATGTAAACTGCCGCCGTAGCCAAGGGTGGGGAAGTAGCTATGTCCCACACGGTCGAGGATGGGCCAACCGTAGCGGACAAACGGCACATCTTCGGCCCGAGCGATATACTTGCCGTAAACATTGCTGATGAGCAGATCGACCGGCTCTTGTTTCATCAACTGGTGCAGATAGAACAAGTCCTCATTATCGCGAATCACCGCCTCAGGAACCGTCTCGCCTAGAATCCCTTGAAGGCGATCGCGGAAATACTTAGACTCCGCCCCAGTAATGACATAAACCGGCTTCGCACCACAGGTCACCAGCATTTCCACCAGCGGAACCACCTGATCCGGGTCTCCAGCGATCGCCACCCGTTTCTCATACAGATAAGACTGCATATCCGTCATCACATCCACCAGGCGACCGCGAGCGTTGACAATCTCGTCCGTCGGCTGAGTTCCGGTGACCTCCATCAGAGTTTGCACCAGGCGGTCCGTCGCGGCCACCCCAATCGGTAAATCTAAGATGTGATAGGGAACCTCACATTTGGCGTCGAGGGCGATCGCCGCCTGGGTGCTGGCCTCGGGGCCGAGGGCGATCGTTGCTAAACTATCCCCAGTGGTTTTCAGGGCCTCAACCGTCGTTCCACCCTGAGGATACATTTGGAAATGCCCAGTTTGCGGCGTATCCACCACATCAGACGTATCCGGGAACGTCACCGCATCAATGCCCCAAGTCGCGAGCATTTGTTTCAATTCGCGAGTGTCTGACGGTTCAACATAACCCGGAATCAAATTCACCTGATTACGCGACTCACCGCTGCGTTCAGACAAATACTTCACCATCGACGCCGTCATATTCGACCAACCGGTGATGTGACAACCGACATAACTCGGAGTATTGGCATGAATCACCGTTTTTCCTTCAGGAATCACACCACTTTCATGGGCCTCCCGCACAATCGTCGGGATATCATCGCCAATCGTTTCCGACAGACAAGTCGTCGTAATCGCCACCACCGGGGGATCATACAACTGGTAAATCGTTTGCAAGGCTTTGCGGAGATTCGCACCGCCACCGAACACCGCCGTTCCTTCCGTAAAAGAACTCGTCGCCGCCATAATCGGTTCCCGGAAATGGCGGGTCAGGTGAGAACGGTGATAGGAACAGCAGCCCTGAGACCCATGAGAATGGGGTAAACAGCCATGAATCCCCAGGGCAGAATACATCGCACCAATCGGTTGACAGGTTTTCGCCGGGTTAACCCGTAAGGCTTTGCGTTCAACTAAAGTCGTAGGAGTTGCGTCTAACATGATCTTTGGGAATGTAGGGAACAGGAAAGAAGGCAAAAGGCAAGAGGCAAAAGGCAAGAGGGGGTAGGGTTTGTTCCGGCTTCGTAGGGGCGAAAAATTTTTCGCCCCTACATTGGGCGTTCTTGCCGGAACGTACCGTTCTGGGTGGGATTCGGGGTGGGTTATGCCCCCACAAGCCCGAACACACCAGGGGGATTAGTTCAGCCAGGGGGCCTTAACGTACTTCCAAACAGGAGTATTGACCCGTAAATCGACATCCTTCGCAAAATTGACCGCACCCCGGAACCCAGCAAAAGGTCCACCGTAGTCATAGTTGTGCAGTTGCTTACAAGGAATGCCCAACTTCTCAATGACGTACTTGTCTTTAATCCCAGACCCAATCAAATCCGGTTTAAAGCGTTCAATCAGCACATCGAGTTCATGGTGGGAGATGTTGTCCACCAGCAGAGTTCCCTCACCCATATCCGGCATCATGCCCTTGTAATCCTTGAGGGTTTTGTTCTCCGCCATTTTGGCAAGAGCTTCTTCCGAAAATGACGGGTTATACCGTTCGGGATCTTGCTTGACGTGGATTTCTTCAATGTTGCGGCTGTCGGCATCAACTTTGATGTTCGGCAATGCTTCGCGACCTTCGTAGTCATCCCGGTGAGCAAACTCATAGCCAGCCACCACGGTTTTCATACCCAAGTCTGCAAACAACTCTTGGTAATGGTGCGCCCGCGAGCCACCCACAAATAGGAAGACGGTCTTTCCAGTCAGCCGTTCACGATAGGTCGCCAGTTGAGCCTCGGTTTCTGCCATCTCTTCGGCGATGACCGTCTCAATGCGTTCCGTGAGTTTCGGGTCATCGAAGACTTCGGCAATCTTGCGTAAACTCTTGGCAAAGGCATTGACGCCAATGAAGTTCACCTTAATCCAGGGAATCCCGAATTTGGTTTCCATCATGTCCGCCATGTAGTTAATCGACCGGTGGCACATGACCAGGTTCAACTTCGCCAAATGGGACTCGGTGGCTTCATCGTAGGACCCATCACCACTAAACTTGCTGATGACTTCAATGCCACATTTTTCCAGAACCCGCTCGATTTCCCAGGTATCGCCGCCAATGTTGTACTCACCCATCAAGTTGACGGTGTAACCTTCGACCTCTTCGGCCGCTTCATTGGTGCCAACCCAGTTTTTAAAGAAACCATTGTTGGCGATGTGGTGTCCAGCGGATTGACTCACGCCTTTATAGCCTTCACAGTTAAAGGCAACAATGCTGATGCCGAGTTTCTCGGACATTTCCCGAGAGACCCCTTGAATGTCATCCCCAATCAGTCCTACAGGACAGGTTGAGTGAACGGTAATCGCTGGGGGTTGGAAGATGTCATAGGCTTCCTGAATCGCCTGGCGGAGTTTAGTCATTCCACCAAAAACGATGTCATGTTCCGTCAAGTCGGTGGTAAAGCAGTAGTTGACGAAGTTGCGGCCATTGGCCCGAGCGCGGAATTGGTTGCGGCGAATGAGCCAGGAGTAATAGGAACAACCCACGGGACCATGAACAATGTGAACCACATCGCCAATGGGACCGACGACCACCCCTTTACAGCCAGCAAAGGCGCAACCCCGCTGGGTGATGATACCGGGTGTCGTGCGGACGTTGGCATTAATGGTTTGTTCGGGAACATTGGGGTCACGGACCACAATATGTTTGGCCCGTTTTTTGCCCACTTTGGCCGGATAGGCCTCGACAATGTCTTTAACGGCGGTCTGAGTCGTGGTTGGGTCGATGGGAGAGGGAGCTTGCTTCACATCCTGGGAAGCTTGGGCGATTTGGCGTTCCAAATCGGCTTGGGTGCGTGCTGTGTCAGTCATGAGGGGTTCCTCGGTTAACCAGTCATTTCATCAAGGGCAACTCGTCCGGTTTCTCCGGTGCGGACGCGAACCGTCTCAGTCACCGGAAGGACGAAGATTTTGCCATCACCGGGATTTCGGGTTTGATTTGTACGAACGAGGGTGGTGACAACCGACTCAACTTGCTCGTCAGAAACGATAATGCTGAGAAGGCGTTTGGGAATCAGTCGGGGAATCCGTCCCAGCAGGGGGAGGACTTCACTGGCATACTCGGGATTCTGATTGAGTGCTTCGACGGCTTCGGCTTCGATGGCCTGTCGTCCTCGTCCGGTCACTTTCACCGCATTGAATCCCGGAAATCCGGCATCTACGAGCGCTTGTTTGGTGCGCCCGATTTGGTTCATGCGAATTACGGCTAAAACTTCTTTCATGGGTCTGTTTCGCGTTCTGACGCGACCTCGCAGTTAGGGAGAACAAGGATTAGGGGTTAAACGGTGACGGTGGTTTTCGCGTCAGCAGTTTCCTTGACTCCGGTACTGATGGTATAGACTTCTTCGACGGGGCTAACGAAGACTTTACCATCGCCGTAGGCACCTTCGGTTCCGGTGCGAGCGGCATCGAGGATAATACCAATAATGGCGTGTTTGTGGTGTTCGTCAATGACGAGCATTAACAGTTCTTTGGGCAGTTCGTCGTAAACGACGTTGCCGATTTTCAGTCCCCGCTGTTTGCCGCGTCCAAAGACATCGATTTTGGTAACGGCGGGATAGCCTGCATCGAGCAAGGCTTGCAAGACATCGGGGGTCTTTTCGGGGCGCACGATCGCCCGTATCATAATGTTAGTCATGATCTGCAATGAGCAATAGAGAATAAAAGGGGGGAGACTCTCCCCCCAGAAATTTCGGGGGATGAACGTTGCACAGCTCAAGCGGTCGCTTTAAACCGTGGCGTAGAGTCCAAATTCCATGAGCAGGGTTTCAAGTTCTTCGTTAGCCAGCGGCTTGGGAATCACATGATTGGTGTTCTCATCAATCGCTTTTGCTAAGTTGCGGTAGTGGTCTGCCTGCTCGGACTCGGGAGCATATTCAATTACCGTCTGGCGGTTCAGTTCCGCGTGTTGAACAATGTTGTCCCGAGGCATGAAGTAAATCATTTGTGTTCCCAGGGATTTCGCCAAGGCGGAGATGAGTTCATCTTCCCGGTCCACTTTACGGGAGTTACAAATCAGTCCACCGAGACGCACACCACCGGAAACGGCATATTTCTGAATCCCACGGCAGATGTTGTTGGCGGCATACATTGCCATCATTTCGCCGGAGGTGACGATGTAGATTTCTTGGGCTTTTCCTTCCCGAATTGGCATGGCAAAGCCACCACAAACCACGTCTCCAAGTACATCGTAGAAGGCGTAGTCGAGTCCCACTTCTTCTTCGTATGCCCCGAGTTGTTCGAGCATACTGATAGAGGTGATAATCCCCCGTCCAGCACAGCCGACACCGGGTTCAGGACCGCCGGACTCCACACAGAGGGTTTTGCCAAACCCTTCTTTGCGGATATCGTCGAGTTCGACTTCGTCTCCTTCTTCCCGCAGGCTGTCTAAGACACTCTTCTGGTGCAAGCCTCCGAGGAGAAGACGGGTAGAGTCGGCTTTGGGGTCACAACCCACAATCATGACTTTGCGACCGAGTTCGACTAAACCTGCCACGGTGTTTTGGGTGGTGGTGGATTTGCCGATTCCGCCTTTTCCGTAAACAGCAATCTTACGCATGATTCAACCTCGTATTTGTAGAATCTAAATTTCTGTTGTTGGGGCAGAATGGCGCTTGAAGCTGAGGAGAGTTAGAAGGTTCTGCTCATTCTAGGCGCTCGTTCTGTCCAAGATGATTGGGGTGACAGAGGTTGTTCTGATTTCGGGTTAGAAGAATCTCTGTTGTTCCTTTTTTCATCTGAATCTACTATAGGGGTTATTTTTAATGGTAACTGTAGCATTAGCTGCAAAATAGAAGTTTTATTTGTTTTTGTTTAATGCGTATTTTGAAGTGTTTTTAACAGTTTTATTTTTTCTTAATAAAAAAAGCCTATAAAATGTTTTTTTGTTCTAGCTAAACCAATAGGAGTAGCCATAAATGCGCCACTAGCGGAGGGCGATCGCAAGGGTTCGCCCCTACGGCAAAATCCAAAAAAATGCTCTTCAGGATATAGAGTGGGATGGGTTACATTCGATACAAAATTGTAGTAGGGGCGAAAAATTTTTCGCCCCTACAGAAAGAGATGTAATTTTCCCTAAATTGTCCTAGCCACCGTGAATCCAGAAGACCCAAAAAAAACTGTAGAGCGCACAGACGGACTCTACAGCAATCTCTAGGATTTAATTTTTTAATGATATCTGGTCAATCATGTCCAGATGAGGCGATTACTCTTAGACTTCGAGGGTTTCCAAGACTAAATCGGGGGCAACGCGATCGCGCAGGGTTCGTTCAATAAAGCCTTTGAGGGTGAGGCGAGAACTGGCGCATTGTCCACAGGCCCCTTGCAGCGAAACATAAACCAAATTGCCATCGACATCATAGAGATCCACATCACCGCCATCTTCGAGTAAGACAGGACGAATCTCCTGATTTAACACCGACTGAATTAAGGCAATTTTCTCTAAGTTAGTCAATTTGGGGATTTTGGCAGAGACAGCTTCCTGAATGGAGATTGTAGTCTGGGCTGGCGCGGTCTGGGTTGGCGCGGTCTGGGTTGCCGTAGTCTGGGTTGCCGTAGTCTGGGTTGTCGTGGGAGTTTCATAGACTTCTGCCACGAGATCATCGAGTTCGGCTAAACACGATCCGCAACCACCACCTGCTTTAATGTAGTTCGTCACCGCTTCGGCGCTAGTGAGATGATTATCGCGAATGACTCGTTTGATGCGATGTTCGGTCACGCCAAAGCATTGACAGATTAGAGGAGACTCGTCATCGTCCTCATCGATCGCCGGTGAGACCCCGTGATAATTGGCAATAGCTGCTTCCAACGCTTCCTGTCCCATCACAGAACAGTGCATCTTCTCTTGAGGCAATCCCCCAAGAAATTCAGCAATGGTGCGGTTGTCGATGCGTAAGGCTTCGTCGAGGGTTTTGCCCTTAATGAGATCCGTTAACGCCGACGACGAGGCGATCGCACTGGCGCAACCAAAGGTCTGAAATCGGGCATCGAGAATCAAATCATTGGCTTTCTGAATCCGCAGATGCAGCCGCAGGGCATCCCCGCAGGCAATGCTTCCCACTTCTCCGACCGCGATCGCATCTCCCTCACGACAATCCTCTAGGGCGATCGCCCCCATATTATGAGGTTCGTGAAACAGGGTCATAACTTTGTCAGTGTAATCCCACATGATGAGGCTCCTTCCAGAATAGGGCAAAAGGCAAAAGGCAAGAGGCAAAAGGCATAACCCACCCCTAACCCCTCCCAAGAGGGGATGGCAAAAGGCAAGAGGCAAAAGGCATAACCCACCCCTANCAAAAGGCATAACCCACCCCTAACCCCTCCCAAGAGGGGATGGCAAAAGGCAAGAGGCAAAAGGCATAACCCACCCCTAACCCCTCCCAAGAGGGGATGGCAAAAGGCAAGAGGGAGGTTAGGCGATGCCGACGCGTTGAGTTTGTTCTTGTAACCAGGGATGAGTGGCTTCGTTGTCTCGGGAAAAGGGAGAGAGATCTCGTAACCGTTCAATCATCGGCGATATCACCGCTAAAATCTGTTCAATCTCGGCGGCGGTGGTGTAGCGCGAGAGACTAAAGCGAATCGAACCATGCAGCAGCGTATAGGGTAACCCCATCGCCCGCAGGACATGAGACGGTTGCAACGAACCCGACGTGCAAGCCGAACCCGACGAGGCACAAATCCCTTCGCGATCGAGAGACAGTAAAATCGCCTCTCCTTCAACATATTTAAATCCGATATTGGCCGTATTCGGTAACCGTAGGCCGGGATGGCCGTTGCGTTGCGTATCCGAAATGGTGCTGAGAATGCCTTGTTCGAGGCGATCGCGCAACTGACTCATACGAGTATGATCCTCGTCAAAGCTGTTCAGCGTTAACTGCGCCGCCTTCCCTAAACCGATAATCCCAGGGACATTCTCCGTTCCCCCCCGTCGTCCCCGTTCCTGATGGCCGCCCGCCAGCAAGGGACGGAAGCGCACACCCCGGCGGACATACAACACGCCAATGCCTTTTGGACCATGAAACTTATGACCCGAGAGAACCAGAAAATCAATGACACCGCTGCTGACATCGAGGGGAATCTTACCCGCCGCTTGAACCGCATCGACGTGAAACAAGATCCCGCGTTCCTTGGCCAGATGGCCAATGCGTTCAATGGGGAAAATGGTTCCCGTTTCGTTGTTGGCGGCCATGACTGAAATTAAGGCCGTGTCGTCACGGATGGCCCGCCGCAACTCCTCTAACTTCAGTTGTCCTTTACCGTCCACCCCTAAATAGGTCACGCTATAACCTTGTTTTTCCAGCCGTTGCAGGGGTTTGAGGATGGCGGGATGTTCAACGGCGGTGGTGATGATATGGCGTTTGTCGGGTTGACTGTCGAGGGCGGCGCGGATGGCGGCGTTGTCGCCCTCGGTTCCGCAACTGGTGAAGATGATTTCATTGGGTTCGGCGTGAATGAGGGCCGCGATCGCCTCGCGACTCTCACGCAGGCCACGGGCAACCTGTCCCCCGAAGCGGTGCATACTGGAGGGATTGCCGTAAAACTGCGTGAAGTAGGGCGACATGGCCTCATAGACTTCAGGGGCGACGCAGGTGGTGGCGTTGTTATCAAGATAAATGACTGACATGGCGGGGGCAAGGTGGAGGGCGAGGGGGGCTGAGGCTACGTCAGGGGTTGACGATAGCGATCGTAGAAGTGAAATAGGGCCGTTTCGATGGTGTCGTAAACTTGCACCGGTTCGATTCCGGCCTCGCGCAGACGATCTTCGGGTTCGAGGCCAATGCGGGAGATCATAATCGCTTGGCAGTCTTGCAGGGTTGTGACAATGGCACTGAGATCGCCGGGGCTGTCTTCTGGCCCGTGACAGTAGGGGGCGACGTCACGGACTTCGATAAACTCGGCGTGCGATCGCCTCACGTCATAGATATGAAACTGACTGGCATGGCCGAAGTGGGTATCGACTAAGCCCCGTCCTTGGCTGGCCACGGCGACGCGGGCTGTTGGTTCGGGTAGGGTTTGGGGATGGGCGGATGTGGATTGAGTAACGGTCATCAGTCCTCCTGAGCAATATCTGGGCAATATCTGGGCAATACCTGGACAATATCTGGGCAATACCTGGACAATACCTGGACAATATCTGGGCAAATCGTTCACTGAGAAAACTCAGACACTTTGTATGTATTTATACGGATGAAACGACCCGTAAATTCCTTGGCATTACTCTAAGCCATCATGGTTCTGTTCCTGCCTCTTCCATTACCCAATCGACCCATCGCGCTGAAGTCCAATTTCTGGGGGTTTAGAGAATTTTAAATTTTTTTTGGGGGGTGGGGGTCTAGCATGAATCGGCTCTAATTCGGGCATAAATCGTTAAGGTATTCAGCCCTCTAATCCAGTAAAAGTGCTTGCTTACTGAGCAATTGAAGCTAGATTTATGGGTGCGATCGCCATCATCTATAATCTTGAATAGCCCTGCTGATGGGATTTTTAGATTTTCTTAACAAAGTTAACTCAAATTATAAAGAAATAATTAAAGTTTTTTACTTTCTTGTTTTTTGTATCACCTGTAGCAAAATTCAGCAACACTATTAAACTCTAAGCTGTTCCGATTCACTCGAATGAAGGAGTGTCCAGGGGCGATCGCCAGCAGCGGCAAAATTTCTATTTTGTATCCTAACTTGCATTTCATCTCTCACAAGCAATGTTACGATGAGGCGTCGGTCGATACCACAAGAGAGACCAAACCCTCTCAGACTTCAAAGTCTCTTTTGCGAGAATTTACGGAAATCGCTTCATGTCTTTCATTCCTTGTGCTAGGAAACCATCATGAACGACTGTCAGACTGTTGTCCACGCCCCCCGCTCACCTCACCTACTCGACACCACCCTCCGGGATGGCGAACAAATGGCCGGGGTGGCCTTAACGCAAGACGAGAAAGTGGCGATCGCCCGCTTACTCGATGCCATTGGCGTCCCCGAAATCGAAGTCGGAATCCCGGCGATGGGAGGCGACGAAGCCCTAGCTATCAGCACTCTCGTCAACAGCGATCTCAACGCTGAACTCCTAGGATGGAACCGAGCCGTCATTTCGGATCTAGCAGCTTCCTTTAATTGCGGCTTGCAACGGGTGCATATTTCCCTTCCTGTTTCCGACGTGCAAATTGCGGCCAAATTTGGCGGCGATCGCCAACGGCTTTGGCAACAATTACACGAGAGTCTCAGCTTTGCCCGCGATCGCAGCCGCTTTATCTCCGTCGGGGCAGAAGATGCCTCCCGCGCCGATCCCGACCTACTCCTCGCCGTAGCTCAAACCGCTCAACACCTAGGAGCGCAACGGTTTCGCTTCTGTGACACCGTCGGCATCCTCGATCCCTTCGAGACGATGCACCAGGTTCAGCGTCTCGTGCATCATCTCCAGATTCCCATTGAAGTGCATACCCACGACGATTTGGGCATGGCCACCGCCAACGCCCTGGCCGGATTGCGGGCTGGGGCCAGCGTCGTTGATGTCACCGTCAATGGGATCGGTGAGCGAGCCGGAAATGCCGCCCTCGAAGAAGTCGTCATGGCCATGCGTCGCCTGCAAGGTTGGGATTTCGGCATTGATAGCCGTCAACTGCTGTTACTGTCACGACAGGTTCATCAATGGATGGCTGGGGGAACTCTCCCTCCCTGGAAGGCGATCGTGGGCGACAATGCGTTCGCCCATGAAGCCGGGATTCACGCCGACGCTATCCTCAAAAATCCCCAAACCTATGAACCCTTTCCCCCCCAATGGTTGGGGGCTGAACATCAAGTTCGCATTGGCAAACATTCCGGGCGACGGGCCATCGCCGCCTGTTTAGCCGCCGAGCCAAGGCTTGATCCCGGTTGGGGCGATCAAGGGCTTCTCGATGCTGTACGAGTGCGGGCGATCGAACTCAAACGTGGCTTAGCCGTCGAAGAAGTCTTAGCCCTCGCCGCATCATCCGCCCCCCAAACCTTTCCCTCGTAACCCTTCTACTGAAGGCTCACGAGGGAAGGTGAACGGCCATCTCTGGCCGAAATCGAGATCTAATCGACGCCGATCATGATATGACCCGCTTTAATGACCGCGTATGCTTCTTTCCCTTGAGTTAACTCCAACTTTTCAGCCGAGGTTTTCGTCACCATCGCCGTAATTTCAACCCCTGGGTTGATCTCCAAGGTAACTTCAGCGTTGACCGTTCCCAAATTGATGTGTTTGATGGTTCCTTTCAGGATATTGCGTGCCGTGAGTTGCATGACGTTATTGATGTTTGGTGAGTGGGCAGTTGGGCTACTTTTGTTATAGCTTATAATGTCTAAAAACAAAACTATTTTTGTCAAGATAACAAAACATTTATTGAGTAAAAATTTTAGATTGTTTTTTGAATTTTGTGTAGAACTTATTGCAATTTAAACTCCCTATTTTTTGTACTTAAGCCCTTATTATGATCTACCGCAACGTTTCATGTTATCCCAGTTGCCAGAAATGCCCCGAGACCTGTTTTCCCCAGGATCTATCCGAATTGGGGTATCACTCTAGCACACGCGATCGCCGATCACTCAACCTCCAGATACTTGACCTAAACTGGCTTCCCGTGGGATCAAACTGTTCCCACCACCAAGGTTGTCCCCAACAACATCCCCTAGGAAATAGCCTCAACATTGCCTCAACCCTCGTCATTTGGGAAGGATGTAACCTCCTGACTCAACGACAGGATATCCCCTGGACTTGGCAAGCCGGACGCTGGACCTACTGCAAACCCGTAAAACGAGGACGAGGGGAATTACAATTCTGGCTAACCGGGGATCAGGGACAAGAAACAACCGCCTCTGACATCACCCAGTTTGACATTCGTGCCGCCTGTTTACATCTCATTTATGCCGCCCAAGCCACTCAATTAGCCCAGCCCTGGCAGGAAACATTTTCTTTGAGCGATCGCGACCTCGCCGCCTATGTGGGACTGCAACGACGACGCGACCTAAACCAACAAGACAAAATCAACCTACTCGAACGCTTAGTGCAACAAGTTAGTCGTCTCTCCGTCGCCATCCGTTGGTTGCAACAGGGCGATATCCCCGCCTTTGAAGAAGCCGAACATCCCCTTTGGGAATTAGTGGATCTTCACCATCACCAAACCCCCGGTTTCACCGTTACCATTCGTCCCGGAGTCTGGGCGCGTCATTTCCTCAACCCCCACGGCCAACAACAAGGACACGGCTTTTATCAAACCACCAACATTGAGCGAGATTGGATTGAACTGGCCTTTCGCAACTGGCAACAACATCCCGGAATGGTGCGATCGCTCTTCTGGCTCATCTTTAAACTGCGCTTTGGCCACCAAAGTCCCCTACGCGTCTCCACCTTCATGACGATCGCCTATGGCGCGGCGAAACTTGACCGAGCCGAAAGCGATCGCGACACCCGCAAACGCCTCATCCGCACCTTTGAGCGAGACTTAGAACTCCTCGCCGAAGCCGGACTCCCCCCCCAATTCGACCCTAAAACCTATCCCCTAGACATTCGTCCTCTCTGGGCCAAACTGCAAGCACTCCCCGACGACGACGATCCCGGTAGTTTTTGGATGTCCCAAAGCGAGAGCGATCGCGCCCTACTTGACTTCGCCCCCCGAGGAAAATGGAAACGCCTCAAAAAAGCCCGCTTCTGCGGCTTCAGTTCCTCCCCAGTGACTCCCCAGTGACTCATCAATAGCCCAACCATCGCCCAAACTCCCCCAACCGATGGCTTAACGATTTTCCAACAACAACAACCGTGACGGTAACAAGCCAACAAACCAAGGAAAGGGACGGGATTTTAACCGGTTCCACTTCTCCTTAAACACCTCCGCCCGTAAATGGTAATCCTGAGGAGTCTCAGGAGGAGTTCCTAACTTGAGATAAAGGGTTTGCCGATGAGGGGTTTCACTACTCCCCGCGATCCAAGCCGGGAAACGATTAGACCCCTCTAAACTGTCCAAAAACGCAATATGATGAGCGCGAATCCCCACATGGGTTTGCAGCGGCGACACCAATTCCTCCGTTTCCAGCGTACAATTCCAATCCAACGCCCGAATTTTGTGAGTTGCCAAGGGTTCGAGGCGAGAATAGTTCTTACATCCCGTCAACTGAGCCACCGTGATGCTTCCGGGAGCATCAAAAATCCCTTGTTTATCCCCCTGGGCCATCATCTTTCCGTCACAAAGAACCAACAGTTGCGGACAAAGGCGATAGGCTTCCTCTAAATTGTGACTGACAAATAACGTTAAGCCTCGATAATCCGCTAGAGTTTGACTCAATTGAGTTTCTAAAGCACTGCGTAAATGAGCATCCAGGGCTGAAAAAGGTTCATCGAGGAGTAATAGATCGGGTTCCGGGGCCAAGGCCCGGGCCAGGGCCACTCGTTGCTGTTGGCCCCCCGAGAGTTGATGGGGATAGCGATCGCCCAACCCCGCCAGTTGCATCTGATCCAACTGTTGAGCGACTCGGCGACGTCTCTCAGTTTTCCCAGCTTGTTTCAAGCCATAGGCGATATTTTGCCCAACCGTCAGATGGGGAAAAAGAGCATAATTTTGGAACACAAATCCCACCCGGCGATCGCGACTGGGGCGGTTAATTCCTCGTCGAGACTCATAGAGAACTCGGTCATTCAACATAATCATTCCAGAATCCGGGCAATCAATCCCCGCAATACAGCGTAGGGTCAAACTTTTGCCCGATCCCGAACTTCCCAACAGTCCCAACGGATCATCATCAACATTAAAGTCAACATCGAGACAATAATTAGGGAGTTTTTTTTGAATGCGAACCGTCAAAGACATGATGGTCATTCTTCATACAACACAGGGCCGTCAGACAAAACAGGTCTAGGAATGGGGATGACGATCGAACTGTCTCACCCAGTAGAGAAACCCGAAGGCGATCGCCATCATCATCACCACCATGACATTGGCCAGATCATACTCTCGGCGTTCCACCGCCGCATAAATCGCCAGGGGAAGGGTTTGAGTCCGTCCGGGGATACTTCCGGCCACCATCAACGTTGCCCCAAACTCCCCCAAACTTCTGGCCACACTGAGCGTAAATCCCGCTAAAATGCCCCGATACGCTAACGGAAGCGTAATCCGCCAAAGAATTTCCCCCTCCGTCGATCCCAGAGTTCGGGCCGCCGCTTCGAGTTCCGGGTTAACATTGGCGATCGCCGCCCGCGTTGACTCAACCATCAACGGTAACGCCACCACCGTCGAAGCAATCGCCGCCGCCTGCCAAGTAAACAAGATATCAATCCCCAACCACTCTCGCAACGGACTTCCCCGGCCCAACGCCAACAGCAGGCCATACCCCACCACACTCGGCGGTAACACCAGCGGTAAATTTAACAACGTCGAGACAACTAATTGTCCTGGAAAGCGAGTTTTCGCCAAAAAAATCCCCAAACCCAAACCGAGGATCAAAATGACCCCACTCGCCGCCAGAGTCACCTGCAACGAGAGAAGAGAAGGCTGCCAAATCATCGAGTTGACTGATTATCCGGGAGAACAAACCCATATTGGTCCATCAGCGGTCGTCCTTGATCTCCATTGACAAACGCCGCAAACTCCTTCGCCAAGTCAAGATGAGGGGCATTTTTCGGGATCACCAAAATTTGTTCAATGGGATCATGGAGGTCAGCCGCAAGCATGACCCAACGTCCCGGCTTTTCCACACTCAGCGACAGGGCAACGATCGCCACATCCACATTACCCGTCATCGCATATTGCTGAGTCTGACTGATATTTTCCCCCAAAATCAGTTTAGGTTGTAATTCCTCCCAAATTCCGGCAGTTTGCAGCGCCTCTCGGGCCGCCATACCATAGGGGGCCGTATCCGGGTTGGCGATCGCCACTCGCGTCACCTGCGGTTTTAGCAAATCCTCAAGCTGGTTAATTTCCAGAGGACTATCTGGCCGTTGCCAGAGCGTAATTCGTCCCATTCCATAAAGCGTTTTGGTCTCCGAAAACACCAAGTCATTTCGTTCTAACTCTTCGACAAACTGGCGATTTGCCGCCGCAAACACATCCACTGGCGCACCCCGTTCAATTTGTTGAGTAAGTTTCCCGGTTGCCCCGAAATTAAAGACCACCTGATGTCCGGTTTCTTCCTCCCACAATCGACCCACTTTTGGAAAAACATCACTCAAAACCGAAGCCGCAGAAACCGTAATCGTGACCGACGAAGAACTTGAGTCAGTCGAGGATACCGACGGACGCAGCCCCGAGAGGCTGACCGTCATCAGTAATCCCAGAACTGTCAAGCCAACAAACCATGACAGTCTATTCATTATTCGTGTTGGTAAAATTCTGAATAAAGACAGTTTAAAGGATTCTCCGACAAACAACGGTGTAACACCACACAAATTGTCTAAAATTGATTTTAAAAATCACAGAAATTACAACCGCTCAATGACTCAACTCTATCTAATTCGTCATGGAATTGCCGCCGATCGCAGTCCCCAAACCTATCCCGACGATCGCCAACGACCCCTCACCGACGCTGGAGTCAAAAAAACTCGTAAAATCGCCAAACGGCTCGCAGAACTCAATCTACAGTTCGACTATCTCCTCACGAGTCCCCTCGTGCGCGCCCAACAAACCGCCGAAATTCTAGTGAACGCCCAACTCAGTCCAAAACCCGACATTTCCGCCGCCCTCGCCCCCGCTGGCCAGTTGCAGGACTGGCTACATTGGTACAATGCTATCCCCAAAACAGGCAAAAACGGCGATGTGGCGATCGCCGTCGTTGGACATCAACCCGATCTCGGCCATTGGGCTGAACAGCTCATTTGGGGAGAACGTCGCGGTCAACTTATTGTCAAAAAAGCTGGAGTCATTGGAGTCAATCTCCCTGATGAGGGGGAGAGTATTGGCCAGAGTCAACTGTTCTGGCTTGTTCCCCCGCGCTTGTTACTGTAGTTATCTCCGAAAATCAGATTGAGGAATCCGATCTAGGAATCCGATCTAGGACTTACATCCAGGGCGATCGCCCATCAATCAGATCCTTAGCATACCTGATGGCTTGGTCTTGAGAGGCATGACCCTCACCCGGACCTTTCACCTCATCCCCGTGGGGATCAATCACCGTCGCCCACCACCAGGCGCGACTATAGCGTGGAATAATCAAATGTCCTTTATAGACTTGGCTTTGGGGTTGCGTATCGGTTAGAACCCGATCGCCTCCCGACAGAGAAGATGTTGCAATCATAATCTTGGGGTCTCCCAGAAACAGACGTCATCCGAGCAACGGAAGATTCACCCTCGTTACTCCCATTATGTCGCGAGTTTTACAGATTCTATACCCTTTTGTTACATCTGCAACATTTTGTCCGTGACTCAGAAAGTATCAGGGACAACAAACCCGCAACAGCCAGGGAAACGATAGGATAGATCGACGATCAACAACAGGCAAACGTTCCCTGAAGCGGGGAACAGCAGCCAACCAGGGGAGTTAGACTAGGATGCCGGCCAAAACCACCACCACACTGCGAGAACGCTTCAACATCTCAAAATGGGCAATTCAGCATCGGGTATTGACCGTCGCCATTTGGCTGGCGATCGCCGTAGCCGGACTCTTCGCTTACTTCTCCTTAGAATATGCCCTCTTTCCCGACATCACCTTTCCCGTCGTCGTCATCAACGCCTCAGGCGACCAAACCACCGCCCTAGCCACCGAAGACCAACTGGCCGAACCCATCGAAGCCCAACTTCGGGATCTCCCCGGCCTCGACAACATCCAAGCCAGCATCTATCCCGGACGAACCGTCATCAGCGTCCTCTTCAACGTCGGCGTTGACCCCACCCCCGCCAGCCAAGCCGTCCGCGATCGCCTCGACCAACTGCAACTGGCCAACGCCGCCGAAATCGAGGTGATTCCCCTCAACCTCAACGAATCCGCCGCCATCAGTTACGCCCTCCGGCCCAACCCCAACCCTGGCCCCAACCCTGGCCCCAACACAAACCTAGACGCGATCGCCCGCCTCAGCCGCGATCGCCTCATTCCCCAACTCGAACAACTCCCCGGCGTTCTGCGAGTCGACCTCCTCGGCGACGCCAACCTCCCCCAAACCGACCGTCCCGACATTCTCGACGACGACATCACCCTCAACGCCCCAACCCTGATTCGTTTCGCCGCCGACAACGCCCTGGCCCTACAAGTCATCAAACAAGGAGACGCCAACACCCTCGATGTCGTCAATCAAGTCGAAACCACCATCGCCGAGTGGGACCAAGACTATCCCGACATTCAATTCGACCTCGCCGCCAGCCAAGCCGACTTCATCCGCGAAGCCACCCAAGCCACCATCGACACCCTCTGGGTCGCCATCATCCTGGCCGTTATCGTCATCTTCGCCTTTCTGCGGAACCTATCCGCCACCCTCATCACCGCCCTGGCCATTCCCATCTCCCTCCTGGGAACCTTTATCGTCATGGCCATCTATGACTTCAACCTCGAAACCATCACCCTGCTGGCCCTGGCCCTAACCATCGGAATCATCGTCGATGACGCCATTGTCGAAGTCGAGAACATCGCCCGTCACATCGAAGACGGACAACCCCCTCGCGAAGCCGCCATCGCCGCCACCAACGAAATTGGCCTCACCGTCTCCGCCTCCACCCTTACCATCGTCGCCGTCTTTCTCCCCGTCGCCTTCATGGGGGGAACCGTCGGTCAATTCTTCAAACCCTTCGGCCTCACCGTCTCCGCCGCCGTCCTCATCTCCCTCCTCGTCGCCCGAACCCTCTCCCCCGTCCTCGCCGTCTATTGGCTAAACGCCAAACCTCGCCGCGATCGCCCCAGTTCCCCCTCCCCCAACCTTCTCGATCGCCTCTACCTTCCCCTACTCCGCAAAGCCCTCACCCATCCCTGGCTAACCCTCGCCGTCGCCGTCGGAAGCCTCATCGCCGGAATCGCCCTCATTCCCCTCATTCCCAAAGGGTTTATTCCCCAACTCGATCGCGGCGAGTTCAACATTCTCTACACCGCCCCCCTTCCCGAGTTTCCCAACTCTGGCGACGAGTCCCCACCCCTAGATTTTGAAAGCTTGCAATTTCCCGACGTTTACCCCGACTTCGACCCCAACACCCGCGAAGACTTTGACCCAGCCTTAAATCCCCGCGTCAGGATTCTCAACAGCGCCCAAGACATCGCCGCCGACCTCGAAACCGTCGTCCGCGACCATCCCGACGTCGAATCCGTCTATACCCTAATCGGCTATCGTGGCGAACCCAATCGGGGTCGTATCACCGTCAAACTGCGACGCGATCGCCGCCAAGACACCGCCAGCGTCCAACAAGACCTCCGCGATCGCCTCCCCCAGCCCCAAGGAACCCGCATCAGCGTCGAAGACATCCAATTCGTCGAAATCGGCGATAGCAAACCCCTACAAATTGGCCTCCTCGGCGAGAACCTCGTGCAACTCAACCAAACCGCCCGAGAGATTACCGCCGCGATCGACGACCTACCGGGCCTGATTGACATTGAAACCAGCGCCAGCGATCCCAACGAGGAGATCACCACCATCCGCCGCAAATCCGGGGAACGGGTGGCCTACGTCGAAGCCAACCTCCGTCAAGGCCAGGCCCTCGGCGATGCTACCGATGAGGTCGTGGCGATCGCCCAATCCCTCCTCCCCGACGGCGTTCGTCTCGACCTCGGCGGCGACGCCCAAAACGCCGCCAGCGTCTTTCGCAGTTTTGGCGGAACCCTGGCCCTCTCCGTCACCTGCATGTTGTTGGTGTTAATTCTGCCCTTCGGCCGCCTCTTAGAACCCCTCGTCGTCGGCTTATCCCTTCCCCTGGCGATCGTCGGCGCGTTACTCGCCCTACTGATTACCCAAAGTGACTTTGGCATGATTTCCCTCATTGGAACCATCTTCCTTTTGGGACTCTTAGACAAAAATGCCCTCCTGTTAATGGACTATGCCAACCAACTTCGCAAAGCCGGAAAACCCCGATTTGAAGCCTTATTAGAAACCGGAACCGTCCGCTTCCGTCCCATCGTCATGACCACCGCCTCCACGGTTTTAGGAATGTTACCCATCGCCATCGGTTGGGGCGCCGGATCTGAATTACGTCAGCCCATGGCCGTCGCCATTATTGGTGGCTTAATCACCTCAAGTTTATTAAGTTTAGTCGTCGTTCCCGTCCTCTATGGACTCTTAGAAGATGGCTGGTCAAAACTACGTCGAACAGGCAACTAACCCCAAATCCACCCACCCTAATCGTCCCTTCCAACCCGCAGGAGCGAAAAATGTTTCACCCCCACAATGTTTTTCCCCTCTTGGGAGGGGTGCCCGAAGGGCGGGGTGGGTTATCCAGTATTCCCTATCCCCTGTTCCCCCCTCTTGCCTCTTGCCTCTTGCCTCTTGCCTCTTGCCTCTTGCCTCTTGCCTTCTCTTCCCCTGTTCCCTATTCCCTGTTCCCTGTTCCCTTCTTTTGCCTCTTGCCTCTTGCCTCTTGCCTCTTGCCTCTTGCCTCTTGCCTTCTCTTCCCCTGTTCCCTATTCCCTGTTCCCTGTTCCCTTCTTTTGCCTCTTGCCTCTTGCCTCTTGCCTCTTGCCTCTTGCCTCTTGCCTAAGATTTACACAAAAAATCAAAATCTTTATGAATATGCTCAATCACCTTAATTGGGCTTTCTTCTGGCAAAACCTTTTGATAATAAATCCGGGCAATATCCTCAAAAATCGGCGCAACTTGAGGCTTACCAAATTGCTGAGACCAGTCAAACACATGATAACGAACACTGTGATAAAATTCAGAAACAGCCTTCTTAGAGCCTTTGTCAAGGATTTTGAGAATTTTTTTGATTTTTCCATGATCACGAATAACGTCTTCAGGAGTCTTCAAAAGTTCATTTAAAACCACCTGATCTTTTTCCGAAAAACCGCCTTTTTTGGGTAAACCAGGCTTTTGTAACGTCCAAATAAAGCTAAATAGGGCAAACAGAATCAAGAAGTTACGCACAACAAGTTTGCTCACCAGAATAGTCTAATCCTTATCCTAACAAGACCTTCGGCAAAACCCCAGCCATGCGCCCAAAACTAGACCCAGTCCTGCTCAGTCTCGCCAGCCTCCCCCTGCTGCTGGGGAGTTGCACCCCCAGTCCATCTCCAGAACCCTCTCGGGAACCCTCTCCCGAAACCTCTTCCGAACCCTCGTCCTCGGGGGCCACATCAGCCCCCCCGAACCCACCGCAACTGTCCCTAGCCGATCGAGATCCTGAGGTTCAGCAACAAGTACAAGAGTATATCAACCGTCTCGCTCGTCAGGGGTTCGATCCTCAGCAACAGGGAGTTTGGCTACAAACCGACGATGAATTA
Organism: Phormidium lacuna HE10JO; assembly: GCA_900149785.2. Lineage (GTDB taxonomy): Bacteria > Cyanobacteriota > Cyanobacteriia > Cyanobacteriales > Geitlerinemataceae > Sodalinema > Sodalinema lacuna_A. The sequence continues at coordinate 931 of FSSI02000041.1, read as the reverse complement.
TTAGCCAACATTGGCGGAACCGTTCCCCTTCCGGCGGCCTCCCTCACCAAACTGGCCACCACCCTAGCCGCCTTACGTCAGTTGGGGGTTAATCATCGCTTCTCGACCCAGTTTTTCCCCCAAGGAGAGGTACAAGATGGCGTCTTAGAAGGGGATTTATGGGTAGTCGGTGCCATGAATCCTCTCTTTGTCTGGGAAGACGCGATCGCCATCGCCAACGAACTCACAGAAGCCGGCTTACAACAAGTCAACGGCGATTTAATTATCGTCGGTGACTTCTTCATGAACTTTGAGGAAGACTCCCTCCTCTCCGGCGAACTCCTCAAACAAGGACTCAACGCTCGTCTTTGGACCTCAGAAGCCGAAATTCAATATCGAACCCTTCCCCCAGACACACCACGGCCCGAAATTGCCATTTCAGGCCAAGTTCGTTATCGTTCCCAACCTCCTCCAGAGTTCGAACCCTGGCTGAACCATCAATCCCCCCCACTCTCCCAAGTCTTAAAACTGATGAATCGCTATAGTAACAATGCGATCGCCCATATCTTAGCCAACGCCGTCGGAGGGGCCGCCACCGTTCGCCAAGAGGTCATCACCGCCACCGCAATCCCCGAACGAGAAATTCAACTGGTGAACGGTTCAGGATTAGGACGAGAAAACCAAATGTCACCGCGAACCGTAATTCGCATTTATCACGCCATTGAACGAGAATTGTCTCCCCACGGCTTAACCCTCAGTGATGTTGTGGCGATCGCCGGAGAACCCGAAGGAATTTTAACCGTTCGTCCCCTTCCCCCCCGTGCTATCTTAAAGTCTGGAAGCCTCAATGCCGTTAGCACTCTTGCCGGAGTGTTACCCACCCAAACCAAAGGAAAAATTTGGTTTTCCATCTTAAACGGCGGCGGCGACATTGAAATTTTACGAGCCGAAC
>FSSI02000055.1:0-29522 GCA_900149785.2 Phormidium lacuna HE10JO | reverse complement strand
TGTCCGGCTACTGCTGCTGCCCCTCCATCGCCCCGGTCAGGAGCGACTTGACTCAACACTTTCACCGGGTTTCACAAACCCTTACAAGATTAGCTTGGGAGGGGTTAGGGGTGGGTTATGCCTTTCCCCTCTTGCCATCCCCTCTTGGGAGGGGTTAGGGGTGGGTTATGCCTTTTGCCTCTTCTTCCCCTGTTCCCTGTTCCCTGTTCCCTATTCCCTATCTAATCAAAACCGCATCTGAAACTCCACCGCCCCACGATTATCATCATCAAAATCCGTCGATCCTCGAATCACCCAATTATCATCAATGCGATAGCGAACACTAAAGCGAGTGGAATCATCGCGATCGAGAATCGTCAGAATCGAAGCCGAGAAATCATCCGTGAGGTTCACCCCCACCTCAGCCCCCAACCCCAACACCGAGGTTCTGGGATCGACGGCTGGAAACAAGCGAAAATCACGATAGCCCAACGCCCGGCCCACGATCGATTGTATCTGAGTTAAGACCGCTGAACTAGCGACCACCAATGAGGGATCTTGCTGGCCGAGGGTTCCCAAGGCCCCACCACCAATGAGTGAGAGAATTTCCGTCTGCGATCGCGCCGGAGAACTACTCAACTCCAAAGCCGTTTGGGCCGCGACCTCTCCAGTGGCGAACCCTTCAAACAAGCGACTGGCCAATCCTTGGGCCTCGGCCTCAATCCGCACCGTTTCCACCCCACCGCGTTCAATGGAGGGGTCGACAATTTCCGTCCCCGTTCCCAAACGGTCAAACCCTACCGGTGAGATAATCCGAGGTCGCGTCGTCTCCTGAACCGCCGCCCGCAAGCGGACATCCAAAATCGGATCGAGACCAAACTGAGGATCAAAGGTCGCCGTATTCTCCCCTCGGGTTAACGTAAAGGTCGTGGTAAACAAATTCACCTGTCCATCCCGTAGAAAAATAGTCCCATTCGGTTCTGGGCTTTCAAAGGGGCCATTGACCAATAACTTACCGTCAGCCACAAAATTCAGGACTGGAAAACTAATAATCTGGACGCCACGCCCTAATTCCAACAGGAGATTGTCGTAACTAATAATCGGTGGCGTTTCCAAATCAGCGGTTTGGCTTGCAGTACCGCCCTCCTCCTGGGCGATAAACACCTGTCCTTGAGTTAATAGGACTTGTCCCCCTAAATTGGGGAACAAGGCTGAATTGGTGATCTCAACGGTTCCATCAATGCGACCCTGATAGAGATTTTCGAGTTCTAACTCCACTTGGTCAAACGTGACCTGCAACGGGGTCTCCACCGGTAAGGGGGAAAACACCGGTAACTCCCCCGCCGCCCGCACTGAACCGCGACGAAACTGTCCTGTTAATTCAGACACAACCACCGTATCATCGAGAAATTCCAGGGTTCCATTCACCTGAGTCAACGGTTCCGGGAGTTGGGGCGAATTAAACTGGGCATCGCGAAACTCAGCCCGGCCACGGGTGGCTAAGGGCAAATAATTAAAGCCCATCCCCACCCGTTCTCCGGCGATCGCCAACTCTAGGGACCCCTGGCCACCTAACCATTCCAAAGCCCCATCTGTGAGCGCCGTTAACACCTCTAATCCTTCATTTTGAGCATTTACGGAAATTTCAAAGGTATTGCTGTCTGGGCGCACCGTAGAGCCGGGAATCAGTAGCGGTAAGCTGGCCCGTAGCCGAATCGGATCGGCATCGTCTCGTAGGGTTGCCCCCGCCCCAAAATTCAGGCGACCATCGGCTAAGGCAAAACCGCCCTGGGCCTGGGTCACCGACTGTTGGTTAATTTGGCCATTGTTCCAGCGAATTTCGCCCCGGGCCGCTGGATTTTCCAACTGGCCTGAGAGGGTGGCTTGGGCATCGAAACTGCCGCCGAGTCGTATTCCGTCGGGAAACTCAATAAACTCTGAGATGACCGACATCGGAAGTCCAGTCAGGAGAAATTGCCCCGACTGTTCGGGTGCCCCAAGGATGCCGTTGAAGGTCAGTTGGGTCTCCTGGGAGTGATCGAGATTGGCCCGCAGGTTCAGGTCGCGAATATCCCAAACGCCGTCGTTAAACTCGCCCTGGGTGGCGATGGTGTGAATTTGGTAATCATCCCATTGCCAATCCTCTCCCCCTAGGTTGAAATCAAAATCAATCCCTTGACTCAGAGATCCGGCGAGATTGATGTCCCCGGAAAACTGTCCTTGCAACAGGGCCAACTCCGGGAGAGGAGACGCCTCCTCTCGGGCCTGTTGTTGCTGTTGTAAGAGAACCTCGATTTCAACTAATCGTTGCAATTGCCGAATCAGGCTTGCCTCGGGAATCCCGACGCCGACGGGGTTAAGAACCTCTGTGTCGGCGTAGTTTACCGCGTCAAACCCCCGTTGTACGTCGTCGAGGTCAAACCAGCGGAGGGCTTCGAGAATTTGTTGGATATCCCCTTGATAGATTTTTAAGGCCCCGGCAAATTGGGGGTCGTCTGTGGCGGTAATGCTGCCATCAAAGCCATAGCGACTCTCGCCTTGTTGCAGTTCGACGTCGTCGAGTTGTAGAACCTGGTTGGCCCAGACAAATTCTCCTTGCAGGGTATCGGCTTGGGTGAGGCCTAAACTGGGGTCGCGGATGCCTAAGGCCCCGGAGACCAGCGAACCACTGGGATCGGCGGTTACGGTGGCGGTGAGATCTCCCTGGAGACGGCCGCGATCGCCGACGGGTTCGAGGTTCAACATCGCTAGGGGGAAGTTCTCTAGGTCAATGTCCCAGAGTTTGTTGTCCAGTAAGCCTCTAGCGGCGGTGTTCCCCAGTTGTAGGGCAAAGGCTTGGGGGGACAACGCCTGAGTTAGACGCACAGAGAGACCATCCCGAGGGCGACTGGGGTCGGTTTGGGTTTGTCCAGCCAGTTGTACCAGGATGCCCTCTTTGTCAGCGGTGATGGGACCGCCGATAATGGGGTCATAGCTGCGATCGCCAACTTGGAAGCCACTCACCTGCATGGCCCCCTCTTGTATGGCGATGTTGATGGGGGTAAACTCCTGCCAACCTCCCGTCACGGCGATCGCCCCGTCTAAGCGTCCCGCCACATCGAGGGGGGCTGTTTGACCCGGGAGTTGGGGCAAACCGGGGACCAATTCCTGTAAATCGGCATTTTGCAATTGGGCCAAGACCTGCCAATTGCCATTGGCTAGGGTAATATCCATCAACACTCCGCCCAGGTCTTCGGGGTTGTTCTCTTTGACCGCGATCGTTCCCAGTTGGAAGCCCACCTGTAACTGTCCTGAGATGGCTTGGGGACGTAGATCACTCACCGATCCTGTCAGGCGGGCAATTTCACCGACTTTCACCAAGGGCGATAGGGCGACGGGAGAGTCGACAAAGGGCATGAGGGGGATTTGCAGTTGTTCGGCATCGATTAGCCAGTTTCCCTCGTTGACTTGGAAATTCCCGGTCAACCCTCCTTCGGCTAAAACGACCCCAAGTTGACCTTGGGCCGTCAGGGTTTCTGGGGAGGGGTTCGCCAGGGGAACGCGGAACTGACCCCGACCACTCAACAGACTGGGGGTGAGATCGGCGTTGGGGATAAAGGGGGTGATAGTGACATTTTGGGCGATCGCCTCTCCCTGCATCTGACCCTGGGCAATTTGACTGGCAATCTCCACTTGACCGCCATTGACCGTCAGTTGTCCCTGAATCACCCCTTCTAGGGTTTGAAGACTCAAACTGTCCAACATGGCGACATCTCCCGCCAAGGCGGCCCGGCCAGCAAAGGTTCCCAGACGAACCTCGGGGGGAACCGCCACAAACGGCGATAGGGGCAAGTCTGGCGTCACCAGTTCCGCTTGCCAGACTCCCTGGTTGATGCGGCTACCTATCTCTACCTGGCCACCGTTGACCGTCAGTTGTCCCTGAATCTCGGCTTCTAGGGTTTCGAGATTGAGACCGTCTAAGCTGGCGACATCTCCCGCCAAGGCGGCCCGGCCGGCAAAGGTTCCCAGACGAACCTCGGGGGGAACGGCCACAAACGGCGATAGGGGCAAGCCGTTTGTGATGAGTTGGGCCTGCCAAACCCCTTCACCCAGTTCAGCTTCCAGACGTAGGGGACTCTCGGCAATGCGGGTGGTTAAGGAGGTTCGACCCGCGAGATTGGCGAGATTGAACGACTCTAAATCGGCGACAGTTCCGGCCACTTGCAGGCTGCCCGAGATTGCCCCCAAGGGCAAGTCCGCTAACGGCTGAGGTAAGACTTGGCGGGGTGGCGTTAGGTTTTCAGCGGTGAAGACGGTTTCCCAGTTGCCATTCTGTAACGCCGCCTGAACGGGAATGGCTGAACCGAGTAGTTCGAGTTGTCCTTCGGCGATGGCTTCGAGTTGTGCGATGTCGGTGATGCCAATTTCGCCTCCTAGGGCCAGTTGACCGCTAAAGCCTCCAACGCCGTAGGTTTGATCAATGTCTTGGGGAATAATGCTGGCCAGAGAGACGGCCTGGGTGGCCAATTCTAACCGCCAGGTGTCATCCTCTAATAAAACTCCTCCCTGTGCCCGACCCCCGGCAATTTCGATAATCGGCAGCCGAATTAAGGTGTCTTCGCCGGCGGTTTGTAATGTTCCTCGGGCGTTGAAATTGCCAATGACTCCGCTGGTGGGCAGGTCATAGCGACGGGCGATCGCATCAGCGGAGGCGTTACGGACAATAAACTCGGCTTCTACGGTTGGGGCGGTTTCTTCGGTTTGAGATGATTCGGTTTGAGGTGATTCGGTTTGAGGTGATTCGGTTTGAGGTGATTCGGTTTGAGGTGATTCGGTTTGAGGTGATTCGGTTTGAGGCAATTCCACTCTCACAGCGGCTTGAACCTCACCGCCTCCCTCGGCGGGAGTGGCGGTGAGTTGTTCAATGAGAAATTCTGAGGTGTCTGGTAACAGGCCAAATCGGGCTTGAACCTCGCTAAAGGGCAGGCGATCGACGATAATCACATCCGTATTGCGAGCCTCGCCCACCAAACGGGGATTGTCAATGGGACCTATCACTTGTAAGACGGCTTCTAATTCCCCGGTAATGTCCACGGGAAACTCCAATTCCAGGGTGTCGCTGATGGTTTGCCAATCGGTGGGGGGAACGACAATCGGGATCTCATAACCCTGTTCGAGGTGCATCAATCCCTGGGGAATGGTCATGGGGATTGACTCTCCGTAGCTGGCGGAGATGTTCTCGAAGCCAATGAGATTGTTTTGTAGACGAATTTGCCCGGAACCGTCGAGAATTGGCTGAGGAACGCCGCTGAGTTGTAAGTCTAGGTCTTCAAAGCGTAGGTTTCCTTGCAGGTTGAGGGGGGCGTTTTGGCCACTGGTCGCCAGTTGCATGGAGATGTTGCCGAACACTTCGCCCCCATCTAACATCAGTGGGGCCGGAATCCAGGGGGAAATCACCTCGCCTTGCAAGAATTGGGCTGAGAGATTCAGGTTGACGGCTTCGTCGGGGTTGCTAAACTCTCCCTGGGCGTTGAGTCGTCCGGTTGTGTTGTGATAGCCGGTGGCGTTGAAGTTGATGCGATCGCCGTCGGGGCTAAATTCGGCTTCTCCACTGAACCGACGCAGGGTGATGGCTTCGGGAGGGATAATTTCGGGTTCTGTCTCAGGTTCTGTCTCAGGTTCTGTCTCAGATTCTGTTTCGGGTTCTGGAGACTGAAACTCGGGTTTCGGCTGCGGTTCAACTGTCAGCTGTCCCCCTTCAATTTCAATTCGGTTCAGTTGAATTTTAATCAATCCTGGTTCCCCAGCCGGGCGAATGTCGGTGGTGGCCCAATTCCCATCGTCGAGTTGAGGAATGGTGACGTCCACGTCTTCGAGACGAATATCAAGGGGTAGGGTTTGACTCCAGAGGAGGGAGAGGAGATTAAACCGCACATGAACCGCCTCAATGTCGGCTTCACTGGGTTGGCTGTCGCTGGGGAGAACGCGGGAGTCTCCAAAGCGAACATGACCGAAAGACACCCCTTCTAACTCGCCCACCTCAACGGGGCGTTCGAGGAGTTTACCGAGTTCTTGCGACAGCAGGGGGGCCAGTTGAACCTGGACAAACCGCCAGGCCCAGAGGCTTCCCCCGGCCACGAGAGTGAGAATAAGAATGGCGATCGCCCACAGAACCCGTCGCCGGGGCTGACGAGGTGGCTGCGGTTCACTCGGCGGGGTGGTAGGAAACTCGGTCATGGGTAGGCAACAGGGAACAGGTAAAGGATATCCTAGCGGGAAACTTTGGAGACTGACAGCGGGGGCGGGACAGATTGGGGGGCGATCGGTTTCAGGGTAAATTAGGGGTGAGTAGGGCCATCGGTCTTAGGGGATCTGATGGAGTCCTACATTTGATCGTGGAGTGAATGTGGAGGGTTTGTTATGAAGGTTTATGTGTTGCTGTTTAATGCCCGTCAGGAGAATGAGGGCATTCACACGATTCGCTTAGGAACGCCTCAAGGGGGGGAACGCAACATCGTGATGATGTTTGAGTCTCAAGATGATGCGGAACGGTATGCCATGTTGTTAGAAGCCCAAGATTTCCATGTTCCGACGGCGGAAGCCTTTGATTCGGAGGAAATTGAGGAATTTTGTAAGAGTTGCCACTATGAGGCGAAGTTAATCCCTGAAGGCTTTGTGCCGGAATCCCCTGAGGACCGCATTTTTCTGTCGCCGCCGGAAACCAATTTAGAGGATACCGATTGGGAACGGGACCAGCAACAGCCCGATCAACCCTCTCAAGAAGAGGATGTCCCGACGGCCGCCTTGGATGATATTCGTCGTCGCTTGGAGGGGTTGTTGTGAAGGAGGTAGGACCCTTGGAGAGTCGCGGCCATTTGTTGACGGAACAGAGTAACCCCAATTCTGAGGCGTTGGATCGCTTAAGTGCTTTGGAGTTGGTGGATTTGTTTGTCCGCGAAGATGCTCGTGTTTTAGAGGCGATTACGGCGTCTCGGGAGGCGATCGCCCAAGCCATCGATCGCACGGCGGAAGCTCTGGCCCGAGGGGGGCGCTTATTGTACGTTGGGGCAGGCACGAGCGGGCGTTTAGGGGTGCTTGACGCGGCAGAATGTCCGCCCACCTTCTGCACTCCTCCGGAGCTGGTACAGGGCGTTTTAGCGGGGGGTGAGGCGGCTTTGGTTCGCAGTTCTGAAGCCCTAGAGGATCGCGCTGAAGATGGGGCGTTGGTGATGAGGGAACGGGAGGTCACGGATAAGGATGTGGTGGTGGGGATTTCGGCTGGTGGAACAACGCCCTATGTGCAAGGGGCGATCGCCGAGGCCCGTCAGCGAGGGGCCACGACTGTTTTTATGGCCTGTGTTCCTGTTAGCCAAGTTCCCGGTCAGGCGGATATCGAAATCCGGCTACTGGTGGGGCCGGAAGTGTTAGCGGGTTCGACGCGTTTGAAGGCGGGGACGGTGACGAAGTTAGTGCTAAATATCCTGTCCACCAGTGTCATGGTGAAGTTGGGGAAAGTCTATGGGAATCGTATGGTGGATGTGTCGGTGACGAATCAGAAGTTACGCGATCGCGCGATTCGTACGCTTGTGGATTTAACGGAATTGCCTCGAACGGAGGCGGAGTCGTTATTGGACTGCTGCGACCAACGGGTTAAACTGGCGTTGTTGGTGCATTGGTCTGGGGTCAGTGTGGCTGAGGGGCGATCGCGCCTAGAGGCGGCTGGGGGACATCTGCGGCGAGCGTTGGAAACTTCCCAGGCTTAGGGAGACGCGAAATACAAAAACATCCAACTCAGCCAAGTCCCTTGATGAAGGATGACAATCCCCCAAAAGGTGATTTGATAGGAACGTTTAGCGCACTTATGGCGCAGTCGTCGCTGAGCAATAAATCCCCCCAACCAACCCCCAACTAACTCACTCAGATGGAGGGTGTTTTCGGGGATTCTCCAGCGCTTTTGTTGCGCCCGAGCTTTATCCTCAGCATAAAGTTTAAAGGTGACTAAACTCATGAGAGGATAGACCAAGAGTGGCGCGAAAATTCCTCGGTTGTTGAGAAGTAGTAAACTGCCCAGGAGGGGGACGATTGAGAGGAGTACAATGCCGCTCCAGGGAATGGGACAACGCTTATTTTGCGATCGTTTTAATTGTGGGTTTGATGTTGAGGGAGATGTCGGTATTTTTTTCTTGACGTTCATTCCCACAATTGAGGCGCGACAGGCTCGAATTTTGCCGTTTTTATGGGTAATAGAATACTGAATTCTATCCCCAATTTCAGGGCGACGTTTCGAGTCTTTTAGGGCAGAAATATGAATGAAGATTTGGGGCTGATTGGGGTTGACTTCGATGAAGCCAAAGCCTCTCTCATCGTTCCATTTGATAAGTTTGCCGATTTGCCGCTTGGACGTCAAGAGTTTACCTCAACTGTGATGTAGATAGTTTTGTTTGGTTATAATACCTTGTTAAGACGACGGCAAGATACCCAAACATCACTGTAATTTAGGGGTGTAATTTAGGGGTATCCCCGTTAGCAGATGAAACAATCTTGATGGAAATCCTCGCCCAGACAACTCGAAGACTCAAACACCCCAACTAACTCAGTTTATGGCCGCAATTGCCACAGAAGCGATCGCCCGCTTGAACCGGAGAGCCACATTGACTGCAAAACCGCCGCTGGGAACCGGTATTTTGCGGCGATGACCCCATTTTCATCTCCATATTTCCCATTCGCATTTCCATGGGATTGTTGTTCATCTCCATATTGCCCATTTTCATGGGTTTCATGGGTTGCATCGGCTGCATCGGTTCGATGGGTTTCATGGGTTCCATCGGTTGCATGGGTTCCATCGGTTCTTGTGACGAGCCGGGAACCTCGGAAACTTCTTGTAGGGGGATGGTGCTAGCCTCAGAGATGTTAGAACTTTGTCCTTGAATCTGAATCCAGCGATCGCCGCCTTGGGCCTGAATTTTGAGAGCCACCCCCCCAGGAGTCCGATACATCTCGGGGGGAGCGGTCCAGGCCCCGGTTTCAAAGCTATTACTTGACTGTTGCTGTTGTCCGGCACTCCCGCTGGCGGTGGTGACGACGGTTTGGTTACCGGAATTGTCTAAATAGACCGTTTGGTTGTGACCCAGGTCGCATTGATACGCCATAGCTGCTCCTTGATGTGCTGTATCTGGGGAAAATCTCGCTTGCACGACCCCACCTTTAGTCTAACGTTGCTAGGGGAAGGCTTAGGAGCGATGTTGTGTAACACCATGTAACGATTTTGCCGCCCCCCTCTAGGCAAAATCCCAAAACCCGGTATAACTTAATATAGCTATCTGGCGATTATCTGGAAAGACCTATGACAACGACTGTTCCCCAGCCTCAACTTGACGAACTCAAACCCGGCGTGAAGGTTCCCGCCAAGGAAACCATCCTCACCCCTCGCTTCTACGTGACGGACTTTGATAAGGTCGCGGCGATGGATTTGTCTCTGCAAGAGGAAGAAATCGACGCCATGATTGGGGAGATGCAAGCGGACTACAATCGCTATCACTTCGTACGCGATGAAGAGTTTGAGCAATCCTGGGAGCATATCGACGAACAGACCCGTGCCGCGTTTGTGGACTTCCTGGAACGGTCTTGTACGTCTGAATTTTCGGGATTTCTGCTGTTTAAGGAACTCTCCCGCAAACTCAAGGGTCGCAATCCTCGCCTAGCGGAGATTTTCGCCTTGATGGCCCGAGATGAAGCGCGTCACGCCGGATTTTTGAATAAGGCGATGAGTGACTTCAACATTCGCCTCGATTTGGGCTATTTGACCCGCAATCGCAGCTATACCTTCTTTAAACCCGAGTGGATTATCTACGCGGTCTATCTCTCGGAGAAAATCGGCTACTGGCGTTATATTACGATTTTCCGCCATCTGGAGAAAAATCCCGATCGCCAATTCTATCCTCTCTTCAAACGCTTTGAGAGCTGGTGTCAGGATGAAAATCGCCACGGAGATATCTTTAAGGCTCTGTTGCGATCGCAGCCAAAAATGTGGAAATCTTGGCAAGGTCGGCTCTGGTCTCGCTTCTTCCTGTTGACGGTGTTTGCGACTCACTCTCTGACGGTATTGGAGCGGGCTGATTTTTACCGTTCCCTGGGTTTAGATCCCTATGAGTTCGACAAAACCGTTGTCCGCAACACCAACGCCAGTGCAGCACGAGCCTTCCCCGAGGTTTTGGATGTGGAGCGTCCGGAGTTTTTCGAGCGGATGTATCGCTGTGCTGAACGCAACGAACAGTTAGCAGCGATTTCGGCCAGCAATGATTCTAAGTTGGCGAAATTCCTGAAAAAAGCGCCGCTGCTGTTGGGGACGATGGTGGATTTAACCCGCTTGTATTTCATGCGTCCCATTGATGCGGAAGCCTTACGGGGTGAGGTGTACTAGGGCCACAAATGGGGAACAATGACCGAGTCTCTTCACGGTTCATTGTTCCTTGCGCTCGGGGCGAACGGCTGTTGTCCTAGAGTTGAGACCCCTAGACGGTATCTATCAAGAAAATTTGACATCCTCCCACACTCATTCAGAGAATATAGTGTGGGATTCTCATCATCACGCTCTGAGGTTTCCTCTTTCTACGACTCGACTTACCTTATGGATGTGGGATGACCAAAAATAACTCGAATTTATCGAACCATTGTTCATTAGAATCCGTCCCTGGGGTCGGGTTACCCGGATGATGTCGCCAAGATTCTTCCCTAGGCTCTCCTAGCTATCGAGAAAATTATGTCAAGATAGGCACAATAGCTCTGACGTAATAGACTTGACTGTGATACAAGCGACTGAAACTCGTTCCCAAACGCCTCAATCCCAAACCGAGGTGACCTTCCACTACCATGTGGCCATGTCCCAGCCTCAATCCCATCTCCTAGACATCACCCTGGAGGTTCGCAACTGGACTGCTAGCCATCTCGACTTAACTTTCCCCGTCTGGACTCCCGGTTCCTATTTGGTCCGGGAGTATGCGAAACAAATTCAAGAGTTGACCGCAAAAAACGATAGCGGAACGCCTCTAATCTGGCAAAAACAATCGAAGAATCAATGGCGGATTCAAACTAAAAATCAGCATCATCTCTCTATCTCCTATCGCCTTTTTGCTAACGAACTGACTGTTCGCACCAATCACTTCGATGATACTCATGCCTATTTTAATGGTGCGGCGACCTTTTTCTATAGTCCCGGACTCGAACATTACCCCATTGAAGTTACGATTCATCCTCACCATCCTGATTGGCAAATTGCGACAACTCTACCAGCAGTGGACAACAAACCGAACTGCTTTTACGCCGCCGATTTTGATACGTTAGTGGATAATCCTTTTGAAGTTGGGATTCAAGAGCGTCGTAGTTTTGAGGTCTTAGGAAAACCCCATGAGTTGGTGGTTTGGGGACAAGGAAATCTCAATCTCGATCGCCTAGTCGAAGATACCAAACGCATCATTGAACTCGAAGCTAATCTCTTTGACGGCTTACCCTACGATCGCTATCTCTTTCTGCTGCATCTGTCTGCTGGTGGCTTTGGTGGCTTGGAACATAAAACCTGTTGTTCCCTCAACTATCCTCGTCTAGCTTTCCAAAATCGCGATCGCTACCGTCGTTTCATGCAGTTGGTGGCCCATGAATTTTTCCATCTCTGGAATGTCAAACGCATTCGACCCAAGGCGTTAGAACACTTTGACTATGAGGCGGAAAATTACACTCCCTCTCTCTGGTTCTGTGAAGGGGCCACCAGCTATTATGATATGCTGATTCCCCTTTGGTCGAAAATTTATGGCGGGAAAGCATTTTTGAAGATTTTTAGTAAAGATGTCACCCGCTTTTACAACACTCCTGGACGTTTAGTGCAACCGCTGAGTGAGTCTAGTTGGGATGCTTGGATTAAACTCTATCGCCGTGACGCCAACAGTGATAATTCGCAAATTTCCTACTATCTGAAAGGGGAAATGGTGGCGTTGATGTTGGATTTAACCATTCGCCGTAATAGCCAAAACACGCGATCGCTCACCGATGTCTTGCGTCAGCTTTGGGACGAGTTTGGAAAACCCGAAATTGGCTATAGTCCCCAACAACTTCAAGCGGCTTTTGAAACCGCAGCAGGTCAGGATTTAAGCGAATTTTTCCAACGCTACATCCATGGAACTGAGGAGTTACCTTTAAGTGAGTATCTCGAACCTTTTGGTTTACGGATTAAAACCGATGAAGCCAAACAACCGCCATTTCTGGGAGTACGGGTGAGTGACGATCGCGGAATCACTCTGGTCGATTTCGTTGAAGCCGGTTCCCCAGCGGCTGAAGTGGGATTGGAACCCGGAGACGAACTACTGGCGATTAATCGCTTGCGAGTGACGGCTGATGGCTTCGGCGATCGCCTGCAAGATTTTGACGCGGGGGATGAGATTGAACTGAGTTTCTTCCATCAGGATGAACTGAAAATGATGCGTCTCAGCCTCACCGAACCCCGTCCCGCCAATTATACGGTGGCGACGGTCGATAACCCCACTCCTGAACAGGCTCAAAATTTCCAGGCTTGGTTAGGGGTGGAGATGACAAGTCTCAAATCTAATCACTAATTTGGGTAGGGGCGAAAAATTTTTCGCCCCTACAGCAACGGTTATGATTTTAGTTAATCATTCCCCAAAATCAAATTCAACAGATTTAGTTCATTAGACGTAATCAGATAGCGATCTGTAAATAACTTCGATCGCATCTGTTCGAGACTATAACTACGGAAAATCAGAAACGGAAACTCTCGATAGCGATCGCCAATGGGTAACAGATTATCAGTCGGATACAATTGGCGTAAATACTCCCTCAGCAGCGAGCGAAACTCCTGTGTATCAGGTTCAACGACTCCCGACTGGAAATACTCAGCCATGATATCTCCCAAGAGAAACGCAAACAAGGGAATCGCATAATACTGATCTGACCAACTCTGACCCTGTTGAAGTCGCTGAGTATAGTCATGAGGAGATTGTAACTCACGGATTAACTGGATTCCCCATTCCATTAACTGCTGAAGATTGGGGGAATACTCGGAACTCTTCTGAATCGCAATCATCTGCTTGAGTAACTCTGACGAGACGGAGGTTTGAATCGTCCTGAGTCCCATCGTATAGGTTTCATGTAATCGCTGTTCACTGAGCTTGTTACTCATGGGAACCAGCAGTAAACTCCCGCAAATATGACCTAATTCTAATTTGGGAAAGGTTAATAATCCAGCGAGAGGATTGCAACAGTTTGCGAACTCTTGATTGAGGTGCGATCGCATCCTTAAATAAGACATCCCCTCCCGCTCCTTCCGGTCTTCTTCCGTCAGAATAAATTCACCCTGACTTAGCAGCGATCGCAACCGTTTCGCCAACTCTTTAACTGTTATATTACGGCGATCGCGGCGATGTTCTTTCTCCAACTTATCAATCAACGCCGCCAATTGACCGCTCAAGCTTTGACCCGACATCGAAACCGACTTTCCACCAATGGGAATCATCATAAACTGCTCTCGTCCAATTTGACCCGAGCCAGTAATTCGCGTCATAATCGCCGTTTTGAGAATCACCAACAGCGTCAACAGACTCAAGAGACTTTCTTGAATCGCTAAATCTCGATGCTCTTCATTATAATACACCGCGCGATCGCCCAAATAAAAGCTCACCGCTTTCTCACTCTCATCCAAACTCCGCCACTCACCCTTCTCCCAAAACTGACCGCGACCTCGATATATCACCTGGATAATTTCCATTAAATTTTGTTCCACCTGAAAGCGGGGAACATCCAACAAAATATGTTGAGCTTTAGGAAATGACAATCCCCGACTGGCTGAGGAGGTCATAAACACCACCGGAACCCGATTCTGAAACTCCTGAATTGTCCCTCGCTCCTCATCACTTAAATCCGCATGAACCTCTAAATAATCTTTGTTCTTCTCAAACGTCTCTTCAGCCTTGATAGAGTCAATTAAATCTTGCAATCGTTGCTTATCTTGGATATAAACTAAAATTTGATTTTCAGGATGGTCTTGACGCAGTTGATTGAGATCCGCTAATATCTGCGACTGAACCCGTCGCGAGAGTTTTCCCATTTTCTCAGAGGTTAACTCCGGCTTAAACTCAACCGACTCCACGAACACTTTATAGGTTAACTTAAGCCGATTGGCGGGATAGGAATTGGCGTTAATCACCTGTCCTTGCAGGTGTTTCAAAGGACCTTTTTTAAACTCCAGGGATTCCACGTGAATCTCCCCCGGCGATCGCAACTCCCGCAGATGACGCACAAAAATCTTATCCGGTTCAGGTTCCTTATCACTTAAATGCTGCTGAATCACTCCCCTCTCCACAATCGACGCATCGGCGACAATCAGCTTGAGATTAAACCCCGATTGAGGAGTGTTGAGTTGATACTTATGGATAATCTCCGTCATGGCGTGCAAAAAATCCACCCCACTCTGATCACCCGTAACCTCATCAATCATAATAAATAGATGTTTCAGGCGACGGGACATCCCTTGCATTCGAGAAAAATCAACTTGTCCGCGATCTCGATAATAAAAATCCTGAAATATCCTCTCAAAATGTCTCAGAGTATGATTGTTGTTTTTGGTAATCCGCAAGGCTTGAATGCAAGCGGTGGCGATAATTGCATTAGAAAGAGGTTCCTGAATTGCAGTATCAATCCCTTGACAAAGGGTTGACAAAACCCCTGGCTTATGATTATCTGATGGACGCAGATGGCGGTCAGTTTCTCGACGCAAGAATCGCTGGGACGATTTTTGAGGAGGAGGACTTTCAGCAAAGGGAATAAAGCGGACTCCTCGACAAGACATCTCACCCGAATGCTGTCCCGAGAGGCTGTTCACCACTTTCTCGCCAGGGTAGCGATCCAATAACGCCGAATTGGTGGTTAACGCCAACAGACGCGGATCACATAACTGCTGAGTTTGGGAATCTTTGAACTTCTCAATAATATCTAAGTTGACTTGTTTGCGAGGACTGACATAGAAAAAGAGGAACCCATCCTCAATATGAGACTTCAAAAACTCAACAATCGCCGTAGTTTTCCCAATTCCCGGATTTCCCGTGAGAAATAGCAACGGTTTATCCGAAGTTAAGCCAGCTTGAACCGCCTCCGCATGTGGCGATCGCAACGCCAAAGTTGACGCAAAATTATCAATCACCTCCTGGTGAGGGGGAATCACGTTAATCTGATCCCCTTGAATCTCGGATAATCTCTTGACAAACTCCCGTCCCTCCTGAAAACTACGAGACGCATTACGACGAATCACCTGTAACAACTCCCGTCTCGCATCAGTGATCTCAACATCCCGAGGTTCATTGTGATAGATATCCTGACAGGTGGCTAGAAACTTGAGATGTTGCGGATGTTGCGGATTGAGGGACATCATACTGAGGGAGCGATCGCTATATCCCACCACATTGATCAAGAAATCCTGTTTCCCGACTTTCTCCCACAACCCCAGTTGCGGATCTTGCAAAAACTCATAGAAGCTATAGCCATAACTTCCCGCTTGAATCAATTTACTAACTTCCTTATCCTCTCGCTTAAACGCCGTAAAATATCGCCGCAGATCTTTCGAGAACTCCCAATCGAGATTCTCGGGTTCCCCATTATCCAAACGCAGACTCGCAAACACACTCTTAGATTTCAGGTAACTGATCTCCCGTCGCAACAAACGGCGATGATGATTCAGAGTGGAATCCTGCAAATTTAGCAAATCCTCCGCCTTGCGAACGGAAAACACCGACAAATCCACTACCAACAGCCTCAATGTTCGTCGACGTCGCAGCAAAATCAGCGTATCGGCTCTCAGAAATCCCCCTTTATCTCGATATCGCCGCAGATGGTCATATGAGCAGTCGGTAAAACTAAGTCCCAGTTGAGACAACCAAGCCTCAATTTCCCGAGGTTCATCCTGGTTTAAGGTTCCTACGCTGTTGTCTCCTGTAAAACAACATTGATAGTAGAGGATTTCTCGATCAGCCGTCGCCTTTCCCAAAGAGTTCAAGTATTCTCGAAAAAAGTTTAACCCAGACAGCCAGCCTTTTTGTAGGAGAAACAGTCCCCAAGTTTCCAGTTTTTCAATTTCACGAGCATCAATCAGATTGGATCTTTTGCAGATGCTATCTAACATCTCGGACAACGCCAACCGTTGCAAATCTTGTTGATACCGATCACCAAAATGATGAGTGAGATTTTCCTGTGCGATCGCCGTTAAAATCCCAACATTAAACCCCACCTCAAACACTCGTCCTAAATCTTCCGCAACCGTTGCAACCATACGTTTAGTTCTCCTGACGCTCGTTAGGCTGTGGATATAAAATAGAGTTCACCGCCGTCAAAAATGCCAAGCTATTAAAATAGGTGTTTCCATCCATGTGATAAAACAAAGCATTTTTACGCAACGCCTCATCTCCCATAATCTGTTGATACGGATTTAACTTTAATTGTGGTTTACTCTGGCGACGTTCGACGCGGAAAAAGTGAAATAAGGTTAAATAACGCAAAATATCCGTTTTCACGGGTCCATCATAAATTAATCCCTGGCGAATATCTTGGTCATCGAGAATTTCTGGATAGACATTGATGAGAGTCGAATAAGACACCACCCCATTATAAAACCGTCCCTCATCTCCCACAGTTATTCCGTTAAAGAGATTAAAGAAAACCACCACATGCTGACTCGGATCATTGAGGATATTCAGCAACTGTTGAGTATGATTGAGACGGTACGAGTCGGCGTTTAATCGGCTAGACTTCAGAACCGAATACTCATTCACAAAAACTGGGTATAACTGTAAATCCTCTAGTCCGTCAACCAAAAACTTGATGAGATTGGGAGACATAAAATAGAGATTTCTGTCCTCCTCAACCTGAGTTAAATTGAGTCGATTGGTATAAGGTGCTTGAGCCAAATAGATAATATGGCGATATCCCGCTTGATGGAGTTGATGAACTAGATCACTGAGAATTGAGGGATTGTTGTACACCTGGCGATCGCCATAATTCTCCGAAAAGGTTTTGAAGGGTTGAATCGTGATTTGTCCGTGATCATTATCGATGGCGATCGCCTCCCCAAACAACGTCGCCATTCCCGGATATTGATGACGATTCCGTCGTACCCCATCACTCTCCAAACTCGACACCACCAACAACGCCAACTTATCCACTCCCTGAGATCCATCCTGAGGCTGGGGGAGATTAAATTCATAGGTTTGAGGTAACACCGAATACAACGACGCAAACGCATTTCGTATCTTATAAGGGTTTATACTGTTAATCCGAATCCCCTGAGAATTTGACCAATATCGCTCACCCAGTAAATGAACCACCACCTTGGAGAGATTCGCCATAAACTTCTCCGAAGGTGACGGATGTTTTTCAGTTCCCTCATGGAACCGTAATAGAGGAATAAACAATCGCCGATCTTCTAAATCCAACGCATCCAAAACCACCCGCAAGCTGATATACATCAACAACGACATGGTGAAGCGATAGAAAAATCCTTGACTTGAGTTACTCTGGCTCGGATCTAAATAGCGATTATTGTACGCTACAATCACGAGCGGCGTATTCCCTAAATTTCTTTGAGACGTTTTACGACTTTCCTGAGACTGAGGAGTTACTAAAACCGGAAGTTGATAAATTGTATCTGTCTCCGCATCGTAACAATCAAAACTCTCAGTTCCTGGCTTAGAATAATAGCGAATATCCTCAAACTCAAAACAAACCGGAAGTTGACAAAACGTTTCATCCGAGGTAAAGTCCTCTTGAATTGTAATGTAGCGCAGACATTCCTTAGGGTTACGACCCACCACATCATCAAAGACATCTCCGTTACCTAAGGAATTAGGCGATCGCCTTAAAATACCTCGAACCACCCCAATTTTTTTCTGAAAAACTTGAGGCTTAAAAATACCTTGACGTTTTAATGTCGTTTCTAGCAAATGCTTGAGTCTTTGTATTTTTGTCTGAACATTAAATGTTTTAAATCCCTGGATAAGTCCTCGAAAAATACTATCTTTTTGCTCTTGAGTTCCTTCCTTGAAAATAGGGAGAATACGCTGCTCAAAACCAGAAATAACATCATAGTCGAGTTCTGACGAAATTTCATATCCCTCAGCCATCGGATTACACCGCGATGCAAAGATAAAATAGTAAAGAAACAAAATCCGCAGCATCTTACGCGCCACAATTTCTGGATTACTCTCCTCAACCTGTTGATTCCAATTTGCTGGATTCAAGACATTACAATAGTAGTCAAACACAGGCTCTCCACCTCGTGCTTGGACTTCATTTCCAAACTTTAGCTTGAGTCCAAAGGTGAAAATCCGCTCGCCATTGCTCTCAGTCGTGGTTTCGCCGATAATATCTGAGAGAATCGGGATAATCGGCAACGCATCTAACGACTCTGAGCGTGAAAACCAATCTTTATAATTTAACTCAACTCCGCGATAGTTGACCGTGTAATGACCATAAGGCTCCTGACTAATATAAGTTTCAATATCCCGTAAACGGCGAATTAAATCATCTAAATACACCACCTCAGGATGAGTATCCCGATTGATTTGTTGCCGGAGATACTCTAAATAGCAAATTTTTGCCTCTTTTTTTAGCTTTCCTAACGACTCACGATCCATGACTCGCTGCAAACGATAGAAATCCGAATTTGGCGAGTCTATCAATCGTTCCTGGACAGCTTCTTGGGCATCTTCCAACTCATCGTCATCTGTCAAAATATCCGCCAGATGACGATTTAAGCCAGCTTTCATTCGTTCTGAAAATTGGTTAACTTCACCCACCGTAATCATCACCTTGTGGAACTTAAGCAAAGAATCCCCACCCCGTCCTTCCGTTCGGGTTTCTAAATCCGCAATGGGAACAGCCGTGGAATCAGAGGCTTCACGCGCAAAACTGATGCGACTCCACGATTCTTCCTCAAGAGTGGTCAGTAAATCGTTGAGATCAAACCCAGTTGTGTCGAGTTGCTGCTGTAACTGGCTGGCGACTTCCTGACGCACATTTTGAATCACGCCATTGAACCGTGGCTCAAAATCAGCCGTTAAACTTAACGTCGCCGAACGAGCCGAATAATCCCCCAAAATAGGGTCTCGAATCTGCTGTTGTGCCACAGCTTGGGCGATCGCATCTATATTTACCATCAGGCGATCGCGACCATTTGAACTGACCCTAAAGAGTTGATTCTGGCGTAGTTCTCGTAGGATCTGCGCCAGCAAATCCTCATAATTTACCGAAAACGGTAACCCCTCTCCCAACTCAAACGTATTCATCTCCCTTGCACCCACAATGGCAACATCTTCCTAGTAGCCTAGCAGACCGAAGTCCTCCAACTCAATAGACTTAAAACCCAAGACTTAAAACTCATCCATCCCACCCCCAAGACAATCTCCTGAATCGATAACATTATCCAACTTCCCTGAAACTAGCCAGTCCCCCCGACAAGCCAGCTATGGTAAGCTAAGACGATCTTTAACCCATAGCCCCTGACTCATAACCAGTCCCATCAGGGTCAGCTAGATAATCACCTCCAAGGGAACTGTATTAACAAGGAGATAGAAATGTACGAAAAAATTGCCCCTCCCACCAGCGGCGAGAAAGTCACCTTCAAAAACGGAGAACCCGTTGTTCCCGACAACCCGATTATTCCCTTCATCCGGGGAGACGGAACCGGTGTCGATATCTGGCCCGCCACCGAGAAAGTCATCGACGCCGCCGTCGCCAAAGCCTACGGCGACCAACGTCAAATTAGCTGGTTCAAAATCTACGCCGGAGACGAAGCCTGCGAACAATACGGACAATTTCAGTATCTCCCCGAAGATACCCTGCAAGCCATCCGCGAGTATGGAATCGCCATCAAAGGGCCGCTGACAACCCCCATCGGCGGTGGGATTCGCTCCCTCAACGTCGCCTTGCGTCAAATTAACGACCTCTACGCCTGCGTTCGTCCCTGTAAATACTACGTGGGAACCCCCTCCCCCCATAAAACTCCCGAGAAACTCGATATCATCGTCTATCGGGAAAACACCGAAGACATCTACCTCGGGATTGAATGGGCCGAAGGAAGCGACATCGCCAAGCAACTCATCAAACATCTCAACGAGGAGTTAATCCCCGCCACCCCAGAACATGGGAAAAAGCAGATTTCCCTCGACTCCGGAATTGGGATCAAACCCATCAGTAAAACCGGATCTCAGCGGTTAGTGCGTCGGGCCATCAAACACGCCTTGCGACTTCCCAAAGACAAACAAATGGTGACCCTAGTTCACAAGGGAAACATCATGAAATACACCGAAGGCGCCTTTCGCGTCTGGGGGTATGAACTGGCCACCACCGAGTTTCGCAATGAATGCGTCACCGAACGGGAATCCTGGATTCTCAGCAATAAAGAAGCCAATCCTGACATTAGCCTAGAAGACAACGCTCGTAAACTCGAACCGGGTTACGACTCCCTCACCCCCGAGAAAAAAACCGAAGCCTGTGACGAGGTGAAAGCCGTTCTTGACGCGATTTGGGAGACTCATGGAAACGGACAGTGGAAAGAGAAGATCATGGTGAACGATCGCATCGCCGATAGTATCTTCCAACAAATCCAAACCCGTCCCGCCGAATACTCCATCCTCGCCACCATGAACCTCAACGGCGACTATCTCTCCGACGCCGCCGCCGCCATTGTCGGAGGCTTAGGAATGGCTCCGGGGGCGAACATTGGCGACACCTGTGCTATCTTTGAAGCCACCCACGGAACCGCTCCCAAACACGCCGGACTCGATCGCATCAACCCCGGTTCCGTCATCCTCTCCAGCGTCATGATGTTGGAGTATATGGGATGGAACGAAGCCGCTGAACTGATCCAAAAAGGACTCGGGGCCGCTATCTCCAACGGTGAAGTGACCTATGACCTAGCACGTCTGTTGGAACCCGCCGTCGAACCCCTAAAATGTTCCCAGTTCGCCGATGCCATCATCGCTCATTTTGACGACTAATTCAGGGACTCATTAAGGGACGTCTTCAGACCTCATGATGCCATTTTAATGAGGTCTTAAAATGAGGTCTTAAAATGAGGTCTTAAAACAGGCGGGGGTCATCATTTCGATGACCCCCGCCGCCATAACGACCATAATGGCTAAGGATTAGCAAATGTATTGATGCGTCCGCCACCAATGGCTCGGCCTGGCGGTGTCCGGGGTACCGAGAACGGCTCAGCCGGTTGAGTCTGGAAACTGTCCTGGCTCTCCGGCGTTGCATTCATCGAACCATTAGGATATCCCGTTCCCCCATCAGGAATTGGACCCCGAAAAACTGCACCATTGGGATTCAACACATCACCCGGCATTTGCTGATAGGGATTAACCGACGGATTGGCATTATAGCCGCCAATCGCTCCAGGATTGCCGACACTTCCATTTCCCATCCCCGTTTGTGGCGAAGTTGGGTTCCCATAGGTGGGACGGCGATAGCCATTACTCGGATTCCCTGAAATCCCCGGATCAAAATCTCCCGCCGAGGACCCATAGGGGGTTCCGGTCTGAGTCTGAGGAGTCGCACCCGTTGCAGCGTTGGGATTATAAGGATATCCCGTAAAGGTGGACCCTCCCGTCTCGGACGGAGAAAATTGTCCAGCGGCCGGAGGAACCGGTCTCGCAAAGGCGGGGAGCGTTTCGGCTGACGTGGCTCGGCCATCAGCCGCCTCAGTCTCAGAGGGGGTTTCAGAGGTCCCGTTAGGGTTTTGTTGCACAGACTCAGCCGTCTGTTGTGATGTCGTCTGTTGTGATGTGTTGGGGAGGGGTTGCATCAATCCCAAAGAGCCGGTTCGTGGATTCGCCAACTGTTGGAATCCCAGTTCTAGGGGGGTTAGCTCCGGAGATGACGGTGTAGACGACGCTGTAGCCGCCGTTCCTTGAGTCGGGGTGAAAAACCCCCCAAAAAATCCATTTCCGGTTTCGCGAGTGTTAGGTGACGAGGAGGCGTTGTCCTCACGTCCATCTAACCCCAACCCTTGTAAAAACAGATTCGACGGAGCCGAGGCGTTCTCCTGAGACGAGCCGCTATTTCCATCATCAGACTCTGAAGAAATCTCTGGTTCAGGATTGGCCAGGAGTTCGAGGATGCGATCGATATTTTCCTGACGGTCTGCGTTGGGATTCTCTATCGGGACTGGAGTTGGAGTGCCTTGCTGGGAAATAATTTGTTGTAATACGTCCGAACTGTCGATATCTGCGGCTATCCGAGCTTCTTCACCCGATACTTCTCCCTCCCAGTTCGAGACCGCGTCATTGTCCCCATTCCCGAAACCATCAAGGGAAAATTCTTCTGCCAGTTTACGGACTCCATGACGGTCAACATATTCCCATGCAACCCCGAGAATCAAGACCACTCCTAAAATCGATAGCCAAATTGAGGGGTTTGTCAGAGTCCGCAGTTTCGCACGAACACGATGGATGGAGTTGGGCAGATGTTCAAGAGGCATAAGGCGTCAACCCCAATAAGGCGTACGAGGACACTATCTTTAGTATATCAAATTTGAGGAGAGGCAAGAGGGGGGATAGGGGATAGGGAACAGGGAACAGGGAACAGGGAACAGGGGATAGGGAACAGGGGATACAGCGTGGGGGTGTAGCTTTGTAATCGCCCTCTTTGCGGGGTATTTTGTGGTAGAGAAGGTTGGGGAACTAGGGATTTTGCCAAAATCATCGTTTTTTGGATTGAGGTGGGGTTGAGGACGGTTCTGGAGCTTGATCCACACCAGGCGGAGATTTTTGCACCGTGTCCGTTGGCCCTTCTGTGGGAATTAAATCCACAACCATGACATCGGCCAGGACTTGGTCTGAGGCGGGCGACTCTAGGTTTCGTTCTGCTAAGGCTTCGATTAGGATCTGACGAGCATACTGATCTAACGCCTCATCACCCGTGACTTGGAGGGGATAGGGACTGGCTCCGAGGAGGTTCCCCGCCTGATCCTGGGTAATGGCAAAAACGACTCGTTGCGGTTGAGCCAGTCGTGATGAGGGAAGTTCTCGTTTCAGGACGATCAACGGTTCTTGCGGCAGGCTTAGGGACAGATCGGAATCATTGAGCCAAGTATCGAGCCAGGTTAGCCAACGCTCTTGAGCGGTTTCACTTAAATTTAGGGGGCTGATATAGGCTAAGGCCTGCTCGGGGCCGAGACTGATCGGTTCTGAGGGTTCGGGTTCTGAGGGTTCGGGTTTTGATGACTCGGGTTCTGAGGGTTCGGGTTCTGATGACTCGGGGTCGATCGCCTGAGCTTCGGGGGTAAAGTTAACCTGGAACCAATAGGCTCGGTACTGGTCTTGTTCAGGGAATGGGGTGTTGTTAAAAATGTTTTCGAGGAGTGGCTGTAAGAGCAGATCCGGACTGGCGGGTAAGGGACTGAGCTGATCGACGCGTCCATCGGGGGCCACTAAAACCCCGACATAAAAGGACTGGCCCAGGAAACGTTCATAGGCGGGTTGTGGCGGCAACGTCCCTTCAATGACTTGGGGATCTCGTTGACTCCAAACACGGGTATTGTCTTCGAGGCTGGGGTTGGCTTCGTAAACCTGCCCCAGCCAGGCGTGGTAGTCACCCACGATCGCCATCCCGGGGCGATAACCGTCTCCACTGGGGATGACGCCGGCCTGTTCGGTTTCCCCTTCAGACTCAGGCGGGGGAGAATCGGTCGAGGGCAGGTCTTTTTTCTCTTCTAGGAGGTCTTGTTGGCTCGACTCCGTGCTAGGGTCAGGCGAGGTCGGGTCTGATGGCCGACTGGGATAGCTGCGATCGCGTTGGATGTCTTCCCATTGCTGTTGATACTGTTGCCAGATATCCTCATATTCCGAGGATGAATAGTCTTGAGAGGATGTCCCCGGATTACGGTAGGTATAACTCTCGTAACTCTGACTCATCGGCGGAGGGGTTGCTGAGGGCGTAAACTGATCTTCCCAGCTAGTCCAGCGATCTTGAATTGAATCGCGGCTTGCTGGTGAATCATCCGCTGGCGGGGGAGGTGGAAAGCTCGAACGATTTGAGAGTGATGGCGGCACCGTTGAGCTGAAGTTCTGTTCAAAATCAAACCCCGAGGCCCCGGCCCCAAATTCCTGAGTCGCAGAGGGTGCGAATTGGGCCAGTTCTTGTGGGGTGAGTTCGACGACATTACTATCAAGGATGCGATCGCCCTGAGAGTCTTGATTCAAGCCAATGAACGGGAGAGAGGCCGCCACGGCCCCATGAAGGCCAACGGAAATGGCGATCGCCAACAGGTTCGGCTGAAGCAGGCTGTGTCGTAGCCGTTGCCAGGGAGTCGACTGCCCCATGTTAGGGTGAGCCGGGGTGGAGTGAAGTTGGGACGCCTCAGACATACAGGTAATCGTTCAGGTAATCGTTGAGGAAAAATGAAGTCAAAATACCCAGGCGAATGAGCCTCCTCTCAAGCAGGAGCCGCCACCTGGAGCGTGAATGTTGGTAGTCTAGCAATTTTACGGAGTTGCGATCGCGAAATCGGTACAGTCCCCTAGCTGAGAACTTCTAGCCGAGAGATTGGATCAGACATTGGATCAGACATTGGCTCAGACATCAGGCGACTCGCTCTTGTCAACTCTGTTTACTCTCGACTTAATCTCTGTTGACGACAAAACAGGGAATGGCAGAACATCCCCTGTTCCTAGATCTTGTCTGTGATCTTGTCTCTGTCAGCGACTGGCTAAGATACAGCCCGAACGAGGCGGTAACTCAAACGAGATCACGGTTCCGTCACTACGAAGACTCTGAGCCGTTGACGTGTCTCCGTACTTTAACTCTAAGCCTTTGGCTGTTGGAGATAGGGTTTCTAGGTTTAGTTGCTCCGGCTCATCTCCCGCATTCACGGCGACGATCGCATCGTCAGCCCCGGGAAGAGTGCGTACAAACGCATAGAGACTATCCTGAGCCAACAAGATCTCATAATGGCCAGTTCGTAAGGCTCGATATTGATGGCGCAAGGCGATCAGTTGACGATACATTTGATAAACGTCTTGATTCCACTGTTGGGAATCGGGAAAGGTTTTACGACAATCGGGATCATGACCACCGTTTAACCCCACTTCGTCACCATAGTAGATACAGGGTGCGCCGGGAAAGGTCATCTTCAGCAGGGCCGCCAGCTTAAAACTAGGGATATCCTCGCTGGCCAGGGTTACCATACGTGGGGTATCGTGGCTATCGAGAAGATTGAGTTGAGCCAGTTGAATCTCCCAGGGATAGAGATCTAAGAGATCCTGAATTTTTTGCCCATACTCCTGGGCGTTGAGAGCGGGATAGGGGTCATAATCATGAAATTCGACGAATTCTCGGACGACGCGATCGCCGGCGACATAGGCGATCGTTGGTCCGGTAAACTCGTAGTTCATCACCGCATCAAACTGGGTTCCATCGAGCCATCGGCCGGCATCTTTCCAGACTTCTCCGACGATATAGGCCTCGGGGTTCAGGGCTTTGATGCGATCGCGAAACTCGACCCAGAAACCGGGTGTTTTCACTTCAAACGGAACATCTAAGCGCCAACCATCAATGCCCTGGCGAATCCAATGTTCGCCCACCTGCATGATATATTCGCGCACATCGGGATTATCGTGGTTAAATTGGGGCAAGGCGCGATTGCCCACCCAACTGACGTAATTGGCTGGTAGCTCGCCGTCATAGGCGCTCAGGGGCCATTTTTCAATGCGAAACCAATCGAGCCAGGGAGAATGGGGGCCATTTTCGAGAATATCGTTAAAGAAGTAAAAGCCGCGACTGGCATGGTTGAACACACCATCAATGACGATCTTCATCTCTCGTTCATGGGCGCGATCGAGGAGAGCGGCGAAGGCATCATTTCCCCCTAAAATGGGGTCAATTTGATAGTAATCGTGGGTGTGATAGCGATGGTTACAGGCTGATTGAAAAATCGGGGTGAGATAAATGGCGGTAATCCCCAAATCTTGGAGATAGTCTAACTGATCGATGACCCCCCAGAGATTTCCTCCTTTATAGCCTTGGGGAGTGGGAGGATCACTCCAGGGTTCAAACTGCTTGGGATTCGTCGAGAGTTGTCCCGGATAATCGTCGCGTTTGGCGAAGCGATCGGGGAAGATTTGGTAGAATACGGCGTGCTTAACCCAATCTGGGGTTTGTACTTGCATGAGTTTTTTGTACGATCTGCTAGGGCTATCTTACCGGCATACTTTCTATCGTCCCATTTTGACACGCTCATTGAGGCGATCGCGGACCTCGATGACTATCCTCATCGGGCTAGTTTGCATGGGATTAATGCTTGTCTCTGGCCCCGTTCTGGCTGAGGGGATAGACCCCCCATTGCTCACGGAGGCGATCCTACAGGAACGTCTCAACGCCATTCCTGTGGATGCAACTGTGGATGAAGAAGATGTCATCGTTGATTTAAGCCACTTCACCATTGATTTACGCCCCAGTCATAAACGAGACAACGGCGAACCCTTTGCCAACTACTTTTATCAGCAACTACAACCGCGTTTAAGTCGGACGTATCCGGTTCCAGGACTCGATTTAAGTGAGTCTCATATTCAAGGGGTTTTTAGGATTCAACCGTTGAGTTTAAATGTGCCGTTGTATGGACAACAGCTTTCACTTTTATTGTCTGAAAATGAGCGGACACAGCTCGATCGCGATCGCCGCCGTCGCTCTCAGTTGCAACAACTGGCAACCACCGTCTTATCGAATTCCCAAAACTCCAATCATCATGATTTCCAAGTTCGTATTTTCCGGGGTCAACTCAACCTGAAAAATACCCGTTTTGGGGGAACCGTCGATTGGAGCAACACTTTCTTTTTGAGTGGACTTAATGCCCAGGGAGCCATTTTTGAGAAATCTCTACAAAGCCCTGAATCTCGATTTAGTCAAACCTTTAATGTCAATCAAGCTCAATTTCTGGGATCGGTTTCTTTTCATAATAGCATCTTTTTCACGGATTCCACTTGGACAAACGTGCAATTTTTAGGAGAACCCGACTTTACCGGAGCGACATTTGAAGGATCGGTAAATTTTCGCGCCAGTCGATTTAAGGCTCTCACTCAATTTGAAGGCAGCAAATTTAGTAAAACTGCGGATTTTTCTGGAACCACGTGGGACAGTCGTGCCGATTTTGCAAAAACCAAGTTTGTGCAAGAACTTTATCTCACAAACGCCCTAATTCTTGACCGTTTCAGCTTTCGAGAAGCCCAATTTCTCGAAGCTGTTAATCTCCGAGAAGCGAGCTTCCAAAAAATACTCGATTTTAGTGACGCTCAGTTTAGCCAAAATGCCTATCTCAATATTTCCAATTTAACCTTTGACGCCAGTGACGCTCAACTAATGGGCAATCCTGGTAAAATTGGCAAGGTTTTATCTATTCCCACTTTACAGGGCAATGAAAACCTCTTAATCAACCTCGTCCGAAACTTTCGGGAATTAGAGCAAATTGAAGATGCCAATCAAGTTAACTATACACGAGTTCTCTTAGTTCAGCGAGATTTATTGAAACGTGTGTTTGCCAGTAATCTCAATACGGCATCTCGCGACACCTTACGACAAATTGGGTTTTCCCAAAAACAAATCGCCGAAATTGTACAGCATCGCCAAGAGCAATTATTTTCAAATTTAAGTGAGCTATTAACCCTAGAAACCGTGTCTTTGGCGACATACACCAACGTTCGCGATCGCCTGATTGCCGCGCCTGCCACAACATGGAAAGCACGACTTTATCTTTGTGGTAAACTGCTTTTTGTAACTCTATTGTTGGCATTAAGTCGCTATGGAACCAGCTTTGCCTTAATGATGGGAGTCGGTGCGATCGCCATCGCCTATTTTGGCTGCCTATTTTGGCTCATTGACCGCTATCGTCGCCATCGTCCTCAAGCCATTGTGCCGACGTTGTTTGAAATCACCTGTATGGGACTCACAACAGCCGTCATTTGTCTCATCGGAATACTGACTATCGTCCAAAACTCCCCACAACCTTGGCTAACCTTCACCTGTTTAGGTGTCGTCATGTTTCCCATCCCCGGTCTATTGACGGTTCGGATGTATCAGCAAGGACGCTACCATGACCTCATGGAGATTTCTTATTTCGTCGAAGATGGAGCCTTTCGGGAATTGCGCTTAATGGTCAGTCGTTTGCCGATTATGCCTCGCTTTCCCTTCTTCCGCGATCGCTTTGAACCCATTTTGAGCGATCGCCGTTGGGGATGGCTCAATTACTATGATTTCAGCCTCAACAATCTACTCAAATTCGGCTTTAACGATATCCGGCTGCGCGATCGACATATCCCCGGCTTAATTACCGCCTTAGCCTGGTATCAATGGGGACTCGGGATTTTATACATTAGTCTATTATTTTGGACATTATCCCGAACCATCCCCGGCTTAAACCTCTTTCTCTATCTGTGACATCCTCCCGACGCTCACCCTAACGGGTAGAGCGCGGGCTTCCCTTCCTCGCGGTTGGGTTTTCCTGCTTCTAATCGCTAACGCGAACGCTTCGCGAACGGGGTTCCCAAGCAACCTTCCTCCACAGGCAGTATCACCGACTGTCCATCGGCTACAAGTACAAGACCTCGTTGCATGACCACTTGCGCGGCAGCAATATCTCGGTCAGTTGTATATCCACATTCATCGCAATGATGCACCCGTTCACTGAGTTCTTTTTTCCCAGTATGCGCCCCACACCGAGGGCAGGTCTGACTGGTTCGATTGGGGTCAACCTTGGCAAAGTAGACTCCACGTTTCCAGGCGACCCACTTGAGGATGTCCAGGAAACTTCCCCAAGCAGCATCCAGGCAATGCTTCGCCAACATCCCG
Organism: Phormidium lacuna HE10JO; assembly: GCA_900149785.2. GTDB lineage: Bacteria > Cyanobacteriota > Cyanobacteriia > Cyanobacteriales > Geitlerinemataceae > Sodalinema > Sodalinema lacuna_A. The sequence goes on along the minus strand of FSSI02000055.1, from coordinate 674 downwards.
CGACTGGTCATTTTGAGGTTCAAATCCTCAGCAAAAATCATCCCAGCATTGTCACAAAGTTTGTGAGCGGTCAGAAAGTGGAACTCGCGGCGAACATTGTAGATATGCTCATGCAGTTTGCGAATCTTGGTTTGAATCTTCCGGTAATTAGCAGAACCTTTTTTCTTGTTTCTCAATTTGCGTTGCAGCCATCGAAGCTTGCTTTGCAAATCCACGAAAAAGCGAGGGCGTTCTACCAGTTCTCCGGTCGATACAGACAAGAACTTCTCCAGTCCCAAGTCAAKGCCGATGGGTTCACCATGAGGCCTGACATCAGGGACGGAAAGATCGGCTTGCAGAATCAGTTGTGTGTACCATCCAGACGGCTTGAACACGACCCGAACTTGCTTAACCTCAAATCCCTCTGGAATCGGTCGATGCAGGTTGATGGACACAGATCCAACCTTCGGCAGCTTTATCTCAAACCCATTGACTGGATTCGACTTGAACTGCGGAAATACAAAAGAGCGGTACTGACCGAACTTTTTGAATCGTGGAAATCCAAACCCTCTCTCTTGCATGAACTTGAACGACTTATCCAATCGCTTCAGAGCATCTTGCAAGACTTGAGAATGAACCGTTTTGAGTTCCGGAATCCTCTTTTTCGCTTCGGTCAGCGCCTTCTGTTGTTTGTA
>FSSI02000002.1:95870-211562 GCA_900149785.2 Phormidium lacuna HE10JO | reverse complement strand
ACTGAGACAAAGCACTTGCTCGATTGCCTCGCTTGCTGATTGATGGCATCTAGCCCCTTGAGCCATTTACAGCTTTCTTTTTCTCCTTCGGCTAGATTCAGTCCCCCCTTTCGAGTCCAATATTGTTGTCCTAACAGTCCTAAGGGCAGACCGGACTCGTTCACCAGTAGGACATTGTGTTGTATGACTCCTCTGACTTTTCCTTGGATTACCCCTAGCCCCGACATCTCCTTGTGTCCTGAGTAGTTGTAATAGGTGGTGTCTTGGGCGGCAATCACATAGTCCCCTTCTGTGGCTGAGGCTCGTTCCCTTGTCGCTTCGATATGTCTCGATAGCATCACATCTTGGGTCATTTGCTTATGGGAGAACAGACGGGCAACGGTTTGGCGAAAACTGTTACCCATACATTGAGAGAATGATAAGTTGGGTTTGCTACCGGCCAGGCTATAGGCTTTCTCTAGACTTCTTTGAACTTGGGGTCGGAACAGTCCTTGGCTGCTAAACTCGCTCATCGGGGGCTTCTCTCAACTTGGCTCGGTCTCCTGTTTATCTTGTCAAATTGGCGCGACGGTCAGCAACCCCCTTCTCTTTTTCCGGAGCACCCCCCGGCGAGGGCTTGCTGCTGACCTGATTAGCCCGCCCCTGAAGCTCTCGCGTCACCTAGGCCCCTAACAGACTGACGCCGAGCGAGTCCTCTGGTTCTCTTTCTGTCCGGCTACTGCTGCTGCCCCTCCATCGCCCCGGTCAGGAGCGACTTGACTCAACACTTTCACCGGGTTTCACAAACCCTTACAAGATTAGCTCCCAGGAGGGGATGGCAAGAGGCAAGAGGGGGGAGAAGGGAGAAGGGAATTGGGAACGGGGAATTGGGGAGTGCGATCGCCAAAGAGGGAGAGACTCGATATTGCAAGCCTCTCCCCCTAATTTGAGTTTAATCGGTTTTGCGATGAATTAGCGCATCTCGACGGAGCGCTTCAAGGTGGCTTCGGCTTGGGAATATTCCTCTAACTCGATGTTCACCGGTTTGGCATTCCAAATTTCTTTGCAATACTCGTCGATGGTGCGATCGCTGGAGAATTTACCCATGCGAGCGGAGTTGAGAATGGCCATGCGGGTCCAGGAGTCGAGATCCCGATAGGCTTTGCTGACCTCTTGCTGACAGTCAATGTAGGCTTGATAGTCTGCCAACAGCATAAAGGGATCACCATAGAGCAGGTTATCCACAATGGGTTTGAAGCGATCGCGATCGCCCGGAGAAAAGTCCCCATTGGCAATGCGATCAATCGCCCCCCGCAGTTCCGGATTATTCTCGTAGTACGAGCGAGGATTATAGCCTTTCGCTTTCAAGTCTTGAACCTCTTGAGCCGTCAAGCCAAAGAGGAAGAAGTTTTCCGCCCCGGCTTCTTCGCGAATCTCGATATTTGCCCCATCTAGGGTTCCAATCGTCAAGGCCCCATTCATGGCAAACTTCATATTTCCGGTTCCCGAGGCTTCTTTACCCGCCGTTGAAATCTGTTCGGACAAATCAGCCGCTGGGTAAATTCGCTCCCCAAGAGACACATTGAAGTTGGGCAAAAATACCACTTTCAAGCGTCCGCGAACATCAGGATCTTTGTTGACCACTTCTCCCACGGCATTGATCAGTTTAATGATCAACTTCGCCATGATGTAACCCGGTGCCGCTTTACCGCCAAAGATAAAGGTCCGAGGCAAAATGTCCGCGTCAGGATTGCGCTTAATGCGGTTGTAGAGGGTGATGATGTGTAGAGCCGCTAAATGCTGGCGTTTGTACTCATGAATCCGCTTCACTTGCACATCAAACAAGGAATCAGGATTGACCTCAATCCCGCGCTTGGCCTTGATATACGCGGCTAACTCTTGTTTGTTTTGCCGTTTAATCTCTTGCCATTGTTTGCGGAAGGCCTTGTCTTCAATACATTTCTCAATCCCACTGAGTTGTTCGAGATCTTTGAGCCAACCGTCGCCAATTTTCTCAGTAATGAGTTGAGAGAGTTTGGGGTTACTCAGCAACATCCAGCGGCGGGGAGTCACGCCGTTGGTTTTGTTGAAGAATTTTTCAGGCCATAGACGAGCAAAGTCCCGTAGGGTTTGGCTTTTTAACAGTTCCGTATGCAGGGCTGCCACGCCGTTGATGGCATGGGAACCGACGCAGGCGAGGTGGGCCATACGAACTTGTTTTTCGGGGCCTTCTTCGATGATTGATAAGCGCCGCGCCAGTTCATCGTCACCGGGGAACCAGATCCGCACATCTTCGAGGAAGCGGAAGTTGATTTCGTAAATCAGTTCCAGGTGACGAGGAAGCAGGGATTTAAACAACTCCACAGACCACCGTTCCAAGGCTTCGGGAAGCAGGGTGTGGTTCGTATAGCAGAGGGTTTTTTGGCTGATACTCCAGGCGGTATCCCAATCTAGGTTATGTTCGTCGAGGAACAGGCGCATCAGTTCGGCCACGGCAATGGCGGGGTGGGTATCGTTGAGTTGAATGGCCACCCGTTCGTGGAAGTTCTCTAAGGAACGGTTGGTGCGCAGATGCAGACGGATTAAGTCTTGTAACGATGCCGAGACAAAGAAGTATTGTTGTGCTAAGCGCAACTCCCGACCTTGGGGGGTGTTGTCGTTGGGATAGAGAACCTTGGAGATGGTTTCGGAGTTGATTTTCTCGGCGACGGCTCGGTCATAGTTGCCGGCGTTGAAGGCATCGAAGTTAAAGGCTTCACTGGCTTCGGCTTTCCAGAGTCGCAGTGGGTTGACGGTGTTGGTTTGGTAGCCGGGAACGGGGGTGTCGTGGGGGATCCCGATGACGGTGCGATCGGGAATCCAACACCAGCGGGAGTTGCCGTTGGTGTCGTGGAACATTTCGGTATGGCCGCCAAGTTTCACTTCAACGGTGTCTTCGGGCCGGGGAATTTCCCAGGGGTTGCCGAATCGCAGCCAGTTATCGGGGATTTCGACTTGCCAACCATCTTGGATAATCTGGTGGAAGATGCCAAATTCGTAGCGAATCCCGTAGCCGATGGCGGGGATTTCTAGGGTGGCTAAGGAATCGAGGAAGCACGCGGCCAGCCGTCCTAAACCGCCGTTGCCGAGGCCGGGATCTTGTTCTTGTTCGAGGAGTTCTTCGAGGCTGAGTCCAGAGTCTTCGATCACTTGCTGAACGGTCTCGAATAAGCCGAGGTTGACGAGGTTGTTGCCTAAATGCCGTCCCATCAGGAACTCAGCGGAGAGGTAGCAGACAACTTTGACGTTTTCTTCGCTGTAGGTGCGGACTGTTTTGATGAAACGATGGAGTAGGCGATCGCGCACCACGTAGGCTAACGCCAGATAGTAGTCATTCAGGGTGGCGATGGTCTGATCTTTGCCCTGAAGATAGAAGAGATGGTCGGCAAAGGCCCGTTTTAGGGTTTCGGGACTCATGCCGGTGCGATCGTCTTCAACCTTAATCGGCGTGTTGTCTGGGTTGGAGTAGATAACTTTATTCATAAGTTCCGTCTAGGGGTTGCGTTTCCGGGCGATTGATCTCCGGGTTATTTGGGCTGCGAGTGAGGTGGACGAGTCTGTTGACAGCTTTGAGGGAGTCCAGGGGTTTGGCTCAAAACAACGGTCTTGACTCTCTGCACCAATAACATAACTTCGGTACCCGTAACGCGATCATCAACGGATTTTGACATTCTTGGCCCGAGTCAGGGAGATAAGAGCGCGTTGTTTCGGTTGGGGTTTGAGATATTGGCAAGAGTAGGGATTGGAGGGGTTTGACGGCGATCGCTGTGGGCCGACGAAGGTCGAGGTTGAGTCGGAGTTTAGGTTCGCCTTGCCCACTTCTAACAAACTCGGCGTCGCTTGTACAGCCTTGACGGGTGTCCGCCACTGTGCCACGGCTTTGGCTAATAGGGGGATAGCACTGAGGGTAATAAATCCAGCAATGGCCAGGCCGATGGCCGTATCAACCCAATGCCAGCCCCAAATATAGGCCACGATCGCCGCAATGATAACCCCCACAGACCCCATAGCGTCGGCGACGGCATGAAGAAAGGCCCCTTCTAGGTTTAAGTTGGTTTGACTCTCTTGATGCAGTAATTTAGCACTGGTGGTATTGATGACCAGTCCCAATAGGGCCACTCCTAAGACGGGTAAACTGAGTAATTCTTCGGGGGGATGGTTCAGATGTCGCAAGGCTTCCCAGATGACGAAGGCGGCCATCAGCAACAGGGACAGTCCATTAACGATGGCGACGCCGCTTTCGGTTCGTCCCGATTGAGTTTGCCCCGATTGAGTTTGCGCCCTCTGGGTTCCCAGTCGCACTCGCCAGGTGGCCCAGAGGGCGAGGCTTAGGGCGATCGCGTCGGTGAGCATATGGCCCGAGTCCGCCAGCAACGAGAGGCTATGGCTAAACTGTCCTGTGAGCCATTCAACGACGGAGAAGCCCAAAACTAGGGCGATCGCCAGTTGTAGAGTTTCGAGGGGGGTTCCCGAGTCTATGGGGGTGCAACAGGGACAAGGACGAGGGGTAAATTGTCTCATGGGGTGCGTTAGTTCAATCAGCAGGGAGCAATGACAGGGCTGACGGGGTTCGTCGAGGGGCTGTTCCCTGGGGATCGCGCTGGGCCTGAGGCGATTGGGGCTGTTTGAGTCTCGACTTAACCTCGATTTTTAATGATCATCACGTTGATGATTTGCACCGCCAACTCATCGGGGATGTTTAGGAGCTGATGCAGTTCGTTAAGTAATACCTCTTCTTCGGGTGACACTTCGCCATCAGCTAAAATGATATCCGTGGTGATGGCAAACGTCGTCTCGTAGAGGTCGTGAGGAAGTGTGGCGACGGCGGCGGATAACAAGGCTTCTGGTCCTTGTCGTTGAATCACCCCCATGAGGCGATCAATCGTCGAAGCAATCACATCGCTCGAATAGCTACGAAACATTTTTAAGCGACACAGAGTTGTCACCAAAACTTGCATTTCTTCTGTGGCAATATAACCGTCGGCGGCGATCGCCAACAAGGTAATGCCGATAAAGGCCTCGGCTGGCCCCAATGTGACTTCTGTCCGACGCTGTGCCCCTAAGACTCGATCAAATAAGCCCATGGTCTGATTCTCTCGCGTAAGTAATTTGATTCAGTCTATAAAATCGAATCTCAGTTCGGACAGGTAGTTGTAATCTTTTTTAATATATTTAATGACGGCTTATCTCAAGGCAATTTAGCAATTTATGAGAAATTTGGTGCAATTTTGCCTCTATAAGTCCAATAATCCAGGGGGAGGATCAACTTCTAGCCGTTGATTCACCAAATCCACCACCGGAACGATCGCCTCGACAAAAGGAATAAAAATCGTCGGCGGGGCCGGAGGCTTTTGACGTTTCTTTGCCTTTTTTTTCTTGACTTCTACTGGTTTTTGTGGTAAGTAATTCTCATCCACTTGAACTTGTAACAAGTCATTTCCGGCGGAGAAAATATCAATCGTCACCCCCAGTCGTTCCCCGGTTTGGTGATGAAACACCTCTAACCCCAGCAAATCGCGAACATGAAACTCGCCGGCCTCAAGTTCAGGGCGATCGCTCAGGGGAACCACTAACACCGCATTACGCAACGATTCCGCCGCCTCTCGCGTCTCAATTCCCTCAATTTCAATCACATACAGCCCTTTTCCGGGGATGTCTCGCCCTCCTAGCAGTTCCACGGGTTCAGGCTGGGAGCCGCCTTTACGTCGTAACCAACGCGGACCCGGTTCGAGGAAGCGTTCGGGGAAATCCGAGTCAGGATAGACACGCATCAATCCATGTACCCCCTGAGGGGCGACAATGCGGCCAATTTCAACCCAAGCGGATTCCTGTTGCGGTTCTGCCATAGCTCGAAGATTAAGGATCAGGAGGTCTTCAACCTTAATCATAGCCGGTCTTTGCGCTGAAACGACTCAGGCGGCTCAGGAGAAGGCGGGGGAGACGATTGGAGACGGCGTTTTTCTAACCGATCAGCTTGAGATCGATCGGCTTGAGACCTATCGGCTTGAGATCGATCGGCTTGAGATTGATCGGCTTGAGATCGATCGGCTTGAGATCGATCGGCTTGAGATCGATCGGCTTGAGAGGCTTCGAGTTGTTTGCGTTGTTCATCGAGAAGCGCTAACGCCTGGGCCAGTTCAGTTTCCTGTTCGAGTTGATCACTCAGAGACACCAAACCACTCAACCCATTGATAATCCGTCGCAGATTTTCCCGCAGTTGGGGATCTCCGGTCAACTCATCTAAATCAGAGGTAATTTTTTCAACATTCTCAAAGGTTGAACGAGCCGACGATAGGGTTTCTTGTAACATCAACAAATTGGCTGGATCATTGACCGCTTCCGAGACATCTCGTAGATTTTGTGACGCAACAGCGGCGTTTTCCGATAATACGGTGGCGTTATTCACTAAGACCTCAAGATCAGCAATTAAATTAGCCTGTTCCAACTGAGATAAATTGCTGTTGACCAATCGTAAGGTGCGATCGCTCTCTTGTAGCAGCGGCGTTAACCCCGTCGCCGCTAAGCGTAACTCCCGACTCATCAGATTAAGATTGTCTAGGGTTGTCACCAAACTGGTTCGATTATCTTCGAGAAGTTGATTAGCCGTTGCTGTGAGGCGGTTGAGTTCCACCGCCGTCTGATTAAACCCAGCGGCTGTCTCGCCAAACTGTTCAGCAGTACGGGTTAGAGTCTGGGTTGTCATCAAGGCTGAATCTGATAAAACTCCGAGTTCTTCTTGAAAAAAGACCGTCATTTCCGAGACATTACGAGCTAATCCCGCAATATCTTCACTCGCTTGGGCTGTGTTTTCCAAAAGAATTTGAAGCGTTTCTCGGAACTCAGGATCACTAAATGACTCAGTAAATTGAGTTGAGGCACGAGTTAACTTCTCAAAACTCACTCCAACCCGACCCAGAACGCGATCGCCATCACAAATAATCACCTGAGAATTGCAATTTGAGTCGAGGGGGGCGGCTAACTCTCGGGCTTGAGGGAGAGGCTGATCCGGGGAGAGGATATCAATCGTTGTCTCGCCAATAAAGCCAATTTGATTAGCTTCAACATAGGGAGGACGAGGAATTTTAAGATCCTCCGAGAGAATTTCAACTTTTGCATCAACACCATTGGTTCCTGGAACCACATCCACTAAGCGGCCAACCCGTACGCCACGATAGCGAACTGGTGCGCCCGCTTGCATTCCTAGCGCATCCTCAAACTCGATCACAAACTCGTAAGTGTCTCGTCCAACGGTCACACCTCGTAACCAAAGAGACAGGAGTCCAAACAGTCCTAATCCTAAAAGAATAAATAAGCCTAAAGAGCCTTCTCGAAGCGTCCGCGATCGCATAATAATTCCTCGTAACCTGCGCCTATAGGGGTCATCAATTAACGATTTACTGTACCTATCCAGCCGCCTGAATGGGACCCTCAATACTACCAGTACGAAACTGGCGAATCAACGGATTATCCGTCTCATCAAGCTCGTGAACGTGACCTTCCCACTGTACTTTACCGCGATATAAAAAAATCACCCGATCCGTGGTGCGGCGAATGGTACTCTCTTGGTGAGTTACCATGACATAAGTTCCACAACTGTAGTGTTTCTGCCCCACATGGAGATCCCGGATCAGATCTTCGACCACCGTCGAGGCGATCGGATCGAGTCCGGCGGTGGGTTCATCATAAAGCAAGATCTCAGATGTATGGCTGGGATCATCAGGGTGATCAATGATGGCGCGGGCAAAACTGACTCGTTTACGCATCCCTCCCGACAGTTGGGCCGGATAGAGATCAGCACTTCCTCCCAACCCCACTCGTTCTAAACTCTCCTCGACTAACTGACGAATCTGTTTATGAGGTAGTTTGGAATGTTGATAGAGGGAAAAGCCCACATTTTCATCAACGGTGAGAGAGTCAAACAGGGCCGCTTGCTGAAAGACCATACCAATCCCAATCGGATCGCGGTTATCCTCAATCAAGCCTTGGCGTAATTGGCCCTTGATGTAGATTTCTCCCGAATCTGGCGGAAGTAACCCCGCAATGAGTCGTAGAATGGTCGATTTACCGGTCCCGGATGGTCCGATAATCCCCAACGCATCTCCAGGATAGATGGTTAAGTCTACCTCATCGAGAATCACGTTATGCCCGAAGGATTTGGAGATCCCTTTGAGTTCGACGATCGGTTCTGAAGGACAATTGCGATCGCGTTGAACCGAGTCGCGATCGCCATGATCGTCACCGTTGTGATCCAAGTTGTGATCCAAGTTGTGATCCAAACGCGCCATGAACTCCGTCATTTCCCGCGACTGCTCTATCATGTTGCCATACTTGAGCGCGACTTAACCTGAACCGGCTATGATGCCTTGCTTGTCACCGCTGCCATGAAACAGACAATCCGTGATTTGAAACGAGTGTCCCGAAGTCGAACCCCCTATCGTGCCAAGCAATGGTTCAAATGGCTCTCTCCGGGCCTGTCGTTAAAGCGATGGTTAGTCGTCAGTGCGACCGGGATGGTTTTGGCGTTGCTCGGCATTGCCATTTGGACCAAACTCACCCCCGTTTATTACCTCTTACAGTTTGTCGAAACCGCCCTCACCACGATCGCCACGCGGGTTCCCAACTATATTAGTGGTCCGCTGGTGGTCATTACGGGTCTGTTGCTGTTGTTGTGGGGTCAAACTCGTACAATGGGGTCGATTCACGATGCCCTCAAACCCGAAGACAATGGCGAGTTAATCGATGCTCTCATGAAACGGCGACGACTGCATCGCGGACCGAAGATTGTCGCCTTGGGAGGAGGAACGGGCCTATCGACCCTGTTACGGGGAATCAAGACCTACAGTGCCAACATTACGGCGGTGGTGACGGTGGCCGATGATGGCGGCTCATCGGGGCGTTTACGGCGCGAAATTGGCGTTTTGCCTCCCGGAGACATTCGTAACTGTTTAGCCGCCTTGGCGGACGAGGAAACCCTGTTAGCGGAGTTATTTCAATATCGCTTTCAAGGAGGAACGGGGCTAAGTGGCCATAGTTTTGGCAATCTGTTTTTAGCGGCTATGGCCGATATTACCGGGGATTTAGAGCAAGCGGTGGTGGCCAGTTCCCAGGTGTTAGCGGTGCGGGGGGAAGTGTTACCGGCGACGTTGACGGATGTGACGCTCTGGGCCGAGTTGGCCGATGGCCGGCGCATTCAGGGAGAGTCGAGTATTGCCGAGGCTCGGGGTAAAATTGTCCGGGTTGGCTGTGTGCCTGAGACGCCCCCCCCGCTTCCTCGGGTGATTGAGGCGATCGCCAAAGCGGAAGTCATCGTGATTGGCCCAGGAAGTTTATATACCAGTGTGATTCCCAATCTCTTAGTTCCTGATATCGTCGAGGCCATCGCCCGTTCCTCGGCCTTGCGGATTTATGTCTGTAACATCATGACGGAACCGGGGGAAACCGACGGCTATACGGTCTCTGACCATATCCTAGCCATTGACCGGGCCTGCGGCGATCGCCCGGTGTTTGACGCGGTCGTAGTTCAGAAAAGCAAGCCCTCAGCGCGATCGCTCATCCGCTATGCTCAAAAACAATCCCATCCCGTAGACTTAGATCGCGATGTGGTCGAACGCTTGGGACGACACATTATTTTGGCGAATATCATGAGCGAAGATCGCGAGTCGGGCATGGTTCGTCATGATTCTCTCAAACTGGCCCGCACCTTAGCCCAACAGTTTTCGGCAAAACGCTGACTCCGACCCACCCCAGACGACCCTGAGCGGCGGTAAGATCCCAGACGTGCGGTATGGTGAAAGAGGACGGTTTCCCAAGCTATTCAGATACGGACAAGACACAACCATGACTGCGGTGAACTCCCCCACACCTTTCTCTGCTTCTTCCCCCCAACCCGGCCACTACAAAGCCAAAGGACTTAAACCGGGTGGCCCGCGTCCCGCCAAAGCCCTTTGTAGTGAATGCGGCCTGTGCGATACTCATTACATTCATTATGTGAAAGAGGCCTGCGCCTTTATTCACCAACAATTTACAGAACTCGAAGACCAAATTCACGGGCGATCGCGACAACTCGATCAAGAAGCGGAAACCTATTTTGGGGTTCACCAATCGATGATGGCCGCCCGCAAAACTGAACCCATTGAAGGCGCACAGTGGACAGGAATTGTCAGCACCATTGCCTGTGAAATGTTGAACAGTGGCAACGTCGAAGGGGTGGTTTGCGTCCAAAACTCTCCCGACGATCGCTTTCAGCCGATGCCCATTATTGCCCGCACCCCCGAGGAGGTTCTCGCCGCCCGAGTCAACAAACCCACCCTCTCCCCCAATCTCTCCGTTCTCGAACAGGTGGAACAATCGGGACTTAAACGCTTGCTAGTGATTGGCGTCGGTTGCCAAATTCAAGCCCTACGAGCGGTTCAGGATAAACTCGGTCTGGAAAAACTCTATGTTTTGGGGACTCCCTGTGTCGATAACGTCACCCGCGCCGGGTTACAGAAATTTCTAGAAACCACCAGTCGCTCCCCGGAAACCGTGGTGCATTATGAGTTTATGCAGGACTTTCGGGTGCATTTTAAACATGAAGATGGCTCCATTGAGAAAGTCCCCTTCTTTGGTTTAAATACCAAGGAACTTAAAGATGTCTTTGCACCCTCCTGTATGAGTTGTTTTGACTATGTCAATGGCCTGGCGGATTTAGTGGTGGGCTATATGGGCGCACCCTTTGGCTGGCAATGGATTCTCGTGCGCAACGACACCGGCCAGGAAATGTTAGATTTGGTGCAGTCTCAGTTGGACACCCAGCCGGTTTCCTCTCGGGGCGATCGCCGTCAAGCCGTCCAACAGAGTATTCCCGCCTATGATAAGGGGGTGACTCTGCCGATGTGGGCCGCTCAACTGATGGGAGTTGTCATTGAACGCGTCGGTCCGAAAGGGTTAGAATATGCCCGGTTTTCCATCGACTCTCACTTTACCCGCAATTACCTCTATGTCCAGCGCAACTATCCCGACAAACTCGACGATCATGTTCCTGAGTTTGCCAAACGTATTGTTGGACAATATAAACTTCCCCACTAACTCACCAACTCGGTTGTTTTAACGCCGCTTTCCCTCATCGAAGACGCAAATCATTGGTCCCGTCCACCATTGGGGGCTAAACCACAGCCAAGGAGACTTTTTTTTAATGAGCATCACCTGTCATATCCTCGTCGAACAAAATCCTGGACTTCTCTACGTCAGTCGCAACGGCGCGCCTGAGAAAGTTCTACCGAAACTCGAACGCTTTTTGCTGAAATTCTGGGATGAGCGAGAAACCGCCGGGGAACACCGTTACACCCCGGAATGTTTACTCGCTCAAGTCACCGTCCGCTTTGGCTTTGAAAGTTGTGAAGATGACTTTTCCAATTTACGAGTGGGGGTCAATTATGATCCCGATGTGGAATATCTCTATCTAATTTCCCTCAACAAAACGGTTACCGTTTGGGCGCCTGAACCCCGCTATCGTCAGAAACCGCAACTGGGCCTCGATGGCTGTCATCAACTCAAAGAGTTGTCGTTTCAAACGGCTTAGCGGGGAGTCAGCTCGTTCCATTCGTTCCATCAATTTATTCAATCAATTAGGGCTGCCCATCAACAGAGTGATGGACAGCCCTAAAAGGTGTTTAAGCGTTAAACCTTAACGGTTAACTGGCAACGAACTGGCAACGAACGAAAGGGATGTTAGCGGCGATTGGTGCGCCGGGGACGATAGTTGTTGTTGCGGCGTTTGCGAGGGCCACCTTTGCGACGTTTGGAACGGTGTAGGAGGTTTTCGACTTCCTGAACACTGAAACCAATACGACTGGGGCCACCCACCGGTTGTTGTTCGAGAAGCATTGACAGAGCCTTGCAGGCAATTTGGTTGATGTCAACATCTTCTTCGAGCCGTCGCAGCAACTCAGCGGCTTCTTCCTGAATATGCTGGTGTTGCAGCTTCGAGGCCAGTTCCACCTGATATTGTTGTTTGGCTTCGCCAATGGTGGGAACTTCCCCATAGACCATCGGGGAACCGGCAACGTGCATAATCCGGGTGAGTTTCTTGAACTCTAGGGGAGTGACGAGGGTGATGGCGGTTCCTTTACGGCCCGCTCGTCCGGTACGGCCGATACGGTGAACGTAGCTGTCGGAGTCGAAGGGGATGTGATAGTTAAAGACGTGGGTGACATCGTTGATATCTAAGCCCCGCGCTGCCACGTCGGTGGCAATCAGTAGGTCAATTCGCCCTTTTTTGAAGCTCTCAATGGCTTCGTTGCGCTGTCGTTGCTGCATATCTCCGTGCAGGGAACTGGCAGCATAGCCCCGCGACACCAGGGTCGTGCAGAGCATATCGGTCTCTTTCTTGGTGCGGCAGAAGATTAACGCCTTGTTGGGGGCTTCCGTGTCAATCAGGCGCACGAGGGCTTCTTCCCGTTCGCGCTCTTCTAGCACATAGTAGCGCTGAGTGATGTCGGTGTTGATGGTCGAGTCTTTGGGGGTGACATCAATCGAGAGGGGGTCGGTGAGAATCTTCTTCGACAACTGGCGAATGGCCGAGGGAAGGGTTGCCGAGAAGAGTAGGGTTTGCCGCTCTTTGGGGAGATAGGTGAAGATTTCCTCAATATCGTCGAGGAAGCCCATGTCCAGCATTTCATCGGCTTCGTCGAGAATGACAATCGAGGGAGAGAAGTCTTTGAGGCGCTTGGATTTGAGGTGGTCGAGGAGACGGCCGGGGGTGGCGGTGACCACTTGGGCGCCGCGACGGATGAGGGAAACTTGGCGTTCGATGGACTGTCCGCCATAGACGGCGACGGTGCGAATGCCGGCACAGCGACCGAGACGATAGAGTTCGTCGCTGACTTGGGAGGCCAACTCACGGGTGGGGACAATCACTAGGACTTGTACTCCTTCGCTACTATCCCGATGGACGGCATTCATGGCCGGCAATCCGAAGGCGGCGGTTTTACCGGTTCCGGTTTGAGCGCGGGCGATCGCATCGCGTCCTTGGAGGATCACGGGAATCGCTTGTTGCTGAATGGGGCTAGGGACGCGGAATCCAGCTTCCTGGATACCTTCTAGGATCTCGGGTCGGAGATTAAATGACTCAAAGTTGGCGGGCGTTTCGTCGACGGTGGACTGGGAATCGGTATCGGTTTTGGGAAGAGATGTTTGTTCGGGAGTTACAGATGTCATAGATGAAGTCATATGTTACGTGGGTTACGTGTAGCGAGGGAGAGAACCAGTGATCGAGATGCTGAAGGGTTGGGGACTCGGTGGTGACCCGTCAACCAGTCAACAGAGGGACGAGACTGAGGGGAACTGGCGATCGCCCCGGTCTGTTGACTGTTGCGGGTGTTGTCGGCTCATAGATCGATTGAGTCTCAGCTCGCTAGAATTCATCTCCGCCGCCAGTTAACCAATAGGCGCTGTCGTGACCACTGAATGTAGCAATGACTGATGTAGCACCGTTTGATGTAGCCCCGTACAGTGACGTTCCACACTTGACCCAGCGACTGAGTTGGCAATCTCGATCAGTACGCTGTTGATCGGAGTTGATCAGACGCACTGTTTGGAGGTACCACCGCTTCACTCTATGATAGTTGCAATTTCTACTTTTCTGTGAAGCTTTTTTCATCAATCTCTCAAATTGTCGTGATAGGCTGTTCTGAAATGCTTGCCAGTCGAGACTTGACTGGATAACGTTGACCGTATGGCTAGAGGTAAAACGCAACAGATGGACGCTGCCACGCTTTGGAAACGCTATCGGGACTGGCTCTATTATCACGAAGAGCTAGGGGTCTATGTCGATATCAGCCGTATCTCTTTTGATGAGGCCCTTGTCGATCGCCTGACTCCGCGCTTTGAGACCGCTTTTCAAGCTATGGCAGACCTCGAAGCCGGGGCGATCGCCAACCCAGATGAAGACCGAATGGTGGGCCATTACTGGCTACGAGATCCAAATTTGGCCCCAACGGAGACCATCAAACGGGAGGTGATTGACACCCTTGACCAAATCGAGAGTTTGGTGGCCCAGATCCATTCAGGAACGCTCCATCCCCCGGCGGGCGATCGCTTCACGGATATTCTCTCCGTTGGCATTGGCGGTTCGGCCCTCGGTCCGGAATTTGTGGCCGATGCTTTAGCCCCCCTCGATGCCCCGTTAGATATTCATTTTATTGATAACAGTGATCCCCAGGGGATCGATCGCAGGTTAGCGCAATTGGGCGATCGCCTCTCAACGACCCTGGTCTTCATTATCTCCAAGTCCGGCGGAACCCCGGAAACTCGCAATGGCATGATTGAGGTCAAAGCGGCTTTCGACAAGGCGGGACTCGATTTTACCAAACAAGCCGTGGCCATTACCGGCGTAGACAGTAAACTCGATCACCAAGCCCAACGCGAAGGCTGGTTAGGTCGTTTACCGATGGCGGACTGGGTGGGAGGACGTACCTCGGAAATGTCGGCTGTGGGACTCCCCGCTGCGGCGTTACAGGGCATTGATATTCGGGCCATGTTGGCCGGGGCCAAGGCCATGGATGAGGCGACGCGGGTGCGGGATCTCAAACAAAATCCGGCGGCCTTGTTAGCCTTGGCGTGGTACGCCGCCACCAATGGCCGGGGCGAAAAAGATATGGTGATTCTGCCCTACAAAGACTCTCTGTTGTTGTTTAGTCGCTACCTGCAACAGCTTGTGATGGAATCTCTGGGTAAAGAGAAAGACCTCGATGGTAATGTTGTCCATCAGGGTATTGCGGTCTATGGCAACAAGGGATCAACCGACCAACACGCCTATGTGCAACAGTTGCGGGAAGGGGTGGCCAACTTCTTTGTCACCTTTATTGAAGTTCTCGGCGATCGCCAGGGAGAATCGACAGAAATCGATCCAGGGGTGACTTCAGGAGATTATCTCTCAGGCTTCTTGCAAGGAACCCGCCAAGCCCTCTTTGACAATGAACGGGACTCCATTACCATCACCGTCCCCGAGGTCAGTCCCTTCTCGGTGGGGATGTTAATTGCTCTGTATGAGCGTGCTGTGGGCTTCTATGCCTCTCTGGTGAACGTTAACGCCTATCATCAGCCGGGCGTTGAAGCGGGCAAGAAAGCCGCAGCGGCGGTGTTGTCCCTGCAACAAGAGGCCATGGCGGTTCTCAAACAAGCCAATAAACCCATGTCCTTAGAGGAGTTGGCGGCGGCGATCGGACAGCCGGATCAGGTGGAAATCATCTATAAGATCCTGCGTCATCTTCATGCCAATCAACGGGGAGTGACCCTCGTTGGCAACTTGGGCCGGCCCTCTAGCCTACAGGTTTCTGCCTTTTAACGGTCTCTATGCCTCTGACAATCTTGGTGGTGGAGGATGACTTAGCCACTCGTGTATCCATCACTGATTATCTAGAACTATCCGGGTACTCCGCCATTCCCGCCGTCAACGGACGGGATGCTCTGGCCCGCCTCGATCGCCACCAACCCCATTTACTCATTACCGATGCCATCATGCCGGAAATGGATGGCTATGAGTTGGTGCGACAGATTCGCCAGCAGCCTAACTTTCGCCTGTTGCCGGTGATTTTCTTGACGGCCCGCAACGAAACTCGCGATCGCATTCGTGGCTATCAGGCGGGCATTGATCTCCATATGCCCAAACCCTTCGAGTTAGACGAGTTGGCCGCCGTCGTGCGCAACTTCCTCGATCGCTACACCATGATGAGTCACGCCTCAGCCGTGGCCGCCCCCGCCCCTGCGCCCGTGCCAGACAGTCGCGATGTTAACATTGACCTGACGGACCGAGAACAGGAAGTCCTCGATCTGTTGAGTCAAGGCTTGTCGAATAATCAAATTGGCGATCGTCTCTATCTGAGTTCCCGAACCATCGAAAAGTACGTCAGTAACCTACTGCGCAAAACCGATACCAGTAATCGGTCGGAATTGGTCCGATTTGCGATCGAACATCATTTGTTGCAGGGGTAGGGGGGGGAAGGGAACAGGGAACAGGGAACAGGGAACAGGGGGGAAGAAGGGAATAGGCAAAAGGCAATCGTGGGGGCGAAAAATTTTTCGCCCCTACCTACCGGAACGCACCCCTCGCTGGCGGAACCTGTCCCCTAACCCCGACGATGGGGGGGATGAAAACGATTAACAATTACCCAATGGATCTAGAAACCCAACAAGAGCTTATCGCCTATCTCAGCCAATATCTGACCGACGCTCGTGTCGATCGCCTCGATGACGTGTTAGGCAAACGAACGCGACAAATCGCCGTCGTCTTAGAGGGGATTCATAAACCCCATAACGCCAGTGCCGTGCTTCGTAGTTGTGAGGGGTTTGGCGTGCAGGATGTTCATATCATCGAACGAGATACCGAATTTGATCCCAACCAACAGGTGAGTTTAGGGGCCGATCGCTGGCTGAGTTTACATCGCTACGACGACTATGGCGTTAATAATACCGCCATTTGCCTCGATCGCCTCAAAGAGCAAGGATTCACCCTGCTCGCGACAACTCCCCACGAACCGACTATCCCCATCGATGAAGTTCCCATCGATGGAAAAATCGCCGTTCTCTTTGGATCAGAACTGCGCGGCTTGTCTACCTACGCCCTCAGTCATGCTGATGTGCGAGTCAAAATTCCCATGTATGGCTTTAGCGAGAGTTTCAACATCTCCGTGAGTGCGGCATTATGTTTATATGAACTCAGTAAACGCTTGCGTCAAGGGAATCAGCCCTGGCGGCTGACGGAGGCAGACTATACCACCCTTAAACTGGAGTGGTTACGCCGCAGCATCCGAGCCTATGATCAGTTAGAAGCGGAGTTCGTCGCATCCCTCGACAAGCAGACTTAAATCGCCTTTGTGCTGAGGATGTGCTTGAGGATGTGCTTGAGGATGTGTTGAGGATGTGCTGTTGATTCTAGAAAGAGGAACCCGAGTTTATGAGTGATGTCGTGACGGAGTCTCCCGTGTACTTCGGACAGTTTGGAAGTTATCAAATCACCGAGAGCGATCGCCGGGAAGTCCGGATTTATCGTGCCGGTTTAGCGGTGGCGGCCCTCTGCTTTGCCGTGGGAACGGGCCTAACCCTGGGATACGGGGCCAGTGATGGGCTGTTACCAATCCTCACCTGGCTCTATTTTGGCTTTTGTTTAGCCCTAGGGGTGAGTCTGTTGACGATTCATATCTATCTCGCCCCCTTGCATCGTCTCTTACAAGCCTGCTGGCTGGTGGGTGTGGCCTCGGCGGTGGATCTGGTGTTATCGAGTGAGAGTCCTTTGGCCGTGACGGTGTATGAACATCCTAATAGCCTTTGGGGCGTGGGGTTTATGTTTGTGGCCCTAACGGGGATTTATTTCAAAGAAGCCTTTTGTTTCAATCGTTTAGAAACCAAATTTCTCACGCCTCTGGTGCCGATTTTGCTGTTAGGTCATCTTAGCGGCTGGCTTCCTGAGGAAAGCAAACCCGTGATGTTGGGATTGTGGGCGATCTTGTTTTTGGTGTTTAGCTTGCGTAAACTGCCTCAAGCGATTCCCGATGATATCGGTGACAAAAGTGTGTTTGAGCATCTGCGCGATCGCAACAACGAGACGATGTCCTCCCAGGAAGGGTAAGCGGACTCTGGAGTGATGAGTGACTCATCTTTTAACCGCGATCGCCCCTACTGGGTGGCTTGGGCGCAAATTAAGCGCATTGGTTCTGTACTAATGAGTCGCTTGCAAGATGAGTTTGGGTCCTTAGAAGCCGCCTGGCAAGCCTCAGAGGCGGGGTTACGGGCTGTTGAGGGGATTGGTCCCCAATTGGCGGCGGACATCCTTAGACGGCGATCGCAGCTCGATCCCCAGCGTCTCTATGAGAGCCATATCCAGGCCAATCCCCACTTCTGGACGTTATCAGACCCCGAATATCCCCGTCTGTTGCAAGAGATCCATAGTCCGCCGGCCATTCTCTATTACCGGGGCCTCCCCAATGCTGAAGAGATGGAGGGAAACGCCCCCACCATCGCCATTGTCGGAACTCGCCGCCCCAGTCCCTATGGCATCAAATGGACACGCCGCCTCAGTCGCCGCCTCACGCACCAGGGATATACGGTGATTTCAGGCCTCGCGGCGGGAATTGACACCGAAGCCCACCGCACCTGTTTGGACGCAGGAGGGCGCACGGTGGCGGTGTTGGGAACGGGGGTCGATGTGGTCTATCCCCGCCGTAATCAGACGCTTTACGAGGAGATTGTCGAAAAAGGATTAGTCGTCAGCGAGTATCCCGCCGGAACCCCACCCGATCGCCTCCAGTTTCCCCAACGCAACCGCATCATCGCCGGGTTAAGTCGCGCCACTCTCGTCACGGAAGCCCCCCAGAAGTCCGGGGCCTTGATTACGGCTTACCTCGCCAACGAGTTTTGTCGGGATGTCTATGCGGTTCCCGGTTCCCTGGACAATCCCAACTCCCGAGGCTGTTTGGGCCTAATCACCCGAGGGGCGCAGTTGGTTATGGATGAGGAGAATCTGCTACAAACGCTACAAGAGATGCCCACGGTAACGGTTCCCGCTGGTCGTCTCAGACCTGAATCTTCACCCGAGAAATCTTTATCACAAGATAAAGAATCTGTCAAGCTATCTGTCACTCCAGAGTCAGATCCCGCCCCGATGCCCGAGGTTCCGGCCCATTTGGCTGATGTCTTTGCGGCGGTTCCCCCAGAAGCCACGGCGTTTGATGTGATTGTGGAGAAGTCAGGTACGGAAGCGGCCGCTGTGTCAAGCGCCCTCTTGCAGTTAGAATTGATGGGGTTTGTCTCAGCCCTACCCGGATTACGCTATCAACGCAGTTAATCCCCGATAGTGTAAGGTACGCCCCTACGTCTTTTCTGTTCCCTGTTCCCTTCTTTTGCCTTTTGCCTCTTGCATGCATGCCTTTTGCCTCTTGCCTTTTGCCTCTTGCCATCCCCTCTTGGGAGGGGTTAGGGGTGGGTTATGCCTCTTGCCTTTTGCCTCTTGCCTTTTGCCTTTTGCCTTAACCTATGAAACTTCTAATTGGTAACGATGACGGTATTCTCGCCCAAGGAGTACAAGCCTTGGCGAATGCCTTAGCCGAGGTGGGCCATGAGGTGACTGTGGTTTGCCCCGATCGCGAGCGATCGGCAACGGGCCATAGCTTGACGATGCACCAGCCGATTCGGGCCGAACGGGTTGACGATCGCTTTCACTCCAGTATTGCGGCCTGGGCCTGTTCTGGCACTCCCTCAGACTGTATTAAGTTGGCGTTGAGTGCTTTAGTCGACTCCCCCCCGGATTTCGTGTTGGCGGGGATTAACCACGGGGCGAATGTGGGAACCGATATTCTCTATTCGGGGACGGTTTCGGCGGCGTTGGAGGGCTATATTGAGGGCATTCCCAGTGTGGCGTTCAGTTTGGCGAGTTTTACCTCTCGGGATTTTGAGGCGTCGGTGGAGTTCGCCCTGCGTTTGCTGAAGCAGTTGGGGGATCATCGCCCCACGGAACCGATGTTGTTGAATGTGAATATCCCACCGGTAACGGGCGATCGCATTGCTGGGGTAACCCTGGCCCGGCAAGGGGTACGCCGCTATACGGATGTGTTTCAGAAACGGGTTGATCCGCGCGGCAAAACCTACTACTGGTTAGCTGGGGAAGTCTTGGAAGAGTTAGATGATGAACCCCATAAAGCCGATATTCCCATTGATGGCATTGCGATCGCTCAGAATTATATTACGATGACTCCGTTACAGTCGAAGTTAATCTGTCCCTCGAAGTTAGACGAAATGCGAGGATGGGATTGGCTGAAGGGGATTTAAAACGCCGATGTACAGATGTAAACGCCTCATTAAGTGCGAACAACCTAGAGCGATAACGTGTTGTTAACCGCCTATTCCGAAACCGTATCCCAGACGGTAGATGAGACGTTAACCACAACCTCCAGTCAAGTAACGGGGTTGGTGGGGGCGTCGATTATTTTGCTCTTGGTGGCTACAGCGGTTGCCCTGATTACTCGCCGTTTTCGCATTCCTTATGTGGTGGGATTGGTGTTAGGGGGACTGCTGATCACTAAACAAGCATTACCGGCAGGGATTGGCTTAAACCCGGATGTGATTCTCAATCTATTTTTGCCGATTCTCATTTTTGAGGCAGCCATTAATACGGATATTAGTCGTCTGCGAAGTACGATTAAGCCGATTCTTTTATTAGCTGGGCCAGGGGTGGTTTTAGCGGCGGCGATTACAACGGTGTTTTTGCGTTTTGGTTTAGGGGTTGTCTGGATTACAGCGTCGGCGATCGGAGTAATTTTAACGATTACGGATACCGTGTCGGTGATTGGGGCGTTTAAAACTGTTAAAGTTCCGGGACGGCTGATTACAATTGTTGAGGGTGAGAGTCTGTTTAATGATGGGATAGCCCTGGTTTTGTTGACGATGATTAGTACGATTCATCGTCAAGGTTCGTTTACGGTTGGTGAAGGGGTTGAACAGTTATTTATTGCTTTGGTTGGAGGGACGATTTTAGGGTTAGGATTAGGATATCTCTGTGTTGGACTCCTCAAGCAATTGAATGATGCGTTGAGTGATACCCTGTTGACGGTTGCGGTGTCGTTGGGAACCTTTCAAATTGGGCAAGTTTTGGGGGTTTCTAGTGCGATCGCCGTGGTGATTGCCGGCTTAGTGATTGGTAATTCAGGATTTAATAAAATTTCTGCATCGATTAAAGTCACATTACTCAATTTTTGGGAATATGCAGGCTTTGGTGTGAACACGTTTATCTTTTTATTGGTGGGTGTAGAAGTCGAATCAAGTGTGCTGTGGGTGACATTGCCCAGCGCGATGTTAGCGATTTTAGGCTATCAAATTGGTCGCATTTTCTCGATTTATCCTCTCCTGTATTTAGTTCGTTTTTTTGATAGACCATTACCTCTAAAATGGCAACATGTGCTGATATTTGGCAATGTTAAAGGGTCACTCTCGATGGCACTTGCCCTGAGTTTACCGTTTACATTGCCTGGGCGAGAAGATGTTATCACGCTAATTTTTAGTACGGTGTTAGTGTCTTTGATTGGGCAAGGGTTAAGTTTACCCTGGCTGGTGAAACAACTTAACCTCAATCAACCCTCTCCCCATAAAGAGAAAATTGAAAACTTGCAACTGACGTTAATCGCCTCCAAAGCTGCCCAACAAGAACTCAATAGTTTATTTGAGTCGGGGAGTTTACCCAAGTCTTTGTATGAAGAACTCTTTGCGAATTACCAGGCGAGAATTGCCACGGCTGAACGAGAATTGCGTCATCTTTATAATCAACGCATGACTCATGAGGATGAACCCCTCGAACCTGGGGGGTATTTAGATGGCTTACGTCGCCGTCTGTATCTGGCGGAAAAGGGGGCGATTAACGATGCTGTTCGCAAAGGCCTACTTTCCAATGAACTGGCGAATCGCTATATCGATAGCCTTAACCAAAAACTGATGTCTCTGCAAGATGATTAAGGGATTTAAGGTTCTCTCAGGAACATAAGCCGAGAAAATCAATCACATCTCGGACTAAATCGGGCTTCGTTACTGCTAAAATGTTGGCCCCACTTTCGAGGATAGTACTGCCGTTGGGGATAATCAAATCTTCATGGATATGGGCTTGATAGCCGATAATTAAGGTTCCTTCAGGAAATCGCTCGTCTTGGGCAATTTCGGCGACGCTACGACCGATGATATAACAGTCTTGGGGGAGTGAGAGTTTTAACACTTCGACTTGCCCTTGTTCAAAGTGCATCATGGCATCGACTTGAGGATATTCGATCGCATTGATGATGCGGTTAATCGCCAGTTGGGTGGTACTAATGATATGGGTGGCCCCGGCCAGTTGGTAGGGTTCGGCAAAGTCGCGATCGCTCATGCGTACGATAATCTGAGGTACGCCATAATGTTTAGATAGGGTGACGAAGGCCAGGTTTAGGGCATCTTCTCGCAAGGCCCCAATCACGGCATCGGCTTTACGAACCCCGGCTTCAATGAGGGTTGTGGTATTGACGGCACTCCCTTCAAAAGCCATGACGCCAATCTTTTCACGGGCATATTGACAAGCCATCGGATCGGGGTCAACAATAGCGATGGTATGACCAATGTTCAATAAGGTATTGGCCAGGGCTAACCCGGTCATCCCGGCCCCGCCGATGAGAATATACATAAGAGTGAATGGGCTGAACGCCTCAATTTAGGGGTTGACAAAATTGTTTTTTTATGGTAATTGAAATTTTATGGTAATGGAAATTAGCCGCTCTTATCGAGCCATCGCTGTAAGATGATGGCGGCGGCTTTGCGATCGATGGCCCCTTTGTCTTGAGAGGGATGTTTGCCTGAGGTGCGGATGAACTCCTCGGCTTCGATGGAACTGAGACGTTCATCGACAAACTCGATGGGAAGCCCCAACGCCGAACCGATGCGGTGGGCGAGTTTCTCTAGGCGTTGGGCTTGTTTGCCCATCGTTCCGTCGTCAAGGCGATAGGGCATCCCGATGACTAAAACCGTGGCCTGACGTTCGTTGACGAGGTGACGCAAGGCCTCGATGTCTTGGGCAAAACTGCTGCGTTTGATGGTGGTGAGTTCTGTCGCCAGTAAGCCTAAGCCGTCGCAACCGGCGACTCCGATGCGACGGCGACCTAAGTCGAGGCCGAGGGCAGCAACTCGGGGCTTCATGGGCGATCGCCATTGCCATTTTGAGGCGGGCTTCCCGGCTGATCCTGGGGGCGATTGTCGCCATTCCCATTTTGCCCGTGGCGTTCGTCTTTCACGGGTTGCGGGGATTGATGGGACCAAATCATACGGCCGGGAACGGGTTTACGAGAGGGTTGCAAGCCGCCCAACATATCCGACAGTTGCAATCCCTCTAGGCTGACTTGTTTGGTTTCGCGCAGTTTGTGCCAGACGGAACGAGACATCAGCAGGGTGTTGGCGATGGGTTCTGCACCGATGCTGGTGAGATATTCCTCTCGTTCGGGTTGATAGTCGGTTGAGGCTAAACGCAGGGCTTGCGGGGGCAGTTGTTGGGTAATGCGGGCCATTTGGGCCAGCAGTTCTGGGTATAACCAGGTGTAGGCGGGATGAACTGTTAGTTGGGCTTCGTGGTGGCTGCTTCCGTCGCGGCTGAGGCGAATTTGGAAGTAGCCGATCGCCGCTTTGCGTTGCGGTTCAAAGACATAGCCACTGACGACTTCGGTGCGGCCAAACCATTGTTTTATTCCCGAGAGGATGGATTCAAAGAGGCTGGTTTTGAAGTCGAGAATATGGCGATCGAACACCTGACGCACGAGAGGCGGCATGGAAACGGTGTCGAGTTGATAGAGAAGTTGGGCGTCGGAGTTGCTGACGGGGGTGAGGTTGGGCAAATCGGGTTCTCGTTCCCCGAGTTTGGCCAGAAGGTCCGGTTCAATGGTCCAATAGGTCATTTGGGCCAGGGGTTGAAAGCCGTTTTGGCGATAGAGGGCCATGGCGGCGTTATCGCTCACTTCGACTTCGACAATCCAGGTGCGGGCTTCCCAGATGGCTTCGAGACAATGACGCAGTAGAACCGTTCCTGTGTCTTGGCTACCGGCGGCGGGATCGGCGATCGCGCGATCGACGCGCCAGGTGGTGGAGGTGCGGTTCACGGGAGAGACTTGGATGGCCCCCAACAGACGGCGATCGCATTGGGCGATATAGGCCCGCAACAGATTACGGTAGGGGTTGGGGAAGAGGCTGAGGAGTTTTAGCAGGCCGTAATGCTGGCGGATGCGATCGAGATCTAGGGCTAAATCCAGTTCGTCGCTGGGGCTTTTGGCGGTGAAGGCGTCGGCTTGCAGGAGGGATTCGATATTATCTAAGTCCCGATATTGAATGGGGCGAATATCAATTCTTGGGCTGACGGAGGTGGGGGGCGTTGGCGTCGATGTCATGGGAAAACCTAGGGGAAGGGGGCAAGGGAATGGGCGCAGGGGGAACCACTGCTGCCATTTTAACGAAGATTCCCACCGCCCCCAAGGATTCAGGAGGTTCGGGGACGAATCAGAACCACGGGGGTTTGTTCGTCGGCGTTTCCGGCGGGGTTACTCCGCAGGGCGGTTTCAAGGAAACGATGGGGAACATCGGGGGTGGCGGCGAGGACTTTGACGGCTTGTAAGTCGTTGACATCGACAATGGCTGCGGATAGGCCGGTTTCTTTTTGAATGCGATCGACGACGGCTTGGGGGTTGTCGGGACCGAGGACGATAAATTGATCGTAGGGGGGAAGGGTTCCGGTGACATCGTCAATGAGGCGGGCTTGTTCTCCGGCCAGGCGATAGAAGCCGCCCCGTTGCCCCAACAGACGCAGGCCAACGCCCCCGAGGAAGGCGAAAAACACCCGAGGGGTCCCCACTTGATCGATGAGGGTTTGCAAGCCGCAGGCGGTGGCCAGGCTGGAGGTGGGGAGGAACCAGTAACAGAGTCGCCGGGCCAGCCAGCCGGGTTTGACGGTGATGGGATCTCGCAGTCGCCCTTGGATGATGGCGAGGGGGGTTTCGCCGATGGTGACGATATCGCCGCTTTGGGCGTGGGGCATGACGTAGCGACGAATCACCTCAACGGGATCGTCGAGATGGGTGAGGAGATGGGTTTTGACGGGAAAGACCTCGGCGTTGTCTTTGGGTAGCCAGTTGGCGGGTGCGTCGGCGTCGGGGTATTGCAGGGGGAAGACGATATGTCCGGTTTTGGGGATGCGTCCGCCGGGGCCGTAGGTGAGATAGTTGAGTCGTAGCCAGAGGGTTTGCAGGCGATCGAGGTTGGGGCCGGTTAGGCGCAGGTTGAGTTTAATGTGGGTACTGTGCCGGGCTTTGATGATGTAGGGGAACCAGTAGCCATCGGGGCGTGGGGGGGTATCTTCGTGGGCGGGGATGACTTCGATCTGGCAGGAGATGTCGGAGACGGAGGCTTTGGAGAGAAGGGTGGCGTTGGCGTTGACGTCGGGAACCATGATTTCGAGTCCCTCGGTGGCGTTGAAGAGTTCTATGTCACCTTGGATGTGCAGGCGATCG
Source organism: Phormidium lacuna HE10JO (assembly GCA_900149785.2). Taxonomy (GTDB): domain Bacteria; phylum Cyanobacteriota; class Cyanobacteriia; order Cyanobacteriales; family Geitlerinemataceae; genus Sodalinema; species Sodalinema lacuna_A. Next base: position 186,513 of record FSSI02000002.1, on the reverse strand, counting down.
CCCTCGTGTTGGGTGATGGCCCAGGTTCCGGGGCGAAATTCGAGTTGGTTGCCCGGTTTCCGTCGGTAGTTGAGGTCCAGGGCGATCGCCCCGAGAACCACCACCAGAACGATGATGCCAATCACAATGCCGAGAATTACGTCGATCGCCACGATTCCTGTCTTGCCTCACAAATCCGAAAAACTCCCCTGGTTATACCATGAATCCTCGGCGATGGATATCGGGGTCTTGATGAGACGTCGCTTCTCTCCCCTGACTAATCCCTTGTTTTGCTTGTTGGCGATCGCTTACGTTTTATCAAACATCGTGTCCCCCAATATCCCAAATTCGCAAATACCAATCCCAAGACTATCGCTACTAAAAATGGTGGAAATGGCAACTCAAGTTCAACAGTTTTCCCTTTCCAAGACCAAGGTTCTGTTAATAAACTAGAGCGCCCGGCTGCAACACCCCCCAACGTCAACCCAACTCCAAGGGCTTGGAGATTATCCTGCACATCTTGGTTACTTTTAGCTTTTTCAATTTCGGTTGTCGTGCGAATCGTCGTAATTAAATCGCTAAATAGCAAATCTTTACTGGGTCTTAAATAGGCTATATGGGTTTCAATTTGACGTAGGTATTGGGGATATTTTTTGTTGGATAAATCTACCCAATACTCCAGTTCATTATTTTGATACTCTCTCAGATGACTCAAGCAGGTTTTAAAATTATCGAGATTCACTTTTATTGTGCTTTGATGAGCTGATAAATCTCGCAAAAAACGATTATAATATAGCAGTTTTTGAGGGATATCTTGAACTAATGTTTCCAGATAATTAAGGCGCTGTGGCAATGGTTTCTTAACAATTTCATGGAAGCTATCCATAGTTTGTTCTAGTTTTCCATAAATCTGACGAGCTTCTTGATAGGATTTATGGGATTCTCCGTAGGTAGCTGCAATCTTTTTTTGAGTCCAAAATAACTCTCTTAGCCAGCTGTAGTCCTCATCGGCTTGCTTGATATCAAACTGATTAGGCTTACCTAAAGCAATGATGATGGTCACGTCCTCTGATTCAAACAGAAAACAAGCACAGTTAAATAGCTTGATTTCCGATAAAAATTGTGGTTTTAATGAAGTATCAGCGCAGAGTGCGATCACCCACCGTTCTGCTGTAGCAAAAGATGAGTGACTCTCTTCATCGCCTTCTCCATATAGAGTTAAAACTTTTCCTAAATCAGCCGTAATTTTGTTAATTAAAAATTGGGGTTTAAAAGCTGAAATTTGCCCAACTTCAATCTCAATCTCTTTCACTTCAGGCGTGAGGGTGATATCCAGACAATAGGTATCATGGAGGCGAAACGGTTGCAAAGTTCCACCCAGCATAAACCCTGACTGGGTTAGGATTGGGGTCAATTCTATTTTTCTCCCATTCTGGGTTAACCACTCTGTTTTTAGCACCTCCTCTCGTTGTGGCTGATATTGATAGTCGTCAATTTCTTTATCATATTGATAGGAGATGAGTTTAGATTTTAGTGTTTCTAACTCTTTGAATGGCAAGTATTCACTGATTTTAGTAACACTTTTCCAGATGCTTTCCGCTCCCAAAGTGGCTGAATTGGGAGCATCATCAAGATAGTCCCGTTGATGAAAACAATAAAGACTAAGAGAGACATTTTTCACTATTTTTTGTCCGGCTTTTTGTTTTCTTCAGGAGTTTTGGTGGGTTTTTTGATGGCGTTTTGAATCAGGTCAGCGAGAGATTGACTCGGGCGGTTAGATTGAGCCTGACTCCCCCCAATTCCTTTCATATCCGATTTTTTGCTTGAACTTCTCACTGCCTTGATTGACTGCAACTTGTCTTCGTACAAACAACGCATATCTGGGGATTTAGCTAAAAATTCTTGAATGATGAAGGTATTTTTTTCGTCATCATCACCCACTTGCTGCTGTAATGTGACTAAATCTTGCTGATGGTGAGCAATCCAGTTATTCGGATTCTCTGTCAGTAGAGCGGTAAATGCGGCGATTTTTTTCGCGTCACCTGCCATAGTTTATTCTCCTTGTCCAACAATTGTGAAACCTGACCAGTGGTATGGGGATTGATAGGGGCGATGGTTCATCCCCTCCTGTTTATTTTGCCCCATCTTAGCAAAATCATCTTTTAATTCTTCCCGCCACTCCTCAGACACGATAGGGCATTGGTGCCACCATCGCTCAAAGCCTCTGGCTGTGGTTTCTCGCAGCCACTTTTGAGCCGCTGGCAAGGCTTGGGCAAGTTGACTCGGTTGTTGTTGCAGCAGTTCGTAGGTTCTAATCAGCAGCAGGGCGGTAGAAACCTGATTGACGGACCAGAGGCTAACCAGGACGCTAGGGCTACCCGCCAGGATAAAGCCACTGGAGAGGCTGATATATTCATCGGTTTGGTCAATGGCGACTTGTCCGGTTTCGCAGGCGGAAAGGGTGACAAGGCTGCAATTGCTGAGGTTCAGGTTGGCGATGATGTTTTCTAAGGTGAGGACTCCATCCGCCAGGAGTAATCCAGAGTCCAGGGGGGAGGTGGGGTTAAAGGCAGCGTGACAGGAGAAGAACAGGTGATGGGTTTGGCTTAGGATTTCCTGGCGTTGTTTGTCCAGAAGTTTAGCGGTGGTGGCGTTGTTCCTCGCCAGGGTGTTTCGGTCAGGGAAGAGGGTGCGGATGTTTTCGATTTCTACATCAGCCCAGTCCAGGTCTTCGGTAGGGTTTTGGATGGCGAAGAGTTGGTTAAAGTGGGGGCGTTGCCGATTTTGGGCTTGTTGCAGCAGTTGGCAGTTGGGGGCGTAGGTGACACCTTTGGGGAAGAGGTCTTGTAGGAATTTGCCCTCACCCTCTCCTGTGGCAACGGGTAAGGCATGGAGGGGGAACAGGTGCAGACCAAGGTGAGGTATGAGGATGAGTTTTTGGCAGTTGGGGAATTGTTGCCGCAGGTTTTGCAGGATTTCATCCAGATGCAGGATTTTGGGGAGTTCTTCCAGGCGTTGGGCTAGGGTTTCGCGCCATTGGCTGTTGTCTCGGTTGCGGTAGTCGTTTAGATAGGCATTTCCCCACTCGATGAGTTTACCTAGGTCTTCCTCCGAAGATGTCCAGAGGTTGAGACTTTCGGCGGTGAGGGTGAAGGTGAGGAATTTATCCGGCAGAATGTACCATTCCAAAATCGCGGTTTCCTCATCCAATAACTCTTGCATCGCCTGAAAATGCAGGGGTTTGTAGGGTTCGAGTTGTTGCTTTTGTTGCCGCAGTTGGTTGAGGTGGGTATAGTTCGGGTTTTCCTCCTCTTGCAGGCGGCTTTCTGCTTGGGCAATGGCGATTTTGAGTTGCTGCAACTGTTGGCGGATGTTCTCGGGAATCACTCCCCCTGGGTAGGCGTCACGGGTGGCGATGAGTTCCACTAAGTTGCGGGCTTTACTGCGGTCTACATATTCAATAGCATCCTGGTACCGGCTCAACTCTAGGCACACTTCCACCATCCCACGATAAACGTTATTCCATTCTTCATTAAAGTTGCGTTTATAGCCCTCACTATCGGCTTTAATTTCACCCCGCAGATATTCCACCAGGTCTAGGGCTTCCTGGAAGCTACGGTAGGCATTTTCTAGAGCTTGTTGTGTCTGGGTGAAACTGTTCCCAGCGAGGCGAGATTGAGTTTGGTAGGCAAAACCAAAGTTATTTAGGGTTCCTGCCAAGTCGCGGGCTAACCCCAACCGCCGCCGAATCTCTGCTGCTTCATCGTAGGCAGTAATTGCCCTTTCCAGATTTGCCGTGGGGCTTATGCTGAGATTAGCTTGTGTGAGGCGGGCATTTCCCAGGTTAGTCAGGGTTTGGGAGAGGTCTTTTTCTAACCCTAACTTCTTTCGAATTCGGGTGGCTTCATCGTAGGCGGTGATTGCACTTTCGAGATTATTTTTAGGTTTGATACCCAGATTCGCTTGGGTGCGGCGGGCAAGTCCGAGGTTAGTCAGAGTAGCGGAGAGATCTTTTTCTAACTCTAACTTCCGCTGAATGGTTATGGCTTTATAGTAAGCATCTATCGCACGGCAGAGATTATCGGTTGGATTTATTCCCATCTCAGCCTGGATTTGCCAGGTAACTCCGACGTTAATTAGGGTAGCAGAGAGAGCTTTTTCTAACCCTAACTTCTGCTGAATGGCTATGGCTTTATGGTAAGCAGTGATCGCACCTTTGAGATTGTTGGCGGGGTGGATGCCCAGATTAGCTTGAGTGTAATGGGTAGCTCCAAGATTAGTCAGAGCAAGAGAGAGATCTTCGTCTAACCCCAACTCCTGCAAAATCCCTGCCGCTTCATCGTAGGCAGTAATTGCCCTTTCTAGATTGGCGGCTGGGTCGATGCCCATCTGGGCTTGGGTTACCTGAGCAATTCCGAGGTTAGTCAGGGTAGCGGAGAGGTCTTTTTCTAACCCCAACTCTCTACCAACGCCCACCGCTTCATTATAGACAGCAATAGCACTTGCAAGATTGACCGTGGGGTCGATGCCCATCTGGGCTTGGGTGCAGTGAGCCGCCCCGAGGTTAGTCAGGGTTGGCACTCGTTTTTCCGGGGGATAGCCCCCTAGTTCCAGCACCACCCCATAGCCCCGGATGGCAATCTCTAAGGCTTCTGCATAACCACCCCCTGGAAATTGTTGAATACTGGTGCAGGTATCTTCAACTAAAACTGCCACCTCTTCTTCTTGGCCAGGATTTCGAGCGAGAAGTCCTGGCATTAACTCGGAAATAACATCCCCCAAGGCGGGAACAACCAGCCTCATATTTTGCCGCATCACCTGATGGACTGCGGCTGTATCACCCCCGCTTTCTCTCTCCGTTTTGACCAGTTGTAGCCAAAAATTCTCTAATGCCTGTTGCTGATTCTTTCCAGTTTCCCCGTGCTGCAAAAACGCCGCCACCTCCTGCGCCACCTCCTGCAGAAACCCCGCCTGGTTGTCCCGTCCCTCCTCCTGCAACTGTGCCGCCACCAACTCGCACACCTGCACAAACCCCTCATCCACCAACTCCAGATGACCGTTGAGGATTTGCGGTTCCTCCCCACTGGGACATTCCAGGAGTTCTTGAATCAGGGATAAATAAGCCTGCACTCGTTGTTCATCCATAGCCGCACACCGGGTAGGGGATAGCACCCCGATTTTACCCCATTCCCAAACCTCAGAAACCGGGTTTCTTTGTTAAATCTTTGTGAAAGAATCGAGATGCTGCTAGAAACCCGGTTTCTTTTGCCCGACTAACCAGAAACTGGATAGCTAAAGATTTCTGATTTTGCGTAACTCCTCCAAAAACTCCTCCCGCGTCACCGACTCTAAAACCTCGCGCCTTTCCTGGGTATAATCTCCCTGTCCCCAACCCATTTGTTGCAAAAAGCGAATCGCATCAGACTGTCCCAAATGATTGACTAAAATCTGATAGCCCTTTTCTCTTAACTCTAATGCGTTCATCATGAAAAACTCCTGTTTACTGCTCCTGTAAAACCTCAATCAGCCACACCACCGGATTACGAATAGCTACCTTCAATTGGTGTTCATGCCTGCGAGCCGTCTTGAGCAAGCGATCATCCGTAGAAAGAAAAATATCCGGACGCTTCTGCACCAGCCAGATGAAAAGAATCAAAAAGCCCAAAACCCAGACCTTCTAGTTGTCGTGAACGTTCCTCAACCCCCTGATTGATTTCCTGCATTCGTGTTGCTAATGCCAAGAGATTAAAGATGCTGGTTTTTTTCTCCAGATTCCGCATTTTTTCCAGTTCTACGAGAATGGCTTCACTGGAAATTAGTTGCCATTCTCCCGTGCGAACCCGTTCCAGAATACTTAAAACTGAGTCTCCCTCTAGCCGAACCCGCTCCTGCACCCAGTCATCAAAGGGGCGATTGAGACAACACACATCTAAATATACCGCAACCATCACACCCCCTGTAACTGTAACCTCAGAAACCGGGTTTCTTTGTTAAATCTTGGTGAAGGAATCGAGATGCTACCAGAAACTGGGTTGCTTCCCACTGACTAACTCACCCCCAAACCTGTATATTTTCGCAACTCAGGGGGCTGTAGACCCAAAATAATATCTTCCCTCTCCACACCCTTACTTAACAACTCATCGCTCAAGGAACAGTCGGTTTGATTGCGCTGAATCCAGATTTTTCCTGAACGAATTTCCAGGTGAATCAAGCAATTATAAATCCTCCGGGGTCCATTCCATCCTAAATCAACCACCAAATACCGATCCGCTTTGACATCGAAAACTGTTTCTGATTCAATCTCTCCCCCCAACGGAGAACCCGTCGAATACTCCGTCAAAATTTCCTGAATAATCTGTCTATACTTCGCTACTCTATCCATTGTAAAATCACCTCATCGTTAGGTTCATAAATTATTAATTTTAGACGATAAGTTTGGATGGAAAGTTGCGGCAATTGTCGATAAAAAAATGATTCATACGCAGTTACGGGTATGGCCAAATAAAGAGTCCGTTCCGGATCAAGTTTTTCGAGAACCAAACGGTAATTTAAGAACTGACCCAATGCTAAATGAAAATCCAACATCGCCGAGTCATTCAAAAAACTTTTAATTTCCACGGCAATTTTTTCTCCGGTTCGCTGCACCCCTAAGAGTTGCTGCGCCCCTAAATCAATCTCTACGCGGTCAGATAAACCCAATTCTAAACGTAAGGGATCGTGGGTAATCTGCCATTCTTGTTTTTCTAAACCCCGTCTGACAGCATAGTGGAATTTATCTCTAGCCATTGTATCCATCCTAACACTTGTCAGCGCCTAGTTAAGGAGAATTCTCCATTGTTCCATGAGTCGCCGCATATCATCCCTACCCGTAGCGGACAGAAGTTCTTGAATCAGGGATAAATAAGCCTGCACTCGTTGTTCATCCATAGCCGCACACCGGGTAGGGGATAGCACCCTGATTTTACCCCATTCCCAAACCTCAGAAACCGGGTTTCTTTGTTAAATCTTTGTGAAGGAATCAAGATGCGGCTAGAAATACGGTTTCTTTTCCAGCGGCTCAAAACTCGGTTTTCTCTGACAAGATGGGTTATAATCATCCTGAGACTCCAATCATCTGAAAACTCAACCCTGACCATGACTCGGCAACCTACTGAAAATCAACCCCTGGCGATCGCCGCACGAGTCACCAGCTTGAAAAATGAATCACACTGTTGGTTTAATTGTATCAGCAATTTAAGTTAAGATCAAGCCCTTAATTACTCATATCATCCTGATTAAAATGACTCGAAAAATCAACCTTGAACTTCCCGACAATCTGAGCCAACGTTTAGAATCCAAAGCTCAAATCATCAACCTCTCTTTAGAAGCAATGATCTTAAAATCATTAGAGGACTTAGCTACCCAACCTGATGATCCAATTGCCGCACTGATTGGCACATTAAGCGCTGAAAATAACGATATTGCATCTCGCCACGACGACTATATTGGCGAAGCCATTTATTCACGGGAGTTGCCTAGTGAATAATAGTGTATTTGTTGATACTTCTGGCTGGGCCAACTTATTTATCAAAACTGAACCGGCTCATCCCTATGCAGTAGAATAGTTTACTCAAGCTAGACAACAAAAATACTTAATGGTGACAAGTAACTATATTGTCCTTGAACTTGTAGCATTGCTCAATAGTCCACTTAGAATAGCCCACTTAGAGTTCCTCGCCCCCAAATTTTTCAATATATTGATGCGATTCAATCTGCTCCTTATTTGCAACTCGTTCGCGTCAATCAGCAGATTGAAAATGCCGCATGGGAACTTTTAAAACAGCGGTTAGATAAAAATTGGTCACTGGTTGATGCCACATCATTTATAATCATGCAACAATTAGAAATTACCAACGCTCTAACTAGCGATCATCATTTCGATCAAGCGGGTTTTGTTCGTCTTCTTAAATCCTAGAGCGCTGTTTATCCATAGCCTATAGCAATCCTAAATGATTTATAACATCTTCTTCTCCCCTCTCCCAGAAGGGGAGAGGGGTCCGCCATCGTGAGGGTCTTCCACAACTGATTTAGGATCGCTATAGCAACGAGTAGGGGACTATGACCCCAATTTTATCCCATTCCCAAACTTCAGAAACCGGGTTTCTTTGTTATACCATTTTTTGAAATCCTTGCCAGACATACACACCGAAGAGGGCGCGCCACTTGCGGTTCGCCCCTACAGACATCTATGGCACACTTTTTGAAAAATGGTATAACTCTATGCCTGGCACTGTTTACCCTATACGATTCGGCGGGGACTACTCAAGCTCGACTATGGCCAGGATTCAATGATTTTTAGGATTTATAAACAAATTTTCTCGTTCCTCGGGACTTGGCTCTGGCAACCTCTACGATTCCGAGGAACTATCAACCATCAACTCAAACAAAACCTCCTCATTTTGCAGGACTTTGATATTCAAAAATAAAGGTCCTGTTGTATAAGTTAATTCCTGAGCAACGGCTTGAACCGTCACTTCTCCCGACTGTTCCAAAAGACGTTCCAAGAAATCTTGAAACTCCTGAGGACGACCACCAATAATTTGAATTTGTGCCGGCAAAATACCTTCGCGTTCCCCTTGAAAACGAGCCGCTTCAATCAACCAATAGACCCGATTCCCCACCTCATCGAGATTATCATTTAAATCAACCGTGACCTCAGCCACCACCTCATCGGCTTCAAACACCACCTCATTGGGTAACACCTCAAAAAAGCCTCGCACCAAAACTTCTCCGAGGAGATAATTGCGAGACGATCGCACCCGAACCACATACTCCTCACCATCAGCCAAACGGTCCGTCAAATTGCGTACCTCTTGAGAGTCAATCCGTAACGTGGCCTCCTCCGTCTCGGGAGTTCCTGGACGAAGGACTTGAGTGGCGACTCGATTGGCTTCTTGGAGAATTTGCAAGACCACCTCATCGACCTGAGTCGGATCGAGGACCCGCACCCGGGCCGAGGTCAACACCTGTTGCTGGAGAATCGCTAAACGCCGTTCCCGTAATAACTGAAAGTCCTGGCCAATGCGTTGTAACTCTTCTTGTAGGGCCATCTGTTGCTGAGTGAGACTAGCCAGGAGTGCTTCGCGTTCGGCGAGTTCCAATTCCTGGCGTTGCAACTCCTCAGCTTGTTGCGATCGCTCCTTGTCCTGACGCACTAACTCTCCCTGTTGCGTCATCAAACGCTGGCGATTCTCTTCGAGTTCACGATCGCGGGCCTGGAGTTGTCGCCGGGCCTGTTCGGCGGCGGCTTCGAGTTGTCGTTGTTGGCGTTGTAGTTGCGCAATCCCCGACTGTAACGCCTGTCGTTGGGCCTCAGTGTCGAGTAATTGAGATTCAATGCGGCGAATTTCTAATTCAGCTTGACGGCGCTCTTCTTCTGTGGTAAGCAGCTCCGTTTCCGTCTCTCGTAATTGTTGTTGCGTTGCAACCTGTTCCTCCAAAGCCTCAGCCAAATCCTGAGATACCCGTTCGAGGGAACGATTGAGTGCATCGAGACGCTCTTGAACCAACACCGCGCGATCGCGGGCCGCCGCCAGTTCCGACTCAACGCGGATTTTATCCGTTTGTGTAGCCTGCAAATCCCGGCGAGCCGAATATAAATCTTGCTGAATCTCCTCAAGTTCAAATAAGCCAGTACGCAACCGTTGATCGAGTAGCAACAGAATCGCCAAAGTCGAGGCCGAAATCAGGCCACCTGTCACCACCGTAACCAGAGTAGCGGTTTTGCGCGGACGCAGGTTAAACAGACTCAGGCGAGCCTTTCCCACCTTGGTTCCAATCTGATCTCCCACCGTTGCGATCGCGCAACCGAGAACCAACATGGCCAAAATTAAAACATATCCAGTGGTCATGGCTCCTCCTGTGCGATTGGGACCCCTCGGGAGAGACAGCGGCGTAACTCACCGCAAAACGGCGGCGATCGCCGCTGATAGCATGGTGACACAGGAGCGATCGCCGCCGTGGGTGAATGCGGCGGATGCCATTTTAACGGGTTTTAACTCAGTTTGAATTAGCGTGGGAGGATGTCAAGTAAACTGTTGACTCAGGGCCACAGGATTATGAACCGTGATCTTCTTCTTATGAATCGAGATCATCTCATCTTGGCGTAAATCTCCTAATAAACGAGTCACCGTCACCCGAGTTGAACCAATAGCCTCAGCGATCGCTTGGTGAGATAACTTAAGATCAATCGTGATCCCCTCAGAACTCGGGAGACCAAAATCCCGACAGAGAATCAGCAAAAAGCTCACCAAGCGCGATCCCATATCTCGGTGAGCGAGGGTTTCGATCATCATCTCCGTCTGTAAAATCCGGGATGACAACCCCTGTAACATCAAAATCGATAAATCCGGGTCTTCCTTAAGGGCCTTCTCAACTTGTTCAATGGGAACCGAGAGCAACTCAACCGGTGTAAACGCCACAGCGTGGTAAAACCGATCCGAACGATGTCCGGTAATCAAAGACAAGACCCCAAAAACGCTATTTTCCCGTAACAGAGCTACCGTAATCTCCTCCCCCGCCTCATAGACGCGAGACAGTTTCACGGCACCCTTAACCAAAAAATAAACGCGTTCAGCGGGGTCGCCGGGAAAAAAGATGGTTTTTCCACGTTCATAATTTTCAACAACCGGCGGAAATGAACCGCTTCCCATCTGGTGAAATACCGCCGCCAGTGGTTTATCCTGCATGGCTACCATCGTCCTCTCCCTATCACATGCCTGAAAATTGCCGTTATCCAGCAGGCGCGATCGCCCACCCTTATTCTGCCATTGACCTCGCCTCATCGGGGAACTTCAGTCCCCAAATTCGAGCCTGAGACCACTAAAATCGAATTTTGAGCAAAAATTCGTCAAATTAGCTACCTTCCGACCCATTGATCCCAATCGGAGTTCCTCATCAGGGGTCGAGTTTTTCCCCGGCCCTCCCCCGTCGAAGCGTGATTTGGCCCGAAAATATGGTACAAAGCTGATTGTCGCTCAGGATTAACTATGCTGGATCTTACCGGAAAAAAAGCCCTGGTCACGGGAATTGCCAACAACCGCTCCATCGCCTGGGGGATTGCGCAACAACTCCACCAAGCCGGAGCCGAACTCGCCATTACCTACCTCCCCGACGATCGCGGTCGTCACGAGACCAAAGTGCGCAGCCTCGTCGAACCCCTAAACCCGAGCCTGATTGAACCCTGCAACGTCCAAGACGACGAACAAACCCGCCAACTCTTCGAGACCATTGAGCAGAAGTGGGGAAGCTTCGATATCCTCATTCACTGTCTGGCCTTCGCCGGGAAAGACGAACTCAGCGGTGATTTCAGTAACGCCTCCCGTGAAGGCTATCTACGAGCCCTCGAAATTAGTTCCTACTCCCTCGTGCAGATGGCGGGTTTAGCCAAACCGCTGCTCAACGAAGGGGGAAGCCTGCTAACGATGACCTATCTCGGTGGCGTGCGCGTCGTCCCCAACTACAACGTCATGGGAGTCGCCAAAGCCGCCTTAGAAACGAATGTGCGCTACTTAGCCGCAGAACTCGGCGCCGCGAAACTACGAGTCAACGCCATCTCCGCCGGTCCCATCCGCACCCTCGCCTCATCAGCCGTGGGAGGAATTCTCGATATGATTCATCACGTCGAAGAAACCGCACCGTTGGGTCGCACCGTCACCCAAACCGAAGTGGGGAACACCGCCGCGTTCCTCTGTAGCGACTTGGCCAGTGGGATTACCGGTCAAGTGGTCTATGTGGACGCTGGCTACGAAATTATGGGAATGTAGGGGTCGAGATGGCGTTACGGGGGAGACGTTGGCCCAGCATCGGGTTGAGTGTCCGGTAGAGTTAAGCAGATGCGCGTCCCCCCACCGGGGAGATTTTCGGCCCAAATCCGGCCCCCATGCTGCTCGATGATGCGGCGACAGATGGTTAACCCTAGACCCGTTCCCCCTTTCTTGCGCGAATCCGACGCATCCACTTGGTGGAAGGGGTCAAACACCCGCTCTAGGGAGTTGGAGGGAATCCCACGACCACGATCGCAGACCTGTAAACAAATTTCCCCCGGCTCAGACCCATCACGCAACCCGAAGCTGATCCGAGAACCCGGCGGCGAAAACTTGATAGCATTACTGATGAGATTTGTCAAGACCTGAATCAATAAATCTCCATCCGCCCAAACCTGGCAGTCCTGGAGCGCCGGGGTCATGGGGGCAATTTCGAGGTGAACCTCATCCTGCTCAGCCATGGCCCGCATGGTGTCTAAGCTTTGTTGTAGCAGGTCGAGCAGGGGATGAGATTGACGATTGAGTTCGACGCGTCCCGACTCAAGACGTTGAAAGTCCAAGAGATCGTCAATGAGGCGGCGTAGGCGATTGGTATTGCTCAGCGCAATGGCGACGAGATGTTGGCCTTTGTCCGAGAGGGGGCCGAGCTTGCCACTATTAAGTAACCCTAGGGCGACCTGCATCGGCGTGAGAGGGGTTCTCAACTCATGGCTGACCATCGAGAGAAACTCATTTTTGAGCTTTTCAATGGCCAGGCGATCGCTGATATCCTTAAACGTCACCACCGCCCCGAGCGGTTGTCCATTCAAGACAATCGGCGTACAGATATAATCCACGGGGAAACTGGACCCATCGAGACGGCGGAATTGGGCCTGACGAATCGTCGGCGAGGTTCCCGGGAGATTGCACTGTTCGAGTTCCGCGACCTGAGTTTGCCACATCTGTTGCCAGAAGGGGGGAGACGCCACCTCAGCCTTAGGAGACTCCTGAGACGAGGACAGAGGCGGACGAATGATGTCATATAACGACAAGCCAATAATCTCAGCGACGCGATCGCTCCCCAACATCCGGGCCGCCGTCGGATTACAAAACGCCACTTGCTGACGTAAGTTGATCTCACAAATCCCCTCTCCCGCCGCATTCAAAATCAACTCATAGCGGTGACGCAACCGTTCTAAAGCCGCCTGATACTGTTTGCGATCATGGATGTCGGCCGCCGCACAGATAATATACTTCGGGTCAGTCCCCTCAACCACCGCCTGGCCCGTTATTTGCGCCCAGCGCCAGGACCCATCCCGTCGCCGTTGTCGCTTCTCGAGCGAACAGCTCGCGAGGGTTCCGAGCTTCATCTGTTGCAACGACTCTAACGACTCAGGTAAGTCATCGGGGTGCAGAATATCAGCCATATTCAGCTGCAACAACTCCTCAGGTTCATAGCCGAGGAGTTGACCATAGCGACGATTCACCCGTAAAAAATTGCCCTGAAAGTCCAGTTGAGCAATCCCCACCGCCGCCTGTTCAAAGGTGACGCGGAAGCGTTCCTCACTGTCTCGCAGGGCCTGTTCAACGCGACGGCGATCGCAGTAGTTATAGATAATCTCCCCCACCACCCGTAACAATCGCGCCTCTTCATCAGACCAATGGCGGGACCTTGAGTGAGTCATGCTGACCCCTAAACAGCCCCAAAGTCGTCCAAAACGGTCCCAAATGGGAACCTCCAGGATGGCTTGCATGTTCATCTTTTGCAAGAGCTGGCGTTCCGTGATGGCCTCATCAGGGAGTTCATCGACATGTCGTAACAAAAAATCGTGATTTTCTTGTAGTTGCTCCAACCACCAACTGATTTGATCTAAAGGGATGTTTTGCACCTGGTCCAGAAACAAGGGAACCGTCTCTTCGGCCCATTCACCAATCCAGGAGGTGCTGTGAGTCGTCCAATTCAGGCGCGTGATATGAACCCGATTGGCGTGGAGCGATCGCCCCACTAAACCCAGTAAATGAGTCCAATCCGCCGCCTCATTACTGGTTAAACGACTCGAAAAGCGGGCTAACGCCGTTTCAAAATTTAATTGTTGTTGCAGCCGCTGTTCGGCCCGTTTGCGATCGCTGACATCCTGAACAATCGCCAAAAAATAGCCCGCCAACTCCCCCTCATCGGGGAATGAAGACAAATTCACCTGCACCCAAACCCAAGAGCCATCCGAACGCTGATACCCTTGTTCCCACTCCCGTTCCGCTAATTGGGAATCCCTATTAGCGGCAAAGGTTTCGAGTTGTAAGCTCGGTTGATGGAGTCCCAAAATCTCGATCAAGGTCTGATTCTGCTGGCAAATCCGCCCTTGAGGATCTAAAATCGCCATCCCCACCGCCGCCTGCTCAAACATGGTCCGTAAGCGCGTTTCACTTTGTTGAACCTGGGTATAGAGATTGGCCTGACCAATGGCAATACTGACTTGATCGGCCAATTGTCGTAACATGTCAACTTCCCAGTCGAGCCAATGGCGTGGCTGAGAACATTGATGAGCGATTAACAACCCCCAGAGACTCTCTCCCAACGCCGAGGGATGAAGAATCGGCACGACCACCTGAGAGCGCACTTGCATCGTTCCCAAGAGGCTGACACAAGTCCCATAGTGACAATGCAGATTTGGTTCAACCATGATCTGAGGCTGTCCCTGAGCATACTCCTGATAACAGGTTTGGGGGAGTTCACTCTCATAAAAGTTCAACCCCAAGGTCGTTCGATAGGGAAGCTCCACCGACTCACTAACCACTTGACTTCCGGCCAGTCCTTGCAAGCGGACAATGATGACACGATCAGCCTTGAGAGAATGGCGCACTTCTCGCACCGTGCGATCTAAAATCTCTTCAAGATTGAGGGATTCCCGAATACGTTGAGTCAGAGTGGTTAAGAGGCGATCGCGCTGGACCTGGCGTTGCAGAATTTCCTCCTTTTGCTTGCGATCGGTCAAATCGACGAGAGCGCCATCTAAATAGAGTAAATTGCCCCAGGGGTCCCACATCCCCTGTCCCCGTTCATAAACCCAACGTATTTGACCATCAGCACAGACAATCCGAGCTTCAAAGGCATAGGCTTGACGGCGACTGATGGCCTGGTTGATGATGTGGCGAATTCGGGGTAAATCCTCATGATGGAGAATCTTGTGCCATAACTGGGCATCATCGAGAAAGGCTTGGGGGCGATAGCCGGTCATCTTTTCAATCGCGTCACTGACAAAGATCGTCGTCCAGCTAGGATTGGGCAACACCCGATAAATCACACCAGGAACATTCGCCACGAGGGAACGAAACCGTTCTTCACTCGCTCGCAGCGCAATTTCCGTTTCCTTTAAGTCAGTGATATCGCTACTGATACCATCAATGCGTAGGGGTTGTCCTTGAGGGCTGGTGACGAGCCGCGCCCGCAGTCTGACCCAGCGCTCCTGGCGATTTGGCCGCCGTGGTCCAGGTAGGCTCTCGTCTGACTCCTCATCGCGGCGGCGCAGTAAAATCCGATATTCAATATCGACGCTACCCTCGATTTTGAGTTGTCGCCATTGACGCACAAAGCCGGCGCGATCGCCCGGATGGATATTTCGTATCCAGGGATTCTTGATGCGGGCTAATTTCTTAGCAGAGCGACCATAGAGCCGTTGCACCGCTGGACTGACATACAGCAGTTGCATGGTTTGGGGACACATAGACCAAACCGCATCATCGAGGGACGCTAGAATCCCATTGAGTCGATCTTGACTGGCCCGCAACGCCGCTTCACTGGCCCGCAAGGCGGCTTCAGCACATTGATGTTCGGTGATATCACTGGCGGTTCCCAGAATTTGCCGCACCGTTCCAGTGGGATCCCGTTGAAAGACCACATCACGCGATCGCAGCCAACGATAACTCCCATCCGCGTGACGCAAGCGATATTCACATTCACTGACCTCTCCCTCGGTCAGATCCTGCCAGGAGGCGAAATAGGCCCGCAACCGGGGAACATCTTCAGGATGACACAGCCGTTGCCATTGCTCAAAGCGTTGCTGCAACAGCCGCTCAGGTGAGTAACCTAAAATGGATTGGACTTGACCGTTGACCGAGAGGATGACCAAACTCTGGACATCAATGGTATAGAGAATCTGGGGCGAGGCATTGGCAATGGCTTCGATAAACTCCTGACTTTGACGCAGTTGTTCATAGGCCTGTCGCCGCTGGGTGATATCTCGATAGGCACTCAGATAACAATTGCGTTCCGATAGGGGGAAATAGGTGGTTGAGACGAGTAGGGTCCTGAGGCTGCCATCTTTGGCCCGAATGGTGGTTTCGAGGTTACGCAGACAGCCTTTTTGCCGCACCTCCACTAAGCGATCAGCTGCCTCGGCCAAGGCTTGGCGATCGGGATAGAGCCTGGCTAGAAAATTCTCACTCTCTTGGGCTTCTGTGCCGCTGTAACCGGTGATTTCCACCATTTTGGCATTAAACACCCCAAAGTTATCCGCATCATCGCTGAGGGTGATTCCTTCTTCGACCGTCTCGATAATGGTCAGGAGTCGTTGAGCCAGTTCATAGAGGTCATCTTCGGCCTGTTTGCGATCGGTGATCTCAAAAATCATGCCATTCCAAATCACCCGGCCATCAGGATGACGATGGGGGTAAGAAATGCCCTGAATCCATTTCCGACGACCCGACGGTAGACGAATACGCCATTCAAAGTTCCAGGGGGTGAGGGTTTTGGCTGAATGGGCGATCGCCTGCCGGGCAAAGGGAAGATCGGCCGCATCCATCACTCTCCAGAGGGAACTGGTATCCGCTTGAATCTCAGCGGCGGAGAGTTCAAAAATCTGTTCACAGTTGGAACTGACGTAGGGAATTTGATCGTGACCATCGGGATGCAGGATATAGTCAAAAATCATGCCCCGGATATGCACGGCCAGTTGTTGCAGGCGACTACGACGGTCATCGTAGTCGAGATTTGCCAGTTCAGAGTCCCTGAACTCAATGCCTGTTGAAGCGGTGGGAGCGGCTTCCCACTGCATCAGGAACAGCGGACTCGATTGGCCAGAACTCGGCAGTCGTGACAGGGTGGCCATCACGCTTTGAACACCGCGTCCAGGGAGATGTAGATGTTGCTGAAAGGGTTGGGAGTCTTGAAGATGTTCCCGGTTCAGCCGTGCGATTTCAGCCAGGAGGCGATCGCCTTCACGGGGGGAGAGCCAGGATAATAGGGAACGCCCTAGACAGTCGTTGCGATCGCGATGAAGTTGATTCACCACCACCTGACTGGCAAAGTGAATCGTGGCATGGCTATCGAGATATAAGTAGGCAACCGGCAACTGATCGGCAATGGCCCGATGAATCCGCTGCTCCTGTTCTAATTGTTCGAGGCGAGCAACGAGGGTCGAGATGAGAACAGCATCAAGGGTCATTGGAACACTTAATTGGAACACTTAATCGTGAACAGTTGCCGATTAACCACGGAAAAACCAAGTTACGGTCTCGGCCGGATTTGTGTGATTGAGTCGGGTCTTCCTGGGAACGCCGATCAGATCACCCCCGGATTGCTTCAACTATAACAACTGCGATCGAGGCTGACGAAATTGAGAGGAATTCACCACGAAAAGGAACCGGCATCGGAGAACAACATCGTTTCGACCGACATCGGCGGTGGGGGTGTGAGCGAGGAGTTTAAGGCGTTCTGTGAGGTTTTAAGTCCCAGTTTAAGTCCCAGTTTAAGTCCCAGTTTAAGTCCCAGTTTAAGTCCCCGCTTAAGTCCAAGCTAAAATCTGTTTAATCTGGGGGACGAGCTGCAACGGATCAAAGGGTTTAGAAATAGCGGCCGCAATCCCTATTCCTTGAAAATTTTCAATAATCTCAGTAGCACCTTTAGCGGTTAACAGCAACACTGGAATCGATTGCGTATCCGGAAATTCCTGTAAGACTTTAGCCGTCATCAAGCCATCCATATCCGGCATCATCACATCGAGTAAAATGGCATCAGGATGGTGGAATCGAGCCAAATCGACCCCCTGACGTCCAGATTCCGCCGTCAAAACCGTCCAGCCGCCTTCGAGTTCTAAAGTCAGTTGGGTGACGTCTCGGATATCCTCTTCATCATCAATAATTAAAATACAGCGGGTATCCATGATGCTTAATCTAGGTTCAGCCGCAACCTTTCTTCCCTTTAAATCTTAACGGTGAACGCAAACCAAGAGACGACAGGGGAGGTTCATGACCTTGCTGTGCGTAGCTTGGCTCGGCTGGGTCGTCCCCTCCATTGTAGATCATGGTTGTTGTAAGCCATCGTCAAGACTCGAGTTGGGATCAACGCCCCAATTCCTCCTCACTCTCAGGAGAATACAGAACGATGCGCCCCCGGCCCGCTTCCTTAGCTTGATAGAGCGCCTGATCAGCGTGACGATAGAGGGCCGGTAAATCATCTCCATCTTGGGGAAACTCGGCCACACCGGCACTAAAGGTCACCGTTAAGTGAACCTCATCTTCGAGGACGAACGCCTGCGATCGCCATTGCTCGAGGATGGTGGATAACCGTTGAGCCGCACTCACCGCCGAAGTATCCGCCATCACCACCACAAACTCCTCGCCTCCCCAGCGGCCCACCACATCATCGGCCCGAAACGCATCCCGTAACATCTCGCCAAAGCGGTGCAAGACCAAATCCCCTGTGGCATGGCCATACGTATCATTGACCGGCTTAAAATGATCCAGGTCTAACATGGCAAAACTACAACGGCGATCGTTGCGTAAGGCAAGCCGCAAGAGATTGGCGATATCATAACTAGACTTGCGGCGATTGGCCAGGCCCGTCAGGGAATCGAGTTCCGCCAGGTTTTGTAGCAGTTTCGTCCGTTCGAGGCGATTAAACAGCCGCGAAATCAGTTCAGGCCCGGAAATGGGTTTGCTGACATAATCATCAGCCCCCGCCTGAAAAATTCGATCCACCGTCGCCGAGTCCGTATGAGCGGTGAGAAACAAAATCGGCAGTTTACGCCATTGGGGTTCATTGCGAACCACCTGACAGATTTCAATACCACTGTAATGGGGCATTTCAAAATCCAAGACCAGCAAATCTGGCATAAAGGTTTCTAACGCCTGCCAAAAGTCTCGGGGGTCATCAAGGCTTTGTAGTTGGAGTCCCCAGGGACTCAGGAGGGTGGTTAAACCTTGCAATTCTTGCTGGTCATCATCGACAATCATGACCTTGGCCGCCGTGTGCGATCGCTGGATCACTTCCATGGCCACTTCCAGTATTTGTGGCATCGGTGTCGGCTTTTGCAAAAACGCTTGACTTCCCAAACGGGAGACCGAAAGGCGATCCTGGAAACTATCACGCACCGTCAAGACCACCACCGGAATCTCAGGACGATTGCGGGCCAGTTCTTCGAGTAGCATTAAGCCATCTTCGCCGGGTTCAGGAAAGTTGAGATCTAGGAGAATCAACCCCGGTGAATAGGTGACAATGGCCGGCCGGGCCTCCTGGATGGTGGTGGCAATTTTGACATCCATCCCCCAGGTTTCAGCTTCTTCAGCGATTTGTTCGGCTAAGAGGCGATCGTCATCGACAATCAGTAAGCGGCGTTGTTCAGGGTCCGGTAAGGTGGGCGGTTCCGGGACAACGGCTGTGGGATGACCTTGAAACTGTTGGCGTAACTCCACTAACCACTGTTGGAGTTGGTCGAGTTGGGGTTGGGTGAAGGCCCGTTCTTGCAACAACATCTCTTCAATTTTGCGGGCTAGGCTAGACCCATAGTGATAGCCAAAGGTCCCGAGGGAACCGGCCAACTTATGGGCCTCTTGGCGGGCGGTTCCCTGTAAACTCTCATCATGGGCCGCGAGAGCTGAAATCCCTGCTTCGAGTAGGTCAACCCGTTTGAGGACATTGGGTTTAATCCGTTGCCAGAGGGCCTGAATCGCGTTGAGGGTTGTCGCATTGCGATTGGGAACGGGATCTGCATCAGATTTAGGCGGGTCGTCATCATAATCCTGGAGACGGTAGCCGACACCATAGATGGTTTCGATGAGTTTTGGCGGTGCATCCACGGCTTTGAGTTTGGTGCGTAAGCCTTTGATATGAGCGCGTAGGGTGTTTTCCGTGGGCGGTTCTTCCAGGGACCAGAGATGCTCGATAATGACCTCCCGTGAGAAAACCTGAGTCGGCGATCGCAAAAACAGTTCGAGAAGGGCGTATTCTTTGGGAGTTAGGGATAGGGGGCGATCGTCATAACTGACCTCACAGGTAGCGGGATCGAGTTGCAGGGGTCCCCAGGTCATAATTGGGGGACGAGAATAGCGTCCCCGCCGCACCAGGGCGCGAATCCGGGCCAAGAGTTCTTCGAGGCCAACCGGTTTCACCACATAGTCATCGGCCCCGGCGTCGAGGCCCAAAACCTTGTCACGACTATTATCGAGGGCTGTTAACAACAGCACCGGCATTTGATAATGTTCTGAGCGTAGGGTTTTGCAGAGGCTGATTCCATCGAGTTTCGGCAGCACGACATCTAGCACCAAGAGGTCATAGTCAAAGGTGCGAGCGTAATTGAGTCCGCTTTCTCCATCAACGGCTACATCGACGATGTAGTTGCGATCGCTCAGGTATTGATTGAGGAGTTGCGCGAGATATTCATCATCTTCAACTAAAAGAATT
The DNA here is from genome assembly GCA_900149785.2 of Phormidium lacuna HE10JO. Taxonomy (GTDB): domain Bacteria; phylum Cyanobacteriota; class Cyanobacteriia; order Cyanobacteriales; family Geitlerinemataceae; genus Sodalinema; species Sodalinema lacuna_A. The sequence continues at coordinate 166,074 of FSSI02000002.1, read as the reverse complement.
TTCACAATCGTACTTCGACTCAAACAGAACCTTGAACCCAGCCACAAACCACCGTCTCTCCGCCAATGCAGTGGGCTGGTAATCGTATTTTATCGATTTCCTCAGATTTGCTTCTATGACTCCCTCGTCCCATAGAGTCAGCTTGCTATCCTAGAGAGGTGCATCGGCGGTTAGACCCACAAAATCCTTGCCGTTATCTTGACAGATTCAACAAAATATGATATACAAAGACGACTTAATGCGTGCGATCGCCGGACAAAACCGAGGACTCGAAGCCAGCGACACCGACAACACCGCCATCCTCTCTGCGATCGCCCGACTCGAAGACCGCAACCCCACCCCTCGACCCCTCGAAGCCCCAGCCCTCCTAGACGGCAACTGGCGACTCCTCTACACCACCAGTCGCGAACTCCTCAATATCGACCGCTTCCCCTTCTACAACCTCGGGGACATCTACCAATGTATCCGCCTAGAAAACCGCAAAATCTACAACATCGCCCAACTGCAAGGCCTCCCCTACCTCGACGGCCTCGTTAGCGTCGCCGCCCAATTCACCCCCACCTCTCCCATCCGCGTCAGCGTCAAATTTCAGCGTTTCGTCGTCGGCCTACAACGAGCCATCAACTACCGCAATCCCAACCAATTCATCGAAGCCTTAGAATCCCCACAAAAATTCCTAGCCCTCGACTCCCAAATCCAAACCGACCGCCAAGGCTGGCTCGACATCACCTATCTCGACGAAACCCTCCGTATCGGCCGAGGGAACGTCGGCAGCGTTTTTGTCCTCGCCAAAGCCTGAACCCAACATCTAAACCCCAACCTCTAAACCTGGGGAATTAAACCTGGGGAATCGTCGCCCCCGTCAGGACTGCATCCGTGAAATCGGCTCCCTCAATAATGGCATCCGTCAAATCCGCCTCCGTCAAATCCGCCCCTCGGAACAGGACTCCCCTCAAATCCGCCCCAGAGAAGCGCGTCCCCTGTAACTGCGCCGCCGTCAAATTAGCCCCAAACAAATAGCTATACGTCAAATTCGTCCCCCTCAACGACGCACCCATCAACAAGATTTCACTCAACACCGCCCCCTGAAGATTCGCCCCACTCAAATCCGCCCCCTGAAAATCGCCAAGATTCAACGCCGCCCCCGACAAGTCCGCGTCAGCAAAGATTGCACCGACCGCAACCGCCCCCGTCAGTCGCCCCTCCGGGAGTCTCACCTCCGTTAAATCTGCATTGATGAGATTGGCCCGATTCAAATTCACGCCAAATCCCGAACTCCCCTGCAACGTCGCCTCACGCAAACTGGCTCCCTGGAAATTAGCCTGACTCCAGCGAACCTGCTGCAAATCCGCTCCATTGAGGACAGCACTTCTAAAATCAGTCCCGGCCAAATCGGCCCCAGCCAGATTGACATGATTTAAGCGCGCCGAGAGGAATTGCGCCCCCTGTAACTGCGCCCCCTCCAGATTGGCTCGTCCCAAACGGGCAAAGTTGAAGTTAGCCTGGGTTAGATTGGCCCCTTGCAACTGGGCCTGTCCTAATTGGCCCTCAACGACAGTGGCCCGACTCAAATTAGCCCCTTGTAAGTTGGTTTGAGTCAAAATCGCCCCCTCTAGGTTCGCCCCTTCTAGGTTCGCCCCCTCCAGATTGGCCTGGTTGAGATTAGCGCCGCGCAAATCGACTCCTTGCAATTGCGCCCCGGACAAGTCTGCATCTTCTAGGTCACAGCGGCGACAGGCCTGAGTCTCCTGAAGTTGCTCAAGATGACGACCACGAGCGCTATAGCCCGGCCTCGCCTCAGTGCCGATGATGCCGCCGATGATGCCCAACATCAGTAATCCTACGGACCAACCATTCCAACGGAATACTCGTTTCATTTTTATTCGTCTCATTTTTACCAATTACTCATTCATATTGCGATAGGTCGCCACTGCTGAGGGTGAAATTCGATTGAGATAGCGGAAAATCCAGTATTTCATCACCGTATCCAAAATTACCGGAAACGTCGCAATAAACATAAAGTTAAAATCCCGGCTTTCAGCTAAGCCAAAGTGATGAGAGACCCCTTCGAGGATGATTTCCCAACCGTGGGGGGAGTGGTAGCCCACGAAAATATCCGTAAAGAGAATAATAATGAAGGCTTTAGCACTATCACTGAGTCCATAAATTAGGTCATCAATAAAAGATTTAACGATCGCAATCTCCCGTTTACTATTCATCAACACCAAAATAAAGGCTCCCAATGAACAGAGGTCAGCCGCCACATTTTGCAGGGCATTATTACTCATATTCTGATATTTACGAGCAATCTCACGGGCTTCTTCAGACACGTGAGCCTCAAACTCTTCCTCTGACAAATTGGGGGCGGAGCCGATGGCCATCCGAAATCGGAGTCGCTCTTCGTAGTGATTCAACTCCTGATAGGCTTCTTCTTCAAAATCGGGATTGATAAATAGTTCAATTTGCTCATAGAAATACTCATTATAAATCGGGCGAATAATGAGATTTTTGGAGACTTGATGAGTCAAAAGCGGAACTAGAATTAACAGTAAAATAAACTTAAGAGAAATAACAGTTTTGCTTTTATAATAGCGAAATTTCTCAACAACATCGTCTTCAGCTCTCGGATCAAGTTCTTCTTTAATTCGATTGATCGTCCTCAGGATCGAGCGAGGCAGTAAACTGGCTTGCCCTGAGATCGATTCGACATCACTAGCGGTATTGACGCGAGATGTACGGGCTGTTTTAAAATCATCGCGCCAGTTGCGAGTGGGACTGCTGGCCCCTTGATTAAACCGATCCGAGAGATCCTGAAACGGCTCAGAATCGCTCTGAGCGTTGGAGGAAAACCGGTTAGCTGACTGTCCAGACGGACGGTTGCCTTGTAAGGGTTTAGGATTGGCGCGAGGTTGAGCATCAAGAGGAGGACTTGCCGCCGATGAGGGGGGTTGAGAAAAATACTTCCCAGCAATCTCATCGATAATTTTCAGCTTTTTAAGATTCTCTGAAAATTGATACGTGTCATCAGGAGAATAACGAGATTTCGAGTCATCGGTAGCTTGTAATTGAATCGGCCCGATCGCAGAAGAAGAACGGGTAATCCAATCGAGAGTGCTGCGGCTGGCCCGAAACTCTCGCAGGCGGCGTTGGATGATGTCGAGGTTGCGATCGCGTTCAGCTTTAAGTTGTCCCCATTCTAGGGACGTATAGCGATCGCCCTCGCCGGTCATTTTCTCTCCCTGGAAATACTGCTGTTCGAGCCGCTGTAGGGTCAACGCAGCCTCATAGGCAGCATCCAAGGCTCGCTCAGGAGTCTTGAAATACCAACGGCGTACACGACGCAATAGGCCAAATCGGCCAGACGAGTCTGAGTTTTGCATAGTTCAAACACACAAGAGTGAGCCGAATGAAATCACGTCAACCTCCGTTGAAGAGGTTTCCCTGCGATTGAGCCTTTATCGAGCATTCAGGGTTAGAGTCGATTACCAGATCGGCCCGTTTCCGGGGTCGAGTAGCATGGTAGCAAATCTAATCGAGGTTGATCGGTGTCGTCTCAATCAATTTGGCTTTGGGGGTCGAGTCGCTGTGGCAAAACCAACTATCTGATTCAACAGGTGGTTCAGTGGCTTGAGGAGTTCAGCCAGACCAGTTCTCCCCCATCTCTCACACCACTCCCCGCAGCAAGTTCAATTTTAGTCTTGACCGCGACGGGGGAAACCCGTTTACGGCTGACTGATGCCTTAGTGCGGGCCACTGGCGGACGAGGGGCCGTCACGGTGACGACTCCCCTCGGCTTTTTCCAGCAAGAGGTGAGCTTATTTTGGGCCTTACTCGCTCAAAAACTGAGCATTCCCGTGGCTATCCCAGTCCGCCTACGTCCAGAAACCGAACAGATGTTGGCCCGACAACTCTGGGAGGCCCAATTACCCGAAGGGGGATTACCCAGCCTAGGACCAACAGTGACGAAGCAAGTTCGCCGTAGCTTAGATCTGCTGCAACTGGCCGCCGCCGCTGGTTATCCCTGCGAGGCCATTGGTGAACGGCTGCACCAGGGTCTGGCCCCGGAGATGCTGGCTGAGGGAGAGGCGGAGGTGATCCAGGAGTTGCTGTTAACGTGGCGAGAGTGGTGTTGGCAACGAGGACTACTCACCTATGGTCTCATCCTAGAACTCTATTGGCGCTATCTGTTGCCCGATCCTCAGTATCAGCTTCAGTTGCGACGGCGATTTTTGGCGGTGGCGGCTGATGATGTGGATGATTATCCGGGGATTTGCCACGAGTTGTTTGAGATGTTTCTGAGTTTGCCCCGTCCGGGACTGTTTACCTTTAATCCTGAGGGGAAGATTCGTCTGGGACTGAATGCGGACCCGGATCGGTTGGAAGACATCTGTGGATGCTGTGAGCAGGTGATTGATTTGGATTTACAGCGGCCTCAGTCACCGGCCCAGTCACCGGGATTGCTGGCTGAGTTGGCCGCACCGATGCTGGAGTTGGCTTTGAATCCCACCTATTTGATGCAGCTTCCGGCCTCGGTTCCCTCCTTGGAGACGGTAGCGCGATCGCAGCTGTTGCGACGGGTGGGACAGGAAATTGCCGAGATTGTGCAACGGCGGGGAGTCAGCCCGGCGGAGATTGCGATTATTGCGCCGGGGTTGGATGCGATCGCCCGCTACAGTCTGCGCCATATTTTAGAGGGCTATGGGATCCCGGTGCATCCGCTACAGGTGCAACGACCCCTGATTAGTCAACCCCAAGTTCGCGCGGTGTTAACTCTCTTACCGTTTTTCTATGGCGGTTTGGGACGACGGATTAACCGAAATTTGGTGGCCGAAATGTTGGTGATACTATCGCGAAATCCGTTACAGGGTGAGGAAGTTGAGGATATCGAGGAGAATGAGAGCTTACCATTTCGCTTCAGGCTCGATATCGATCCGGTACGGGGAGGCTTGCTGGCCGATGCCTGTTATCAGCCGAATCCTGATTGGCCGCAATTGTTGCCGGCTCAGCGGTTTCCCGGTTGCGATCGCCTCGGCTACCGGGCCACTGTCGCTTATGAGAAGATTCGTGATTGGATTGAGGGGATGCGATCGCAGCTTCAGGGAGCCACTCCCCTCTCGCCGCTGGTGGTCTTAGATCGCATTGTCAATGATTTTCTTTGGTACCCGGATTTAGCGGATGATCAACGCCAGGCCCTGCGGGAACTCCTGGAAACGGCGGCCCACTTTTGGCAAGTTGAGGAGCGCGTCGGCGGCGATCGTCCCGCTGCGGCGGCGGTGGGGGAATTTCTCAGTTTGCTGCAAACGGGAACCGTCACGGCTAATCCCTACCCCCTCAAACAGCGACATCCCCCAGCCGTTACGCTCAGTACTATCTATCAATATCGCAGTCATCGTCTGAGCCATCGTTGGCATTTCTGGCTCGATATTGGTTCCCCCCTGTGGCTGCAAGGGGGAGCGGCGGTCTTGTTTGCGGCTCCCATTTTCGAGCGATCGCGGTCTCTTCCTTATGACGCGGAAGCTCGTCAACAGGATGATGAAGCACGTCTCAAACGGATTCTCAAAGACTTACTGGCCCGAGTCGACGAACAAGTGGTTCTCTGTCACAGTGACCTCGCGGTCAATGGCCAGGAGCAAACTGGCCCTCTACTTGCTCTGGCTAACGCCTCAGTCTCTATCAACGAGCTGGCCCTAAGATCCCCCTAGACTCATTCCCCCTAGACTCATTCCCCTGGACATGGCCAATTGATAAACTATACTGGTGATGTCCTTACTGGGCCATCTCAGGATGAAACCTGAGGTAAAACACCAGGTAAAACACCGGGTAAAACACACATCTATAACCACAACAAATCAAAACAGATACTACCTTGCACTGGACGAATAAAAGACCCAGTTGAGACTAAAGGTTACCGATTCGTAAATCAACCAAGTAACCAATTTACGGAAATTGGGACATAAAAACGCCATCAATCTGGTTGTTTTGGTGATATTTTCCTGTCGCCGGACAGTTTTTGTGTGACCTAAAATGCGTTAAATTGCAAGTTCATAATTTGTTAAATTTATTATTGGTTAATCCCTCCCCACTTTCAAAAAAAGCGGTTATAATCGCCGTGTCTAACACTGGTTTTTGTGAGGAATTATAGATGAAACTAACCCAAATTGGAGCCTCAGCCGTTGCGTTGAGCCTGGTTTCTCTGAGTGTTTTAGGTCTCAAAGCCTCCGTCAATGCTGCCTCTGTCGATGAACGTGAGACCACCTTGGAACTGGCCCAAGTTGGCAACCGTCCTGGAGATGTCTGTCGTCGGGTTCGTGGCGAGGGACTCACCCTCTACGCCGATACCACGATGAGTTCGCGGGAAATTGTTTCGATGTTTCCCAACGAACAAGTCAACATGATTCGCAGTCCCTTTCAGGGTGTTGATGGCGAGTTATGGGTTGAAGTCGAGGATTCCGTGGGCAATATCGGCTTTATGCGGGCCGAAGTCCGGGGTGCTGCGGGGGGTTCGAGACAGTCTACGCTGGTCTATTGTCCCGGTGGTAGCGCCTTCCCTGTGACGTGGTAAACCCTGCCTGAGTCTGACGAGGTTAAGATGATCCCCAAACGTCTGAAGCGGAATAGTTCCGTCTCGGACGCTTGGGGCTGTTGATTTTGGCAAACAAAAACGGGGCGTATGGGGCGAAATCACGAAAAAACGAGTGTTTGAGAAGAATAAAACCCTTGAAATGCAAAATTTACCGGGTTCACACCCAAAATACGTACGCTAGCGCCATCAAATGCCAAGACTGAGACGTTTAACTTTTTTGACAGACGGCAGAATCGCAAAAAGTTGGTCTATAATTCCTCTGTAAGTTACTGGTACACCTTGAGGAGTTGAACAGAATGAAATTGAATCGTCTTAGTGCCTCCGCTGCACTGCTCGGAATTGTCTCGCTCACCGCTGCGGGTCTCAAAGCCCCCACCAACGCTGCCCCCCTGGGTGAGTCGTCTAATTCCTCGGAACTGGCCCAACGGGTTGGCGATCGCCCTGGAGACACCTGCCGTCGAGTTCGGGGTGCAAACGTTCTCTACACAGAACCCGATATGAACTCGAGCGAAATCGCGAATATGCTGCCTAACGAGCAGGTCAACATGATTCGCAACGCTTTCGTCGGTAACGATGGCGGGATGTGGTTTGAACTCGAAGATTCCGTCGGTAACATCGGCTATATGCCCGCTGAAGCTCGCATGACTCCCGGTGGTCCTTTAGAATCGACTCTCGTCTATTGCTCTGGACAAGGTCCCTCTACCTTCCCCGTCACCTGGTAGTATCGCGATCGCTAGCAGTCGGTTAGCACTAGCCCCGTCTTTTGATGTGATGTCAGAGACGGGGTTTATTTTATGGCGAGGGAACGGGGAATAGGGAATAGGGAACAGGGAACAGGGAATAGGGAACACCGGAACACCGGAACAGGGAATAGGGAATAGGGAACACCGGAACAGGGAACAGGGAATATAGCAATCGAAGATTGGCTTAGGACACTCTGAGTTGGGAGAGAATCCCCTACCTCTTGCCTCTTGCCTCTTGCCTCTTGCCTCTTGCCTTCTTCTCCCCTATTTTTTGTACGATTCAGACCAACTTTTGCTATAGGAACGACTCTAGTTTTCATTTTCGATCAGGTCTGAGGCCGATCGCACCTCGTCTTGATAGCCAAACGACCAAAGACTCGATGCGGCTTCAGCACGAGTGACCGGTTTTTTGGGTTGTAAGAGAGTGGTATAGCCAAAGGCCCGGCGGATATTCGAGTGTTCTCCATTCTCAAAATCCGCCAAGACGGCATCCAACGCCTCAGCACTGATACGAGTGGCATCCTGAAACCCCCAGGTCTCCCCAATCGCCTCCACGGTGGCATCAGGTAGGCCGCGACGCACATCGAGGGGGACTTTCCAATGTAGCAGGTCTTCTCGTAGCAATGGGTCATCGGGACGAAACAGGGCCGTTGTTGCACCGCTACTGGTCTCATTACCACTCATCGGACTCTCACTGAGGGGACTCGGGATAATCCCAGCTTCGGCTAATCCCTGAACCACGGCGAAGTCAGGATGGCTTCGAGGCATATCTTGAAACGCTGGTTCACTGCTGTCACGAGGTTGACGCAGTTGTTGGACGGATTGGTCGGCATAGAAACGGTTGTTGGCCTGCATTAGCCAACGGGCATAATCTCGCCGGGTAATGGTCTCCTCGGGGCCGAAGCGATCGCCCTGAACCGGAGATAAGATGCCCAATTGGGCCACATCCTGGACGTAGGGGGTCAGGGGGTCGGAAACGTTGTCTAAATCACTAAATTGAGTGGTCTGTGAGGGCTGTTGAGCTGGGGGAGATGGCGTGGCCTGAGGTTCTGGAGTCTCGGCCGGGTTGTCTGGAGTTGGCGAGGCTTGGGGGGTCTGGTTGTCCTCGGGGTCTGTTTGGCTGAGGGTTGAGGGGGAAGTGGGATAGGTTAGTTCAATCTCGGTGGTGTTCTCAGCCTCGGCGGTGCTGTCCTCGCCAGTCGTCTCACTGTTCTGGGGGCGAATCTCAACGGTCAGGGGCCAGTCTTGACCATTGATGCGACCTGTTGCCGTCAGTTGAATGGTGTCTCCCTCGGTTCCATCGCCATTGAGTTGCCAGTTGTCCCCTTGCAAGCGACCTCGATAAAATTCAGCAATCACCTCGGCTGGGTCGTCACTTTGCCAACGACTGCGGAGGCGATCGCCGTCGAGTTCGGTAGTTTCTAACCAGGTGGCCGGTTGATATTGGGGCAGTTGCGGCGGTAACCGGTCTAAGTCTGGTGCATCAGGAATGGCCGCTGTTTCTGTTGGCTGGGGACTGGGAGTTGATTGCTCAAGTTGAGGGTCTGCTGCAAAGGAATCTTGCAGGGATTGGCTGTCAGGACTGTTGGCACAGGCCGTTAGGGCCATCAGACTCATGAGGATGGACGGTTTCAGGACAGACCGTTTTAGGACAGACCATTTCAGGACAGACAGGTTCAGGACAGTCAGGTTCAGGACAGTCATTTTAAGGCGTTAATGGCATAGTTGAGATAAAACTTAAGTTCTGTGGTAGCACTAGGGGAGAGTTTGAGTCCGGCGCTGCCGCGATCGCGAATATATTTAAAGATATCGGCTTTGACGCCAGCCACAGCGGCGGTTCGATTGGGCGATCGTCCCCATTCGTCAAAGGGACTGGTATTGCCAACCACTAAGCAATATTGAATTAGACATAAATCCCGGTCAATGGCCCGATCAATATCGGCAGTTCCGGCGGCGGAACGCGGCAGTAGGGTTTCGATGACATCGCGGACGAGATCCTGGTGGTAGATGGCCAATTTCTCCGCTGCTTCCAAACGGGCCTCGGCTCGTTCTAAGGGAATTTTAGCGGCGGCCAAATCAGTATCATTGAGGAAGCGTCCAGCCACTTCGGCCATGGCCAGGATGGGCGTTAGGGCAGATTTCATGGGGTGTTGGCTTAGGATGTTTTAGGGGGTTGGCTTGGGGTTAATTCGTTAACGAAGGGCCGCAATGGCAATTTCAAAATACTCGGAGATTTCTTGAACGAAGGCCAGCTTGACATCGACGGGACTATCGCTGAGTACGGGGTCAAGTTGAGTTAGGGTTGCCGTTTTCATCTCGACTATGGCACGAACGGCGGAGGAGAGGGGAACGCCTAGGGTTTGATAGGTTTGCTTCAACCCCTCTAAACAACGATCTTTAAGGATGGCTGAGTCGCCGGCCAGTAGGGCGTAGCTGACGTAGCGCAGGATAAATTCACCGTCGCGAATACAGGTGGCCATGCGGCGGCTGGGGTAGCAGTTGCCCCCCCGTTGAATTAACTCGGGGTTTTCGGCCACCATGGCGGCGATGGCTTGGGCGACAATGTCGTTGGCTTGTTGGCGCATCACCTCAACGGCGGTAATCCGTTGAGTGTGACTGGCGGCAAATTGACGCAGACGGGCTAGGCGATCGCCCTCGACGTAGGCGGTTTGGGCTTCGGCGTCGAGGACAGCGCGAGAAAATGAATCCAACACGGTTTGGCGAAAAACGACAAAAGACGTTTATAAAGCGGCATCTAATAGTGTAGCAACGACGCGATGGTCTGGATCTTGGCGCAGTTGCTCTAACGCGGCTTCGGCGCGCCCATCGCTGAAGTGGCGTAAGCCGTGAGCGACTCGCGCCCGGAGTTGCCATTGGGGGCTGTCGGCTTGGGAGAGGAGTAATTCCAGGGCGCGATCGCTCTGGGTGGTTTGGGCGAGGGTTCCTAAGCCATCGAGGGCGGTTTCTCGCACGAGGAGGTTGCGATCGCTCAATCCCTGTTGGCACAACTCGAACAGCACCTCGGGATAGGGCATCTCCATCATTGAGGCAATAATGCCATGACGCGAAAGCCAGCCGTTATCCTCTTGGAAGAGACGACGTAGGTACGGTACGGATGCTTCACCGTAGAGGGCCAGGGAACTGGCGGCTTCGGCGCGGATATTGGCATCTCCATCCCCCAACATCCCCACTAAGGCCTCAAAGCCGGCTTGGCTGCGTTTACGCCCCAACCCCATCGCCACAAAGGAGCGCACGAGAACTTCAGGATCGCCGACGAGGTTCGTTAGTAAGGGGACGGCCACCTCTGGCTCATAGTCTCGTAGCGCTGTTAATCCCCGCATCCGACGTTGGGGATCGTCACTCTGGAGATGACCGCGAATTTCAACTTCATTCATATCTGGGTTAGCTTTGTCAATTTTTGTTTACATTTATTCATAGTTTAACAAAACCGAGAACAAAACCCAGCCCAACTACCCAGCCCAACTACCCAGCCCAACTACCCAGCCCAACAATGCCAGCCAGAGGCGACGGGGGTTCAGGGACACCTGGCCCGCCGTCGGCTGAGTTAGTCTTCGTGATCTTCAAAGGGATCGGCGAGTTCTTCGGAGGGGGGGCCGAAGGAGACATAGATGCCGTAGGCGGTGATGGCGATCAGGACCGCAGCGGTGGAAATACTAAGAACTGTTGCAGGTTCCATAAATAAGATTCAAAAATGAGATAGCTTCCTCTATAATATTACGAAAACTTAAGATTTTTCACAGAGCGTACAACTTTAGGTTAAACACATGGCACAACAAACACGTCTCGGCGATATCCTCAAACCCCTAAACTCTGAATACGGGAAAGTCGTTCCCGGCTGGGGAACCACTCCTTTGATGGGAGTGTTCATGTTGCTATTTTTTGTGTTCTTGCTGATTATTCTGCAAATCTACAACTCGTCCTTGCTGATTGAAGGCGTGGACGTGGATTGGGCGAATCTGAGCCGCTAGGTTGCTGCTCGGGTCCCCAACTTAAACGAAATCCCGGTTAGACCGGGATTTTTTATCGGTACAGGCTACGGTGGATGGCGATCGCGCCCGGCTGAGCCTCCATGCGCTACCCTTAATGTGGACATCCCAGGAGTTGCAACGATGAATATTTTTGGCATTGGTTTACCTGAAGCAATTGTGATTTTGGTGATTGCACTGCTAATCTTTGGCCCGAAAAAGTTACCCGAAATTGGCAGTAGCCTGGGAAAAGCCCTTCGTAGCTTCCAGGATGCTTCCAAGGAGTTTGAGACTGAATTGAAACGCGAAAGCCAACAACTCAAGGCTCAACAAAGTCGCGAGATGTCTGAGTCTGAGGGATCGGCTGCGCCGTCGGAGCCGGCTACGTCGAACGCTAGTACCGCCAATTCAGCCAATTCTGGGCAGGATTCGGCTGCGTAATCTCCAGAACGCCCCTTTTATGGCGTCGTCTTGCGTTAACGCCCCGTTTCTGAAGTTTTCCTGAATACTTTTCCTGAATACCTGTGAGTGCTTCCTCGACACCGATTTTAGTTCCCCATCTGATCGTCGGACTGGGTAATCCTGAGCCGAAGTACGATCGCACCCGTCATAATATCGGCTTTGCGGCGGTTGATGCCTTGGCGCGATCGTGGCAAATTCCCTTGGCCGCACAGCGTAAGTTTAAGGGAGAGTATGGGGATGGCATGGCGATCGCGGGCCGCACGGTGCGTCTGCTCAAACCCACCACCTATATGAACCGCTCCGGGGAATCGGTACAAGCGGTACTGAATTGGTATAAACTTTCCCCCGCCTCGGTTCTGGTGGTTTACGATGATATGGACTTACCGGTGGGACGCATTCGCTTACGTCTGGCGGGATCAGCCGGCGGCCATAATGGCATGAAATCGATTATTTCCCATTTAGGAAGCCAAGCGTTTCCTCGGCTACGGGTGGGAATTGGCAAACCGCAAGGGGGAGGAAATCCCTCGATTTCCCATGTCCTGGGCAAGTTTTCCCCTCAAGAGAACCAAGTCATGGAGGAGGTGATGCTGTTGGTGCGTGATGCGATCGAACTCAGCCTCAAAGACGGGGTTGAAAAGTCTATGAGTCTTTACAACAGCCGTAATCTGGCTACACCATCAACGTCTAACCCCTCTAACTAACCTATTGAGACGACATCGAGACGACAGGTTGAGTTCTTCTCCAGATTTGCCCCAAACGACTGCCTATCTCCGCGTGACTGACTGTTCCTGGGAAGGAGGAACCCTACAGGGAGAAGTCACGGCGGGTTCGTTTACCTGGGAATTTTGTTGGCTATTTAGTCAATCTCGCCTGGATATTGAACCCTCTCGTGGACGGGCCTTAATTCAAGAACCCCTCGGCCGCTTTCTTGAACAGCGAGATTATCAACTTGAACCAGGCGGCGATTATCAATTCACGATTCGCGCTGTTATCTGAGGTTTGCTGGTTTTGGCCCGTCTTCCCCCTCACCCCCTCGTGTCATGGTTGAAGCCGTGACACGGGGAGTCGGCGGCTCTGCCGCCTGGTACGGGAGGCAGAGCCGCCCGGTTGGCATTCCTAGGCAGAGCCTAGGAACGAGGAGAAGTGGGGAGTGGGGAGTGGGGAGTGGGGAGAGTAATGAGCAAGAAGAATGACGGGTATAGACAGATTAGCTAAGACATAAAACAAGTTCAAACAAATTGGCATACAAAGCCTACGTTACTTTTGTATGTACATTCTCGACTGTCTATTTTTGTTTGTCATCATTTCCTAACAAATATCGGGGATCGATGGGGGATCTGGGTCTATCTTATGTCAAGGTTTCCTGACATAACGATCCCCTAAATGCCTATAATCTCGTGAAACCTTGCTGAATCAGTCAGTCTAGCCCCTTGTCGAATCGGGACATCTTCTGCAAGATAGACATCAGTTGGGCGCGTTAACCCGATCCCGAAGTGAATCTAAACATCCGGGATCTTTGTGAACTTCCGTTCAATCTGTCAGGTTTCCTTGACAGCCATGTTGAGAAAGACCAGCAATCACTATGTCACAAGAACGTCCACCCCTCGAAGAAATGACCTTGCGACAACTCCGACGAGTTGCGAGCGAGTGCGGCATTTCTCGATATAGCCGAATGCGGAAGTCTCAATTACTTTCCGCCATTCAAGCGGTCTTACCCGAAAAAATTAATTCCACAACCGCGAATCCCACCGCGAATCCCACCGCGAATCCCACCGCGAATCCCACCGCAACGAGTCCGAGTAATCCATCACGTCAATTGGAGGCACAGGAAGAAGTGGAAGCAGCAAAATTTGAACTCGGCCAAGATGATCGCACCGGCGGCGAACTCGCATCCGTCGATGAAGGCTTAGCCGATTTGCCCGAAGGCTATGGGGAAAGTCGGATTGTCTTAATGCCCCGAGATCCTCAATGGGCCTACTGCTATTGGGATGTCACCAACGAACATAAAGAAGACTTGCGTCGTCAAGGCGGACAACAACTGGCGTTGCGGGTGTACGATGCCACCGATATCAATCTCAACCATCAACCCCCTCACAGCATTCAAGAATATCCCTGTGATGAATTGGCTCGGGAATGGTATTTACCGGTTCCCGTGAGCGATCGCGACTATGCTGTAGAAATCGGTTATCGCTGTGGCGATGGACGCTGGCTGGTTCTGGCCCGCTCTTTGACGGTTCACACCCCCCCAGTTTACCCGTCTGACTGGATTGAAGATGTCTTCGTCACCGTGAGCTGGGACGAACCCCTAGAAGGCAAAACCGTCGCGAATCTGGTTCCCCCAAGCAAGAAACCCGTGGCCCAGGAAGCCGGTGTCAGCAACGCGGATGGTAACCCTCTCTACGAAGAAATCTTCGGTATGGCCAAATCCGCCGAAGCACAACGGGTGGCCGGTTCTCTGTTTGGCTCGATGCACCAAGTCCCCGAACAAGCTGTTAGTTCTTACGTCTTCCCCTCCGGCGTTGGCATGTGGGCTGTTCCCACCATGTCCGGTTTAACCATGTCGGGTGTGGGGATGTCCGGTGTCGGCATGGGGGCTTCGATGCCGCCGATGCGTCCCCGTCAATTCTGGCTAGTAGCGGATGCGGAACTGATTGTCTATGGGGCAACGGAACCCGATGCTACGGTAACCATTGGCGGTCGTCCCATCAAACTCAACTCCGATGGCACCTTCCGTTTCCAAATGTCGTTCCAAGATGGTCTAATCGATTACCCGATTAAGGCGGTTGCGGTTGATGGCGAACAAACTCGCTCGGTTCACATGAAGTTTGAGCGGGAAACCCCCTCTCGCAATACCAACACCAAGGAAGAGGCGGTTCCTGAGTGGTTCCACGCTTAGAGTGTTGAGCGTTAAGCGTTAGCCTCGCCTCATAAACCCAAAACCCCGATGTCACATGACACCGGGGTTTTTAGTCGGCCTCTTGCCTCTTGCCTCTTGCCTCTTGCCTCTTGCCTCTTGCCTCTTGCCTCTTGCCTCTTGCCTCTTGCCTCTTGCCTCTTACCTCTTGCCTCTTGCCTCTTGCCTCTTGCCTCTTACCTCTTGCCCTGTTCCCTATTCCCTATTCCCTGTTCCCTTCTTTTGCCGCTGCATTTCCATAGAGATATCTCGGACCCACGACTAATAGGGGATCTCCGGCATTGTTCGGGAGATTACGGGTTAGAGGATCAGTGGTGTCTGTTTCATCGCGCAGAAAGTCGGTGACGAAGACGACCGACCGATCGCTTTGCCAGAGATTTTGTAATTCCGTCGCTGAAAGGTGATAGGAAGGGGTTGGCCCCGGAAAGTCGGGCAAAATCCGAGGTTCTCCGGCATCGGTGAGAACATAGACAATGCGATAGGCCAGGTCATCATGGCCCCACACCCAACCGGGGTCTAGGGTGGGAAATTCGGGGAATCGCTGTCCCTCTGGCCCGAGATAGAAACTCATGGCCCCGGCGGCCCCGAGTTCCCGAGATCCTTCAAATACCCAAACTGTGGATTCGGGAAGTTGTGACTGGGCCTGGGTGATCAGAGGCTGTGAGGAGCGAATCTCGGCAAACCGGCCAAAGCCTTGGATGATGATAACGTAGGCGATCGCCATCGCAAGACTCAGACTCAGCCAACTGGCGATGGGTTGTCCCCGCAGCAGCAACAGTCCCGCCACCATGGCCCCGAGGCTCACACTTAGCCCCAAGGGACGGGCCAAGGACTCGATGTCTACGGGGAAGGAGTCGAGGAGGGTGGGATCGAGGAGCGTGGGGAGTTGCCAGAGACCAATCAGGAGGGCAACTCCTGCGGCAATCAGGGTTACGGCCGCTAGGACGCTTCCCCAGCCTGTGGCAATGCCTCGCCGTCCGGGGTTTGCAGTCCACCAGATGGCACAGAGGAGGATCAGGGGCGGCAGACTGGGCAAGCTGTAATAGAGTAGGCGGGAGGAGAGGGGTAAAAAGACGAGTATGGGCAGTAGGGCGGCGATCGCCAGCAGAATCAAGCCACTCCGTTGTTCGGCGCGTGACTGTTGTAAACTGACCCAAAACTGAACCAGGGTTTGGGGTAACACGAGGGACCAGGGTAAGGCCCAGACCACGGTCATCCCCAGATAGCCTAGGGCGCTCACTTGGGAGACGACGTAATCGCGGGGGTAACGGCGATCGGCCATACGCTCTAGGTTCTCGTTGTTGATAAAATACTGCCAAAAGCCGGGATTAACGCGTTCGACGGCGATCGCCCAGGGCAGAACCAGCAGCAACACTAGGGGAACACCAAACAGGGGCATCAGGGCTTGATTGAGCCGTCGCGGGGACTCGATGAGACTCATCACCAGCAGGGCGATCGCCGGAAACACCAACATAAACGGTCCCTTGGCCAAAATAATGAGGCCCAAGAAGAGCCAAAACCCAATTTTATAGAGCAGGTTCGTGGGAGAGGCGGTCACGCGCCAAAGGCAATAGTAGAGGCTCATCAACAGAGATGACAGCAATAGATCGATGAGCAATTGGTGGGTAAAGATAAACCAACCGCAGGCCGTCGCCAACATCACCGCCGCCACACGTCCTGTTAAGGGCGAGGCGACTTGCCGCCCCCACTGCCAGACCACAAAAATGCCCAAAGCGCCCCCTAGGAGCAACGGCAAGCGGGCTGCAAACTCATTGATGCCAAAAATGCTATAACTGAGCGCGATCGCCCAATAGAGCAAAGGAGGCTTGTTGAGATAGGGTGCGCCGTTGAGATAGGGAGTTGTCCAATCATGCCGTAGCAGCATTTCTCGGGCGACTCCGGCAAAATGGCCTTCATGGGGATCATAGAGTCCAAAATCCCCTAAGCCCCAACCTAAGATTGCGATCGCCACCAGAAGACTTAGCAAATCCATCCAGGTGGGTGTAACGGGTTCAATTCGGTTTAATGCCACTGTTTAACTAACGTAAGACGCGCAAAAACTCCCGAGCGATCGCGGCGATATGTTCAGCGCGATCGAGCCAATTCACGATACGGCGAGCGTTTACAAAATCGCGCCGTGATCCCAAAATATGATCATTCAAGGCATGACCCGTATAGGACCCATCTCGCATTCCTAAAACCAGCAAATCAGCCGCAATATCTTGATTCGCGGCCAACTCAGGATTGCCAATTAAGTCAATACCCAAACGACCCGCCCAATAGCGATAATTAGCTCGTCCAGTAATCTGAACAAAGCCTCGTCCTTTATAACGCGGACCATCTCCAGCATAGATATTACCCAAATCTGAGCGCCATTCATAGGCCCAACCGCTGGCCAATTCGGTCATCCATTTTCCTAAATGAGATTCATGTTCAGCGGTGGCTAAAACATAGGCAATCTGTCCTAAATCTGTGACACCCTGATCTAAACACGCCGCCAAAATCAAGGGAACTGAATCACGAGCATAGACGCGGATATCAGGATAGGGAATCGAGGCCACAATGCGGGAGACATCAAACTGAGACACCGGCGAGGCCCGTTCCGGTTCATAAATCGTGACCGGGCCACTCACTAACGCAGACCAGGTATCTCGTCCGACGATTCCATCAACCACTAAACCATTGAGAGATTGAAAGCGCTTGACTCCCCCTTCGGTGTTATTCCCAAACTTGCCATCGGCGATTTCATCTTGGGGAAAAATGCGGGCTTCAATCAGTAACCGTTGTAAGACTTTAACCGCCTCAGCCAGTTCTGGGTAATCGATTCCATCGCCCTTTTTTAAGACTGGATAACGGTCTAGGGGTTGAGGTGACGGGGATGGAGATGGGGATGGGGATGGGGATGGACTCCCCTGATTGAGTCCTAACTTGCTATCAATCGCTGCCCAAGTTTCCGCCCCAACAATCCCGGTCATACTTAGGTTATTCTGCATTTGAAAGACTTTGACGGCTTTCTCTAGGGCAGAGTCGAAGCGACCGTTAATGGGCTGACTAATGGGCAACAGCCTGAGTTTAATCATAATCCGTTGCAGAAGTTTGACGGGTTCGGTAAACTCCTGAGAGTCAATTCCATCGCCGGGGCGTAGCAGAGGACGTTTAACAACGGTCATGGTCGTTTAGGGTAGGTGAAGGAAACAGAAGGTTTGCAGGACAGTTAGCTGAAATTCAGGGAAACTCTTTGGGTGAGTTTGACTCATTTAACCTGTATTTATACAACCATTATTAATGCAAAATGGCGGCATCCGATAGCCATTCAACATCGGGCGAGTCCCAAAGTTTACCATCTAGGGCCATTTGTTCGATGGAACTGGCTAAACGCAAGGCTCGTAGGGCTTGTTCACCGCCAACGGAGGGTTGATTTCCGCCGCGAACACAGTTGACGAAATGTTCTAATTCAGCATGAAGTGGCTCGATGTTACTGGTGCGAACTTTCTCAATGAGTCCATCCTGACGATACAGCACTTGGCCGTAGTCGGTGGAGGTGTTGGCGGTGGTTTGGCGGTGAATGAGAATTTCGTTGTTGAGGAAGTCGGCTTCGGTGAGGGAGGTTTGACAATGGGCGGCGATGGTGCGACGTTTGCGATGGGTGACTTTGCTGGCGGTGAGGGTGGCGATCGCCCCGTTGGCAAAGCCTAAATTGGCTGTGACATAATCGAGATGAGGAGACCCAGAAATGCGACTGCCGCTGGCTGAAAGTTTCATGACGCGATCGCCAATCAGTTCTAAGATCAGATCGATGTCATGAATCATCAAGTCCAACACCACCGAGACATCATTGGCGCGATCGGAATAAGGACTGAGACGATGGGCCTCTAAGGCCAGAACCTCTTCAGTTTTTAAAACTTTGCTGAGTTCTTGAAAGGCCGGATTGAAGCGTTCAATATGCCCCACCTGAAGAATACAGCCCGATTCCGCCGCCTGATTGACCAAGGATTCGGCTTCAGCGAGACTCGCGGCGATGGGTTTCTCGATCATCACATGGACCCGACTCTGCAAGCAATCCATGCCCACCGAATGATGTAACCGAGTCGGAACCGCCACACAAACGGCTTGTACATGGGGCAGTAAATCGCGATAATCCTCGAAGAACTTCACCCGGTACTTGCTGGCTGTATCTAAACCGCGATCGACTTGAACATCAGCAACCCCAACCAACTCAACATCTTTGAGGAGGTTCAACACTCGGGTATGGTGTTGCCCCATATTCCCGACTCCGACTACCCCCATCCGCAGTGGTTCCGGTTGGTTCATCCCCGCCGTACTATTCGGATAATTCACAAGTTAGACTCTGGTGACGTGCATAGTTTGTCCTCTCTCAGTCCAAAGTTGAGAGTGCCTCGGGACGCGATCGCGACCTAAAGCTACCCAGAATGGTATCACAACAGTTTCATTTCAGCCGTTGACCAACAGGAAAACCCCGTTCCTCAAACGACGAAGAACGGGGAAGAGAACCTGACTAAGAGTGACTTAACCAAAGGTAGAGCCATTCCAGCCCCACATCGCGCCCTTGGCATCAGCAAACTCAATATAAATCCGTTTCCCAGGAACGCCTAGCCGGGACTCAATTTCTTGACAAAAATCAGCACTCATGGCTTTCGTCTGAGCCGAACTCATCGAGCCAATACTTTTGATTTCAACAAAACAAACCGGGTCAAGGGTTCCGCCAAAGGTCATCGGCACATCGGCTTCAAAGGCGGTCATCACATAGGATTCTGATTTACCGAGATGTCCCGATAGCTTGGAGGATAGGACTTGTAACATTCCTTCGACAGCCGCTTTATCGGGAGCGGGGGCAGAGGTTTTAACTTGGATTAAAGGCATGGGGGAAGAAGGCAATAGGCAACAGGGAACAGGGGGGAGAAGGCAATAGGCAACAGGCAATAGGCAACAGGCAAGGGGCAACAGGCAGAACTTCTCCATCGGAGGAGTTAACCGCCGTAGTTCCAGCCAGTGCTTTCGAGGTTGAGAATCTCTCCTTCGCGGTGAATGCCGGCTGCGATGACTTCTCCGACGAAGACAGTATGATCTCCTTTCTCAACAGAGCCGACGACTTGACATTCTACATAGCCGAGAGAGTCCTTAATAATCGGACAGCCTGTTTCGGCAGTATAAAACTCGACATCCTCAAATTTGTTGCCGACACGGCTTTGAGGCTTGAAGAATTTTTGGGCGAGGTCTTTTTGCCCGAGTTCGAGGAAACTTAGACTAAACACGCCACTGGATTTGAGCATTTCGTGGGAACCGCTGTCATTTTTGACGCAGTTCACGATGAGCGGCGGTTCAAAGGAGGACTGCATCACCCAACTGGCGGTAAAGCCGTTGAGGTTATCGCTATTGGCATCCTTCACGCCGCAAATGTAGAGAGCGTGGGGGATTTTACGAAGTAGGGTTTTCTTGGCTGCTTTTTTGTCGTCGGTATCTAGCATGGTGTTTTTTGGGGAATAGGGAACAGGGGAGAAGAAGGCAAAAGGCAAGAGGCAAAAGGCAAGAGGGGCGTACCGCAAGTGGTGCGCTCTCTGCCGGTAATGGGCCTTAGCTGCTTTGGATTTTCGGGGACATTTTGGGCGAGAGGGAGAGGGGCGTGTCTTGTTGAGTTTCCCCGGCCCAGGCTCGATAGTCGGCGATAAGATGACGGGTGAGCCGCTGTTTAACGGTATGTAACACACTGGCTAGGAGTGTGTTGCCTGTGGCATCAATGATGGGTTTGGGAGTTAGCCAGAGGGCAGGAGGCATATCCACGCCGACTTTGAGGTCGGCTTTCCCGTACAGGGTCGTTTTGCCGTTGTGGGTGTGGGGTTCGAGTCGCCCCACGAGGTCGAGGGAAAATCGCTGGTTGATGTATTCAACGCCGCGAATTTCACAGCCAACGGAACGTAGCTTCACGGTTCCTTGGGCATCGGCCCAAACTCGCATATCTACGGTTGGCTGAAGGGTCAGCATTAGGAAATGCAAGGGACGCATTTTGAGGCGGAAACAGTCCGCACTCAGGACATCCACTCGACTCGGGTCAACTAGGGCGGTGACGAGCCGCTGAGGTTGCCGCAGGTAATGCTGAATGGGAATGGGTTGGTTGGGGACGGGAATTTCGACGGGGACAGAGGAGGTGAAGCGGCTACGCATAACATCCGCAAAAAAGCAACATCAAGTAAACGGTTCTTAACAAAATTATAGAATCAATCCGCTGCCATGGGTATCCCTCTCAGGTTAGAACCGGGCAGGGAGAGCCAGGAAACGCTTTGGTAGGAAAGGGTTTAGGCTGTTTTTCAGTGTTTTCCGATCCTACTGCACGCTTTAGGTTTCTTTGCCAAAACGTTACATTTTTTAGGGGCGATCGCCCAAACTTTAACAAACCTTCATCTTTCGCCAAGTCTTTATATCTGGACCATCTCTGGACTATTTCTAGTCGATTTCTAGCCTAAAAGGCCTGAATCCAGGCTTTGACCTCATAGTCCGTCCAAATGCCATGTTTCCAGTAGGGGTCATTCTCAATCAGTTGACGAACGCTGGCTTCGTCTTCGGCGTCATAGATGCCAAACACCTGGGTGTTGTCGGCGGTGGGGCCAAGGGTAACGAGAATCCCGGAGTCTTTCTGTTGGGCCAGTCCGTCTAAGTGGGCTTGGCGATAGGGTTGTCGTTTTTCTAGGGCATTCTCGCAATAGCGGCCCCAAAGGATATATTTAGCCATAGTTTCGGGGGTCAAATTTTTGGGGGTTGGATGTCAGGAACAGGGGTCATCGGGTTAGGTGGCTGATGACTTGCGTAGAAAGGGAATCAGCCGTTTGCCCACATCCTCAGACCAGTGTTCTTGGGGATAATGGGCGGCTTCGGGAAGGCTGACAAAATCGCCATTCTCTAGGTTTTGACTGAAGGCCTGGGCCGGTTCGGGGGGCAACCAGGGGTCTACCATGCCCCACATGACGAGGGTGGGTTGACTCCAGGAGGCGAAACCGTCGCTAATTTCGCTCATGGCGGTCTTCAGTTGGAGATTTTGCAGGGTATAGAGAAGCGATCGCCCGGAATCGGAGGTTTTTAGCCAGGGACGACGATAGACATCGAGATCTTCGTCGGGGATGACAAAGCCGCTACCGGCTTCGAGGGTGCGGTCAATCAGCAGGGGGTCTTGGGTCATCATGTCGCCGATGAGGGGAAAACTCATTTGTTTGAGTTTCCAGGGGAGTTTAGCTTCGGGGGAGAGGGGGGCGTTGAGGATGGCGAGGCGGTCGATGCGATCGCGGTGGCGTAGGGCGTATTGTAGGCCCACGGACCCGAGGAAGCCCTGTACGACTAAGGAGATGCGATCGAGTTCCATGGTATCGAGAAAGCCCTGTAACGCCTCGATAAAGGCATCGGGAGTATAGGCAAAGTCTCGTTTTTGCGGTTTATGCGATCGCCCGAATCCCAGCCAATCTGGGGCAATTCCCTGAAGTCCCTGACTGGCTAAATCCGGGAGTAAAGCACTCCAACTGTAGCCAAGGGAGGGCAAGCCATGAAGGAAGACCACTGGCGGTAAGTCAGTCGGATTGGGGGGATGCACCTCGCGGTAAAACCAATCCCCAGATGGCGTTGTAATAATTTTCTCGTCGACGGCCACAGTAACCTTAAGTAATGTTTTAAACAGTGCCGCAATCCAAAGGGGCGATCGCGTTCGTAGTATCTTAGCAAGCTTCAGGACATTGAGAAAAGGACATTAAGAAACCAAATCTCTTTGAGACTTAAACTCCTTGAACAAAACGGCGTCCCCATAAAATGAGAACGCCGTTTTCATTAGACAAAACCAAGAGTTGATCGCGGTAAAAGTTCAACCGCTATCACAGGATTATCAAAAACATGGGTATAAAAGCCAATTAGCGGCTTAAAATTCCATTTCAGCCGCTTGAACTTTCTCAACTTGTTTCTTCTTGAGAACCAGCATGATTTGAGCCAAAGCAACCAAGGCAAAGAAGCCTAACAAGCCCTGAATCCGAGCTGGGTTTTGTAGGACAATTTCCGTATCCTTCTGACCGAAACCACCCACATTGGGATCAGTTGTCAGCACATCACCAGCGGCGACGGTATCACCCACCGAGGCCAACATCTCGGGACCAGGGGGAACCGACTCGACCACTTCAGACCCGTCCTCAGTCGTTAGCGTGACCGTATAGCCACCCTCATCACTGGGGTCAATGGCGGTAATCGTTCCAGCATTTTGAGCCTTGTAAGCAATGTTATTGCTGTTATTACCGGCCGGATAGATTTGACCACGACCCCGGTTACCAGCCGCGTGGACAGAATACTTACCAAAGTGAACCGAGGAATCGCGATTGGGGTCAGGAGACAGAACCGGGAAGACCAATTCTTGATGTTCCTCACCCGGTAGAGGGCCGACGAGAACCACGTTCTCTTGGTCGGGGGTGTAATTTTGGTAGAAAATGCCCTCGATTTCTTCCTTGAGTTCTTCAGAAATGCGGTCTTCGGGAGCAATTTTAAAGCCCTCGGGGAGCATCAGCACAGCACCGACATTTAAGCCAGCCTTACTGCCATCACCGAGAACTTGTTGTTTCGAGGTATCGTAAGGAACCTGAACTACCGCTTTAAAAACCGTATCGGGAAGCACCGACTGAGGCACCTCGACGTTGATTGCTTTTTCAGCCAGGTGACAGTTGGCGCAAACAATGCGTCCGGTGGCTTCACGAGGGGTTTCTGGGGCCGTTTGTTGAGCCCAGAAGGGGTAAGCGGCGGCGGCTTGAGGAACAAGGATATCACTGGCCACAAAGACAGCCACTGCTGCCAAGCTAACCAGGAGTCCTTTTCTCGCCAGGGTCATCAAAGGGGCGAACCGTGTTGTCGCCCAAGCACTAGAGTATTTCATCAATTGTGACAACGTTCTCTTCTCTCAATGGCTAGGGGAATTCTCAAAATAATCTCTCCCGGGTGGGGAGAGGTTGGGGGGAGCGTTAAACCCACCAGGGTTTTTCCTGAGTGCGGAAGTCTTCTTCAGTCCACTGGGTGAGAACCACATTATCGTCTTCTGCCACATCCACATGGACTAGGGCCAAAGACAGAGGAGCGGGACCGCGAACCACTTTACCCGCTTTGTTGTACTGGGACCCGTGACAGGGGCAGATAAACTTCTCTGCACTGGCATTCCAGGGAACCACACAGCCGAGGTGAGTGCAAACGGCGTTGAGGCCGTAATCGGCGATCGCCTGTTCGCCTTCAACGACGATGTAGGTCGGATCTCCTTTGAAGCCTTGAGTGAGGACGCGATCGCCGACATTGTGTTCAGCGAGGAAGTCCGTCCCCTTCACATCATTGCCGAGGGCATCCTTAGCGACGATACCGCCGCCACTGCCACCACTCGACGGGGGGATAAAGTATTTAACGACGGGGTACAGCGCACCGAGAGCCGTTCCGGTAACTGCACCAAACGTCAGAAAGTTCATGAATTGCCGTCGTCCCATGGAGGGGACATCGGTTGAGCCGGAAGCCTGAGTCATGGAGCTATTTACGTATTATGGTTGTATCTGATTTTGCTTAACAAACGGTATCACCGTTTCATCTGCGCCCATTGCCGTGAGAACACCAAGCAGGACGCACACCGTTTGGGATTGTATCGGATCAAGTGTCCCGTCGCGAGCAAAAATAATGAAAATGGCGCAACACTTGTTCATAATACCACGCGGGAGGGGCCAAAAAAGGGGGAGATGCCCTCGATTGAGCTTTCGTGAAAAATCGAGACCTGGCTGGCCAGAATCCATGAAGAAATGTAAAATACAAGCCATAAGCTGCCCGAGCGATCGCGCCCCGAGCCAGATATCAGCCAGCAACGCCTCCCATGCCCAACTCAACCGATCAAAGCCAACCCATCGTGACTGGACCTGAGTTACACCAACTCCTACTCAACAAGTGGGGCTGTTCCTACGATCTACAACTGCGCCGCAGCCAAGGCAAAATCTTCTTACAGGTGATGTGGAAATATCTCGAACAAGCCTCATTTCCTCGTTCCGCCGATGACTATGCCCAACATCTTGAACAGATTGCCGAATATCTCAATGCTTGGAACAGTGCCGAGGTGATTCGTCAATATATCAGCGAGACTCGCGAACGTCCTCGCCTCGGTAAAGCCGTTAGCATTCCCATCGATCCAGGCCAACGGAGTTCCGAATGGTTTATAGACGATTAAATCTGCTGATACATCTGCTGATACATCTGCTGATACATCTGCTGAACACTCCGCAACACGAGGTCATCTTGTCCTATTAGCAAGGGAAGGTTCAGTTAAAACGCTCTCAGGAAAGGGCAAGCCACGAGGAATGGCCCCTAAGTCCCTGTCCTATTTATCCCTGCTATTGCTATATGTCAACGAGGTTAATGTCAACGAGGTCAATCTTTAGCGTGCATCATCTCCAACGACGTCTCAGCCGTCTACTCCCAGCTCTCCTGCTGCTAGTTCTGTCTTTGATCACCGTTGTCACTCTCTCAACCGCCAATCCCCAGAGGGTTGAGGGCCAAACGCCCCTACCGATTCCCCTCGAACCATTACAACCGACAGAAAACAGTGCGCCAGTGCGCCTCAACGGACGCACGGTTCTACAGATCAGTTCGCCGCCGTCGAATCCCGACGAACCCCGTACCATTCCTCCTTTGGAAGAACGGGTGCGTGAAGTCGAGCGTAAGTTAAGTCAAATCGTGGAAGAGGGCTTCAATCCTAATTCCCTGCAAGTGAGAGCTCAACAAGATTGGAACACCAATCAATATGTCATCAGCGTCTATGACAACGAAGAACTCGGTTCCCAGGACAACCCTGAAAGTATTGTCACGGTAACCGAGTTTGACGCTCAAGTGGCCGATCGCCGCCCCGAGGCTCTAGCGGCAGACTGGGCCGATCAAATCGAAGAAGGCCTGAAACTGGCTTACCAAGAACGTCTCCCCCAAGCCCGACAACAACGCTGGAAAACCGCTCTCGGGTTGGCGGCCATCATCCTAGTTCTCAGCCCCATCATTGCCCTGCTACAACGACGCACCACCCGCCATTACAAGGATCTCTCGCAACAACGACATCCTGAAAATCTACAACCTCCCGAAGAGCAGCTCGTCCAGGAAAATGAGGCGGCCGGCAGCCGGGTGCAGTTCCTGCGGGCGATGATGCCGCAAATTGTCTTAGAACGACGCATCAGCATGGTGATCTTGCTGCGGCGGGTGTTGCTGTTTTTACAGTTGGCTTTGTGGATTGGGGGAACGATCTTGATTTTGTCCCAGTTTCCTGAAACACGAGCCTATGCCACCTGGTTGCAAAAGTTTCCTGTTCAGATTTTGGGGATTTGGCTATTTGTGGCGGTGGCCAACAAACTCACGGATGTGTTGTTTGACAATGTCTTGCAATCCTGGGTTGAACAAGAATCCCTCAATCCCACGGCCTCGAAACGCTTTATCCTGCGTGCGCCTACCTTAGCTGCGGCCTTAAAGGGGATGACGAGCTTTATTGCTGGCTTGATCGGGGTCATTTGGTTTTTGGCGTTGCAAAACTTCCCCCTGGATTCTCTGATTACCGGGGCGGGGATTTTCGGTGTAGCCTTGACGATTGTCTTTCAGAATCTGATTAAAGACCTCATTAACGGGGTTCTCATTCTCTGGGAAGACCAGTTTGCGGTGGGGGATGTGATTGATGTGGGCTATGGCCCCGGCTTTGTGGAATATATGAACCTGCGGGTGACTCGGATGCGGGGAGAAGGGGGCCGACTCAGTACGGTTCCGAATAGTCAAATTCAGGTGGTGCATAACCTCAGCAAAGAATGGTCTCGGATTGACTTCCGGATTTGGATTAGTCATGATGCGGACGCTCTCGAAGCGATTCAGGTTATGCGGCAGACGATGGAGGAGATGCAAGCGGATCCCGATTGGACGGAGTCGATTATTGAGCCGACCATGTTAGCTGGGGTGGAAAATCTCGATGAACGAGGAACTCAACTGTTGATGTGGACGAAAACCAAACCTCTGCAACAATGGGCCGTACAACGGGAGTTTCGCCGTCGTCTGAAGCTGGCGTTTGAGGAAGCGGGGATTGGCATCGCTATTCCCAAGCAGATGCTCTGGTTCAAAGAACCTTCGTCGGATGTTCGTGATGAGGACAATCACCACTCTCTCCCTCAGCCGAAATGACGCGAAGGGTTCGTATCATCCGGGTTGGTTTGGTGGCGATCGCCGCCAAACTCCCTATAAACTCATTAACTCAGGAGATATCATGGGACTCAAACTTCATATTGGTGGACAAGAACCCCATCCAGACTGGAAAATTTTAGATATCGAGGATCGGCCCGAAGTGGATTTTGTTGGGGATGCGGCTGATTTGAGTCAATTTGAAGACAATTCTGTTGAGGCTATCTATGCCAGTCATGTGTTGGAACATGTCCACCATAGTTTGAATAATGAGTTACTGGTGACGCTCAGTGAATGGCATCGGGTGCTAGAACCGGGAGGCAAGTTATTTATTAGTGTTCCGAATCTACAAACCCTCTGTTGGCTCTATCTCAATCCTAATTTAATGGCGTTTGAACGGCTACATCTGATGAGCATTATGTTTGGTGGTCAAACCAATGAGTTTGATGTGCATCGGGTTGGCTTTGATTTTGAAACGTTAGCCATTTATTTAGAAGAAGTGGGGTTTGAAGAGTATGAGGAGTTGACGGAGTTTAATCTTTTCAAAGATTGCAGTGGTTTACGAATTATGGATACGTTAATTAGCCTGAATATGGCAGTCACGAAGACGGTCAACGATGAAGAAGCGTAGGGCGATCGCCCACTCAATACGGCTGGCCTAAATACGGCTGGCCTAAATACGACGACCCTAGGTCGATGAGTGTCCCAAGTCTGGAAATAGGCGTTGACATTGCCATTGTCCGTCAACCTGTTGCCACCGCAGTAACTGGTGAGCTGAAGCCCCCAGCAGAGTCCTCGATTGTCCGATCGCCGCTCGGGGCGCGATGGTGGCCAGGGAAATGGCGGTTTCGATGTCACACAGGCCCCAGTTAACGAGGTTAAGAGCGCCATCGAGGAGCGATCGCGTCGTTCCGGCCAAGGTTCCATCGGCCAGTCGTGCGGTTCCCCGTTTGACCTGAATTTCTCGGCAATCCCAGGGATAAACACCATCAGGAAGTCCCAGAGGTGCGAGAGCATCACTGACGAGAAACAGATGCTCAGGAGCGGCGTTGAGCAATAGCTGTAACATCATCGGACAGATATGTTCTCCATCCGCAATCACCCCACAGGAGATCCCCGATCGCAGCAAAGCGGCCCCCAGCAAACCCGGTTCTCGGTGATGTAGGCCCGGCATAGCATTAAAGGCATGAGTCACCATCGTGGCGCCTTGGTCAAAGGCTTGGTTGGCCTGGGCGGCTGTGGCCAAGGAATGGCCCAGACTGACGCGAATCCCGCGCCGTTGCAACTCGGCGATCGCCTCACCACTGGGATCGAGTTCAGGGGCCAAGGTCATCAGGCTCACCGTTGCCCCACTCGGGCCTAAGACTCGTTCGAGGGTATCTCGGGTTAGGGGCAACAAATACTCCTGGGGATGAGCGCCCCGTTTTTGCGGGTTTAAACAGGGGCCTTCTAAATGGAGTCCTAACACCTGAGCGGTTGGGGCGTGGGGGAGTTGGCGGGCCATAAAGGTCTCAAAGGTGGCGATCGCCGTGCGAAACCTCTCGGGGGAGGTGGTAACGAGAGTGGGCAGATAGGCATCGACGCCCGCCTGCCAAAGATAGCGGCTGATGGCCTCTAATTCGGGCAGATGCTCCGGGGTTACATCGGGAAATGCCAAGCCTAAGGCACCGTTAATCTGGAGATCGCAACCTCCAAGGGAAATCCAGTCTTCACCGCAATCGAGAACGGTTCCTGAGGCATTCAGGGGGGGCTGTGAGGATGTTGGAGAGGGGGTTGGTATGGCTGAAGTCGGACCAATGGCGGTAATGCGTTGCTCGTCTAGGGCGATCGCCTGGGGTTTCCCCGATGAGGTCCCCTCGGGTCCCTTGTATCCCGGCACATTGCCCCGAATAATCGTTACAGCCATGGTTCCACTTTCGTCTGAGTACGACTCAGCCATTCTATCAATGACCAGTTCTAGCCCCGATCGCGCCTCCAATCCACCCCAAATCGGCATCATTATGGGGAGCGATTCCGACCTGCCGACCCTGAACGCGGCGATCGAGATTTGCCAACAGTTTCAGGTCTCTCATGAGGTGGCGATCGTCTCGGCGCACCGCACCCCTGAGCGTCTGTTTGATTACGCCAAAACCGCTCATGAGCGGGGGTTAAAGGTGATTATTGCCGGGGCCGGAGGAGCGGCCCACTTACCGGGGATGGTGGCGTCCTTAACACCTCTACCGGTGATTGGCGTTCCGGTTGCCACCCGCCATTTAGGGGGTCTCGACTCCCTCTATTCCATCGTGCAGATGCCTCGGGGGATTCCCGTGGCGACCGTGGCGATCGGCAATGCCCAAAATGCCGGGTTGCTGGCCGTACAGATCTTAGCCAGCCAAGATCTGGCTCTGCTGCAACAAGTCCAACAGTATCGTCAAGATCTCAAAACATCAGTTCTCGACAAACAAGAGCGGCTCGATGACCTCGGTGCTGCCGCCTACCTACAGCAAAAAAATAGTTAGGTATATCTTCACCTAACCTGGCGATTCTAGCGGGAGTTTCCTTAAGAAACCGGCAAAAATGAGTCAGTTTTCCCAGAGATTCCCGGCGATCGCCGGCAAAATGTATTGTCTTATACAGAATAAACCCTACGAGAATTGGTGCAATCAGTGTGACTCAACCGCACAACTCCGCTTCTCAATCTCGACGGGAGCGCAAGGGTACACAAGCTTGAGCTTTGGACGCCATCAGAGATTGCCGAGTGTTCCCAGCGCGAGTGTGCTGTGTCGGAAACCGATCCGTTTACTTAATCTCAATCCAAAGTCTAAAACATGACATCTAAGATGACCCTCAGATCACGACATGGAGCTTCACCCGGGCGAGTTCGCGGCGGCAACCGTAACTCGACTTTGGTTAAACTCCTGACCCTTGGGCGCCGAGTTCCCATTTATTGGCTCGCCTGTATTCCATTAACGGCTTTAATTTTGGGCGTTTGGGACTTAGCGGCAACGGCCGCAGATCCCCAGGGGATTGAAGTTCTCGAAGAGGTTGACGCTGCCTATGTTCAAGGCGTCCTCAACACCGTTTGGATTCTCGTCGCCTCCGTGTTGGTTATTTTCATGAACGCGGGTTTCGGAATGCTCGAAACCGGGATGTGTCGTCAGAAAAATGCCGTCAACATCCTCTCGAAAAACTTAATTGTCTTTGCCCTAGCCACAATTGCCTACTGGGCGATCGGATTTTCTCTGATGTACGGTGAAGGAGCCACCGGCGAAGGTTCGACCGCCTTCATCGGCTTCGGCGGTTGGTTCCTCAGCAGTGGAGATCCCGCCACCTACGGACTCGATCCCTTCCCCGGTGGTCTGCCGATTTCGGTCTCCTTCTTATTCCAGGTGGCGTTTGCTGCAACCGCCGCCACCATCGTCTCAGGAGCTGTCGCCGAGCGGATTAAATATGATGCCTTCCTGATTTTCAGCCTCTTGCTGACGGGAATTTTCTACCCCATTTCGGGCCACTGGGTGTGGTCAGGGAATGGAATGCTGACCTCCTTTGGTCCTGAAGGTGCTTGGTCTTTTGGAGACTTTGCCGGTTCAACGGTGGTTCACTCCGTCGGCGGTTGGGCCGCTTTAGTCGGTGCGGCTATTCTCGGTCCTCGGATGGGTAAATATGAAGATGGTCAACCCCGCGCCATTCCCGGTCATAACCTCAGCCTGGCAACCCTCGGTTGTCTGATTCTCTGGATTGGCTGGTTTGGGTTCAACCCAGGTTCTGAGTTAGCGGCGACATCGAACATTGCCTATATTGCGGTTACCACTAACCTGGCTGCGGCAGCGGGTGGGGTAACCGGAACCTTTACCTCCTGGTTCCGCGATGGCAAGCCAGACCTCTCGATGACCATTAACGGTATCTTGGCTGGATTGGTTGCCATTACCGCCGGTTGTAATGTCATGCCCTACTGGGGTGCGGCTCTCACCGGTGCTATTGGCGGGATTCTGGTCGTGTTTGCGGTCTCCTTCTTTGACCGAGTTGTCAAAATCGACGACCCGGTTGGTGCGATTTCGGTTCACCTGGTTAACGGAATCTGGGGAACCCTCGCTGTCGGCATCTTCGGCGGTGGCAACTTCATCGCTCAACTGATTGGTGTTCTCACTATTGGTGGTTTCACCGTTGTTCTGAGTTTCATCTGTTGGTATGCCGTGGCGGCCGTCGTCGGTGGTATTCGCGTTGGTGAGGAAGAGGAGTTCAACGGTCTCGACATCGGCGAACATGGCATGGAAGCGTATCATGGTTTCCTCAAGGAAACGGCCATGGGCGGCATGTCTTCGTCGAAGCCGAGCGGTATGCCCCAATAGTTTGGCATCGTTGATCCGATTGGATCTCGCTTAATTCGGTTGAATTTCCCTGAACAACCGGTTTCACGTTTTACTGTGAAGCCGGTTCTTTTCTGTTCTACCCCCGCCTACCGAGAGCGACCATAACAGTACGCCCCTTGCCTGTTCCCTGTTCCCTGTTCCCTGTTCCCTGTTCCCTGTTCCCCTCCATGACGCACAATGAAAGTTGCACCTGTCTTGCGATCATAGCCTGTGTCTAGAGTATCGAAGCCTATTCCAGCCTGGGGCATTCTCTCCTTGGTTACGAATGGCATGTTGTTAGTGGCCGTGGCGATTCTGATTGGGCGGCAACAGTCCCAACGGTCTTTGCCTGTGCAGGATAGTCATACCTTAGCCACGATTGAAACGAGTCCCACACCTCGCCCAACGGCCGGGCCAACGGCCTCTCCTCAGCCTCGGGTGGGGGAGTTACCCCGTCCTACTTATGAGGATTGGCTCGAACGGCTCGAACAGGAGGCTGAGGCGATCGCCGCTACGTCCCCAGAACGCCTCTATGTGCTAGCGGGAGACTCAATTAGTCTTAGTTTTCCTGAGCGGTTACTCCCACTCGATGTGACTTGGCTCAATCAAGCGATTTCAGGGGAAGGGTCCCAAGGACTCTATGAACGACTCCCTCTGCTCGATAACACCCGTCCTGATAAGATTTTTGTGATGATTGGCATCAATGATCTGTTGCGGGGAGAAGATGACGAGACAATTTTGGAAAATCACCGCAAAATCATCAAAGATATCCTTTGGATTCATCCCAATACTGAGGTGGTTGTCCAGTCGATTTTGCCCCACGGTGGCGAGGATGCGACTTGGGAGGGACGGGAGAAACTGCGAG
This sequence comes from Phormidium lacuna HE10JO, assembly GCA_900149785.2. Classification (GTDB taxonomy): domain Bacteria; phylum Cyanobacteriota; class Cyanobacteriia; order Cyanobacteriales; family Geitlerinemataceae; genus Sodalinema; species Sodalinema lacuna_A. The sequence continues at coordinate 133,998 of FSSI02000002.1, read as the reverse complement.
ATCTGCCGAATGAGCGTATCGAGCGACTCAATGAACGCTTAGCGGCGATCGCCGACGTTGAAGGGGCCACCTATCTCAACCTCTACCCTCTGTTTGTCGATGATACGGGCTACCTCAACCCAGCCTTTACCACGGACGGTTTACATTTAAACGAACAGGGATATGAACTCTGGCGTATCGCTCTCATCCTGGCTGATAAATTATAGGGATCTCGTGAACTACCGCTATGCTAAGAGCTTCAGGGGCTTGGTAACCTTAGCATTGATGAGTCAAAGGTCTCTAGGGTTGCCCGAACTCGGTACAATGACAGCATCTGCAACCGATGCAGTCCGACGATCGCGAACCCCCATTTCATACACTATGGATACTAAAGCCTTTAAGCGTTCCCTCCAACAATCAGAAAACTATCACCGTCGTGGTTTCGGGCGCGAGGTTGAAGTCGAGGGACTCCTACAAACCGAATATCAGAGTGATCTCATCGGCGAGATTCGTGCCAACCAGAACTGCCTAGAACGAGATCAGGTTACCATTCGTCTGGCGGAAGCCTTCGGCTTTTGTTGGGGGGTTGAGCGGGCCGTGGCGATCGCCTACGAAACCCGCAGTCACTTCCCCAGCGAGCGAATCTGGATCACCAACGAAATTATTCATAATCCCGGTGTGAACCAACGGCTACGGGAGATGAATGTGGGATTCATCGAGGTGATCGATGGCGAAAAAGACTTTTCTGGCGTTCAAAAAGGCGATGTGGTCATTCTTCCGGCCTTCGGGGCCACGGTTCAAGAAATGCAGCTTCTTGATGAACGGGGTTGTACCATTGTCGACACCACCTGTCCCTGGGTGTCCAAGGTTTGGAACAGTGTTGAAAAACACAAGCGACGTAACCACACCTCAATTGTTCATGGCAAGTATAAACATGAGGAAACCCTAGCCACCACCTCATTTGCTGACAAATATCTGGTTGTCTTGAACCTCAAGGAAGCCGAATATGTGGCGAACTACATTCTCCACGGTGGCGACAAAGCCGAGTTTATGGACAAGTTCCAAAACGCCCATTCTGAAGGCTTTGACCCCGATCGCGACCTCGACTGTGTGGGAATTGCCAATCAAACCACGATGCTGAAAAGCGAAACGGAGCAAATTGGCAAACTCTTCGAGCGCACCATGTTACAAAAATATGGGCCGACGGAGTTCAACCAACATTTCATGTCCTTCAACACCATCTGCGACGCTACCCAAGAGCGGCAGGATGCTATGTTGCAACTGGTGGAAGAAGACTTGGATTTGATTGTGGTGATTGGTGGGTTTAACTCGTCTAATACCACTCATTTACAAGAGATTGCGATCGAGCGAGAGATTCCCTCCTATCACATCGATTCCGCCGATCGCATTGGCCCGGGAAATCGCATTGAACATAAACCTTTGGAACGCGACGAACTAGAAGTGACCGACAATTGGCTCCCCGAGGGTCATCTCGTTGTCGGGATCACCTCGGGAGCCTCAACGCCGGATAAATCGGTCGAAGAAACGATCGCCAAAATCCTGCATCTTAAAGCCAAGGTTCCTGTAACTCATTAGTTGTCAATAATTTTCAAGCATCATTCAGGGAACAGTGGAAATTTTTCACTGCTCCCTATTTTTATCTTTTTTTATTGAGTTCCGTTTGCTTTTTGTCCTCTTTTATTCGATTGGAGGGTTCTTTCTAAAACGAAAATGTTTCAACCAAACTTACTGTATTTCGTTGCAGTTTTAGTTTAAAAATTTCTTCGGGTTCAACACTAAACTCTAACCGTAATACCGAGCTTCCCCGAGCTTGAGTTTGCATAACAATCGTATCCATTTCATCAAGAATCATTAGACTCAAATCTGAAGGAAGAGCAGCACCTAGGGGGGGGATCAGGCGGACTCGGATATCAATTTCTTGGTCACTCAGAGGATAGACACCCACTTCTAGGGCGATGGTATGTCCATCACTAAATTGAAGACGTTTGGCTCGTTGAATGATGGGTTCTGTCGAGGGAGTGCGGAAGGCGATCGCCGGAACCTGTCCTGTATCTTGACGTATAAATTCCTCAGATAGAGGCTCCCAATCGGGAGTAAACTGCTCGTCGAACCAGTCTCGCAAACAAATAAAAGAGGTCGGGTTTAAGGCATTTTTTAGGGCTATAAAAAGCCAATCAAGGCTCTGCCAATTGTCGAGCGTTGTTCGCTCTAGTGATAGAGTTTTGCGGAAGCCAAGAAGATACGCTTCTTCCTGAGTTGGACTAAACCCAACCGCAACATAGCCAAGGCGATTGTCTAAGGCTTCGGGGGACGTTTGTACGGTTAACGTCTGAGGATGATGATGAATGATATCTAAGTTGGCGATCGCCGGCTCAACTAAAACACATTCTAAACCGGGCAATCCAGGAATTGGGAGTTCCGCCACATCAGACAGTAATTGCTCAATGGGATTGCAAAGTCCACTGGCGGTTATATCTGTTGCAATTCCCATACAATCTGTATAAAAACGGACTGCATAGAGCGCTAAAACCTGGCGATAAATACGATTCGCCTTAACAGAATCAGAGTATCGTTGACTACAGCTTGTCGCCACTTGGCGCTGCTGCTGGGTCAATGGAACAGTAAATATCAGAGTCGTTGTCATCGGTTTAATAGACTCTTGTTCGAGGTTGACATGATTAAACATCATAACGAATGGGTTTTGCGAATTGAGGTTTCAATATAGGGTGCAAGGCGACGCAAGGAGGTATGATAAAAGCTGCTAAGAGTTGACAGTTTAATTGAAAACTCTTCCGATATCTCTTGCCATTGATAGCCATCTAAGCGTCTTAAGACCAGTTTCTGAAAGTTGACTTCAGGATATTTAGGGAGACAGCACTCTCGAAATCGGCCATCAACATCGTCCTCAAGACATTCACGAACCAACTGAGATAAAAAGGGTTTTTCATCTCCTAATACTATAGCCCATTGGCATTTCGAGACCAGGCGTTCCTCGAACGGCTCCATCACAACCGGTTTGTTGTTTCTCCTTCTTTGGTCGGATACCTCTCGAAAAAAACGGCGTTCCAATAGCATATTGGCCCATCGCATCACCGAAGCTAACTTGATGTCATACTCATCAATCGAGCGACAAATGTAGTAAAACAAACTTTGTAGCGCTTCAGCACGATAATCGTGATATCGATCCGGAGATAAGCCAATTCCAGAAGGATAAATCAGACGACCCGAATGAATCATTCCGTTAATGAGTCGAGTTAGTGCGACTTGTCGAGCCTGGCTTCCGGGAGGGTTCCCTTGTGCGTCTAAAGCGAGTTGATTCAAGTGTTCGTCATCCATAGTTGGGGTCTATCGGACGCCTGGGAGTCACAGCAGACACCGCAAATCTCTAACTCAATCAGCAATTTAATGAGTTATGGGATTCCTCGGTGGACTATGACGTTTGGCGAGATTCTCTGGGGTGTTCCTAAATCTGTCGCTTTCAGAAGACGATTTTTACGGGAATCCTGGAAATTTGTTACAAAAGTTCATGAATTCTTGAGCAAAGTTGTAATTCGAGGTGGCGGCAATGCTAGGCTAAATGGGGATTTAGGGAAAATATAGAAATTGACCCGTATTTTTATTGACATTTATATTTTTTTGTGGTAATGGAGACGTATCGATGAGACAATTTTCGGCTGACAAGACTCAAATCAAGACTCAAACAAGGACTCAAATCAGGACTCAACTCTGGCTGTTGGCGATCGCCACTCCCCTCATGTTGCTCAGCGGCTGTCAGACCCCATCATCGGGGGATCTCTCCCAGGAGACCCCAACCCCCGAGGTTCAGGAAGACTCCCGCGATTCCCCATCGGAGCCACCGTCCCAAACAGCACTCAACACCCCCGCAACAGAGGAATCCCCAGAAGATGTCTTAAACGAGTCTTCATCTGACAATCAACCCGACCCCCTCCTCGAGGTCGCCGAGGGAGTCACAGAGTCCAACGTGACCGATTCCAATACAGACTTAAACACAGACTTAAACACAGACTTAAACACAGACTCCAATCCCGAAACAGCGGAGCCTGCACCTTTATTTTCCGAAGTTCTGCAACAGGTGCAATCGACAACCGAGATCCCGATTCGGCTTCCCAGCGAAATTCCCCTCACCGACAATGACGAACTTCCCATCTACGTCGAAGCCGAAGCCGACGCAGACAGTTACCAAATTTATCTATCCCTGGCTCCCAACTGTCGAGGCGCCACCGCCTGTTCCTATGGCTTCTTCGCCGCCAGACGCACCAGCGATGACGACTATTATGGAGTCGGGGAGGAGTTCCAAGAGAGCATCCCCCTCGATAACGGACTCACCGCAGACTTTAACCCCATGATGTGTGGTGCATCCTGTTCCCCCCCAGTGATTGAATGGTCCCAAGAGGGAGTTCGCTATCGCATCGCGCTCAAAGGCGTTAGTGGCGATGACGCCGAGGCCTTAGATAGCTTACAAGCCTTAGCCAACTCGGCGATCGCCACTCAACCCTAACCCATTAGGACGTCCAGCCGACAGCGGATGTACTGACAACTTGGCCGAGATCTGGGGTAATTTCGATGGTGTAATCAAACGGAGAACTGAGGCTCGTATCCACCTGCGTCATCGCAGAACCATTAGGGTTGCGGGGACTGAAAAACGACTCCGCACTGACACCCAAATTCCCCGCCTCATTACTGCTAATATCCGTCACCGTCAGGGTATTGCTATTTCCACTGCTCAACACCGCCGAGAGATAAGCCGCATCGACGAGGTTCCCCGTGGCGGGGTCAATCCGACCTAAAACCCCCACTTTCGCACCACCCCCGGCGCCATAACTGCGTAGCCAGTTCTGAGTCGCATCTCCCGAGGCTCGTCGCCAATCCTCACTGGGAGTTCCCTGGGTTCCATCGGTACTAAAGACACCATAGAGACTCGTTCCATCCCAGAACAGTCCCAAACCCCGTCCATCGGCTCCAGTGGACTCATAATCGGTGCGAACCCAGTTATTATCGGGGTTTTCGCTGTCGAAACTGGCAATAATCGGGTCTTGGTTATTCCCACTTTCCTGCCAGAATCCAATATAAATCGTTTGACTTCCCAGAGTTAAGCGTTGTGCATTAGAGGCGGCGATGGTGGCTTCGTCGGTGTTGGGAGTAAACTGGACGGCACTGGAACTAATGGCCGCCGGGAGAGGAGAGAGGGGGTCTTCTGGAGTATCATCATCTCCGAGGCCGAGATCGGGGTCGTTGTTTAAATCAACACCGAAGTCCAGCAAATCCGGTTCATCTGCATCGATATTGATATCAAGTTGGACGGCGGGATCACTAATATCGTTGAGAATTGCGAGGAAGTCCCCACTGGTGCGATCGCGAATCACCGTATCACCCGCAAACTCCCCTTCACCGGCCAGAAACTCCAGACGTTCCGCAGTCAATCCCTCCAACAAAGCCAACGAATCCTGATTCGGCGTATAGTCGACAATCAAATCCGCCTGAGCCAACTCCGCATTTCCCATCCCCGGCGTGAGGACAAACGTATTTGCACCCTCTCCCCCAATCAGCGTATCGGAACCCGAGCCACTGTAGAGCGTATCATTACCCAAATCTCCACTCAGCAGATGATTCCCCGTCTCAGCCAAGAGCCAATCATCTCCCTGGCCGCCATAGAGACTATCCTCTCCTGACCCCGCATAGAGCGTATCATTTCCCTGATTACCAAACAGGAAATTCTCACCCTGGCGACCTTGAATCAAATCATCATCCGCCGCACCCACCAAGGTATCGCGACCGGCTCCCCCCCGTAGAGTATCATTCCCAAAATCGCCACTCAGTAGGTTATTCCCCTCCCGAGCAAAGAGGACATCATTATCCTGTCCCCCATACACCGCATCATCTCCGTCCCCCGCTGCGAGGACATCATCACCCGTCGCTCCAAATATCCAGTTATCTCCGCCGACTCCGGCGATGGTATCGGTTCCCGCCGTTCCCAGAATCAATTGACTCTGGGAGTTTCCCGTAAAGGGATTGTCGGTGTTGTCGAGGGTGACAACGCTGAGGGTGTTGAGATCAAATGAAAGCATAGGAGTTTACGCTGAATTAGGAAGGTAGATGCACAGCCGTAAAGGCTAAATCGCAGTCTAACTTATTCCCAACCCACCGCAGAAGTGCTGATGACAGTCTTGAGATCGGAAGTCATCTCAACAGTGTAGTCAAAGGGAGAACCGAGGCTGTCATTGACGCGAGTCATCCGAGAACCATCGGGGTTACGGGGATTGAAAAACGACTCCGCACTCACCACAAGATTTCCAGCCTCATTAGTCGTAACATCAGTAATTTCGAGACTGTTGCTATTTCCACTGCTCAACACCGCTGAGAGATAGGCTGCATCGAGGAGTTCCCCGCTAGTGGGGTCAATTCGACCTAAAACGCCAACTTTTGCACCCCCACCAGAACCATAATTCCGTAGCCAGTTTTGCGTCACACCTCCCGAGGCTCGTCGCCAGTCTTCACTGCTGCTTCCTTGGGTTCCATCCGTTGCAAAGACTCCATAGAGACTCGTTCCATCCCAGAACAGTCCATAGCCGCGTCCATCGGCTCCGGTGGCTTCGTAGTCGGTGCGAACCCAGTTATTGTCAGGGTTTTCGCTGTCAAAGCTGGCGATGATGGGATCTTGGTTGTTACCCCCTTTTTGCCATACGCCAATGTAAATGGTTTGGCTCCCTAGGGTAATGCGGGGTATGTCTGATGCGGCGAGGGTGGCTTCATCGGTGTCGGGAGTAAATTTTTTGGCGCTCGATGCAATCACCGCCGGGATGGGAGTTTCTTCTTCAACGGGAGTTTCTTCTTCTACAGGGGTTTCTTCTTCAACGGGGGTTTCTTCTTCAACGGGAGTTTCTTCCTCGACAGGAGTTTCTTCTTCTACGGGGGTTTCTTCTTCTACAGGGGTTTCTTCAACGGGAGTTTCTTCAACAGGAGTCTCCGCAACTGGGGTTTCTTCCTCGACAGGAGTTTCTTCTTCTACGGGGGTTTCTTCTTCTACAGGGGTTTCTTCAACGGGAGTTTCTTCCTCAACAGGAGTTTCTTCTTCTACAGGGGTTTCTTCAACGGGAGTTTCTTCAACAGGAGTCTCCGCAACTGGGGTTTCCTCCTCGACAGGAGTTTCCTCCTCAACGGGGGTTTCTTCTTCTACAGGGGTTTCTTCAACGGGAGTTTCTTCCTCAACAGGAGTTTCTTCTTCTACAGGGGTTTCTTCAACGGGAGTTTCTTCTTCAACTGGGGTTTCTTCCGCAACGGGAGTTTCTTCAACAGGAGTCTCGTCAACAGCAGTTTCTTCTTCTACGGGAGTCTCGTCAACAGGGGTTTCTTCTTCTACGGGAGTCTCCGCAACTGGGGTTTCCTCCTCAACTGGGGTTTCTTCAAGTTCAGGTTCAGGCTGCATCTCCCCAGAATCGAGATCAGCATCCAGTTCAACATCCATATTAGGAACATCGAGATCACTTTCCATCTGAACCTCGAAAGGATTGCTAACTTGCTTGAGAATCGCAAGATATTCTCCCGTTTCACGATCGCGAATCAACGTATCCCCCAAATAATCTCCATCACCGAGCAAAACCTCCAGGCGATCGCCATATAAGCCTCCCATCAACAACAGAGAATCCTCAGCCGCCTTAAAATCAGCAATCACATCAGCATCAGAGACATCCATTCCCCCAATGTTAGGCGTTAACACAAAAACATCTTGTCCGGCTCCCCCATTCAGGGTATTTTTTCCTCGACTTCCATAGAGAGTATCATCTCCCAAATCACCATGAATGAGGTCATCCCCCACGCCTCCCATCAGGAAATCATTGCCATTTCCCGCAAAAACCGTATCATTTCCACGTCCGGCAAAAACCGTGTCATCCCTCTGTCCACCCACGATCCAATTATTGCCAGATCTCGCAGAAATATAGTTATTTCCATCACCGCCATCGAGGGTATCATCCCCTTGACCTCCGTAAAGAGTATCATCACCCAAATCACCGCTGAGCCGGTTATTTCCCATTTCAGCAATAATCAGATCACTTCCCTGTCCACCATAGACTGACTCATTGCCATTTCCCGCGTTAATTCTATCATTTCCTTGATTGCCGAAAATGATGTTATCGCCATTTTTTCCGTGGATTACATCATTGCCAGCCGCTCCGAGTAGGGTATCGTCGCCAACACCGCCATAGAGAGTGTCGTCGCCAAAATCGCCACTTAATAGATTCTTGCCATCATTGACCAGTAGGACATCATTATGCTGTCCCCCATAAATCACATCATCCCCAGATCCTCCATGAATCACATCCTCTCCGACACCGCCAAACACCCAATTATTACCGCCAACTGCAAACACAGTATCGTGACCAAGTCCTGCCACAATGAGTTGATTTTCGCCGTTTCCCGTGAATTGGCTTGTCGTATCGTCGAGGCTAACCAGTGCAACAGAATTGAGATCTAACATAGGAATAAATGGGTAAACTGCAAACTATGAACTCTGAATCGTAAGCGTTCAGGAGGGTTTCAGGGGGTTTCTCAGTCAATTCGGCGTGATTCCCGAGACTGTCTTTTCCCTGTCACCTGTTTCTATTTACAGAGATTTCCTAAATTTGTCCGGAGTTAGAGTCTATTTTTTTTTGATGTTTTGAAATTGCTAAAACTACCGATAAAATTCACTACAAATACTGTTGATTATCGGTTTGAGGTATAAATAAACCACCTAAATTAAGGGGATTCACGGATATTAAATAACAAAAAAAGTGACTGATTAAAACCTTGCAAAAAACATCAGTGATTCCACGGATTTTTGAGCGATCGCCCCAAAACGACCACGCAAACGCGCCAAATCTCCAAACCCTGGCCGCGATCGCAGCCCAAGACACCAGCGAGACCAACTGCGATACACTGTCTGCGATACACTGTGGACTCAGTGACCAGTCTGAAGCGAGGAATCCCGATGGTTGATTCAGCCCCATCTCCCATGAGTGAGCGGTTTGCCGAGAACGGGACGATGTCCCAGACCCCTCAAGCGCCTTGGACAATCGAAGATAGCGAAGATCTCTATCGCATCCGGGGTTGGGGCGATCCCTACTTTGGGATTAACTCCGCCGGCCATGTCACCGTGTCCCCTCAGGGCGATCGCGGCGGTTCTCTCGACCTCTATGACCTCGTCGAAGCCCTCAAAAAGCGCAACCTAGAACTCCCCCTACTCCTACGATTCAGCGATATTCTCGAAGACCGAATCGAGCGAATTAACGCCTGTTTCGCCAAGGCGATCGCCCGCTACAACTACCCCGGCGTCTATCGCGGCGTTTTCCCCGTCAAATGCAACCAGCAACGCCACATCATCGAAGACTTAGTGCGATTCGGCGCCCCCCATCACTTCGGCTTAGAAGCCGGTTCTAAACCCGAACTCCTCATCGCCTTAGCCAGCCTCAAAACCTCGGGTTCCCTCCTCATTTGCAACGGCTACAAAGATCGCGGCTACATCGAAACCGCCATGTTAGCCACACGCCTGGGCCAACAGCCGATTATCGTCCTCGAACAACCCGAAGAAGTCGAGTTAGTCATCTGCGTCAGTCAACAGTTAGGAATTAAACCCGTGGTGGGGGTTCGCGCCAAACTGAGTGCAAAAGGAATTGGCCGCTGGGGAGGATCAAGTGGCGATCGCGCCAAATTCGGCCTCACCATCCCCGAAATCATCACCGCTGTCGAACAGTTACGCCAAGCCAATCTCCTCGATAGCCTACAACTACTGCATTACCACATCGGTTCTCAAATCTCCTCCATCAGCGCCATCAAAGACGCCATCCGAGAAGCCAGCCAAATCTATGTCGAACTGGCCCAACTCGGCGCAAACATGGGCTATCTCGACGTTGGCGGCGGCTTAGGCGTAGATTACGACGGCTCAAAAACCGACTTCTACGCCTCCAAAAACTACAATATGCAGAACTACGCCAATGACATCGTGGCGGAAGTCAAAGAAGCCTGCGAAGAGAAACAACAAGCCGCACCCACCCTAATCAGCGAAAGTGGCCGCGCGATCGCCTCCCACCACTCCATCCTGATTTTTAACGTTCTCGGAAGCAGCGACGCACCCTCGGGGATTCCCGAACCTAGTCCCGAGAAAGAACATCTCATCTTACGCAACCTGCGGGAAACCTACGACTCCATCACCCCAGAAACCTACCAAGAAGCCTATCACGACGCGATTCAATTCAAAGACGAAGCCAGCAGCCTCTTTAGTTTCGGCTATCTCAGCCTCACGGAACGGGCCAACGCCGAACAACTCTATTGGGCCTGTTGTCGCAAAATCTACGATATTGTTCGCCAACAAAGCGAAGTTCCCACAGAACTCGAAGTTCTCGAAAAAACCCTAGCCTCGATTTACTACGCCAACCTCTCCATTTTCCGATCCGCCCCCGACAGTTGGGCGATCGAGCAACTGTTTCCCATTCTCCCCATCCACCGTCTCAACGAAGAACCCAGTTTACGGGGAACCCTCGCCGATCTCACCTGCGACAGTGACGGAAAAATAGATCGCTTCATCGATCGCCTACAAGCCAAATCCATCCTAGAACTTCATCCCCTCAAACCGGAAGAACCCTATTATCTGGGGATGTTCCTCGTGGGGGCCTATCAAGAAATTATGGGAAATCTCCATAATCTTTTTGGCGACACCAACGCAGTCCACATCCATCTCACTCCCAATGGCTACGACATTGAACATCTTGTCAAGGGAAACACCATGACGGAAGTCTTGGAATATGTCGAATACAACGGTAAGGATTTACTCGAAAACATCCGCAAAGCCTCTGAAGCCGCCCTACAATCGGGCAAAATCTCCATTGAAGAGTCTCAGCGGCTGTTGCAAAACTATGAACAGAGTTTGCGTAGCTATACGTATTTGGCTTGAGGGAAGGAAGAAGCAAAAGGCGTAACCCACCCCTTACCTGCACCATGACCCCAACTCACTCTAATCTCTCTCAGACGGCGATCGCCCTGCGTCCTAATCTCACAGTCGATCGCCAAAAACTCAACTCGCCCCTCATCTACCTGAATAAGCGCTAACTACTCTGAAGAGATACTCGTTCAAGAAACCACTACAGAAATACTCGAACCCATCGACTCGACCTGAAGTTTCGCCGACAACGACGAAACCTGTCGATACCTCAGGACTTCGGGGGCGATCATGATCGTTAGAGACTTTGGGGAACAATAAGTCCTGGACTAGACCCGTCAGATTCAATGTCAGGATAATATAAAGTCCCCAACGCAAATGATTAGAAATCAGTCTGGCAAAATCTGTCATGGTTGTATTGTAGTTTAATAAGAAATATTGCAAAAAGCGGCGTGACTCATCTCATAGCTAATCGCAGTATTAAAATGTAAGCAGTTCTCATTTTCACAGTAAAGTTCACAGGCAGAGAGGCTGCGTTACAGAGCCAAGGGCAAACCTGGATAGGTTCCTTATTTTGGTGTAACGTATTTCCTCCAAACTTAATCAAGAGGGCAAAATGTTGCTAGGACAAATTCGACGGAACCTTGAAAATTCCTCAGAATCTCAGCAAGTCAGGGCCTTGCAAGAAGCTCTGAAGCTGGGACAAGAAGGAATTTCGCTATTTGCTCATTATTCCGTTCAGGATACTCCAGAAAAAGTCCGTCAGGCTTCCTACTGGCTGCTCCTCGGCTATAATCCAGTTGAAGACCCTCAAGAGAAGTACATCGCCACGGATACTATTTCCTGTGTTGTGATTACCCCTGACAATCGCCTCGTCATCGGGGGAAGTTGGCAATTCATCTATGTTTGGGATTTCAAAACAGGAAAACTTCTACATAAACTATCTGCTCATTCACACTGGGTCTTGTCAGTTACCATTGATAAAGTGTCGAATACGCTAGTGAGTGCCAGTGCTGACGGACATATCGCCGTTTGGGATTTAGAGAGTTGGCAATGTGAATTTAAGTGGAAAGCTCATAAAAGCTGGGTAACAAAAGTAGCGATCGTATCAAAACCCCGCTGGATTATCAGTAGCAGTCTAGACGGACTGATCGCGGTCTGGAAGATTCAATCTCAACCTCCCACACAACCGGAGTTTCACCTACAAGATCAGGGCGGAGCGGTTTGGTCATTTGATCTCGATTGGTCAAAAAACTCTCTGATCAGTGGCGGAGCCGATGGAAAAGTCAAAGTCTGGGACTTGAAATCTCGAAAAGTTGTTCAAACGATTGAAGATTCGACGCGGGATGTTCGGGAAATTTCTAAGGCGCAAGATATTTACTCGTTCTGGGTCTCGCGATCGGATAACACTCTCGAACACTGGCATGGCTATACTCCCATTCCCAACTTAATAAGAGTTTGTGTGTTATTAGGTTTTCTACCAATCGAATATTTTCTCGATTTTCCGTTAATATACAAACTCTTATGTTTACCGGTATTTCTTGGTTTTGGTCTAGCAGCAGTAGTTTTCTTAAATAATAGTGTTGCTTTCAACAAATTAAGATTCAAAAAAGAAGTAAATAGTAAAAGCAATCTATCTACTCAAATTTTATTGAAGCTTCAAAAGCTAAATATAGTCTCATGTCCTAAAAACTTATATGATGACATAAAAATCAAAGATGAAGAATTTTTATCTTTGCTTAATCGAGATATTGGTGTCATATCTAGCATTGCGATTAACTCAAATTCAAAAGTTTTTGTCTGTGCAGGTTTGAACTGGTTGAACGCTTGGAAAACTCCTGATAAACAATTAAGTTATGAATTTGAAGGAGCGACTTATCCCAAGCCAGTATTGGTTCAAATTCAAGCTAAAGTCAATGATTCTGAATATACTTACACAAATTATCATAAAAGTTGTATATCTATATATGCTGGAGATTACGTAAGCCTCAAAGTTGTCGGATATGATCGCAATCAAAGGGAAATTGAACTTAAAGACTATCAATGGGAACCTCAAGAATATGTGACTAGCCAAAATCAATTTTTAACCAATAAGTCAGAGGGATTTTATACCCTTAAAGTTTATACTAGAACGAAAGAATCTTGCACAACCTTTAAAGTCTTAAATTCTCCAGTTCTCAAAAAATTAGACATCATTCCAAAAACGCTTGATATAAGAGACAAAGACCCAAAAAAAATCAAACTTTCATGGAAGGCGTTAGATCAATACAATCAGCCATTTTCACTTGATGAACGCCAGCTCACTTGGGACGTAACAGATGGACATATTAAGAATGGATGGTATAAAGTTCCTAACAAGTTTGGGCGTTTTCAAGTTACGCTCAAAGTTAAAAACTCTGATATATCAGATACTGTCACGATCAATCACCTGGAATCACCTAAACTAACAAAGCTTTTCATCGAGCCTCAACCTAAAATCTTATACTGTGGTGAAACATACAATTTTAAGGTTCGTGGAATCGACCAAAACGGTAACCCTTTTTCTTGCGATCGCCTTAAATGGAAATCTAATGGGGGTGAAATTCGATGGAGTGACGCCACAGCAATATTCAAAGCAGGACAATCCCCGACTCAAGCCAAAATTTCAGTTAGACAAGGCCCTATTCATGCTCAAATCTATGTCCAACTGCTATCAAAAATAGAACTCGCTCGCCTGCGGATTTACCCAGATTTGCTAAATTTACGTCCTGGCCAAACACGACAGTTAACAGTACGGGGGTGGGATAGAAACGGTGATGCGTTCGATTTGAATCAGGAAAAGGTTGTTTGGACAGTTATTCAGGGAGATGCAAACGTCGATACTAGAGGAGTACTAACCGGCGAAAGCCAAAACTCCACCGTTAAAGTCGAATGTTTAGGAAAAGAGGACATTGTAGAAGCCTGTGTTATTAAAACACCTCGCCTTGTCCATCTCATTATTGAATCCCCGTTGGAAGTCATGCAAGCAGGAAAGACCTATCGGTTCGCTGTATGGGGACGCGATTCTGACGGGAATAAAGTCACGGTGGATGGTGTAAAATGGGCAGCCAATGTGGGCAAAATAGATTCCCAAGGCATTTTGATTTTACCCGGCCAGTGTAAAAATACTGTGGAAGTAACGGCGCAACTCGAAGAAGTCAAAAACACTGTTACACTTCCAATTAAAAATAAGAGCGAGAAAAGTAACGTTAAGTCAGACTTGGTACAACTTGAACCGGAAGAACAGACTAAGTCTCCCATTCCGGCTAAGATCGAGAGAATTGAAATTGAGCCAAACTTGGTGCAAATCGAACCGGAAGAACAGACTAAGTCTCCCATTCCGGCTAAGATCGAGAGAATTGAAATTGAGCCAAACTTGGTGCAAATCGAACCGGAAGAACAGGTTACACTTCAAGTAGTCGGTTTGGACAAAATGGGAAACCGAAGATCAATCAGCCCCCAAAACGTAAACTGGCACTGTGATGTAGGTGGATACATTAACCAGTGTGGCCTGTTTCATTTTCAATATGATCCCTGCCAGCGTTTTGTGAAAGTATATGCAACGTTCCGTGAATTTACCACAAATTTATACACTGAGGTATCTATCGAACAGCTTTCGATTCTAACTCGTTTAGAAATTCAACCTAAAACCGTAGTTGAACTTTATCCCAGAGAACAACAGCAGTTTAAAGTTCTTGGATTTGACCAGTTTGGCAAGCCAATCAAAAACATGGCGGTGGAGTGGTATTCACTGGCGGGTGAATTTAACGCTGATGGGTTGTTAACGGTTGATACGGAGATTGCGGATTTTTATGATGTGACAGCTACGGCTTCGCGCTTTTCTCGCGCTAGTCTGAGTTTGAATATTAAGCTCATTGGGGAATATTTAAAAATTGCTTCTAAAATCTTGAAGTTTCTGAGTTCGAGAAAGTTTTATAACCTCGTTGATGGAATTCAAGGCTTCATAGATGATGACACAGGATGGTCTAAGTTTGTAGATATACTGCAAATGAAACCTGATGAGCGGTTAGCACTGAAGCTTCTAGCTAAAGTTCTTCATGAAATTGCAAAAATTTGTATTGCTCAAAATACAATTTATATCCGTGAAAGAACTCGTGTCTGTATAAAAGAAACCGTCTCAAAAGATTTAGTTGATTACGATTCCGACACACCAGTCTCAAAACCGACAGAAAATTTAGTTAAAGACTTTAAACAGAATCGGGCATTTCGTGCTCTTACTACTGCATTTAGACAACTAGCGAAACCGGAAGAAGCTCAAGTTGAAGAGCTGGAAGAAACCGAAGTTGAAGAGCTGGAAGAAACCCAAGTTGAAGAGCTGGAAGAAACNAAGTTGAAGAGCTGGAAGAAACCCAAGTTGAAGAGCTGGAAGAAACTCAAGTTGAAGAACCGAAACAGCATCAGAGACTTCGGGTTTTTTATACTACATGGAGCACCACCTTTTCGAGACAAGATCTAACATCCAAGCTTCCCAGTCACAAGTATGATTTAATAAGACCCAATGATAAAAACGAAGAAGCTTCAAATGGAGAAGAAGACTTTTCACAAGATAAACTAGACGCATTAGACTATTATGAACGAAACCCATCAAACTATTATGAACAAGAGGAGTTATGGTATGACAATCAAGACGTATTAGACTATTATGAATATGTAAAAGACAAGATGACTGACACAAGTTAAAAGAAAAGTCTAAAAATCTGAAGTCAACTGGAATTCTAATATCATCCAGTTGACTCACAGCCCTAAATCAGCCCTTAACTCGTCCGGTGAGTAAGCAAAAATCGGCACATTGTGATGACCTAGAATTTCCATAAACGCCCGTTTCGAGTAGCCAGCAATACTCGCCGCCGGCCCAACAGACACCTTACCCACCTCATACAACTTAACCGCCAGCAATACCTTCGTTTCTTCCACAGAAA
Organism: Phormidium lacuna HE10JO; assembly: GCA_900149785.2. GTDB lineage: Bacteria > Cyanobacteriota > Cyanobacteriia > Cyanobacteriales > Geitlerinemataceae > Sodalinema > Sodalinema lacuna_A. The sequence goes on along the minus strand of FSSI02000002.1, from coordinate 118,110 downwards.
GGGTAGAGGGCAAATCAACCTTAAACTCAGTGGTAGCCATGAGACCATTATTCAATGCGGTGTCCCCTATCGTATCACCTTCTCGATGACCTCGCCATATCGATGATGATTCCCCAGCTTCCGCTTACGACACGATGTAATCAATTGGATAGGTGGTTAACCTTTTTTATTCCACAACAGCCTCCTGAACCCAAAGGTCATCGGTCTCAACCTCGATCGCTCCAACCAGTTCTCCAATATGGCTCAGGCTCAAGGACTCTGCCAACCCTCCCGCCCCCGATTAGCCCTAGAGCCAACTCCCAAATCTGTATACTTTTATGTTAACAAGATTGACATTTTCTGATAACTGGATTATCATAAATCTCAAAATTCATCAAGGGTGGAAACATTTTGTCTTTCTTAAACGCCACCAGCTACCAAGAGGTGATTGAGGCCAATCGAAAAATCGCCCAGGAAGACTATGATCGCGTTATCGAAGAGCTTAACCCCGTTTACAAGGCGCTAATAGAACTAAATAAAACCCTCAAAACCCAATCAAGAGAGGTCGAAACATCCGTCAGTCGTTCCGAACAAGACTATCTCAAGCCGATTAGTGAAATTTATAATCGGTTACGGGAATCTCGCTCAATGGATATCGAGAATCTTCAAGCAATGGTTCGAGCCAAAAAACGAACGGTTGCTCACTTCACCATCGTGATGATGGGGCGGACGAAAGCGGGTAAAAGTACCCTGTTTTCCACCTTGTTAGGCACAAAGTACGAGAGAATTGGCACAGGTCAACAACGGACAACCCGCCAAAATTATACTTACGATCTTGGCAATGGAATTCGCTTAATTGATACGCCTGGTATTGCGGCTGTTGGTGGTGAAAAAGATGAAGCCGAAGCCCTAAAAGCCGTCAATGAGGCAGACTTGATTTGCTATCTTGTAACCAATGATAGCATTCAGGAATCCGAGTTTGATTTTTTTGACAAACTCAAACGACAAACTAAACCGTTAATCATACTCCTCAATGTTCAAGATAACCTAGAAGATGAGGATCTCTTAGAGTTTTTCCTGGACGACCCAGATGAAGAACTGACAGGTAAAGATATAGAAGATCACAAAAAACGAATTTTCAACTATGCCAGAAAAAAATATAATAATGATTCCATCGTTGTTATTCCCGTGATGTTGCTGGCCGCACGACTATCTCGACAAAAGCAAGACCCGGAATTGTGTAAACAGCTTTACGAAGCCAGCCGAATTCAAGACTTTCTCAAGCGAATTGATGATGCGATTAAAAATTATGGCTCACTCTTAACCTCTCAAACGATTATTGGGGAGACCTCCGTCTTACTCACACCCCCCTTATTGGCAATCCAGAATGAGCGCAAAATTTGTCTGAAACTTGTGGATACAATCAAACAGAAAAAACAGGAAACTCAAATAAAACTAACACAGATCCGAAAAGACTGTTTAAACCAACTGAAACTGGATATTGATTCAGTTTTCAACAAACTGGTCTATGAAATTCCCCAATTTGCTCGACGTAACTGGAAGCGAAGTCCACAGGAACAACAACAAGCCTGGAAGGACATTGTTGAGGACACAGTTAGGGTAGAAGAGCGTCTTAAAAAGAGAATCGAAAATTGTCAAATTTGGTATAAAAATAAGGTGCAAGAAGTTTTGGAGGAAATCAGTCAAGATATTAGTTTTATGGGTACATTTGGCTATCAAGCTGATGATTTTCCTGGTTTTGATCCTGGATTTGACGTCCGCCAGGTATTTAATTTTGCAGCAGTTGCCTTAGGTCTCGCTGGATTAGGTGCTTTCTTTATTCCGTTGCTAGCTCCTATAGGTATCTTTGCTGGGGTGAGTTTTGCGGTTGTTAGCCTTTCTAAAAACTTACTACAAAGCAAAAATGAGCGAGAGCAAAAAGCTTGTAATAAAATCCAAAAGCATCTTCAAGAGCAAGTCAAACAACAACAAAAGACTTGCACTGAGACAATCATCGAAAAATTCGAAGAATCTTGTAATCAGTGTGAGACGAGAATTTCCAAACGTTTCAACGGAATTGCTAAAGAGTTTGAGATCATTGCTAAGAGTTTAGTCAAATCTGAGCTGAGGCTTTGTGCTTCCCGCAAGAGATTAACTGGATTTTTATCGTTGCGGATTCTTGACTGGTGTAATTCTCACACTAAACCTTTAGCTCCAACAAGGTTAGGTCAAGAAGTCGGTATTGTTCGGCGTAAGCCCAACTGCTTTTTTACCATCTACATCAAGAACACAATTCCCTTACCCCTGGCCCAAAAAACAAGCCAATGTAGTCAAATGATTGGGGAAAAAATTAATTTCACTTACCATTCCTAAAATTTAAGGAGAGTTATGGAATCCCAGGTCAACAACATCCTCAACAACCTCGATAAAATTTATGCAAAATTTGAAGACAGCATCGCTCAATTTAAACGCATTTTGCAATCTCGGAATACTCAAGAAGCCTTAGAGTATGCTCAGAAACTGGATGAGGAAAGGCGGGCTATACAGGAACATTCAGTGCTGAGAATTGCCTTTGTGGGGCAGTATAGTTCCGGGAAATCAACAATTATTTCAGCGCTGACTGGAAATCAATCAATTCAAATTGGTGCCGATATTACGACGGATAAAGCCACCCCTTACTCTTGGAATGGGATTGAAATTGTTGATACTCCAGGGATTGGGACAGAGCGTCAAGATCATGATGAAGTGACCTATGCCGCGATTGAGAAAGCTGATCTCTTGGTGTTTTGCACAACCCATATGCTTTTGGATAGTCACATCATTGAGCATTTTCGCAAGCTGGCTTACGAGAAAGGTTACAGCCACAAAATGATGCTGGTTTTCAATAAACTAGCGGCTGAAGCGGGTGATGACAATCAAAAAATTGCTAACTATCGAGCCAGTATGATGCAGGGCCTACATCCTCATCGTCTTGATGAGTTTGTAACGTGCTTTTTTGATGCTAAACTGTACTTAAAAGCCGTCGCAAGGGGCAACAAAAAAATCATCCAAAAAAGTCGCTTTCTGACCTTTGTCGATGAGTTAAATAAATTTGTCAAAGACCGCGAGAAATTAGCCCAAATTGACACCCCAATCCGTCGTGTCCTGACTTACACGGAAGAAATTGAACATTGGTTTCTGCATTCTGAGCAAGATACTCTTTTTCTGGAAGGATTGCAGCGAATCTCACGTCGAATTCGTGATGAGCACAAGCGCCTAGATATTGAAGTGAGCCGCATCGCCTTAGATGCTCATTCAAGGATTTGCTCTCTGGGGAGTGACTTCGCTAATGAGATACCTAACTTTAAAGAACAGAGCGATCTCGATACTAAACGGCAAGAAATAGAGATTGAATTAAAGGAAATTTACCAGGAAATTGAGACAAAATTCAATCAAGCTATAGATAAGTCTTTTCTATCATTACAAGATGATATTAAGAAAATTCTCAACAGTGATTTCATGGCTTATTTTACAGCTTCAGTCGAAACTGACGGAACCACTCCAGGTTCTTCAACTCCACCGGGATTTGATAACCACAAGTTTTGGGATCAAGTCAATAAGATTGCTGACTTTGCTAAACGTTTTGGATTGAAACCTGAAGGGATTGCTGGCCAAGCCGCTCGCTCATTTGCTAAAGTTCCCGGCGGCGGCTATTTTTTGCGTAGTATAGATGTGGCGGGTAGCCCGTTGCATAAGACCGTTTTAGGTGTCGGAAAAGCCATTGGTTTTAAGTTTAAGCCTTTTGGAGCTGTGGGAATTGCTAAAAATTTAGGAAATGCTGCTAAAGTAGCTGGCCCTGTGCTTGGTATCCTAGGCGTCGGTTTGGAGGTATGGGACATCCAAAAGCAGGAGAAACAAGCCAAAAAAATGCGTAAAGTTCAGGGAACGATTAGAGACGAATTTGTAAATATTGCTCGTGCTGTTGAAGAGCAACTTAAAGAGCAGCTTAAGGAATTTTTGACTCAAAATTATGATTATATCGAGATGCAAATTCGTTCTGAGCAAGAAAAATACAATAAACAACAGATGAGCAACAGCGAACAAGCCCAACAACTGCGAAAGGTGCAAGGACAGCTTAAAGAGTTGATTCAGAGTCTCAGGTATTAGGTATTAGTCAACATTCTGCATAGTCATCAATGATTGGGTCTTCAGCAAGGTGATAAGGAAAATTGATGGCAGATTAGATCCCTTGCCGTAGGGGCGAAAAATTTTTCGCCCCTACAATTTTTTATCCAATGCAACAAATTACACCCGATGGTCTAAAGACCCGCAGAATTTCTAATCGTTCAATGTGCTCCAAACTAATCAGACCACTGCTGTCAGTAATGATCACCTCTTGACTCACCGCCCCAAATCAGCCCTGACCTCGTCCAGTAACTCAGCAAAAATCGGCACATTGTGATGACCTGAAATTTCCATAAAAGCCCGATCGCCGATTAGACCGCTTCCAACCAATCATAAATCTGAGATAATTCATCCAGGGTGACAAAGCCATATTTCCAGAGAATCATCGGTAACGGTCCTACATCCGTATCTCGACGACGTAAGGCGATCGCGATCGAGTCTGGCGAGATGGATAACTCCTCTTGCAAAAAGTGAATAAATTGTCGTTGTCGTGTTGCTCCCATGACTCAATTGCCCCCCTTTAATGATCAGCGATATCTCACATAAACTAGGGGTATTATCGGGTGCAAATTGCCCGAATCCACTGACTCGCGGGCCAGCTTGCAAGCTGGCTGCATCAGTCTCCCCAACCATAACGACTCCTCGTCCGTTCACCCCTGGAGAGGGTCGAACAGGTATCAAACTGGCTACCTCGGGTGTCCGCCACTCTCAACTCACCCCAGTCACCGCTGTGATTCGGTGATCGTTAAGCCACCACCTTAACAGAGTTTCATAGCGTTGAATGGATACAGTGGCAACATTTTTACAAACATTTAACGATCGCCCCTAGGGGTGATCCCGAACCACCTCAAGGCGATCGCCCACCTCAATTCCTAACTCCGCCGCCCGGCCCCCTCGCAGTTCCAGCACCGCATCGACAGGAACGCCATCTCCTGGGCCATAGGTCGCACAGCGAGAAGCCACCGTTTCACAGGGGGGAACATCCGCCGCTAAGCCGACCACCTCCCCCTCCAACAGAAAAATCATGTCCAAATTGATGCGGACATTCTTCATCCAGAAACTGACCGGCCGGGGAGGATTGAAAGGAAACAACATCCCGCGATCGTCGGGGAGGAACTCTCGGTACATCAACCCCATCGCCTGCTGTTGCGGAGTACGGGCCACCTCTAACTCCAGACGGCGATCGCCCACCCAGACATAAGCCTCAATCGGTAATCGTTGTCCCCGTGACGAAGACTCATTCGCCGGAGTCGTAGCAGCTTCAGGAGTCGAAGAATCCGCCACATCCACCGCCGACGAATTCCCCCCATTGATCGAACAACTCCCCAAAACCAAGACGGTCAAAACCATAAACACACAGCGGCCGCTGTAACCGCGATAACGTCGGACTGAAGTTAATCGGGACAGACTCAACACCTTTGTCACTATCCTTTGTCCTATTCTCACGTTACCTATACCCCGACGTTGAGCAATTAACCGGATCGATCGCAGCCACCGCCAGAACATCACCGTCCGCTTAGTCCCGTCCTTGAGCCACATCTCGCAGTCGCTGCACCACAAAGGGGCGATCGAGATACGAGAGAAGATTCCCCGCCTTCGGTCCTCGTTCCTTGCCTAAAAAGCTATGATAGAGCGCCGGAAACGCCTGTTTTGGCGGTAGTTCCAGCAACTTGGTGGTCGTGAAAATCTCCGTTTGTAGCGTTTCCCCATCCCAGGTTTCCAAGTTATCGAGGCGTGTCGCCAACTCCCCTAAATACTGACGCTGGGCCTCCTCTAAACCCTGCACCGATGGGGGAATCTCATCAATATATAAAATGAGTTTTTCTTCAGGATCAGCGTAATCATCCAGCCACTTTTGAGCCACCTCAATCCGCTGACGCACCACCTGCTGATCCAACTCCGTCAGAGGCTGTCCACTGCGTTTATGAACCTCCGCCTCAATATCGAGATGAGGAACTTGTAGCAGAGAAATCAAGGTACTGAAATCAAAGGGATGATAAGGCTGAATCTGGTCATCGAGTTGCGAATACAGCAGGGCCAGTAAATCCTTACTCAAATCCCCCTGTTGTTCCTCTTGACTGAGGCGGCCGTACTTCTCGATCGCCGTATCATAATCCCGAAACAGTCGCGTAATCGTTTCGTAGTTGGGGGAGAAGTTAATCGCCGTTTTCGGCTGAGTCCGTAACATCAAGAAGCGCAACAGTTGCGGCGGTAGCAGGTTCGCCACTTCCCGCGCACTGGCGCCAACCCCTTTCGAGGAACTCATTTTAGTTCCGCCCACCAGGATAAACTCATAAGGAGAATGGAAGGGCGGTCGTTTATCAAAAACTTTGCGATAAATGGCGTTCGCCACATCCCGAGATCCGCCTTTTTGCGAGTGATCTTTCCCCGCCAACTCAATCGTAACTCCTAACAGATCCCATTTCGCGACCCATTCGACCTTCCAGGGCAGTTTGCCGTTTCCATCAAAAGGAGACACCCAACCGGAATGACCACAGCCTTTAACATAGCTCATGGCATCGGGTTTACAAGTATAAAATACCTCCTTGCCATTGTAGTCACTGACTACCGTCGTAGCGATTTTGCCGCAGTTCTCACAGATGGGATGGAAGGGGTACCAATTCTCAGCCCGTTCGGCACCACTAACCTGTTTATAAGCCTCTCGAACCAGGTGAGCCTTCTGCAAGAAGGTATCAATATAGGAGTTTAAGCGGCCTTGGCGGTAGAGATCTCGTAGATAGTAGATGTCTGGGCGCACCCCGAGTTCTTCAAAAACCTGAAAAAACTCACCACTGTAGTATTTCGCGTAGTCACTAGCACCCTCACCGGGGGAAGGGACATTACACAGCGGTTGTCCGAGATAGTCCTTAAAGCGATTCTCATCGAGATAGGCGGGAATCCCATCAAGGGCATCATAGTCATCAATCCCATAGAGGAACGTCACCGGTTTATTGGCACGTTTCAAGGCCCGATAAATCGTGTCATGGACAATCACGCCTCGCAACGATCCCACATGAACCCGTCCCGAGGGCGTTTTGGAGTCATTGACGACGCTGTCGCCTTGTGTACTTGCGGCAATTTTATCAGCCCAAAACATAGCCAGAGTTTAATGAAGTGAGTTAACTGAATATCATGTTGACGGGACGTTGCCCCAGGGTTGCCCAATCTTAGACAGACCCCCATTCTATCACTGGGACGAGAGATTTTCCAAGACCAGCGAGCGTGAGAATTGCGGGCCTTCGACCTACTCATCCCATTCTAGGGTCAGCGATGGCATTAACCGCTGTAAATTTTTCAGAGATTTTCCTTGCCAGGGAATCCCTTTCGAGCCACGGACAATCATCGTCACCGTTTTTTTATGGCGAACCTTAATCACGAACTTCGAGAGCATACTAATGCCCGAACTATTGAGAAATTCTAGCCCTTGTAAATCGAGAACCACCGGCGATTGCTCTCGACTTGCGACCTCATCGAGAAGTTCAGCAATCGGGGCATATTCAGCCATTCCACTGAGTCGGAGTGAGCCTTGACAGGATACCGTCGTCGTCTCCGGGTCGTAGCAAATACAATAATCGTCCGTCTTAATTTCCATAATGCACTGTTAACGTTAACAGAGGAGAACCCCTCCTTTACCGAATGAGGCGGCGATCGCCTCCTCGACTTCCCCAAACCTAGCAAAGTTGGTATCTTCAAGTTGACCTATCTTTACTATGCCATGAATAGGCCAGGAATAGCCCAGTGGGATGCCCCTAGGAGAGCCTTCTGCAAGCCCCAGACCTAGGGCCGAGCCGACCTCATCAAGGGAGTCGGGAACCGTTCCTTAAACCGGAAGCTGAACCATTGTTGTCACCGCAACAACTTCAGGATCTTTCTGAACCGTCTCAAACTTCCAACCCAAACGGGCCATGTAATCACTCATCATCGTCAGATATCCCAAACGAGAACTGGTACTCGTCTCCTCTAGGGCATTTTTCTCCAACTGACGAACATACATTTCCTCAGGATCGCAAGACGTGAGTTCCTCAAGATAAGTTTGAAACGGGGCAATTTTCTCCGGTTCAACACTATTTGTCGTAAAAAACATCAAATAGTTCGGATGAAGTTGTAATTGGATGCTAATGGGAAACGCCGAGCGTTCATCGGTGAACTTCATCGCATTTTCCAGAAGTTCATTAGCGACAAACCCCACCGCGCTCTTGATTTCCGCCTGACGGCGCATCGACGCCGGGTTGTCCTCATTGCCCAAAAAGAACGTCGTCAAGTAGTCAGCCATAAAATCAGCCGACAGTCCATTATTGCGCCAACGTTGTTTCAGAGGAACCGAACTGGGGGAAAAGCCAATAATTAAAAACTCTGGGCTATTTGGCTCACCCTCACAATAGTCCCCGAAAATTTGCGTCATATCTGCCAAGACTCCCGAAGAAGCTACTTTTGTTTCATTACTAACAAAGTAATATCATCGTAAACCCTTTGTCGCCCAATATGACGGCGTAGGTCTTCAATGGCTGCCCGTCGAATGATCTCAGCGGGTTCACGCAAATAGTGTCGCACAACATCGCAGAGTCGTTCAATCCCATAGAAACATCCCTGCTCATCTTCAGCCTCAGTAATCCCATCGGTGTATAACACCACCACATCGCCGCAACCGAGTTTGAGGATTTTCTCATCGATGAACTCGCTGATATTGGCCTCCAAGCCAATGGGGAAGCCCAAATCAATCGTGTCAATCCGCTCAATCTCTCCCGTAGCGCGGACAACAATCGTTTCTTCATGTTGTCCACTCAGGCGAATTTCCCCATCTCGGTAGTCTAGTAAGGCTAACGTGAGGTGGCGATCGGAGTCCATCCGTTGCACATTGCCGTAAATGGTGCGATTGAGGGTATTGAGGAACTGCTTGGGATCGACCTCATCGTTCTCTAGCAGCGTCCGCACCGCCGTTTGTACCATCAACATCAGCATCCCACTTTCGAGGCCATGGCCCGTCACATCGCCAATACCAATTTTGACCCCGCCATCATGACACAGAACGTCATAGTAATCGCCCCCCACTTCCGTCGCGGGTTCCATATAGCCCGAAATCTCTAACCCCATCACCGCCTTGAGTTCCCGATTTTTGGGCAGTAACATCTTTTGCAGACGACGAGTGATGTCCAACTCGGCCCCCAGCCGTAGGTTTTCCGCTTGTAGGCGATCGTTAAGGAGCGTAATTTCCCGATTCGCTTCAGCCAGAGCCGTTTCCGCCTGCTTGCGCTCGGAAATATCCCGAAAAATGGCGGTATAGAACGAATGGTCTCCCACACAGACCTTAGTGGCCGTCCCTTCCAGGGGAATCCCGATCCCACCGGCTCGCTGGCCCACCAGTTCGGCCCGTCCTTCGAGCAATAAGCGAGGCAAAGGATCGGCTTTTTCAGAACTGGCATCCCAATCAATCAGCGACATCAAGGATTTGCCCAAAATGGTCTGGCGCGGATAGCCGAAAATGGTCTCCGTACTGGGGTTGGCGTTGGTGATTTTCAGACCATCGGGGGTAAAGGTCAAAATCGCATCGCTGGCGGTGTTGACGATCGCATTAGTACGGTTAACAGCATCTTCGAGAGCTTCCATCACCTGGTTGTAGCGTTTGGCGATTTGCCCAACTTCGGTGAAGGGTTCAACAGGAACCCGCAAACTTAAATCCTGGTTTTGTGCTTGAGACTCCATCACCTGGAACAGATCATAAATTTCAGTTTTGGCCCGGTGTTCGGAGACATTTAACCCCATTTCCTCATCTTCGGGGGAGACGCGCAGGGGAACCCGTGAATGGCAAAAGCGCAAGAGGGGGTAGGTAATGCCAAACGCCCACAGGCCCGCCACCAGAACCGCCAGCAGTTGCACTAAAAACTGTTCTCCGTGACTCAGTCCGGTTCCCAATAGCTCTAAATCGCCAAAAATGGCCACAGCCAGGGTTCCCCAAATGCCGCCGCCGAGGTGAACCGGAACCGCATCAACGGCGTCATCGATGCGAAAGTGCTTGAGGAGGGAACTGGCCAGCAGAGTCACCAGTCCGCCACCAATGCCAATGAGAACCGCGCCAGAGGTCGTGACCACGTCGCAGGAGGCAGTAATGGACACAAGACCGCCCAGGGAACCGTTGAGGAGCAGTTCGACTTCCGGGACTCGATGGCGGGACCAACTGTAGAGGGTGGCGGTTATCATCCCGGCGACTCCAGCTAGAACTGTGTGGACCATAATCGCGGCGACGCGATCGTTAAAGGCCAGGGTGCTGCCTCCGTTGAAGCCGAGCCACCCTAGCCAGAGGAGCATGGTTCCCAGGACCGATAGGGGCAGATTGGACCCTTGTATTTTTTGCGGGGTTCCGTCGGGCAGGAAGCGCCCCACACGCGGTCCGATGACCAAGAGAACCGCCAGGGAGATCCAACCCCCGATACTATGGACGACGGTGCTACCGGCGAGATCCACAAAGCCGAGTTGTCCCAGCCAACCGCCAGCTAATCCAGAGACTTTGAGGTTCCAGGCCCAATGGCCAAAGACTGGGTAAATGAGTCCTGAGGTGAGGCAGGCTACGGCGAGATAGGTGCCAAACTTAATTCGTTCGGCGACGGCCCCCGAGACGATGGTGGTGGCGGTTCCACAAAACATCGCTTGAAAGAGAAAGAAGGCGGCCAGTTTGGGGTCGTTGTCCACCGCCAAAAAAAAACTATTTTGCCCCAGCCAGCCGATCATGGAGGAGCCGAACATGAAGGCGTAACCGAAGGCCCAAAACAGACACACGGAAATGCCGAAGTCGGCAAAGTTTTTGACAGCAACGTTGATGCTATTTTTCGAGCGCGTTAGTCCTGATTCGAGGCACATGAACCCCGGCTGCATCAGGAAGACTAAACCGGCACAAACTAGAACCCATAGAATATCGAACACTGGGTAACTGCTCCCCTCACTCCCATGTGGTTGTACGATCGAGAACACGAGTGAGAACACGCTCAAGGAAATCACAGTTATCAAACAGGCAAGGTTCAGTTAAATTCAGGTTAAATTGTGACACACAATCCGCCCTCCGTCACGGTAGGCACGTCGATCGCCTGTCGAGTCTGCCGCCGTTATGTTCGGGATTGGGCAGGGTATGACGGTTTACCCCGAAGCTTCCGTTTTAACACTAATAGGGTGATGTCGTCGTATATTTTGTGACCGTTAATATAATCTTTTAGGTGTTTAATGATCGCCTGTTGGATTCCTTGGGCGCTCTGATGGGCATGTTGACGGGCGATGTGACACAGACGCTCAATCCCGTAGAAGTCCCCGTTGGGGGCTTCGGCTTCGGTGATACCGTCGGTGTAGAGGATGAGAGTTTCGCCGGGATGGAGTTCTCGTTCGATGGGGTGGATGAAGCCACTGATATCCTCGTCGAGTCCGATGGGAAATCCTAAGTCTAGGGTATCAATCCGTTCGAGAGAGCCATCTTGTCGCAGCAGGATGGCGTCTTCATGTTGGCCACTCAGTTGTAATCGTCCTTGATGATAGTCGATGAGACTGAGGGTGAGGTTGCGATCGGAGTTCATCCGTTCAACGTTGTCGTAGATGGTTTGGTTGAGGATGCTGAGGAAGCGCACGGGGTCGGTTTCTTGGGATGTTAGAAGGGTGCGGATAGCCGTTTGCACCATGATGGTGAAGACACCGCTTTCGAGGCCATGGCCGGTGACGTCACCGATGCCAATTTTTACGCCGTTGGCATGGGGTAAGATGTCGTAGTAGTCTCCGCCAACTTCAGCCGCCGGTTCCATGTAGGCGGCGATCTCGAGATCTTGGATTTGCGCAAGTTCTTGGTCTGTTGGCAGTAACATTTGTTGTAACTGGTGTGCGATATGGACTTCGCTACTCAGACGCAAATTTTCGGCTTTAAGACGCTCGTTGAGTTCTTGGACTTCAGCATTGGCGCGATCGAGTTCTTGACGACGTTGTTCTAGGAGATTGCTGGCGATTTCATAGAGTTGGGATTGGGCGATGAGGAGTTTATGAACGTCGAGGAGATGGTGGGAACCCTCTCTGAGAACGACGATGAGGGGTTCGTAGAGGTTGGCTGGCGATCGCTGTAAACATTGACGAGCGGCGGTGAAAATGTCGGTGTTGCCGGGGTAGGAGAGATAGTCAGTTTTGACAAAGTCATAGAGACATTGAATGGGACGGTTATAGAACAGCTCAATTCCATAGGGACGACTCATGATTTCGAGGCATTTTCGCCGAGAAATCATGCCGCAGAATCGACCATTTTTCAGCAAGATGACTCCAGGAAGTAAGGGGCTTTGATTAAAATGACCCACTAAAATACTTCCGGGAACTTCAATGTCAAGGCTGAAGCTTTCTAGGGCTAAGTCTTGCAAAGTTGAGTTGAGATGTAAGCGGTCTAGGGAACTGCCATAGATGTCAGAAAGACGTTCGAGTTCTAGCATTATCGCAATGAACAATTAACAAGGAACAATTAACGTTAGGACAGCCCCACGCCCGGCTTTTATGACTCTGCGATCGCGTCAGAATCTCTAGGATGCACTCTCTAGGATCCGGTTTAAACAACGAGATACGTTGAGCATAGGGCTATCGTCTGGCGATCGCTCACTTCAATTCTGACCTATTCTACGGCAATTGTCTTGAAATCCAGTACGTCCTAGAAACTCTGTGATCTAAGACCAGAAGCCCTTAGAGAAATTTAACCTAAACTTAACGTTAGATTTAACTAAACTTTAACCTCAATCATGATTAGGTTTCTGGGCGATCGCCTGAATATTAGAGGTTGAGAATCCCAATTTGCCCCGAACTAAATCAAAGCCAGTAAATATACTGAGCAAGGGGATATTTTGTAGAGGATTAAACGTCTCTGCCAAACTCGGCCACTTAAGCTGATGCTTAAGCCAATGGTGATAGGAGAGAATCCAAAAGGCGTGAGAGGGTAAGGCGCGAAAGTGAAGCGAATCTAGCCCCGCATCATGAAAGAGTCGCCCTAGGGTTTTGCGGTTAAATAAATGCCAATGACGGGGAAAATGATAGCCTCCCCAATACCCCATTGCAAAGAGTTTTGCATCCCAACCCTCCAGATTGGGGGTTTCTAAAATCAAGGTTCCACCCGGACGAAGAAGCTGGGCTAAAATCTGGATAATGTGAGCAGGATTAGCAACATGTTCAAGGACTTGTAGCAAAACAATCACATCAAAGCTATTTTCAGGTAATTCTGGGCTTACATCTTCTAAACGTCCGTAATAGCCTTGGAATCCCTCATCATTGAGGTGATGGATCGCCTCTTGATTCATTTCTACGCCAAACAAGTTATGTTTCGCCAAACCGAGATGATGTAACCGCTTGAGATAGCGTCCGTTTCCACAGCCGACATCGAGAACCCGTAAGGCTTTCTCCGGGGACGTTGTACGGTTTGAGTGGGATTGACTGAGGCGATCGCCAATCCAGCCTTGCACCTTACCCCGATCTAACCAATCCTTCGCCCGTAACGCTAGAGGATGAATCGCCTGATCGTAGTTATACGCATAGTAATGGGGAGGGTAGATGCGAGGAAGTTCCGCCGTGACGGGCCGTGGGTTGAGATAGCGGTGGCCACACTGACGACATTGGACAATCTGAAAGATATCCCCCGAGGTATCGTATTCATAGTCTTGGCCACTGGCGTAGGGATGCCAGCGATCGCTACCACACACGCCACAGGAGACAAATTCTTGTTGTAGATTCACCCGCACCACATCCCCTAGTTTCGTGAAATCACTGCTGTTTTGTCGATCAGAGGGAGCGATCGCACCACCCGCCAGAGAAACCCCAGGTAACTCCGCCGAACGGTGATTTCCGGGCGATCGCGCACCGCCTCATGAGCCAAGTGTAACTTGTAGTGAGGAATAGCCGGCCAGAGATGATGTTCAGCGTGATAGTGCATATGATGAGGGGCAAACATTACCGCTTCCCAGATGGGGGGACGGAAGGACACTAACCGCAAGGAATCCCCGCTGCTGGCGGGATGACGCAGAACCCCATGATCGCAAAAAGCCCGAATTTCATCGGGAACAAAGACGAGGGCATAAATGGGAAACACCCAGAGCAGCAAATACGCCCAAATCGGCAAGGGAGACAGCCAAAATAACCAAATCAGTAGCGGCTGCCAAATCAACACCGGCAAGCGCTGTTTAACGTAGTCTTTGAGTGGGTTTTGGGGAGGGGTTGCCCCCGTTTTAGGGGTAGAGTTCGACATTCCCCTCATTCCCATTCCCTTCATGTTCATTCCCCTCATGTTCATGCGTCCGAAAGGGGTGACTTTAAGAACCGTTTTGCCGAAGGTAGCCAGGCCCGAACAGTAGAGGAGGAAGGCCAGGGGGGAGTTTTTGCCCTCGAAGGTATGGAGATAGCGATCGGGATCAGCCGGGGTTCCCATGTGGCGATGGTGTTGTAGATGGTTGTGGCGGGCATCTTCTAGGGCCATAAACATCGGACCATAGACCAACCAGCGGGCTAGAGTGTCATTGAGGCGACGATTGGGATGTAACGCGCCATGAATGGCATCATGAGCCAGGATAAAGAGGGCATATTGACGGTTGCCGATGATGAGGATGGCGATCGCATAACTCCAGAGCGTCTGAAACTGAGCGGCGATCGCCAAACCGAGACCAATTCCCAGCCAGTCGAGGATGATATCCCGATAGGCCCGAGTTGGATTGAGGGTTAACCATTGACGTAACTGCGACGGGGCGATCGCCTGGCGAATCCGTCGTTCAATATCCGGCATGGTCATCGGAGGCGGGGAAGTGGTCGTCATAATAGCGAAACTAGAAACATCCCGCTCTCCATAGTACAGGCATAGTCCAGAGCGCTCTCGGCAATTTCACTCGGAAGTCTAGGAGGACGGTACTGTTTGTCTATCCAGATTCTTCGCAGTACAAAGCCCTAGCTAAAAGCTTGGCGGGTGGTGTAGCGAAGCGCGACCGAGGAAAGCAACCTACAAAATATCTGCTACAATTTAGATATGCTAAACATGACGTGGAAATTTAAGCTAGAGCCGACTGCGGAGCAGGTTTCAGAGATTGAACACATTCTGGATGTGTGTCGCAATGTCTGGAATTTTGCGCTGCGGGAACGAAAGGACTGGCTAGATTCTCGCAAGTCTCGGGTGAATGCTTGTTCGCTCCAGCAGGAGTTCATCTTGCCAGCCGATGCGCCATTTCCTAACTACCACATTCAGGCTAAGCGTTTGACCGCTGCCAAGACGGAATTTCCTCGGCTCAAGACCGTCAACGCTCAGGTTCTTCAGCAGGTTCTCCGAAAATTGGAAACCTCCTGGGAGTCGTGGCGGTTAAAGCGCTCAGGCCTTCCACGGTTCAAAAAAACCAACCGGATGCGAAGCTTTGTCTTCCCCCAGATGCTCAAAAACTGTATCTCTGACAAAGGGATTAAGTTGCCTCAGTTGGGATGGGTTCGGGTTCGCTGGTCACGGGAAATCCCTGAGATATTCCAGGTCAAACAAGCTCGGATTGTCCGCAAGGCATCCGGGTACTTTGTCATGCTTAGCCTTCAGGCTAATGTTGATATCCCCGACGTGATGCCTCATGGACATCCGGTAGGGATTGATGTCGGTCTGGAGTATTTTCTCTCAACGTCTGATGGGGAACCGGTCAAGCGACCTCGCTTTTTCAACCATCTGCACCGCAAGCTGAAATCGCTGCAACGCCGATTAAAGAACAAGCAGAAGGGGTCGGCCAACTGGCTGAAGCTCCAGAAGAAAATTTCGAGAGTCCATCAACGCATTGCCGACACACGAAAAGACTGGCATTTTAAGCTGGCTCATCACCTCTGCGACGGCGCAGGGATGGTTTTCGTGGAAGATTTGGACTTCCGCATCATGGCCAAGGGAATGTTGGGCAAGCATACGCTAGACGCGGGGTTAGGGCAGTTTACCAATCAAATCTTGCCATGGGTAKGSTTCAAACGTGATGTGTATTACGGCAAAGTTGATGCGCGAGGCACGTCTCAAGAGTGTCCGGATTGCGGGGCAGAGGTTCGCAAAGACCTTTCAACCCGAATCCATCATTGCCACAACTGCGGGTCYATCAAACCCCGTGATGTGGCCAGTGGACAAGTCATCGCTGCCCGTGGGCAACGGGTGGTTGAAATGGCCTGTGGAGGGGATGCGGCGGGGACTGAGTTGGCTCAGTCTAGCTGGCACCTGTTGAAGCAGGAAATCTTTGGGGCGACCCATCGCGAAGCGTTCGGGAACCGAATAGGAATCTCCACGCATAATCTTTGATTTGCGTGGAGAGGATGTCAAACTCAATACGTTGATTGTTCACGAAAACCCACCATGTCTGATCCTCAATCCCGCCGGGAGTATATTCGCGACATCGCCGCCAAGGCGACGAAGGATGACCATCCATCCCGTTGGTTTGAGCAGGTGTACACCACCGCTGAGGGAGAATCAGCGGCAATTCCTTGGGCGCAGATGCAGCCAAACCCCCATCTGTTGGCCTGGTTAGATAAGTGCGATCGCCCCAGTTCCTCGCAACGAGCCTTAGTCGTCGGCTGTGGCTTAGGCGATGATGCTGAAGCCTTGGCAGAACGGGGCTATCAGGTCACGGCCTTTGATATTTCCTCGACGGCGATCGCCTGGTGTCAGGAACGATTCCCCAACTCCTCAGTGGAGTATCAAGTGGCCGACTTATTCGAGTTCGCCCAAACTCACTCACAAGCCTTTGATCTCGTCTTTGAATGTCGCACGATTCAAGCCCTCCCCCTAACGGTTCGCCGGCCAACCATAAGCGCCATTTGCCAACTTCTGGCCCCCGAGGGAACCCTATTTCTGATTACCAATGTTCGCGAAGATGAGGCCGAACCCGATGGACCCCCCTGGCCTCTATCCGAGACAGAACTGCAACAGATTTCTCAACAAGGCCTGCAAGAGGTTCAACGTCACCGCCCTAGCGGAACGAAGCGGCCCACCCTTTGCCTGGAATACCAACGAGTCTCCCAACGAGTCTCGCCAAACCTGTCGTGACCCCTCTCAACGGCCCCCAAACCACAACTCTCGCAATCGTTCATAGGTTCCATCCTCAATCGTTTGCAAGAGGGCAACATTGATCGGTTTCAAGTAAGGACTATTGATCGGGAGTGCAAAACCATAGAACTGACGCTCAAAGATCCCGCCAACGAGTTGCCCTGGATTGCCCTCATGGCTCGCATAATGCTGCAATATAGGGGCATCATAGACGATCGCCTCGACCTCCCCTCGTTGCAAGGCCTGATACATCTGTCCGAGATCGGCATATTCTACGGGAATCGTGGGACTGTTGGCCAAAAAATCGGCGGCGGTACTCGCTTCAACCGTCGCCACCCGTCGCCCAGCCAGGTCATCGACGGACTGAATCGCTCCCTGCAAACCATCCACAGTGAAAATGGTGGTCATACTGGCGATGAAATAGCCAAAGACAAAATAGCCGGCACACATCCATAACAAAGCCACCAGTTTACCGAGAGGGCGTTTTGGGGTTTTATCCCCATAGCCGACGGTGGTCACCGTGACAGCAGCCCACCAAAAGGCGTCCCAAATCCCCAGAGCATAGGGTCGCGGAAAATCGGGATTATGCCGATGTTCGAGTAACCAGATCAGATGAGCCACCAGTAACAAAATCAAGATAAAGATACCGATGGCCCCGTAGAAGGCGGGCGAGGAGACAATCCCCAGGGTGGTTCGCTGAAGTTGCCCCAACAGTCCTCGATTCTGCTGATAGACGAGAATCTGCAAGCCTGACTCCAGAATCGGTTGCGAGAAATTAAGCCGTTTTTCCCGGTCGGCGGTGATACTGATGGCCCCAATGCCGATATCCGCCTCGTTTGACTCGATCGCCTCCAGCAACGTGTCAACGCTCTCAACGGCTTCGATCGCGTAGGGGACATTAAGACGACGACTGATTTCTTGCCAGAGATCAATGACAAATCCTTGATATTGGCCATTGTCTTCGATCACGAGGGGCGGAAGCGGTCGCGTGACCACTCGCAGGGGGGGACCTTCCGTTAAGGGTAGGGTGACGGAAGCTGCCGTCTCAGGACGCCAACAGAGTGCGATCGCCAGTATCAGCATCATCACCCAAGACCAACGGACCGTGCGACGAGTCTGGGAGTTTTTTAATCGCAATGGTGGCATCCTTTGACCTCAATGTTATTCTCAGCTTGATGAGTGGGTTAGCTGGGGACAATTAGCCAGAGCGACCCCTCATTGAGCCGCCCTGGGGAAGCGATCGCCTAGAATAGTCAGTGCCATATACGATGCCCCTTCTCTATCAATGCACGATGAGCCAATGCACGATGAGTCGACCAAGCCGCCAACCCAGCCTAATCATAAATCGCTGAGCTTTAAAACCAAACTGGCCTACGGGGCCGGAGATGCCGGGGCCGGGATTACGGCCACGTTGCTGGCGTTCTCGTTCTTGATCTTCCTAACCAATGTGGCCAACCTGCGTCCTGCTTTGGCGGGAACAGTCTTGCTGATCGGTAAAATCTGGGATGCGGTCAATGATCCAATTATTGGCTATCTCAGCGATCGCACCCGCTCTCGTTGGGGTCGCCGCCATTCCTGGATGTTGGTCGCATCGATTCCCTTTGGCGTCTTTTTCTTCCTCTATTGGATTGTCCCCACCTTCAGCGAAGACCCTGGATTGAACCAATGGGCGCGTTTTATCTATTACACCGTTATCAGCATTATCTTTAACGCCGTTTCCTCGGCGGTCACATTGCCCTATACGGCTCTCACCCCAGAGTTGAGCCGAGACTACGACGAACGCACCAGCCTCACCAGTTATCGTTTCTTGTTTTCGATTGGTGGCAGTATTTTGGCGTTGGCGTTGGGGCAATTTTTTGCCATGCGGTTTCCCGATGACAGTATTGCCCAATATCTGAGTCTGGGAGGGGTTTGTGCGATTCTCTCGGTGTTACCCATCTACTGGTGCGTTTGGGGAACCACCGATCCCACGGCCTTTAATCCCCGTCAGAGAGCAGCTTCACCCGGTTCAGACCTCGATCTGCGGCCCTCGGGGTCGATTTGGGTTCAGTTTAAGGATGTGCTGCAAAGTCGCCCGTTTTGGTATGTCATTGGGATTTATCTGTGTTCTTGGCTCTCGTTTCAACTGACGGCGGCCATTATTCCCTACTATGCCGTCAGTTATATGGAGATGGATTCTTACTTTAGCGTCGCTCTGGTGGTTCAAGGGACAGCGATGCTGGCTTTGGTGTTCTGGAATTGGATCAGCTACAAGTATGGACGCAAACGTGCCTATTTTGCGGGCATGAGTGGCTGGATTGTCGCTCAGATACTGCTGTTTTTCCTGCCGAGCGATCGCGTCGACTGGCTCTATATCCTCTGTGCATTGGCGGGTTTGGGAGTCTCGACGGCCTATCTGATTCCTTGGTCGATGTTAACCGATGTCACGGACTTGGATGAACTCAACACGGGTGAGCAACGTCAGGGGACGTTTTACGCCTTAATGGTCTTTTTGCAAAAAACAGGCTTAGCATTAGGGATCTGGTTGGCTGGCATTATTTTGGAACTGTCGGGGTTTGTCGAACCTCCCCCTGGGGAACCGATTCCGCCTCAACCGGAGTCCGCGTTATTTGCCATTCGTCTGGTGGTTGGCCCGCTTCCGGCCCTGTTATTGACGATGGGTTTGCTGCTGATGTACCACTATCCGATTACTCGCGAACTTCAGGAAACTGTGATCCTACGACTGCGAGAACGCCGTGAGAGCCTGGCCCAAGCCAAAAGCCCCCAATCCGGAGATTGAGGGCTAAAAGAGACTCGGAGTTGGACAATCATCCGAGTCTTAGCCTCAGATGAGGCTGCGATCGAACTTATTTGATGACCAGTTTCGCCATCATCCCTGCACCACGGTGGGGGGTGCAGAAGTAGTTGTAGGTTCCGGGAGTCGCATCGTCGGGGATGGTCACATCGTAGCCATCGCCAGCGGAATAGGCTAACTTCGTGTTAGACAGTTGTTTGGCAACGCCAGCATCGGGGGCATTGGCTTCATCAAAGACAACGTTGTGGGGGGGAAGTTTGTTAATGACCCAATGCACGGTGTCTCCAGGGCTGACTTCTACGGTTGCCGGCTCGAAGGCTAACATACCATTGTCGGCACCCATTTTAATGGTGACATCGGCGGCGGCAGCAGGAGCCACGGACATCGCGAAGCTACCGATAACCAGCACGACTGCAAAGAAAGCTTGAATTAAACGTTTCGACATTATCTTATTTGCCAATCTCAATCATCTATGACGGAGCGTCATAGTCATCATTGTAAAGGAAAATGTACGATCGCAGTGACAAGCCGTCAAATTTCTTTTTCATTCTCGCCTGAGGCCCCCTGATGACGCTCCTTGATATTCTCCGCCAGGATTACCAACGCTTCCCTGAGAATCAGACCTACGAGATCTATGCTGAGGATGTCTATTTTAAAGATCCTCTCAATGAATTTCGTGGCTGCGATCGCTACCGTCAGAATATCCACTTCATCGCCACCTGGTTTAAGGCGGTTCATCTGGAGTTGCATGATCTCTGCCAGGAGGGCGATCGCATCCGCAGTGATTGGACGTTAAGCTGGAACACCCCCCTACCCTGGTTCCCCCGCATCTCCATCCCCGGCTGGAGCGAGTTAACCGTAAACAGCGAGGGGAAAATCAGCCGTCACCTCGACTACTGGCATTGCTCCCCCTGGCAGGTGCTACGACAACATATTCCCTTCACCTCCCCCCCCTCTCCACCAAAATTTTAACCATCTCTAACGAGTGATAGACGCAGCCGCTGCCAAAAAACGTTAAGGTAAACAAATGTGTAGCACTTCTCAGAATTAAGGACTCACCCCAACAATGCGAATTATCCTCATGACGGGCAAAGGCGGCGTAGGTAAAACCTCAGTCGCCGCCGCCACCGGGCTACAATGCGCCCAAAAGGGCTATCGAACCCTAGTTCTCAGCACCGATCCGGCTCACTCCCTGGCCGACAGTTTTGATCAAGAACTCAGTCACGAACCCCGTCTGATTCAAGAGAACCTCTGGGGAGCGGAGTTAGACGCGTTAGTGGAATTAGCAGAGAACTGGGGTTCGGTTCAGAAATACATTACTGAAGTTCTGCAAGCCCGAGGCTTAGAAGGGGTGCAAGCCGAAGAACTGGCCATCCTACCGGGAATGGATGAGATTTTCGGCTTGGTACGAATGAAACGCCACTATGATGAGGGCGAATATGATGTGCTGATCGTTGACTCAGCCCCCACTGGAACGGCTCTGAGGCTGTTGAGTTTGCCGGAAGTGGGGGGCTGGTATATGAGACGATTTTACAAGCCGTTACAGGGCATTTCTGTGGCGCTACGTCCCCTGGTTGAGCCGTTGTTTAAGCCCCTAGCGGGGTTCTCCTTGCCCGATCGCGCCGTCATGGATGCCCCCTATGAGTTTTATGAGCAAATTGAAGCCCTAGAAAAAGTCCTCACCGACAACAGCCAAACTACAGTGCGTCTGGTGATGAATCCAGAGCGGATGGTGATTAAAGAATCTCTACGCGCTCACGCCTATTTAAGTCTCTACAATGTGGCGACCGATTTAGTGATTGCCAACCGCATTCTCCCGGACAATGTCACCGATCCCTTTTTCGTGCGCTGGAAAGAACAACAGCAAGTGTATAAGCAAGAGATTCATGAAAACTTCCATCCCTTGCCCGTAAAAGAAGTTCCGTTATACTCCGAGGAAATGTGCGGTATGGAAGCGTTGCAACGCTTGCGCGAGACGCTCTATGGCGACGAAGACCCCAGCCAAGTTTATTACGAGGAAAATACAATTCGTGTTTTTCAAGAAGAGGGAATTTATCGTCTGGAGTTATATTTACCTGGCATCACCAAGGACAAAATCCAACTCTCGAAAACCGGCGATGAGTTAAACATTTGCATCGGCAATCACCGCCGCAATTTGGTTCTGCCTCAAGCTCTGGCAGCTCTACAACCTTCGGGGGCAAAAATGGATGAAGATTATTTGAGGATTCAGTTTAGTTAGGGGCAAGAGGCAAGAGGCAAGAGGCAAGAGGCAAGAGGCA
>FSSI02000002.1:0-95710 GCA_900149785.2 Phormidium lacuna HE10JO | reverse complement strand
GGCAAGAGGCAAGAGGCAAGAGGCAAGAGGCAAGAGGGGGCTACGTGGACTTGGAGTGGCCTCCTGGGTGCTGGCCGGGTTTTGGGCCGATGAGATTTCTGCAACTCGGAACCATGGTCAATTAAAATCATCTCGACCTGAGTGGTTGTACTCTCCAGAATCGACGTCAGCACCCCCGGCTGAAGCACGGGGGCTTCGTGCCCTCCCCTTCAGGTAGCTGACCAGCTTAAGCCTTAACTGGCTACGTGAGCGAGCAAGAGTTAAAGTTCCTACCCGGGAATGCGTGCTAGTTCTCGGCTCTAGAACCGAATCGTTAAACAGTCCTAAGGGGTTAAGACAGTGCGATTGGGAAAGTACCGACTCTGAACATTAGCGTTCGCGCAGCGTGCGCGTTAGCGCATAGCAAACATTACCCCGCAAGGGAGTCGGAGCCAACCATAGCTCCATGGAGGGGCAACCATACCCCTCCACCCCGCAAGGGGGTGCTGGCGGCTAAAGCCGCTTGAGTCGGTTTTCCTCTCCGCGATCAATCACGGAGCTTCCAACCCTCCCAGGAGTTTTACGTGAGACAATCCTTGAAATGAGCGGCCTTGTTACCGGGGTCAAGCTCATCTCATGCCCATCGAGATGCCCCATGGAGAATCGCTAAATGGCACGCGCCATGAATATGAAACAGTTTCAACGCTATCTAGTCAGCACATCAGCCTTGGGCATCTTTATGATCGGGGCGTTAGTGGCTGTGGTGGCCATCTTTCCCCTGTCCGAACGACTCAAAGAGGGAGAACAGCACAACTTAGAATTTGCGGCGACCACTCATGGTCGAACAGTGCAGGAAATTCTCTCTCGCCTGACGGACATTGCCATGCAGGTGACGAGCCGTACTCGCGCTCGCCAAGAACTCGAAGCCTATAATCGGGGGGAACTGGAGCAAGAGCCATTTGTGGCGAGTAATCAACGGATTTTAGGGGATGCTCTCGACCAATCCCCCGAAATTCTCGGGATTACTCGTCTCGATGTCAATAATAATTTAGCGGTACAGGTGGGGCGAACGATTCCCACAAGAGACTGGATTGTTCCGAGCCAATCAGCTCAAAATGCTCAATTGGGGTCTCCCTTCAGGTTGGAGGAGGGTCAGTATGTGTTGTTGGTAGCCGCTCCAATTCTCAACGGTCAGGGACAACGGGTGGGAACGGATTTGGTGTTATTTGACATTTCTAATTTGGAGAGTCTAACCCATCAGGGACAACGACTCGGGACTAGCGGCGTGATTGTTCTAGGCCGGCAACGCAACGGTGGTAGTGAGCTGTTATTTGATGATGATGACCTCGAATATCGGCAGCCGTTGGAGGAGGCGTTAGCTGAGGCCGTGGCTGGGGAGGTTCAGCTGCGTTTAGTGGAAACGATGCAGGAGGAGATTGCGATCGCCAGCTTACGCCTAGCCAATCACGATTGGGCTGTGGCCGTCAAACTCGACAGCCGGGAACTCTATCAGGGCATTATGGAGGATATCCGTAACCTGGCTGGAGTGATCATCATCCTGACTGTCGTGGGGAGTGGGGTGATGGTGCTGTTGTTGCGGCCCTTGGCGGGACAGGCGATCGTGCAAACCGAAGACTTGGAACAGCAACTCAACAAAACCCAAGAACTGCTGGCCCTGAAAAATACGGCCCTAGACCAGCAACGCCAGAAAGAGCAATATCTCCAAGCCGCTATGGAGCAGATTGAACGGCTGAGGGCGTCAGCCCGTGAGGTCTATCATGAATCCGAACAGGCCGAATCGACCTCTAAGGAAGCCTTAACGTTAGTCCATCAAGGGGCAGAGGATGTGGCCAATGCCCTGTCAGGAACTCAGGCGTTGCGCGAACAGATCCGGGATATTTTAGAGGAGATGCAGCGGCTCAATGAGAGTACCGATCGCATTGGTGTCATCGCTCGGCTGGTGGGGGATGTGGCGTCGCAGACAAATATGTTGGCCCTGAATGCAGCGGTTGAAGCGGTCCGGGCTGGAGAGAAGGGTAAAGGCTTTGCGGTGGTGGCGGCCGAAATCCGTAAACTGGCGGATCAGAGTCATCAGTCGGCTGAGCGGATTCGCCATCTGAGTACCGAGATCCAAACGGCGATTCGCTCAACATCTACGGCGACCCAGTTAGGCACGGAAACGGCAGATTCTGGGGTACGAGTTGCGGGGGAAACTGCTGAGGTCTTCGCGACGGTTCAGACATCAATTCAGGCCGTAGCCCAGACGACGAACCGCATTGCCCAGGTCAACCACCACCAGGCTCAAGAAATCGAGTCCCTGGTGCAGACGTTGCACGCTCTCGATGATGTCACCTCGTCTTGATAGGCTTCATAGCTCGGGTGGTGAGTCTTGAGAGCCATCAGTCGGCCTTAAAACGAGAGTTTGTAGAGCATAAAGAGTTCTCCAGGGCGGCGGCTGACTTTCTGGCTGTTGGCCTTGAAGAGACGTTCCCAGTCGCTGAGGGGTTCGAGGAACACCTCGCTGCCGAGATAGGTTTCTAAGATAGCCCAATCTTCAGCCAGAGGCGCTTCGGGGTTGAGGACATCAAAGACAAACTGGCCACCGGGTTTGAGGACCGTTTGCACCGCGTCGATCACCCGCTGCCAATAGTCGAGGGGAAAGTAACAACTGACTCCGGTGGCGATGACGAGGTCGAAGAAGTTGGCCTCGTAGTCTTCTAGGAAATGGGCGCCACCGACGGTGACGCCTTTGAAGAGTTTGGAGTTGAGTTGTGGGGCGCGGGATTTGAGGGCATCACAGGCGACGCGGCTAATGTCGCGCCCGTAGAAGAGGGCATCCCAGGTAATCCAGGGGTAAATGAGGAAACTCACCCCGCAGCCGAGATCGAGACAGCGCTGATTTTTTTTGGGTTTGGCCAGGTCCCAAAAGGGGGAAGCAATCCGCTGTTGAAGTTTTCCGGCGGCCCAGTCGGGAAATAGATCGAGGGTTTCGACTTCGGTGGGAACCTCGAAGGGGTCGCCACGATAGTCTCGATTGTACCGCTCGGAGAGTTGGGCTAGGCGATCGCTGAGGGGAATTTGGCTCACGGGGATTGACGGTAACGACTCCAGAGTCTGGGCTTAGCGCCCTTTGAGGGCTTTGGTAAAGTTTTGACGATAGGACTTGTTGCCAATGTAGAGAACGGGCCACATGAGTGAGAGGGCAATCTGATTGCCAATTCCTCTCTCGAAGCTGGTGCGGTGGAAGCCTTGCCAGAATTTCCAGACGCCGCCGGCGTAGACAACGATGAGGGCAAGCAGGAGTAGTTTCATGATGGTATGTCGACCAAGGTGCAGGTCTGTTAGGAAAAGGACGATGACAACTTCGACTCGGCTAAGTTGAGTTAGCCCTGGCGGCCGTAGCTGTCTGTTAGGTCTAGTTTAGCCAAACTTGGCTTAATCGACTTGTACGGGAACGTCGTCGAGACCAAAATGTTGAATGACTCGGATCACGCCGATGGAGAAAATTAAACCTAGCACGAGTCCCCCTAGAACGAGAATGCTGAAGTAGCGGCGTAGGATTGAGGCGGTCTTGTCGCTACGCTGGATGGCGTTTTCGGGAAATTCTCCCTCGGGAGGTTCGGAGTTTTCGTAGACGGGGTCGTTGGAAAGTCCTGGGGTATCGTTGAAGGGATTGGGACCACCATTGAAGGGGTCGGGGAAGAGGTTGCTCATCACAGTTGTCGGGTTGGGGACTTAAGCCATGGCTTATAGGGTATTCTAAGACATTGGCGTTAGTTACCTGATGATGAGGGTTGGGGCTGATGCTGATGACTATATTTACCGACAAGGTCTAGGAGTTGTTCTCCATCAAAGGGTTTGGTGAGATATTCAGTTGCGCCGGCGAGGTGACCTTTGACTTTGTCGAAGGCTTTGTCACGGGCGGTTAGCATGATGATGGGTAAGTCGGCAAACTGGGGCAGGCTTCTGACGGTTCGACACATTTCTAACCCATCAATGTCGGGCATAGACACATCGAGTAGGACAACGGCGATGCGCTCATGATAAATGGTGCTGAGGGCATCTAAGGCGTTGTCGGCGAGGATGACGCGGTAGTGCTTTTCTAACGTCCGTTGGATGGTTTTTTGCATCACTGGACTGTCATCGACCGCGAGGATGGTGGGGGAGTTGAAGGAGTTGACAGGCATGGCGTTCTCTCAAGAGGGACGTCCCCGTTGCGGCGATCGCAAGTCCTGATTGCAGCGGATTCAAGGATGCTATGAAGGACACCTAATCTCCTCAATCGGAGTCGGGATGGAGGTGCGATCGGCTAGGGTCTAACGGTTTATGTGACCATGGTAACAATTTTTGAGCCGCCTCAGTTAAAAGCTTTTTAAAACTTGAGATCTCTAGGCCGGTCGCTGAGGCTTGAGCTAACGTTCTCGCTTTTAATTTTTTTTAATAATTTGAGATTAGAGGTCGGGATTAGATGTTGAGCTTAGAGTAAGTAATCCTACGGTAATTTATCTGGGATGACCCCTAAGAATCAAACTGAAAAAGCAACCCTTGCATTTCATTAAATCTTTAGGAAATCTAAAGATAATCAGGTAAGCTAGAGAGGTAGGGCGACCAAGGCCGGGTTCCTCGATGCGATAAAGGTAGATCAATTGGTAAGTTTGAGGGGTGTCCCTGGGCCAAACCCGTCATCGTCTCTTGAACTGGTGCGGGATCGCACTCTACTGATCATGAGCTTTCGAGACAATCATTCACGAGATTTAGTTGCAACGATGGTCTCAGGTTCAGCTGGACGTTCAGCTAGACAGCGTGATTAACCCCCTGATGGCTCTACTTGTCAGTCGAGGCAACTGTTATGTTAGCTCACACCCATCCATCGCGCGCATTGTTAGAGGTTGCCATGCCCGAAGCGTCCTGTGCGTTTGACGAACACCCCAATGAGGCGTTCAAAGATCTCGCACGACTTGCCACTTATATCTGCCAAGCTCCGGTTGCGGCCATTGTCTTTAGCAACGGGATGCGATCAAGTGCTGGCCAAGGGTTAGGGGAAACCGCCCCTGGCCAATATCGCTGTTGGATTAAAGCGGCGTTGGGGATATCGCCTGAGCAGTTTGGCCTCTGTATTGATTTATGTGAAGTCACCCTCGATCGCGATCGCCTGACGGTGATCGAAGACTTAAGCCAACAGCCCCAGTTGCGCGATCGCCCCTTCATTAACAGCTCTCCTCACTATCGCTTCTATTGTGGGATTCCCCTCGTGAGTCCCAAAGGAACAACCGTGGGAACCCTCTGTGTCCTCGACAATGAACCGCGTCAGCTCGATTTAACCCAGCGCAAAGCCCTAGCCACCCTCAGTCGCCAAGCAACGCGATCGCTGCGAGCCTTACGAGACTTTGGCACCTATTTTCAACGCTCTCCCTGGCAAGAGAGCCGCAGCCAGCAGCATTATCTCGGTGCAGTTCCCCTAGCCAAAAATCCCTATCATTTACCCCTCCCCGCCAAGACAGCGGCCAAATCATCCCCCGATGAAATTTCTCGCTTTCGCCAGGATGAAACCCCCAATCGCTTTAGCATCCTAGAGACGATTACCGAGGCCTTTTTCGCTGTCGATCGCCAGTGGCGACTCCTCTACGTCAACCGCCGCGCCGAAAAACTCTGGAACATCCGCCGCAATGAGGTTGTAGATACCAATCTCTGGGAAACCTTCCCCGATTTGATTGAATCAGTCTTCGCGCAAGAATGTCACGCCGCCTTTAACACCCAAACTTGCCGCCATTTCGAGGAATACTACGATCCCCTGGGAATCTGGCTCGAAGTGCGGCTGCACCCGGAACCCCAACGGCTATCGATTTATTTTCGCGATGTCACCCAATACAAAAAAAATGAGACGGTCTTGCTTGAGCAAAGCCACCTCTCTAGTCTGGTGAGTTCCGTCAGTAGCGCTCTGGCTCAAAGTCAGACCCTCAATGAAAGCCTCGATCGCAGCATTCAGGCCCTACTAATCCATCTACAGGCGAAAACCGTAGGAATTTGGCTCGTTCAGGCCGATGACCCCGATACAACCACCTTTGACTGCACCGAAAAACCCTTGACATTGGTGCAACAAAACCAGACCGGAGACTCCCTCCCCAGTGATCTGTTTCCCAAAACGACGGTATTAGAGGAATCCCTCTTGGGTTGGGTGGCCGATACTCGCGAACCCTATATCAATAATCGCCTCGATCGCATTGGCCAAGATTTCCCCTTAGAGTCGACCACCGCGTTACCCGACTCACGATTCGATCCGTCGATTCTCGATGTACCCAAGCTAACAGCATGGGCCAGAGATCAGAACATTCAAGGATTAGTTCTCTATCCGCTTATTGTCGAAGAACGCCTCTTAGGAGTGCTGTTGATTTGTGGCTGTCATCCCTGGACTGAAGATGCCGTCAGCGTTTTAGATTGGTTGTCGAGTACCATCGGCTTATCGGTCGATCGCTCCTGGGCGCGTGAGGCCCTGGTTAATCGCCGCAAATCCCTACTGTTTCGCCTCGCCGGACAGATCCGCAATTCCCTAGATCTCGATACGATCCTAGATACGGCCGTTCATGAAATCCGTAGTCTGCTGCAAATTGACCGCTGTTATTATCTCTGGTGTTCAGGACAGGGTGAGTCTCCCCTGACGTTGGCGGTTACTCATGAAGCCTGTGCGAAAGATATTCCCAGCTTTTTAGGCGAAAGCTTTATGTCTCAGGCCGAACGGCTAGTTCCCAAAATTTGGCAACTGGAAACGGTGCAGTTGAATGATCTCGATCAGGCCGACGACGAAACACGGGCCTTTTTAGAACCGTTGGATGTTAAGGCCCAGTTGATTCTACCGTTGGGGACTCGCTCTGGACAGTTTGGGGCGATCGCCTGTAGTCATGGCAATGGCCGCATTTGGAATGATAATGAGGTCGAACTGTTGCAGGCCGTGGTCGATCAGTTGGCGATCGCCATCGATCAAGCCGAACTCTACGCCAAAACCTGCGCGGCGGCCCTAGCGGCCCAAACGCAGGCCCGTCAACTGCAAGAGGCCATGGAACATCTCAAACAAACTGAGGCCCAGTTGATTCAACATGAGAAGATGTCCAGTTTGGGGCAGATGGTGGCCGGGATTGCCCATGAAATCAACAATCCCGTCAACTTCATTACCGGCAACATCAGCCACGCCAGCACCTATGTCGAAGACTTACTGGGGTTGATTGACCTCTATCAACGCCATGTTCCCAATCCGCCTGAGGAGATTGAGGACGAAATCGAGGATATTGACCTAGAATTTCTCGAAGAAGACTTACCCAAGTTAATCGATTCGATGAAAATGGGGGCTGAACGTATCCGTCAGATTGTCGTCTCGTTGCGGAACTTCTCGCGCCTCGATGAGGCCGATGTGAAGGCCGTCGATATCCATGAGGGGATTGAAAGCACCCTGTTGATTCTCCATAACCGCTTGAAAGGTAAAGGAGAACTGGCCCCGATTCGCGTGATTAAGTATTATGGCGACTTGCCGAAAGTCGACTGTTTCCCTGGATTGCTCAATCAGGTGTTTATGAACATCATCGCCAATGCGATCGATGCCGTTGAAGACGATGGATTGCGTCGTCCGCAATCTTCCGAGACTCCCACCATCACCATTTGTACCGAGACGACCTGTAGTGGGTTAACTCCCGGTGCGAAGAATTGTACGACTCCCGACAGTGTCACGATTCGGATTCGTGACAATGGACCGGGGATTAAGTCGGAAATGCTAGAGAAACTGTTTGATCCCTTCTTTACCACCAAGTCTGTTGGCAAAGGAACGGGGTTAGGCCTCTCGATTGGCTATCAAATCATTGTCGAGAAACACCAGGGCCGCATTTGGTGTGAGTCAGAAGAAGGTACGGGGACCGAGTTCTTTATGCAGATTCCTCTACGTCAGCCGGAATTGGACTTGTAGGGGCAAAAGAAGGGAACAGGGAACAGAAGGCAAGAGGCAAGAGGCATAACCCACCCCTAACCCCTCCCAAGAGGGGATGGCAAGAGGCAAGAGGGGGAAAGACTTAGGGGCGTACCTTGATGGTTGCTCTCTTTGGGGACTAATCGCCGAA
This sequence comes from Phormidium lacuna HE10JO, assembly GCA_900149785.2. Taxonomy (GTDB): domain Bacteria; phylum Cyanobacteriota; class Cyanobacteriia; order Cyanobacteriales; family Geitlerinemataceae; genus Sodalinema; species Sodalinema lacuna_A. The sequence continues at coordinate 87,632 of FSSI02000002.1, read as the reverse complement.
GCGATAGCCTTTGCCGTAAACCGTGTGAATTAGGGGAGGTTCGCCGGAGATGGAGAGTTTGCGGCGTAACAGACGAATTGAGGCCGCCAGGACATTGCTGCTGGGGGGACGATCGCCATCCCAGAGATAGTCATGGATTTGTTGGTGGGTTAGGAGTTGTCCGGGATGGGTCATAAAATAGGCTAATAGCCGCAGTTCTTTGCCCGACAGCTCGATGGTGCGTCCCTGACGATGGGCCAGTTGGTTGTCGAGGTCGAGTTTGAGATCCCCGACCTGTAATCGCTGTTGGCCCGAGGTTGGGGAGGTTGACGTGGCGTCGGGACGTGGGTTGCGATCGCCGTCCCAATGGGGCGATCGCCGCAGTAAGGCCCGCACGCGAGCCAGGAGTTCTCGCAGTTCAAAGGGTTTGACGAGATAGTCATCGGCGCCCGCGTCGAGTCCTAAAACGCGGTCATCGAGGGTATCTTTGGCGGTGAGGAACAGGACTGGGGTGGTGTCTCCATGCGATCGCCGCTCCCGACAAACCTCTAACCCCGAGGATTCGGGAAGCATCCAGTCTAAGACCAATAAATCATACTGATGTTGGGCCGCTAGGGTGAGTCCGTCTCGTCCGCTGAACGCCACGTCAATCTCATACCCTTCTCGTTTTAAGGCTTGCGAGAGAGGAGTGGTTAGTTCAATTTCGTCATCAACGAGGAGAATACGCATGGCGAGGGACTTGGGAGTGAGCGGTGAGGCTGCTTCCATTTTACGGCTTGGGGGATGTCTCCTGGCTCAGAGTTGACGGTTGATGGGTTTTGGGAAGCGTCAACAATCCGATGCTGGCTGATGGACGTATTGAAAATAGATGCAGCCCTAGACCCCAAGATAGACCCTGTGGGTCATCACAGGTCATCACAAGTCATCACATCTGGGGGCGATCGCGATACAGTACAAGAACTGACCCGATTTTTTGATTATGACCCAAAACACTCCCTCGACCCTGCGTCCAAACTCATCCCAGACCCCATCTCAGACCCCATCTCAGACTTATGATGTCGAACAGGTGGTGCTAGAGCGCTATCAAGCTGGAGCCGACCAAGTTCAGCCGAGTTTGTGTTGTCCCACTGAGTACGACAACACCTATTTGAAGCTGATTCCCCAAGAAATTTTGGAGAAAGATTATGGCTGCGGCGACCCCTCTCGTTATGTTCAGGCTGGCGAAACCGTTTTAGATTTGGGATCGGGGGCTGGAAAAATCTGTTATATCCTGTCTCAAAAGGTTGGGGCTAATGGCTCCGTGATTGGGGTTGATTTCAATGACAAAATGTTAGCCTTAGCTCGCAAGTATCAAGATGAGATGTCCGAAAAAATCGGCTATCAAAACCTGTCATTTGTCAAGGGTAAAATCCAAGATTTAGCCCTAGATATGCAGCAGGTTCAACAATGGCTGAGTGAACATCCGATTCACACGTTAGAGGACTTGTCTGACTTTGAACAAGCCTGCGATCGCATCCGCCGAGAAACGCCCCTTATCGCGAACAATAGCATTGATGTAGTGGTCTCTAACTGTGTCCTCAACTTAGTGCGTCCTCGGGACAAACAGCAGCTTTTCCAAGAGATTTTCCGAGTCCTAAAACCCGGCGGTCGGGCGGTCATTTCCGATATTGTGAGTGACCAATTCCCCACCGAGACGATTCTCAATGACCCCGACTTATGGAGTGGTTGTATTGCTGGGGCGTTCCAAGAAGCGGAGTTTCCTAAAAAGTTTGAGCAGGTGGGATTTCGTGATGTTAATGTCCTCAGTCGTCAGGAAGAACCTTGGCAAGTTGTTGATGGAATTGAGTTTCGATCGCTGACGGTTCGCGCCTATAAAGGAGCCGTCAAAGCTAGTCCTGAACCCTCGCGATCGCAATCCTCTCAACCCTCATCTACCCCGAAACAATCCTGCTGTTCCTAGTTTAGATGTCAACATTAGGGTGAGAACTCCCGTAACTCACCCTTGTTTCTCCGTTTGAAGATTTTTTAAACATCTTTCAAACACCTTTTGAACATCTAATGTGAAAACCTAAGATCTCTTGCCCTTCATGGTACAAACTCCCACTCGCTCTCAAACCATTACCCCGTTTGATCACAAACTGGACGCTCCCCTAACCAAACAACAAATCTCAGTGTTGCAGGTGAACCTCGGGAAACGCTGCAATCTCGCCTGTAGCCATTGTCACGTTGAAGCTGGCCCCAAGCGAACCGAAGAAATTTCGCGAGAAACTTGGCAGGATTTAGTCACCTTAATTGAGCAGTTTCCTCAGATTAAAACTCTTGATTTAACCGGCGGAGCGCCGGAAATGCACAAGGGGTTTAAGCCCTTAGTTGAAGCCGCTAGAGCCAATGGAAAAGAGGTTATTGTTCGCTCCAACTTAACCATTTACTTTGTCCCTGGCTATAATGATATGCCAGAGTATTTCGCTCAAAATCAGCTTCGAGTGGTTGCCTCGCTTCCCTGTTATCTGGCGGATAACGTCGATAAAATGCGCGGAAATGGCGTATTTGATGAGTCAATTCGCGCCCTGCAATGGCTTAACCAATTGGGATATGGACGACACCCAGACTTGAGCTTAGATTTAGTCTATAATCCGCCGATGCCTTGGTCTCAGGATGACTTTCGACTCCCGCCAGATCAGAAGAACTTAGAAGCCGCCTATAAAGCTCATTTAGGGGGGCAATTTGGCGTTGAGTTTAACAATCTTTTGACGATTACCAATCTTCCTATTGGACGAACTAAACAGTTTTTGCAACGTCAGCATCTGCATGAATCTTACACAGCTTTTTTGGAAGCCAATTTTAATTCCGCGACTGTGGCGGGGGTGATGTGTCGTAATCAGCTTTCGGTGGATTATCTGGGAAATATCTATGATTGTGATTTCAACCAGATGGAGGGGGTTGACGCTCTCGCGGCGACGGGAGAACGGTTAACGGTACGAACGCTATTGCAGGCGGGGAGTCTGGATGTCATTGAAGAAATCCAAACTCGAGATTATTGTTATGGCTGCACGGCGGGATGTGGTTCGAGTTGTGGGGGGGCGTTAACGGAGTCTTAAGGCGTTGGAAAGACTGGCTCCGGAGGGGGCCAGTCTTTCTAGTGCTGATGGGTTATGTCTTGATTTTTGTTATATCTTGATTTTGACTGTACTAGAAGCGAGAAAAATCAATGAGTTTGCCAAGTTGATGGTTGATTTTTTGGTATAGATTGCGAGGGGCGGTTGTAATCTTGACATTTCCCTCATCATCGGGTAAGCGATATCCTTCGGGATTGTCAATTGTGAAAGTCACTTCAAAAACGGGGTTAACCCCTGCTTCTTCGTTGTCGGTTTTGCGGCGAATATCGTTGACAATTCCCTCATAGGTAATGCCCGGTGGTTGGTTGGCAACTGAAAATTTAACAGGTTGTCCCTTTCGAACAAGAGTCCGATCTGCTTGAGAAATTAAGGCCTTAACTTGGAAAAAATTGAGATTAGCAAGAGATAGTACTTCTTCTCCGGCTGGGACGTATGCGTTATCGATCAGATCAAGATCAGACTCTAAGACGTCTCCCGATATTTCAGCATATTGTGTCAAATCTTCTTGATCATCTTGCAGCTCCTTGAGGGTTGCTTGCCAGGTATCGATCGCCTCTTGATGATTATTCACTTGTTGAGAGGCAATCAAGACTTCTCGTTCTTTGGCATCGACCTCTCCTTGCTGACGTTGAACGGCATTCTGGAGGGTAATGAGTTCTCGCTGAGACTCAAAAACGACTTGGTTACGTTGTTCACCGCGAGCCTGGCTTTCGTACTCGCTGCGAGTTGATCGATGTTCTTGATTCTCGATTTGTGTTTCTAGATCAACAATTTGTTCCTGATTTTGGTGATACTCCCCTTCTTTTTCATCAATTTTATTGTTTAAATCGGAAATTTGTATGCTGAGATTTTGTATGCGAGGGTTCAAAGCTGACACAGTATTATCTTGAAATAGGGGTTCTAACCGAGCCATTTTTTTCTCAAATTCAACAAGGTCTGTTCGGTGTCGTTGGAGTTGTGATTCTAGGGTGATTTGACGACGTTGAATTTGGCGAATTTGGGCTTGTAGTCCTTGAATACGACTGTCGTTTCTGAACCTCTCAGTTTCGATCGCCCGTTGTTCTTCTTCAATCTGACGCGTCTCGGGAGTTCCTGGGCCGAACTGCATTGCTTCTAAATCCAGACGATGACGATCTAGAGCCACTTGGGCCTGATTGCGTTGGGCGATCGCATTATTAAGTTGTCGCTGTGCCAGATCCAATCGTTCTGTGGCTATGGCTAAGGCCGCTTCTTCTTGCTGGAGCGATCGCTCGACTTCTTGAATCCGATTGAGCAGTTGGCGATCGTGAATCGTGATCAGAGGTTGTCCAGCTCGTATCATCGGTTGTCCATCTTGTACCGGTTGATTTGGGTTAAATTCAAGGCGGACAATTCCCCCGGTTGGCATAACGATGGATTGTCGTTGTCCAGGAAGAGTGTGCAAAATTCCTTTCCCACCCACAGAACTTCCCATCGGGATAAAGCCTACTGCACCAAACCCTAACAGTACCGCTCCTGCCACTAACCAGCGGCGGGAGCGATGGCTATCCCCTTTTGTCGTTGCGTCTGACGTAGCTTGAGACGCGGTAGCTTGAGACGCGGTAGCTTGAGCCTCCCTAGCTTGAGATTCCCTGGGTTGAGACTCCGGTTGAGGAGGAGATGGAGGACTATCAGAACGAGGAGTGGGGGGAACAACTTTGAGGGGATTGTTATTTTGAGGTTGAGGTGCCATAACGGGTGCAAGATAAATGGTAGATGCTCACAGATGCTCACAAATGCTGACAGATGAGGCTGAGATCGAAACTACTCAGGATCAGGCATTAGGAAAAAATAGATCGCCCAGAGGGTAATTAGCGTTAGCGCGATCGCCGGAATGTTGGTCAGCGTCCAACCCCCGAGTCGCAAGAACAACAGGCCAAACACCATCGAGATATAAAGGAGACTCAGAGGAGCATAGAGAGCCAACACTCGGGCATCGCTGGCTCGTTCTCGCCGAGGTTTGCCGGTGAACAGTCGTTTATAGAAGGTAAAGGACCGGCTGCGTAGATTGTTAATTCCCGTCACCGCCACAGCCAGGTGATAACCATCGAATTTTGCTAGGGGATTGAGGTTTAGGGCCACCGTTAACAGGGCCGCCATCATCAGGAGATAGCTGCTGATGGAGAGCCAACTGCCTTCGACGGCGAATTGCCATACCCAGAGGGCGATCGCCGCAATAATGAATTGGGTGAGAACCCCGGCCCCGACCACCTGAATCCGTTGCCAACGAGATAGACAATAGGAGTCGCTGGTGTCGGTATAGGCGGCGGGAAAGAGGCACATGAACAACAGACCAATTTCTGGAACTATGCCGCCGTAATGTTTGAGGGTGAAGCTATGGCCGAGTTCGTGGATGGAGACGACGGACATAATCAGGAGAACAAAGGGAATCATTAACTGTCCTCCCTGCTGACTCCACAGTTGCATTCCCCAATGCGCGATATCGGGCGATTGAGAGAGACCGACGACGAGCGAGGCCGCCAGAAACGCCATGAGAAGCCAGGCCACTCCTTTCGTCCAGATCCAGCGTAGTGCGTTGATATGTCGGTTCAGCCAAGGATCGGGGTTGAACAGGGGAACTTTGAAAAAGAGCAGTTGCATGGGGTTGAACTTACCCTTAGGCCGTTTTGGGGGGGTCGTTCCCTCCAACATTCCCGTTCTGGACAGCAGTTGTAGGAGTTGCTGGAGTTTGGCGGGGGAGACGTTGGTTGGTTCTCCGTTAAGGTAGGCGACGATCGCCGCTTGGTCTTTGGGGGCCACTTGCAGGTAGGTGCGATCGCCTCGGTTACGCAGAATCGAGTAACCATCAGCATTTTTGACCCATTGCACCTCCGGTTTGAGTTGAGGACGATTCTCGGTTGGCAGGGTGTCGAGGGCGAGAATCCCTTTACGGATGAGTTTTTGAATCAGCTGCACCACCAACTGGCTGTCCACGAGGGTAAACTCTGCCTGACAGCGGTCTTGGACGTTTTGGATGCTATATTTGCCCGTGAAGTAGCGCAGGGCATAGCCTTCAACGTCTGAGAAGAGATGGCGATCGCCCGATTGGGGACATCGCAAGACGACGCGGCTATCCTGTTTAACCTTGGCCAGTTGCCAGTAAGGACGAATATCAGGACAAATCCACTCGTCGGCAATGGTTGGGGTGGTGGACACTCGATCAGATGCAGGAGAGATGGGAACCATGGATCACTCACTTGAAACCCTGTCCTTTATCTGTCGGTTTAACGGGGCGAGTTTTACGTAAATTGCCGCTTTTTGTTACAAAAGTTTACGTCAGCTCCCGGGCCGCAACCCAGCAAAAAGCCGGGTTCCCACACGTCAATCATGCAGAAACCCGGCTGAGTGTCTAACTCATTAAACCTTAACTCGTTAAACCTTAAAGTTTTGCGTCACACGAGTCATGGCTTCTTCAACATTGGCCCGGCTGTTAAAGGCCGAAATACGGAAATAGCCCTCACCGGCGGCCCCAAAGCCAGACCCCGGCGTTCCGACGACGTTGGCCGTTTGTAGGAGTTTATCGAAGAACTCCCAACTGGATAAACCATTGGGGGTTTTGACCCAGACATAGGGCGCGTTCACGCCCCCATAGACCGTTAAACCGGCGTTGCTGAGGCGATCGCAGATGATTTTAGCGTTTTCCAAGTAAAAGCCCACTAATGCCTTGATTTGCGCCTGTCCTGCCTCGGAATAGACCGCTTCTGCCCCCCGTTGCACAATGTAGGAAACCCCGTTGAACTTGGTGGATTGGCGACGATTCCAGAGTTGATGGAGTTGGACTGTTTCACCGCTGGCGGTGGTGGCGGTTAGGGTTTTGGGAACCACCGTGTAGGCGCAACGAGTTCCGGTGAAGCCAGCATTTTTAGAGAAAGACCGGAATTCGATCGCACAGTCTTTCGCCCCTTCAATTTCATAGATCGAATGAGGTAAACTGGCATCGGTAATAAAGGCTTCATAGGCCGCATCAAACAGGATAATCGCTTGATGGTCTCGGGCGTAATCAACCCAGGCTTTTAAATGCTCTTTCGTCGCCGTTGCCCCAGTGGGGTTATTGGGGAAACAGAGATAGACTAAATCGACCTTTTCTGAGGGAATTTCAGCGGTGAAATTGTTATCCGCTGAAATGGGCATATAGACTAACCCCTCATATTTACCATCATCGTTGGCGGGGCCAGTATGTCCCGCCATAACGTTGGTATCGACATAGACGGGATACACGGGATCCGTCACCGCAATGCGGTTATCTTTGCCAAAAATGTCCAGGATATTCCCGGTGTCACATTTTGCGCCATCGGAGACAAAAATCTCCGAGGCGTCGATGTCACAATTGCGGGATTGGAAGTCCTGGGCGGCGATTTTTTCTCGTAGCCAACCATAGCCTTGTTCGGGGCCATAGCCTTTGAACGTGGCGCGATCGCCCATTTCAGAAACCGCCTTCGACATAGCGTCCAAACAGGCTTTCGGCAGGGGTTCCGTGACATCACCAATGCCCAATTTAATAATCGGGGCCTCGGGATTGGCATCCGTAAACGCCGCCACACGACGGGCAATTTCTGGGAATAAATAGCCCGCTTTCAGTTTTAGGTAATTCTCGTTAATCGTTGCCATTATGATTCAATACTCTCAATCAATACTCTCGCTGAATTTTGCGCTGAATCTTGCATTTTATCGTAGCCTAGGGCTTGGGGCTAGGCGTGAGCGGTCAAAACGCCGGGTTCTTGCTGTCGGGGTAAGACATCGAGGATATCTTCCTGGGCGCAATACTCTAAATCGGCGTTACAGTTGAGCCGTAAGAGACGTTGGCCGTGACTGGCGATCGCCATTAGGTCCACCAGGCGATCGCGCCATTGTTCATATAACGCCAAGGCGGCCACCGTTTCATCATTTCCGGCCAGTTCCGCCAAGCCAACAGACCCCGACTCCAGCAAACTGGCGACGATCGCCCCGGCGCAGACGGTATCCTCTAAGGAGTAACTTCCTTGCCAGCCTGAACCGACCAAATAGACGGTTTCGGGTTGGTTTTGGGCCAAAAACTCCACCACGGCCCGGCGATTCACCAACGCCGCTGTCAGGAGAATTGGTGCGGCTTCGACTCGGTGTAGGGCGCGGGTTCCGTTGGTGGTACTCAGGAACAGACGACATCCTAAGACGCGATCGCGGTGATATTCTAGGGGCGAATTGCCAAAATCGCAGCCCTCAACCTTGGCACCGCCTCGTTCCCCCGCTCGCAGGCGTTTTGAGGGGTCCCAGCCGTCGCTGGCCGCCATGAGTTTATCGATATCGCTAAAGGCTTGCACCGCTTCGGCCCCAGCAGCGAGAACCGTGGCGATGGTGGTGGTGGCCCGGAGAACATCGATCGCCACCGCACAGGCGGGGATTGGATCAACCGGGGTCAGTTCGGGAGTGTGATAACAATAAACCTTCACAGCAGTTGGGGGCAATTTGACATCAACAACGCCCTTCATCCTATCAGGATGTGTTCATCCCATTGACTCGATGAGGAACCTCGCCAGCACTCGTCTCTTGAGTGGTCTCGTGGTCGATTCGTTGTCTGTGAAATCCCTGTGACCTCCTATGACCTCCTATTGAGGACAATTTTCACCTAAACTTCCTATAGTGCAACCTGTTTTTAAAGAACCGTTGGCGAGAGATAGACCCCTCAGCGGTCTGAGCCGTTTCCATCCCTCTATCCCCTCGCTCAATCCCCGTCTATGTTAGTCAAAGCATCTCCGAAACCCTTGCGTTGGCAACGCACCCGAACCTCTCTGTTCGCCCGCCAGGTGGAAATTTTTGCGGCTACGGCCAAGCTATTGTGGTTTCTAGGCTGCGATCGCCTCCGGGGAAAACGTGATTCTAAACATCGTCAACGTCGCGCCCAGTGGTTAGTCAACACCCTCCTCGATTTGGGGCCAACCTTTATCAAAATTGGTCAAGCCCTCTCGACACGAGGGGACTTATTACCCCTCGAATATATCCGCGCCCTCTCCCAACTGCAAGATAAAGTTCCGCCTTTTTCCTCCGATGAGGCGATCGCCCTAATTGAAAAAGAACTCAAAAATTCCCTCCATAGCCTCTATCGAGACTTTGATTATCATCCCATTGCAGCCGCCAGTTTAGGACAAGTTCACAAAGCCCGCCTACACACGGGAGAAGATGTGGTCGTGAAAGTCCAACGACCCGGCTTAGAGAAACTCTTTAATTTAGATTTTCAAGTCCTTTATCAGCAGGTTGTTTTAGCCGAGCGTTTATTTCGTTGGACTCGTAAATATGACCTCCAATCCATTTACAACGAGTTTCGGACTTATATTTACGAAGAAATTGACTATATTCATGAAGGCAAAAATGCCGAGCGTTTTCGAGAAAATTTTGAAGAGTCGGACACCATTTTAGTGCCAAAAGTCTATTGGCGCTATACCACATCCAAGGTCTTAACTCTGGAATATCTACCGGGGATTAAAATCAACGACAAAGAAACCTTAGAATCGATTGGCATCAATCTCCGGGAACTCAACGTCATGGGGATTGGCTGCTATCTCAAACAACTGTTAATTGATGGCTTTTTTCATACCGATCCCCATCCGGGAAATATGGCAGTTACCCCAGAAGGACAGATTATTTTCTATGATTTCGGCATGATGTCAGAAATCAACTCTCTCAATCAAACCGAAATGACGCGGAGTTTCTTTGCTGTCTTGCGTAAAGACACCGATGAAGTCCTCGAAACGCTGATTTCGATGGGGTTAGTTGAGGAACTCTCTGATATGACTCCCGTGCGAAATTTGGTACAGTTTGCCCTAGATCGATTTCGCGATCGCCCCATTGAATTTCAAGAATTTGGGGAACTCAAACGGGAACTCTACACCATGTTTGAACAGCAGCCGTTTCGACTTCCCGCCCAAATGACGTTTGTCTTAAAAGCCCTAGGAACCCTCGATGGAATTGCCCGAACGTTAGACAGTCAATATAGCTTAATTGGTTGCGCCAAACCCTTTGTTAAAACCTTAGTGATTGAGAATCAAAGTGGGCGAGGACAGGTATTTGGTGAGATTACTCGTCAAGCTAAAGGCTTTATCAACCAACGCTTCAATCGCCCCAGCCGCGCAGAAGTGCTACTACGAGAACTTGAGGGGCGACTCGAACGAGGCGAGTTTCAATTCCGCACCAACTCGCCAGAAATGGAACGGCAAATGCAGCGGATTCAACTCATGTTGACGGTGTTAGTCTATGCCTGCATCACCGGATTTTCTATCCTATCAGGGGCTGTTTTTCTCTCAGGAACCTATCCCATTGCGGCTTTTATTGCCTTCGGCATTTCCGGCTTATCCGCGTTCTTTTTCCTCAAATCGTTTCTTATCTTTATTATTCGCGATCGCTTTTAGGGCAAGAGGCAAAAAAAGGCAAGAGGCAAGAGGCAAGAGGCAAGAGGCAAGAGGCAAAAGGCAAGAGGCAAGAGGCAAAAGGCAAAAGGCAAGAGGTGGGTTCTCCCCTGTTCCCTGTTCCCTGTTCCCTATTCCCTATTCCCTTCTTCTCCCCTATTCCCGATTCAACTCCCAAATCGAACGACTATAATCCGAAGCAACAATCATCGAACCAATCCCCGAATCCGTGAAAATTTCTAACAGTAACGCATGGGGAATTCGTCCGTCCAAAATATGGGCAGCGCCGACTCCTTGGGCCAGCGATCGCACACAACAATTAACCTTAGGAATCATCCCCCCCGCGACAACTCCATCATCAATCAACTGGCGGGCTTCCTGAATATTCAAACTGTAAATCAAGGTACTCGGGTCATGATAATCCTTGAGGATTCCCGCCGTATCCGTTAACAGAATCAGTTTTTCCGCCCCCAACGCGGCCGCAATCTCTCCGGCTACCGTATCCGCATTGACATTGTAAGCCTGGCCATGTTCATCGGCGGCCACACTGGACACCACCGGGACATAGCCACTTTTAACCAACGACTCAATCACCGAGGGATTCACTGAGGCCACTTCCCCGACAAAACCAATCCCCTCTTTCCCTTGGGGGCGGGCTTGAATCAAATTCCCATCCTTTCCACAAAGTCCCACCGCTTGGCCGCCAGCGGCGTTGATGAGGGCGACGAGTTCCTTGTTAACTCGTCCGACTAAAACCATTTCCACCACATCCATCGTGGCCGCATCGGTGACGCGTAAGCCATCTTTGAACTGGGGTTCAATGTTGAGTTTCTCTAGCCAGGTGTTGATTTCTGGGCCGCCGCCGTGAACCACGACGGGCCGTAGTCCAACACAGGAGAGGAACACCACATCCCGAACCACTTTGTCTTTCAGTTGGGAATCTTTCATGGCCGCCCCACCATATTTAATCACCACCGTCCGTCCGGCGAACTGCTGGATATAGGGGAGGGCTTCACTGAGAACTTGAACTCGGGTGGCGTCGGCTTCTTGGAGATCTTTACGTTCGTTTGGCATTTTGGGGAACAGGGAACAGGGAATAGGGAACAGGGAATAGGGAACAGGGAATAGGGAACAGGGAATAGGGAACAGGGAATAGGGAACAGGTATGGGCAACCCCAAGGGATTGTCCTGTCGCAACGTTAATAGTTAACCCCCAAGGGGGTCACGAAACGGTTAATGGTGAACAGTTATGGGGGAGAAATGGCGCTACTGGGTGGGAAATACCCGTAACATTTGGTTTCCGCCGCGCTGAAACTCGTAGGGGACGGTTTCAACTCGCAGAGTATAGCCCGCTTGGGGGAGTTGTTCGAGAATTGGCCCTAAATGGGGGGAGATGTCCCCGGCGAAGTTGGTCACAATCGGGAAAATTCGCACGTCTCGGGCGACGCGGGCGAGTTCTTTGATGGCGTTGAGGTGAAAGTCGAGGTCAAGCTGTTGGGAATAGCTAAACAGGAGATGGCCACAGAGGGCGAGGTCAAATTGACCGGTTTTGAATGAAAGTTTTGGTAACATCTCGCTGTGATAGCGTCCTTGGGCGAGTCCTTGGGGGAAATCCTCCAGAAAGCGATCCATGGTGGCTAAACGCACGTCCCCGAGATGGCGGGGGCTGCGGAAGTCGTCCCAGACGAAGCGATCGCGGTTGTCGTCTAAGGCCTCAATAATCTTAGGATACGTCTGCTGAATCCGTTGCTGAATCTCGGCGACGGAAAACTGATAGATGGGGTCACAAGAGATCACAGCGGTTCCTCGGGCCGTGGCTTCGGCGTTAAAACTCGAAGGTCCCCCCGCACAGTCAAGGACGGTTCCTTGGAAGTCCCCGTCGCTGAGGGCGAACATCTGGCGGTAGTCGGCCAGCGATCGCCCCCAGGGAACAACCTGCTTAAGTGTGAGTCCCATTGGCGGTTTCAGATGGCGTGGACTGGGCTTTCAGGACTTGAGGGAGGGTGGCGAGAATCCGTTGACTGACGGCTTCTGGGCTATCGGCGGCGGTTACCTCAATGCGTAAATCCGCTTGTTCGTAGCGCGATCGCCGCTCGTTTAAAAGGGTGTCTAGGGTCTGGCGAGGATCAGCCGTTTGCAACAGGGGACGAGTCTGATCGGCATCGAGTCGTTCAAACAGTAGATCTGGGGCGACATCTAGCCAGACAACGACACCGTAGCGCAGAAAACTCCAGTTACTTAACTCCACCACAATGCCGCCTCCTGTGGAAATGACCGATCGTTGATAGGCGGACAACTGCGAGAGAACCTGAGATTCGAGTTGTCGGAAGCCGGCTTCCCCCTCCTGGGCGAAGATGTCGCCAACCGACTGGCCAGCGACCTGTTCAATCAACGTATCAGTGTCAAAATAGCGATAGTGAAGCTGACGAGCGAGGTGAGTTGCGGTGGTACTCTTCCCCGACCCCATCATCCCAATCAGATAGATATTTAGTCCTTGTAGGCGATCGGTGACGGACATGGATTAGCTTAGACAGTGCCTGATTGTGCCTCATCAGTGTATCGAGGTTTGGCGATCGCGCAAAGCCTCAGCCTCGGCGGCGATCGTTCTTCGTGAACCCCCATCTCGGAACTCTCAGTCTATGATAGGGAAAACATAAAACCTTTTTTAAGATTACCGGCGTTACCAGCAAAACCTCAACCAAAACCTTTAAACAGATATCAATGACTGGGCAATTCGCGTTAACGGATCGACAACAACAGATTCTCTGGGCGACCGTCCGTCACTACATTGCGACGGCAGAACCGGTCGGCTCTAAATCCCTCCTGGATGACTATAATCTCAGTGTAAGTTCTGCCACCATTCGCTCGGGAATGGGACTTCTCGAAAAAGCGGGGATGTTGTATCAACCCCATACCTCCGCCGGACGGGTTCCCTCGGATTTCGGCTATCGCGTCTATGTTGACTATCTGATGACCCCCTCCGATACTCTCGCCGATCGCGCCCAACGGCTGTTTGCAGAACGTCTCAATTGGGAAACTTGGAGTCTCGAAGCGGTGTTACGGGGTGCGGCGCAGATTCTCTCGACCCTCAGCGGCTATATTACCCTCATCTCTCTGCCGCAAATTCACACCGCTAGTTTGCGCCATTTACAACTCTTGCAAGTTGACCCCGGTCAGGTGATGCTGATTGTGGTCACTGATGCCTATCAAACCCAATCGATGTTAATGAGTGTCCCCAGTTCCGGGGATGGGGCCGACGAGAACCCCGATCCTGAGATTCTCGATCGCGAACTGCAAATTCTCTCGAATTTCCTCAACAGTCAGTTACGAGGAAAAACCATCGCCGATTTAGCGGCCTTAGACTGGGGCGAACTCGATCGCCAATTCCAACGCTACGCCGACAGCCTCAAAACCCTATTTGTGGATTTGGCCCAACGCCTCGAACCTCCCACCATTAGCCCGATGGCGATGAGTGGGTTAGCCGAAGTGCTACGACAGCCCGAGTTTACCGAGTTGCAACAGATCCAGTCTTTGGTGCAACTTCTCGAAGAGGAACAAGAACAACTGTTTCCTCTGATGTTTGAACCCTCCGAACCCCTCGGGAGCGATCGCCGCGTCAATGTCCGCATTGGGTCCGAGAATCCCCTCGAACCGATTCGATCGTGTACCCTCGTCTCCGCCACCTATCGCCGAGGATCTCAAGCCGTCGGAAGTCTCAGCCTCCTCGGTCCCACCCGCATGACCTACGATGGGGCCATCACCATGGTCCAAGCCGCCGCCGACTACCTTTCGAGTCAACTGAGTACCCTAGACAGTTGAGCGTTGAGCGTTGAATTGTTGAGCGTTGAATGGAGGTCATCGCAATTCGTCCGAAATATGACTGACGAATGGTTCAAACATACCCAAACCCTCCAGAATCAGGGCGAACAGCAATTCGACTATCGCTCATTGAACGCCGTTCGCCCCGACAGAGATTGGCCCTTCAACATGACGGGGCCATTAGGACTTCGCCGATTTCGCCTCCAAGGCCTCCAAACGACTGAGAAGATCTCGATTGAGTTTCTTCATCTTGTCCAACTCCCGACGCAGGCCCGTCACCGCCTTGTCTGTTCCCAGGTTTTTCTCCACCGTCTCGATCGCCTCCTCGGCCACCCGAACAATCCGGCCATCGGTGGCTTGTTCGGCGATCCCTTGTAGAATCGCGATCGCCCCCGAAGTTTCCATCGACTTCAACGCCACCACAACCGAACGTTGCGTTAAGAAGAAGTCCTCCCGGGCCAACTGTTCCAAACGCGTGAGGATGCGATCGACCAACGACGGAGACTGTCCCGTAGAGAGAGTTCCCAAAGCGCGAATCGCCCCCAAACGCAAGGCTTGAGGAACCGTGGCGGCGGTGTACTCCAGAACTAGATCCAACGCCTCTGGCTGCGTTTTGAACTGACTTAACCCCGCGATCGCCCCTAAACGAACCACCTCATTCCAACCGGCTTTCGTCTCCAAAACCGTTCGCAGATGGGCGATCGCTTTTTTCGGTTTCGGTTTCCCATCCGGGAGTTTCGCCGCAATCATCCCTAAGGCCTTCGCCGCCGCCGATTCCACCCGATAACTGGCGTCGCCTTGCTTAACAATCGACTTCACCGCCTTATAACTGGCCCGGGTTTTCACCTTCGCCAAGCCGTTCACCACCGCCCGACGGACGCGGGAATCTTCATCGTGTAACCCTGCCAATAACCCCTCAAAAGCTTGGTCAAGGTTGATTTTAGCCAACTGACCCGCTATCTCAACCCGTACCCCCCAAAATGGCTCGGATTTGAGGGCTTTTGCTAGGGCATCCACTGCCGTCAAACTGCCCTCTTTAGCCAGGGCCTCAGCGGCATAAATCCGGGAAATCGGATCATCATCTTCGCGTAACTGGGCGACTAAATTGGGGAGAGGATACTTGAGTTTCAGGGTTTTGAGAACCGTATTCCCCACATCAAAGGTGACATAATGGGGTTTGCGGGGGAGGGCGAAATAAAAGGTCTGTTCCGCGTCACACAAATGAACGGTCACCCGTTGGGCGGTGTCGTCTTCGTACCCAAAGGCGATGGGAACATGGAGGTCAAATAGATTGCGATCGTAGAGGGTATTTCCTTCTTTGGCTTGCGTTTGTTTGACCGTAACTTTGGCAATACTGCCCTCTTTGTCCCAACTGTAACTCACTTCAAAATCAGGATGACCGCCCCGGAAGACATATTGGTCAAACAACCCTTGTAAATTGCGTCCTGTGGCTTCAGAAATGGCCCGCAACAAGTCCACGGTTCCCACCGTCGAATGAGCATTTTGATTGACAAAATGGGCGATCGCCTTAAAGAATAACGCCTCACCCAACTCGCACCGCAGCATATGATAAACACAAGCCCCCTTCTCATAAATGTGGCTATCATATAACTCAATGGGTTCTCGATAGATATTGGTGACAATCGGGCGACGATAGCGGCGTTTATCTTCATCGAGATAGCTGCGGGCTTCTTGTAGGAGATAATAGGCCCCATCATCGTGACTATATTCATACTCAGTCCACAAGACCTCAGCATAGGAGGCCATCCCCTCCTTAATCCAAGCCTGAGACCAATGTTCAATGACCAACAAATCGCCAAACCATTGGTGGGCTAATTCATGGGCGACGAGGCTTTCACTGAGTTCATTGTCGATCGCCGCTCGTTCATCCAAAAGACAGCGATCGGTTAAAAGTGTCGTGGAGGTGTTTTCCATTCCCCCAAAAATGAAGTCAGCCACACAGACTTGAGCATATTTAGGATAGGGATACTCGTAACCAAACGCATTACTGAAAAACTCCACCATTCGCGGCGTTTTCCCCATCGTGCGTTTTCCATCTTCAACGCGATCGCGTTCCACATAATAGGTGATGGGTTTACCATTCCAGTCATCGCGAATCTCAGCAAAACGACCCACCGCCAAGGTCATCAAATAGGTCGGATGAACTTGAGTTTGTTTCCAATGATAAATCTTCTCCTGACCGTCATCTTCAGTGCTGAGGAGATCCCCATTAGAAATCGCCAGGAAGTCTTGGGGAACTCGGACGCGAATTTCCGAGGTCGCCAGTTGTCCGGGATAGTCAAAACAGGGAAACCAAAACCGGGAATCTTCGTCTTCCCCTTGAGTCCAAACTTGAGTGGGTTTATGGGGTTCAGCCTCCGTTGGTCCCACAAAATATAAGCCCCGCCGAGGCTGTTTAACGCTGTAGTCAATTTTAATCGCCAGGGGCTGTTCCGGGTTGGTGGGGTCATCCAAATCAATGGTTAGAGTTTCGCCGTCAGCGGAAAAGGACTGGGGGCGATCGTTGATGTGAACCGCTTTGATCTGGAGTTGAACCGCATCAAGTTGTAGTTGCGTAATTCCGGGACGAATTGGCGTTAGATGGATATGACAGGTTCCCGAGAATCGCTGTTTGGGAATGTTTAAAACTAAATCTAGGAAAATATGTTCGACTTGTCCGGGACGGTCTGGGGTGTAGTGAGGACGTGCGCCGGGGAGTTCAAAGGCGTTGGTGTTGGCGTCAAAGTAGAAGTTGGACATAATGCAGGTTAAGGACAAAATCAGGCGCAGAACGTGAACAGGTTATGGTGGGGGTGAACGATCGCCCCAGCGGTGTAACGGGTTCCTTGTGGGGTGGCGATCGCCCCCTATCCCCAGTTTACTGACTGCCGGGCCGACTGGGGCCATCTCAGGAGTCAGCCGTTAGCGCCAGAGTCGGGTGATCAGGTTAGCTAAATCGCTAGAGGAAGAGGTCTTTAATGAAAAACGCGAAAGAGTCGAAAAGCCCCAAGGGTTGGTGGCGTTCAATGGCCATCGCCGCCACGGTGGTCTTAGGAACCGGGGCGATCGCTTATGGTTGGTTACGGCTGCGTCCGAGTCCCTTAAGCTCCCCCCAGGAGGGCGCTGAGGCGGTTCCCGCTGAGGCGATCATGGCCCTCTACATCGAAATGGATGCGTCTGTTTGGGGACAATTAGAACGCTTTGGGACTCCCGAAGCCCAAGCCTCGGTCGAAACGTTAATCGCTGAGTTTCAGCAAGATCTCGCCCAAGATACCCAATTGGACTTTAATCGTGATCTCAAACCTTGGATTGGCAATGTTATGTTAGCCTTCGTTCCCAATGCAGCGGGCGATCGCCAACGCCTGCTGGCCATTGTCGGGATTCGAGATAAAATTCAGGCCCTAGCCTTCGCCAACCGCGTCAAAGGGTCTCAGGACAAGGAATTACAAGAAGAAACCTATCGCAATACCACCATCTCGACGGTGACCATGGTCCCCCAGTCTGGGGACGAGTCAACAGAACCCGAGTCCTATAGCATCGCTGTGTTGGGGGATTATCTGGCCGTGGGCGATCAGCCTGATGTGGTCAAAGCGGCGATCGATACAGCCAAAGATAACACCTCCTTTGCCCGTGAAGGTCAGATGCGAGATCTGTTGCGATCGCAGCCCGTCGAAACCCCACTCCTACAAGCCTATATTGCTAATATTGCCGATTTACAAGAACTCGATGGACCCGACGAATCCTCAGCCAGCAATTTAGCCGAAACCACCCCAGGGGCGATCGTGGCTGGACTGGGTGTCACCGATATCGGACTCCATCTACGAACCCTGCTCAGTCTTCCTGAGGACTCCTCCCTCAACGTCCCCATTCAACCCCTGGCCAACTCTCGGATTGATCGCTTCCCAGACAATACCCTCGCCCTAATCGAAGGGAGTCACCTTGATCAAACCTGGACTCAATGGACTGAATGGGTTGAACAAACCCCCGAAGGAAACATGCTCTTGAGCGAATTACGGGCGGCGGCGGCCCAAGTTGGCCTAGATCTCGATCGCGAGATCTTCGCGCCTCTTGATGGAACCTTTAGCCTGGGGGTGATTCCCGTCGAGGGGGGTCGTCCCGGACTCTCCTCAACCCTCGGCGTGGGGGCGATGGCCTTTATCGAGAGCAGCGATCGCGCCACCCTCGATGCCAGCCTCGATAAGCTGGGAACCCTAGCCCAACAGGGGTTTGGACTGCCCATCGGCATCGAGTCAACCACCATGGACAACGTGTCAATTACCCAATGGACCTTGTCTGTGTTTGGCGTAGAAGGGGAAACACTCCTCGGCTATGGTTGGCCCGAAGCCAATCTCTTGGCCCTGGGAATCACACGGCCGATGGTGGAGTTGGCCCTGACACCGCCAACGAACACCCTCGCTCAAAATTCCACCTTTGCTCAGATCGAGGAACGCTTTCCACCCTCCTATGGCGGCCGAGTTTTTGCGAATGTCGAAGCCATGCGTAATTCCCTAGATTTGGTCGCCTTGCAAACCCAGGAAGTCCTCACCCCTGAGGCGGTGATTCTCTTGGAAACCATCCAAGGGGTGGGGATGGCGGCCTCTCCCGCTGAGGAGGGGGTCTCGGCTCTCGATATCCATATTCCCTTGGTTTTGGCCGAGTAACCTGAGATTAACCTGAGTCGAATGTGAGCGCTAGAATAGGGAGGAGTCGATCGCGGCTCGGTTGTCACTCCCAGGTTGTAGTATGCAGGTTCGTCTGAATGCAGTCTCAATTTTGATCGCCCTGGCCCTGGCGGGGTTGTGGGTGTTGCTGTGGGCCAAACCAACGGCCCTAGGCTGAACGGGGAATCGCTCGATTGAGCGTACAGGATAATGGGCGCGATAATAGACGCGATAATGGGCGCGATAATAGACGCGACAATAGACGCAACAATGGGCGGTACAATCAGGAGGTAATCTTTGTCAAGTCAAAA
Organism: Phormidium lacuna HE10JO; assembly: GCA_900149785.2. Taxonomy (GTDB): domain Bacteria; phylum Cyanobacteriota; class Cyanobacteriia; order Cyanobacteriales; family Geitlerinemataceae; genus Sodalinema; species Sodalinema lacuna_A. The sequence goes on along the minus strand of FSSI02000002.1, from coordinate 68,352 downwards.
ACCGTACAATCGATGTATCGCCTCAGTTGAACTGGGGGATAGGTGAGGGAGGGACCCGATGGTGGATGAGTTAAGAACAGCCTTAGAATTGGCAACCGAGGAAGAACTGCATGGGTTAACCCAGTTGTTGTTTCGCCCTCGCTTTAATCCCCTGGATTATATGAAGCCTGTTGATCCCTTGGAATTGCAAAGTCGCGATCGCCAAGGTTGGATTGATGCGATCGAAGACCGCTTTCGTTTCCTAGCCGCCGATGGCCTGACGGTGTTACGGGGGCAAAGTCATGAGATCTCCTACCGCAGAGTGTTGATTCAAGTCTGTCACTATCTGCGGATTCCCTATTCTAAATCCCTCTCTACAACGGATTTGGAAGCCGAGATTTTTCTGCATTTGATGGGACGGGCCTGGGATAAACTCCCGCAAGCTGAACAAGCGGCCTTGATGGTTCGGGTTCAGAAATCATTGGCTAAAACCGATTTCGCGCAACCGTTACCCCTTCATGTGCAACGAGATCCCGTGGGTTGGCTGTTGAAGGGGGGCAGTGCGATCGCCGTAAATTCGGTCTTGCGTCCCCTGTTACTCAATCAACTGGCGCGACAGTTCGCCATTGAGTTTGCCCGCCATCAGTTGGCGAAGGAAACCCTCAAGGGAGGGGCCGCCGCTGCGGCTAAGTTAAAGGGCTATGTGGGGGTTCAGATGGCTCGTCGGGGTATGGCCACGGCCACGGCCCGCTATACGGCGACGCGTTCGGTCTTTGCGTTTGTGGGGCCGGCGTTATGGGCCTGGTTTTTTGCCGATATCTGTTGGCGTGCGGTGGCGACGAATTATGCCCGCATCATTCCCACGGTGTTTGCGTTGGCCCAAATCCGCCTGACGCGATCGCCAACTTACGAATTTGCCTACGGTTAGGGGTTACAAGTTAGGAGTTAGGGGGTCGGATCTCCGGCATGATAGGAACTCCGCACCAGGGGACCCGATCGCACCTGAGAAAAGCCGAGATCTCGCGCGATGTCTCCGAGGCGATCGAAGTCCTCGGGATGCCAGTAATGACGCACGGGGAGATGATCCAGGGATGGACGCATATACTGTCCCAGGGTAAGGCGATCGCAGCCAACGGCCCGCAAGTCCTTCATGGCCTGGATAATTTCCGCCTCGGTTTCCCCATGGCCTAACATCAAACCGGATTTCGTGGGCAGATTGGGATTGAGATGTTTGACATGACGCAAGACCTTGAGGGAGCGATCGTATTTCGCGCCGCGACGTACTGGCCCCTGAAGGCGACGCACGGTTTCGAGGTTGTGGTTGAAACAGGCCGGTTTCGCTGCAACAACTTGTTCAATGCGTTGCTGTTGTAGCTGTTCGGGGGAAGTTCCCGCCTCCCGGCCACCCCAAAAGTCTGAGGTGAGGACTTCGATTTGAGTCTCGGGGGAGCGATCGCGAATCGCCAGCATCGTCTGAACAAACCCACCCGCACCCCCATCGGCTAAGTCATCTCGGGCCACGGCCGTTAACACCACATAACGCAATTGCAATTGTTCAACAGCGGTGGCTACCTGCTGCGGTTCCTCCGGGTCTAGGGGCATGGGCGCATGACCACTATCGACTTGACAAAAACCACAAGATCGGGTACAGGTCGGCCCCATTAACAAAAAGGTGGCCGTTCCTTGGGCGTAACATTCGCCCCGATTGGGACAGCGGCCCTCTTCGCAGATGGTGTGAATCTGTCGCTGTTTAATAATTCGCTGCACTCTGGAGATCTCGCTGGCCTGGCCCAAGGGACGACGCAGCCAGGGGGGAAGTGTCGCCAGTTCGGCGCGCCGTTGCGCCCGGCGGTCTCGATCGCTCATGATAGATAAGGATAATACTCGCGGGACAAGTGCAAGGATGACCCAGCCGCGCGATCGCGGGTCGGTCCTGTTTCAACTATGTCACATCGACCGCAGGTTTGCCCTAGCTGATAGACTATATCCGGTGGGGTACACTAGATAGCATCTATCCCTCAGCCTATCCCTTCGCGCACCGCTCAAGGAGTCAGTCGTGGCAAGTCACAAAATTTTGGTCATTGATGACAGCCGTGTCATCCAGAAAACTGTTAAAAGTATGTTGCCTCCGGGGAACTTCGATGTGGTCGAAGCCAAGGATGGTGAAGAAGGTTTGAATAAGATTCACTCCGATAAGCCCAGTCTGATTATGTTGGATTTCCTGCTTCCCAAACGAAGCGGCTGGGAGGTCTTTCAGGAAATTCAGGCTGATGCGAATCTACGTAAAATCCCCCTGTTGGTGATGTCGGGACGCAAGGAAGAGGTCACCGAGAAGATTTCTGAGCCGTTTGAGTTCTTTGAGTTTATCGAGAAACCGTTTGAGAAGAAACAGCTTCTCGGGGCCATTAAGTCGGCGATGGCGAAGTCCAAAAAATCTCGCGGTGCAGCGGCGGCTCCAGCAGCGGCGGCGGCTCCAGCGGCGGCTTCGGCTGGCGGTGGCGAGGATGTGGCGGCTCTGCACGCTAAGGTGGCGAGTTTAGAGAAGGAAGTGGCCGGCTTGAAAAAACAAGTCTCGCAGATTCTCGCGTTTATCAAGCAGAAGTTGAAATAGTCTCGGGTTGACCGCCGCTTGGGGGCGATCGATTCTCTTCACGATAGACCTCACATCGGCGGCCGGCTCCACTAGGTCAGTCTTGGCCTAGATTGACCATTGAATTGATCACTGAATTGATCACTGGATTTACAAAAATTGATAGCCAAGTGTTTAAGTCTGTGCTACACTGTCGTGTGTTAGGATGGTTAATCCATCTGAACGTTAACACCGGGATGTAGCGCAGCTTGGTAGCGCACTTCGTTCGGGACGAAGGGGCCGCTGGTTCGAATCCAGTCATCCCGATTGTTGGGAAAAAGTCGTCTCAGTACGGCTTTTTCTCACCCAGTCAGACAAATTCAGTCGTAATCTTCGTCAGCTAGGTGGATTGTTCCCAAGTTTGGGAACCCTAGTGTTAGTGACTCGTCGCCTTGGCTATCTTCAATGGCCCATCGAGGCGGTTGCCAAGGGTGACGCCACCCTTGTGTGAGGTGGTCATCCCTTGGACATTGGCTCATTCTCCAGGCCGTGCCTCCGCAAAGTTGCCTAGGAAATAAACGGAATCACGGGAGTCATCATCCTAGACGACCCTAGATCTAGGTGGGACTACTGATGTTAGGAAATCATCCAAAGATTATCGAAAAAATTGACGTTTTTTCCAGATATCTGAGAGGATGTAACGATTCCTAATCTGGTAAAAGGTCGGTTGGGGATCACGGTTAAGGGCGATCGCACCTCAGGGATAACACGGACTTATCGTTAGTGGGGATCGCCCGAATCAGGGGGATTTTGCCGGATAACTAGGAGACCGCGCGATCGCAACTAAGCGCGATCAAGATCACAACGAAAGGGTTATATCGATCGCAGAGCGGCCCTTCAATATAGTGCATAGTAAGAATGTCCAGAAGACGGACTCAATTTAAGACCATGAAATTTAACAAACTCGCAAAACTGATTCGCTTTTTACAAGACGATTTATCCGTTCCCTCGAACTCCATCGACTTAGCCCTACGCCAAGGTGAAAACGCTCCCAACGCCTTCCCGATGGTTCTATGGCAATATGGCCTGATCACCCTCGAACAACTCGATCGCATTTTTGACTGGCTTGAAACTGCCTGAGAGACAGCTTGAGTCTCCCTATCGCTTCGTTTAACGGTCCACACGGTCCAGATTCTCGCAAACCGACCTCAACTCCGTTACCCGTTCGATTGAAAAACCTGTTTTAGCACTTCAAACATGCAATACTCTATCCCCAGAAGCCGCCTCACGTGAGGCGGCTTTCTCGATCCAACCTCAATCCAACTCATCATTGCGCACCGATTTCAAACCCGAGAATCATCACCACCAGCAGGATAAAGATGACCCCGTGACTCAAACCATGAGCCAAGAGAATCGTTCGATCTTGGTCAACCCGAATCTCATAGCGAACCAACCGTTCTGTTTTCAAATGCTCAAATTGCTCGTAAAAGACTTGACTCTCTAACGGCAGGATCTTGAAGCGCTGTAACACATAGAGACATTGACTTTTGATAAAAAAGCTGGCAAAAAAGATAAGGATCGTGGCGATCGCCAGCACCGACTCAATCCCCTCCCGCCCAGGACGGCGCACAAACTCTCCCGTAAACAGATATCCCATCACCTGAATCACCCAGGGATGAGTCTCAAAGGTATCCACGAGAATAAAAAAGCCAATCCAGCCCAATATAATGCACAGCAGGTCAGTCACCAGAGCATATTGGACACTCGCACGACGACTAATGGCCAGGCGGCGATGAAACACCGTCGACTCGATCGCCACCGACACCAGTAGTAGTAAAATCTGAGAGACGATCGCCCTCAGCGGTAATACCATCAAGGTCAACAAGCCTCCCCAACCCGTGCCGTCGAGGCCTATGGTACTCTCTTAAAGCTGTTTGTTTGCCCAACAGCCCCTGATTTTTAATCCAAACATCTCCTGTTAATCGACTTTCCTATGAAACTGGTTTGCACCCAAGGGGAACTCAACACCCATCTGTCCCTCACCATTCACGCCGTCCCCTCTCGTCCCACGCATCCGGTTTTAGCCAACGTCCGACTCACCGCCGATGCCGAACAGCAACAAATCCGCCTAACCGCCTTCGATCTCAGCCTAGGGATTCGGACTAGCTTCCCGGCCCAAGTCGAATCGAGTGGCGACGTTGCCCTACCCGCCAAACTACTCAACGACATTGTCTCGCGGCTTCCCGACGGCGAACTCACCCTCGAACAAGACGACGAGAGTTATCAAACCACCCTCACCTCCCTCTCAGGAAACTATACCGTCCAGGGAATGAGTGTCGAAGAATTTCCCGAACTCCCCGCCATTGAAGATGGCAAAGTCATCCAACTCGGCAGTGAATCCCTCCTCGAAGGCTTACGGGGGACCCTCTTTGCCACCAGTTCCGATGAAACCAAACAAGTCTTAACGGGGGTTCACCTGGCCGTTCGGGCCGATGGCATTGAATTTGCCGCCACCGATGGACATCGTCTAGCCGTCGTCGAGGCCCTCAACGATTCTGATGCCCCGGCCATGAATCTCGAAGATGGCGAAGTCTTTGAAGTCACCGTTCCGGCCCAGGCCTTGCGGGAACTCGAACGAACCATCGGCAAACGGGCCGCTGCCACTCCCTTAACCCTCTCGATTGACGAAGGACAGGCGGTGTTTGAAGTCGAAGACCGTCGGCTCACCAGTCGGACCCTAGAAGGGGCTTATCCGGCTTATCGTCAACTGATTCCCCGTGAATTTGAGAATCAAGCCAATCTCGATCGCCGCGCCCTCTTAAGCGCCCTAGAACGCATTGCCGTCATTGCCGATCGCAAGAATAACATTGTCAAATTTAGCTTTGATAGTGCCGCCGGCCAGGTCACTCTAGGGGTCGATGCGGCGGATGTCGGCAGTGGGAGTGAGTGCTTACCGGCCCAAATTTCCGGGGATAGCCTCGACATTGCCTTCAACGTCAAGTATGTGATGGAATCGCTGCGAAATCTGCAATCGACCGAGATTCAACTTCAGTTAAATACCGCCACCTCTCCGGTGATTCTAACCCCCCTCGGCGGCACGAAGATGATCCACCTCGTCATGCCGGTTCAGATTCGCGATTAAGCCAAAAACCCCCCAATCTCGCTAGGATGTTGGGGGGTTTGGCAATCGGGTTTTGGGAAGCGGGTTCTGGACAATCCTTTGCGAACTCACCCGGAAACAGTTTCTAGGAGTTGCCATTGTTCACTCCCAACGACAGCGGCTTTGACGGCCTCGAACATAAGCTGACAGTGGTTGTTCACTTGCAGGGGGAGTTCTTCGTTTTTGACCACGAAATTCAGCCGTACTTCGGGCTTATCGTCAATGGGAACATCGATCAGGACATCCACCGTGACCAGTTTAGAAAACGAAACTCGTCCCGGTGTTTCCCGAGCCATAAAATAATCTTCGGTTTGATAGATTGGCTCGAAGTCGCACGCTTGGAGGAGTTCAGGCAGAATCTGCCTGACGTGCTCGACTGGAGCGGCTACAACGAAGATAGCAGTGTAGCGAGCCATAAGAAACAACAGAAGCACGACATTGGGTTTCAGCTTACCACACCCGTAAGCGAAGGGGAGCGTTTCGGGAAAATTGACGACCGGGCGGCGACTGGGCCACCCGGTCTGTTAAGGACGAGTTCCCCCGAGGGGCTAGTCCGGGTTAGACTCAGGATGACTCTTGCGAATCTTCTCAGAGTCGGGACAGTCATCGGCGATGAGCGGTTCAAATCCGGACTTGGGAACGCTGGCCAGTTTCTGGCTGACGGAACCGATGCTGTCGAGACGCACAAGTTCTTCCCAAGCACAGATTTCGTCGTCTTCGTCGGATTCGTAGCGGATGGTTACGAGATCTCCTTCGATGTCGATGATTTGGGCGCGATCAATCCAGCGTTGTTGATCTCGTAGAAAGATACAGACTTCACGACCTTCACAGCAGAATTGATAGAGCTTGCGATGTAGCATTCAAAGTTTGGGAAAGACGTATGCTTCCTCGCCATTCTAACGCGATCGCTCCCCCCACGTCGATGAAATCACCGAGTCTGTTGGAGGCGATCGCCCCCTTCCCCTCTGTAGCCGCCCCAATCCTCGTTAAGATGAAGGGATACCCCTTTGATATCCTCGTTTTGAGACAGACTTATCTTAAATCTAAGACAGATTAAACAGGACATCAAAAACGCCCGAAACACCGCGTCTAGCGGTATCCACTTTTCGCCGTCTTGATTGTCCTACTTCGATTGTCTGTTACCCCCCCTATCTGAGCCATTAGCCTTAGCCATTAGCCAATGAGTGCCAACCCTGTGAATGCTTCTGTTTTTGCCGATGAACGCCTGTTGTTTGAGCCAGTTTCCCCAGAGGCGAACGCTCTGGAGGTGATTTTTGCCTTTCCCAATACCTACAGTGTCGGCATTACCAGCCTCGGCTATCAGGTGATTTGGGCCAGCTTGGCCATGCGGGAGGATGTCTCAGTCAGTCGCCTCTTTATGGATGTCAGCGAACCTCTCCCCGATACAGCCGATTTGTTGGGGTTCTCCCTCTCCTGGGAACTCGATTATGTGAATATCCTCAGTTTGCTCGAATCGTTGCAGATTCCCCGACGCTCTGAGTTTCGCCAGGAGGGCCAGCCGCTGGTGTTTGGCGGTGGCCCGGTGTTGACGGCCAATCCTGAACCCTTTGCTGATTTCTTCGATATTATCTTGCTCGGGGATGGGGAAGATCTACTTCCGAATTTCCTCAACGCCTATCAGGAGGTGCGGGGGGCCTCGCGGGAGGAGCAATTACGACGTTTGGCCCAGGTTCCGGGACTCTATGTTCCCAGTTTATATGAGGTGCGTTATCACCGTCGCGATGGGGCGATCGCCTCAATTACCCCCAGCGACGCTCAGGTTCCCCCCCAAGTCGAGAAACAAACCTATCGTGGTAATACGCTATCGGCCTCGTCGGTGGTGACGCAACAGGCCGCCTGGGAAAATATCTATATGGTGGAGGTGGTGCGAAGTTGTCCAGAAATGTGCCGCTTTTGTTTGGCCAGTTATCTGACGCTTCCCTTTCGTACGGCGAGTTTGGAGGCCTCCCTGATTCCGGCCATTGAACGGGGTTTAACGGTGAGTCATCGCTTGGGGTTATTGGGGGCCTCGATTACCCAACATCCCGAGTTTGAGGCGGTGTTGGACTATCTCGATCAAGACCGTTACGATGAGTTACGGCTGAGTATCGCCTCGGTGCGAACGAATACCGTAACTCCCAAGTTGGCCCGGATTTTGACGAAGCGGGGGACGAAATCGATCACCATTGCCGTAGAAACAGGATCGCAACGGCTGCGACGGGTGATTAATAAGAAGTTGGAGAATGACGAGATTGTGCAAGCGGCGCAACAGGCCAAGGCGGGCGGTCTGAAAGGGGTTAAACTCTACGGTATGGTGGGCATTCCCGGTGAAACCGATGAGGATGTCAGTGAAACGGTGGCCATGATGACGCAGTTGAAACGAGAGGTTCCGGGGTTACGGCTGACTCTCGGTTGTAGTACGTTTGTCCCCAAGGCCCATACTCCCTTTCAAGGGTATGGGGTGAATCCTCGGGCCAAGAAACGGTTGCAGCGGTTGGAGAAGGCTTTGCGATCGCAGGGAATGGATTTTCGCCCGGAAAGCTATAATTGGTCAGTGATTCAGGCATTGATTGCCCGGGGCGATCGCCGTCTATCGCACCTGTTAGAGTTAGTACGAGACTATGGTGATACAGTGGGCAGTTATAAGCGAGCCTTCAAACAGTTACGAGGACAACTTCCCCCGTTAGAGGATTATGTGCATGAGAATTACGACGGCGATCGTATTCTCCCCTGGTCCCATCTACGTGGTCCCCTCCCTCCCGAAACCCTCGCCAAACACCTCACCGACGCTCAACAGGCCATGAGCCTCACCTAATCCTCTTGCTTGTTCCAGTGTTCCCTTCTTCCCTGTTCCCTGTTCCCTGTTCCCTGTTCCCTGTTCCCTGTTCCCTGTTCCCTATTCCCTGTTCCCTGTTCCCTGTTCCCTGTTCCCAGTTCCGGTGTTCCCTGTTCCCTTCTCCCCCCTCTTGCCCAAAAAAGAGAAAGAGGGCTAACCCCGACAACCTTCTATCCCTGTTGGAAGTCGGTGGCTATGCCCTCTGTAAACCTTGCGTAAATCTACATAGAGTATAACACCCCTTTTTGAATTTGTCACGACTTTTTCGGTATTTTTACTGATTTTTTACTGAAAAACTGAAAAAGAGACAGATTAATCAAGACGATTTAAAGCCTTGTAGTAAAGACCAATATGGGTTTTTCTTAGTTCAAGGCGTACATACTGAACTGTCTATTTCTCAAGCTAGGAAACTCGATTCAGGGTGTTTCCCCCGTCGCGGGACGGTCGTTTCTCTGGAACTTGAGGTAACTGAATCACAAATACACTCCCTTGGCCCACCTCGGAGGTGCAGTACAAGTGTCCCTTGTGGTTCTGGGTCACAATCTGATAACTCGTTGACAGTCCCATCCCAGTTCCGGTTCCAATGGGTTTAGTGGTAAAGAAGGGATTAAAGATTTTAGAACGCACCTCTGGACTCATTCCAGTTCCATTATCTTGAATACTAATGGACACTATCCCGTTTTCGAGGCGTGTTCGCAGTCTTAGACAGCCTTGATAGTCAGATTGAGTCTCTACGGGGAGACGGTTCTGTTTTTCTTCAATGGCGTCAATCCCATTGATGAGGATATTCATAAAGACTTGATTGAGTAAGCCACTGTAACAGGCGATTTTGGGTAAATCCCCGTAGTCTTTGAGGACTTGAATGGCTGGGGTTCCACCTCGGCCATTGAGGCGATTTTGCAGAATCAGTAGGGTACTTTCAAGGTTGTCGTGGAGATTGACGGCTTTGAAGTCTGATTCATCGAGGCGGGAGAAGGTTCGCAAGGATTTGACGATATCTCGGATACGTTCGGCCCCGACTTTCATCGAGTTAATGGTTTTGGGACAATCGTCAATAATAAAGTCTAGGTCAATCTCGGCGATACAGTCGGCGATCGCCGGCTCGGATGTACCATAGTTCTGTTGGTACATCTCCACAAGCCGTAGCAAGTCTCGGGTATAGTCTGCGACATGGCTTAAGTTGCCATAAATGAAACTGACCGGATTATTGATTTCATGAGCGACACCGCCAACCAATTGTCCTAAACTGGACATTTTTTCAGCTTGAATGAGTTGGACTTGAGTCTCTTGTAAGTCTCGATAGGCTTGTTCGAGTGCTTGACTTTTCTGTTGAGATTCGGTGTAGAGTTGAGCTTGTTGGATGGCGATCGCCACCTGATTGGCGATATTTTCTAACAACTCAATTTCATCCGTTTCCCAGGGGCGATCGCCATCAATTCGTCCCATTTCAAAGCCACCCACTTGCCCCGAGACCGTATGAACGGGTAGGGCGAGATAGAGGCTAATTTCGCTATCATGCAAAAAACTTGTTAATTCCTGATCGTCCGTTTTTTGAATATCGAGGCTATAAAGGCCATCCTCGAGAATATGCTCAAATAATGTCGGGAACTTTTCCAATTGATAGGAGCCAAGCCAACTTGAGATAGACGCATCTTTGCGTTCATTCACCACCTGCCAGATCGGCGGCGTTGACTGAGTGTTGTACCAGCCAAAGGTACAGATATCGACTTGAAGTTCAGCGGCGATCGCATTCACCGCATTTTGCAAAATCGTATTGAGATCCAAAGAATTACGAATCTCATCACTAATCGCATTCAACAGTTGAGTGCGACTCACCAACGCTTGTAGTGTCGCTTCCGTCTCCAAGCGAGCCGTAATATCCCGAGCTGCCGCATAAATCAAATCACCATGAGGAGCCGCCAGCCACTCAATTGAATGATAATTCCCCTGCTTATCCCGATAACGGTTCACAAAACGATTCACATGACTGAATTTCCCTAAATCCGACATCGCCGCCAACGTTGCTTCAACATCATCAGGATGGACAAAGTCTAAAAAGGGCTGTCCTTCGAGTTCATCTAAGCTGTAACCCAACGTCATCTCCCAAGCCCGATTCAGACGATGAAAATTACCATTAAAATCTGCAATACACAGGAGATCCAACCCAACCGTAAAAAATCGCTCCAGTTCCAGTTCCGCCGTTTTGCGATCTGTGATGTCCATGACGGTTCCAAACATCCGTAACACCTCGCCATCCTGAGACTCTAGCTGAATGCGACTGTTGACATAGCGAATCTCGCCTTCGGGTAAGACAATCGCCACATCAAAATTTTGCGGTTTTCCTGACGCCGCCTCAGCTACTCGTTGGCTAAAAAACCCTCGGTCGTCTGGGTGAATGTGTTGCAGATGTTCAGAAAAGCTCGGTTCAGAGTCCTCAGGATTGAGACCAAAAATGCGAAAAACTTCCGCCGACCAATTAATGTCTTCAGTCACCAAGTCAAACGACCAGTGACCAATATGGGCCACCTCCTGAGCCTGTTGCAACGTTGCGGTCAATTCAGCTAACGCGGCTTCATTCGCTTTGCGTTCAGAAATATCACGAAACAAGCCGATAAATCGGATTGGATTCCCGGATTCATCTCGTTCAATGACCTGGCCACGAGAGAGAATCCAGCGATAGGTTCCATCCTCACAGCGTAAACGATGCTCACTTTCATAGATGCGCGTTTCCCCCGACAGATAGCGGCTCATATCCTCATAGGCGCGAACTCGGTCATGGGGATGGAGGCGACTCTCCCAATCCTGCTGAGTATTGGTTAACGCTTCAGGTCGACAGCCTAAGAGTTTGGGCCATTCCTGAGAATAGGTCACGGAATTGGTTTGTAGATTCCACTCCCAAGTGCCTTCACCGACGGCTTCTAGGACAAAGTCCAACCGGGCTTTACTTTCTTGTAGAGCCAGTTGTGCCTGCTTAATATCATCAATATAACTGGCGATTCCCAGACACTGGCTGACCTCAGTTCCAGAGTCCTTAAGGGGGGCTAAATTCGCGCGATGCCAATAATAGTGACCATCCTGATGCAACACACGGTATTCTAGCCCAGACACTCTGTCTTGCTTCAGTGCTTGCTGAAACTTCATCAGACACATTTCGAGATCTTCGGGGTGAATGAAGTTAGCAAAGGGCTGACTGGAAAAGTCTGTTAACTCGTAACCCATCACCGTGTGAAACGTTGGGCTAACGTAGCTGAAGCTTCCATCCTGGTCAAGAATGAACACCATGTCATTGATGGTTTCAATGACATTACGAAATTTATTTTCACTCGACTGTAGCGCTAGTTGACTGACCTTTTGGCTGGTGATATCTCGAATATAGCCATACCAAGTGATCCGACCGGTCTCCTCTCGTTGGGGCATGGCTTGTCCGAGTAACCAGAGTTGGCGACCATTGGGGTGATTCACCCGATATTCACAAGACCAAAATTGGAGTTGTTCAGCCGATTTTTGTATCGATTGATAGACCCGTTCGAGGTCATCGGGATGAACGATGTCAAAGAGGTCCTGACAGTTATTTTGAATCCGAGTGGGGCTAACACCATAAATCGCTCGTACTCCCTCACTGATGTAAGGGAAATACATGGTTCCATCGGGCTCTAGGCAGAATTGGTAGATGGCTCCAGGAATGTGATGGGCAATCTGTTCTAGGCGATAGGCGGCTTCTGGCTCGTCTGATGCCGGTTTAACCGGGGTTTCTGGAGTAATATCTCGTAGGATTGACAGATGCAAATGGGGCAGTAAATGGGCCGTGGCGGTATAGTCCACCTCACGCACGTCTCCATCGAGACGGATGAGGGAAAACTGTCCCCGCTCCTGTCCTTGATTCAAGAAATTTTGCCAAGCCTGCTCAAAGTCAAACTCCATGGCGGCAAAGTCATGGATACAACGACCGATGATTTGCTCACGCTTGAGTCCAAACAGGCGACAGGCTACGGGGTTGGCATCAACATAGTGGCCACTATCATCGGCCAGGAGCATGGCATCGAGGGAGGCATTGAACAAAGCCTTGAAGGGGCGATCGCCCTCCAAGAGAACGTCAGCCTGCATGGTGAACTGTCGGTTTTCGTTGTTCGGCGCCAACTTGATCGCAGACGTGACCTGGTCAGAAAATAGCATAGATATCTCCCCAGTAATGTTAAACCCCTTCTGGTGCAGCCCCGGCATTAAGTATATCATTGAAATACGAGGCTGACCAGAGTCGGAAGTCATAACGTATTTCAGCAAAATTGACTTAAATAATTCATCTTTTTATGAAATGAAACCCAGTAAAACCAAGAGCAGGTAAGGCTTTAGGTGAATTGTTTGTGTTAGTATTACCGGATACAAAAAAATATTAGCATAGCCTTTTTTTATTCTCTCACTATCATCCATAACGATTAAACTTATCATTTTCTCGCCAATTCCGTGATCTTCACTCAGTTCAAACCCGTATTTTTATTGATTGAAAATCCGTATAATTACGGAGGCAAGGTGGGGGACCCTTGGCCGAGTGAGGGACACAGTCTCTGGCCGCGACTTCCCGGCCTCGGTGAGATGGTGGTATTCTTGAGTGAGTTGATAAATTTGTGCGGTTGTGCTATGAACCAACTTAAATTTCTGATTATTGCCATTCCGGGGCTGGTTGGCAGCTTTATGGTCATTGACTTTGTGCAATACCTCTATAAGTCCTTCAACCCCAACGCCCAACCCGGTCAACAGGCTCACGCCTTAGTCACAGAAGCCATCGACCTCTGTCAGCGACTCATGGAAGCCGAGCGTCAAGCCTTCCAGGCTTATCTCAAGTCTCCTGATGTCAATACCCTCAACGCCTGGAAAGAGCGCACTGTCCAACTGCGAGAACTCTACGCCAAAGCGGATTTGCGCTACAAACGCCGGATTGAGAAGTTTGCTTAGGGAACAGGGAACAGGGAACAGGGAACAGGGAACAGGGGGGAGAAGGCAAGAGGCGTTATCTCGTCTCGCCTTGTTCCCTGGCTCTCGTCTCCTCTCATCTCCTCTCATCTCCTCTCATCTCCTCTCATCTCCTCTCGTTCCCTGGCTCTGCCGGGGAACGCACCCTCCTCTCGTTCCCTGGCTCTGCCGGGGAACGCCGCCTGGGAGGCTCTGCCTCCCGTCCTCCTGGTTCGATTCCCTAGAGTTTCCGTTCTAACCGTAGCGGGGCCTTATTCGGAAGCTGCCCGATCGCCGCCGTCAAATCAATCCACGATCGCAGCTGATTCAACGAGAACGTCCGACTCATCACCACATAGATCGACGTCTGATCGCAGCCAATCCCCGCCGAAACCACATCCCGCCAGGAACTCCCCGTAATCTCATCCGTAATCACCCATTGCCCATTTTCCCAACTAAAACGCCGCTTCAGTTGATAAGGCGCCGGTTTCTTGCCGGTAATTAACATCTTTTGCAACATACCACGAATCAGATTGGGGAAGAAACGCCCGAAACTGAGCATCACCACCCGCAACAGCATCAGCTTGCACGGAGTCATCTGTTGCTGCTTGGCCCAGCCGAGATTCCCCATCACCGTCATCTCATGCACCTCGATGTCCGTGTCATAGTCTCCCACCAGATGCCCCACGGCATTTTTTATTTTGCCTCCAGACTTGACATTTAGAGAAATTTGTGTATCAGATGCCGCCAGTTGACCATCTCGAAACAGTTTAAAGGTTCCCCCTTTATTGAAGGCGATGTAGAGTTCAACAGTGGCTTCGGTGGGGTTATTGGCTTTAACCGGCAGTGCATCGGCTTCGGTGTCTTTGGGAAGCGGTGGTAAGCTAGTGCGACGGTCGATAAGGATTTGCGCTTCTTCGAGGTAGGTGCGGCCCACGCGGCGAGGGGGAAGTTGGGGGCGATCGCCGACAAAATCGCGCCAGGCCAGGAGATAATTCCAGGTATGATGGCCCACAATGTGATCATCGGCATAACACGGACCCAGTCCGTTAGCCAGTCCTTGCAGAAAGCGATCGTTAATACTCAAGGCGGACGGCATCCATTGGCCCACCAGTTCAAAGCCGTGAGGAAAGAAATTGTAAGTGTTACGGCTACCATATTCGCCGCCAAACGTCCCGTCAGGATGGATGAACTGGCCCGCTAACTGGACCGCTCGGCCCAGGGCCTCTCGCAATCGGTCATCGGGCTGCGATCGCACCTGTTGCAAGCGAGCCAAACACCAAATCGTCAGGGTATGATAGCCAGGGTCACAGCCTTCATACTCCTTAAACCAGCCTTCCTCACTTTGCCATTCGAGAACTCGCTCTAAACGTCGTGACTTAGCCCGAGCCCATTTTGACGGTTGTTGCAACAGTGCCGAAGCCAGTTCTAAACAGAGGACAATCAGGGCCTGGTGATTGGTGAGTTGACCACTTTCGTTGTGATGAGAGAGCCAATCGGCCCGTTTTTCAAAAAATTTGAGAACCTTGTAATTGTCCAGTTGCAGAAGTTGATAGCTTTCTAACCCCGCCAGGAGAGAAAATGCTGTAGCCCCCCCGGCTCGTTCAAAGGGGAAATAATCATCACAAGAGCCGTCTCGGTGGGCGCTGCTTAACATATACATTAACGCCGCTTCCCCCCATTCTCTCAGGATGGGTTTTTGGTAATAGGGGTTTTCGGGGATATCGAGGGAGTAGGCCAACGCCAAGGGATAGACGAACTCCTGAGACATCCCACTGGGAAAGTCGATGATTTTATAATGCCAGAAGTTGCGATCAAAACAGCCGTAGGTGGGACTATGGGGGTTGCGATCGAGCTGGGTGAGGATTTTCGGCAGTTGGGCCAGGGCCTGTTGGGCGAATTGCTCTTTCATGGCGATTTCGGGGCGATAAAGACGATTTGCTGCTATCTTCGCACAGCCGGGGAAGGATCGCCGTTGTATCGATTCAGCGATGGCTTAACGTTCACCTTAACTGTCACCGGGAATCCGTCGCCAGCCGAGTTACCCACGCGGCACGATGATCCGGTAGACGAACTGCTAAACTAGCTGCTATAGCCTGCGATGAGAAATGAGTAACTATGACCATCGCCAAATCGTCAGAACTGGGAGTGACTAGCCTCCCTGACCATACTCAACTTCCCGACTCCGATGGTACGTTTGTGAAAAACTTTCAGGAGCATCCCCAAAGTATTTTACTGACTGATTCCATTCAGGCAACCCTAGATACTCTACATCCTGATCGACAGTATGCGATCGGTCAAGACTGTGGAATTTATTGGCGGCTAACAGACCCTCCAGAACGGGGCGCCGAATGTCCCGACTGGTTTTATGTGCCGAACGTTGCGCCAAGTCTCGATGGACAATTGAGGCGTTCTTATGTGTTATGGCAGGAGTATATTCCACCGTTAATTGCCATTGAATTTGTCTCAGGAGATGGTTCCGAGGAACGCGATCGCACCCCCGTCTCTGAACTCTCTGGAGATCGCCAAAAACCAGGCAAGTTTTGGGTGTATGAGCAAATTATCCGTCCGGCGTTTTATGCAATCTATGAGGTGCGAAAGGCAAGTGTCGAGGTCTATCGTCTTGTGGCTAATCATTATGAGTTAGTCGTGGCCAATGATCGGGGCCATTATCCCATTGACCCAATGGGGGTTGAATTGGGCATTTGGCAAGGACAGTATGCCAACGTAGAATTGCCTTGGCTGCGTTGGTGGGATAATCAGGGGAATTTGCTATTAACCGGAAATGAACGGGCCAGGATCGAACGTCAGCGGGCGGAAACTGAACGTCAGCGGGCGGAACAGGCTGAACTTGAATTGCAGCAGGAACGCCAACGGGCCGAACGCCTTGCGGAGTTATTACGCGCTCAGGGAATTGACCCCTTTGAGAGTTAATTGGTTTGATTAAGTTTGTCGATTAAGATCACCTCACGGTTCATGTTTATCTCAACGATGCCTTATGACCGATTCGATGTTAAAAGAGGTTACAAACTATCCAGAATCCGACGATCGCCCCATGGCCGATAATACCCTTCAATTTGGCTGGATTGTCACCATCAAGGAGAATTTAGAAATCTTGTTTGGCGATCGCCCGGATGTCTTTATTGCTGGGGATTTACTCTGGTATCCTGTTGAGGGCAATAACAATCTACGCCAAGCCCCCGATGTCTTGGTGGTCTTAGGCCGTCCGAAAGGCGATCGCGGATCCTATCGCCAATGGGAAGAAGATGACATTCCTCCCCAGGTGGTGTTTGAAATTCTTTCCCCCGGTAATCGCTTGACAGAGATGTATAAAAAGTTCAAGTTTTACGAACGCTATGGGGTTCAGGAATACTATCTTTATGACCCTCGACGTAATGATTGCACTGGCTGGCAACGGTCTGATGACGGGTCGGAGTTCGTGGCGATCGAAGACCTTAATCAATGGCTGAGTCCCCACTTAGGCATTCGCTTTCAACTTGATCCTGAGCGATTGCGTCTATTTTATCCCGATGGTCGCGAGTTTTTGGAGAGTGTTGAGCGAGAACGACAGGCCCGCGATCGCATTGCTGAACTCGAAGCCAAACTACGGGAAGCGGGGATTGATCCGAACTAACCCAAGTCTCCCATTTGCGCGGCCCGGGAGTGAGTCGTTGAAACTATAATGTTCGGTACAAAGTTTGGAGCAAATACAAGAGATGTTGGATATTACGAAAGTCAGATTTCAGGTAAACAGCCTCAAAGTTGTAGCCGTTGTACTGGCACTGGCGACCTCTTCCGCTACCGCCGCCGAATTTAAGCCTGAATCCGATCGAGCCACTATGGTCAAAGACAATCACAATCTTGTGGTTGAATCTAATCAAGAGAATGTGGTTGCAAGCCGGCTCGAAGGTCGCTGGACGGTGAATGATGCAATCAGTACGCGGCTTGGCGGCAGGATGATCGGCTACGACGAGATTGTTGAATTCAAGGCAGACAGCACGGTTTTAACACAGCTTTCGGAAACGTACAAAGATGAGTTGGCCGATCTAACCATTTACATGGCGGGAAAACTGGCGTTTAACCAAACAGTCTACCCGTTCATCCTGATTCAACTCAATGGAAATCCCCACGTTGTTTTTTTTCAGGAGCGAGATGGCAATCCAGTTGGCGATGCAGAATCATTTAATGTCATGCTTGCTGTCGCTGAGGAAACAGCGAACGACCTGTTGCTACTTGGCGGCGATTTCAACAACCAACCATTCACCGCCTTCGACCGTCTGATTCAACCCGAAAGAGATCGCTAATAGATCGCTCCCAACGGCGCGATCGCCTATAGCTCCCAAAAAGCAATCTCCCGATCGTTTTACTCACCTTTTTTATGCGATCGCCCATATCCCTGAAAAAGCGATCGCATCAGCGACATTTTTTCCGACCTCTACCTCTCTGAACTAACGGACAAAGACCGAGAAGCCGTCGCGACCGAAATCGAACGATTATTTCCTTGAACCGTTAAGGTTTCAGGATTAGCATAGTAGGCACATCCGCTGCGTCGAGTTTCAATGATTAGAGAATAACGTTCCCTAATAAATTCAAGGGTTTCTCGGTCGGGAAGAGCGGTATAACTCGAATTGGCTAGTCGGCTATATCCAAGACCTAAAGCCAGATAAGAGGCAACGGCTTTGTTCAATATCGTTGTCGTTTTACGTTAACTGTATTGGTAACCATCCTCGTACTGGATTGGTCTTCAGAATTTAAGCCATATTAAAACCCTTATTGTGGTTCCTGAAGACCCAACGTTTTATCGTTCTGAGTATCGCGTGCCACAGGCGTAATCGTAAATGACGTACGAGCCATAGGTAGCACGAGAATAAGATGAATTAGGATCAATTCTATGGGTTTGAGGTGTGTCAGTAAATTCATTCGAGAACTGTACAGACAAGTTGCGACAGTTCACTGTCCATTCTGTGCGGGGCATTCCTCGTGCTTCTGCTTCTCGCCGACAAGATTCTAAACGGTGTGGTGGAGATTGCCGACACCATTCAAAACTGAGGACTTCTACATCGGTCAGGGTAATAATTGTGACTTCATTCGTCCCCATCCCAGCCGTTGCTACGACGTTCTGACCCGTCCTTAACCTATCGAGAAATTCTTGAGTCTGTCCAGGTTGCGGCATCAGGGAAGCGCCAACGGCAACGGTTACACCTAAGGTTAAACCTAGGGATATTTTCCAGTTCTTCATCTTGTTTTAGATATTGAATAGTGTGAGTTTGATAGGGCAACTACCGTTAGCGTATTAACAATACTGCCATCCCCACCGAGGTGGAGGTGTACCACGGCTTCTAGATGGTAAACATTGAAAGGGCTGAACACGACTATTAACTAGCCCAAAACTTTTAATATAGTCACTTTGAGATAACCCATAGGATACAACAGCAACGTCACTACAACCTCTAATAACATTGGCGGCAATTGAGTTTAGCATCTGATCAGACTCCATAACATCTAATGCAGCCGGTTGCCGTCTTCTTGGATTACCGAGTAAAACTCGGAGTTCATAAGGTCTGCCAGACGGACTATTAAAACTCCAGGGCTGAGAAATTTCTCTCACCTCAAATTCAATGTCAATATTCCGACCATCCGCTCGAATGCGTCTTCTTAAATCAGTCAAAGACGCATTACAAGAATTCGACTGCTTGACACCAAAATTTATCTCGGATTGGCTTGATAAGCCGGGTTGAGCCAAGCTAGTCATGGCTATTAAACTCGCCAAAATAGGTAGTGCTGGGATTTTCATGCAAACTATCCCTGTATATTGCATTTGGATTGTACTTGAGTTCAATCGAGCATAACCGGAATCATAATATTACAGTTATAATTTTAAAATTTTCTTAACAATTAACACTCAATAGGTCGAGATCGCTATCTGAACAGACCCAGGAATTTCCCAGAATTGCTAGGATGAAGGGCAACAATAAACCCGTTTCTTGACCCCAAAACTCCCTAAGGACTATGTTTTGCGATCGCCCCTGGAAATTACAGTATTCTACAGACCAGGATAATCCCCTCTTAGAGTTTTATATCCCCGCCTTGACAGACGCGCAAAAATATGATAAAATATAAGTTTTTTTCAACAGTCGCATTCTCAGCCAAGTGGCCCGTGGCTTGGGGGCTATTCTGGAACAAAACGGTCAAATTCGTCTGTTGCTCGGCGGTCAATTTAATGAAGTCGATCTTCAGGCGATTCAAGAGGGCTATGACTTACGGGAACGGATGCTCGGTTGTCTATCGCGGGAGTTGACCCCTCCCGAAACTCTCAGCCAACTCAAGCATTTTGAGATTCTGAGTTGGTTGATTCAAATTGGCTGTCTGGATATCAAAATCGCCATTCCCCTACTCTCGGGACATTTACCCGATCCGCGATCGCCTTCTAACGGTAATGCTGCAATTTGAGCCAAAATATCAGCGGAATTTTCCGGCTCCTGAGTCGAGTCATTGACAGTAATGATGACTTTGACCGATGTTCCTTCAGGGAGATCGACAGGCTGCATGAGTTGCAGCATTCCTTGTTGATAAATAGCTGGACTGGTAAATGTCATAGTCCTAAATACAACCTCAAGGATGAATTTGTCCGAGAATCAAGCGTAGGCGATCGTAGTCGTCCTTGAGCAGTAAACTTAACGTGCGTCCCGCCCGAACCAACCACTCCCGCTCCGTTTTACGAATTTGGTAAATCTCACGAATCGCTGCCGCCGTCAACGCCTCAACCGGCGCATTTCCCACCTCTAACAACGTCCGCAGGAAGTCTAACCCCTCACTGAAGTCAATCACCTCCTCCGGCGTGCAATAGGCCACCCCTTGGTGAATCTGGGGAGGACGCGGCGGCAGATATTGATACACCTGGCCCGACTCCGGCACCACAAAGCCGACGATCGCCGCCCGAAATTCCGTCTTTAACATGGCGAAAATCTGGGGTTGGCGATCGCGTAACTCCTCCAACGACATCCCCAAGGCCTGAGCGCGATGAACCGAATCAATCGGGGTGGTTGTAGCATGATACACCACCCCATAAATGGGATTCCCCGACTCCTCATCGACGGCCTTCACCCAACTGCCAAACGGAGGCATCGTCGGAAAGCGTAACTCATCCCCATCGAGACATTGCGCCAAAAACTCCGTCGTCGCCGTCTCAATGACCTCCGCAAAGCGATCGCCGCGATCGCCCGGATTCTCAGAAAATTGGGGTAGAGGTAAACGAACCATACACTATCCTAGGGTTTGAGAGACCACAAGCGGGGCCACCACAAGCGGGGCCACCATAAGGGTTTGCCCCTACTTCTTGCGTCCGGCCTTGGCGTCGACTAACTCCAACTCCGAGAGTAAAAACGTCACCGAATGATCCCAATTTCCCCCCTCAAACAAGACCGCCGCCTTACCATCACTGACTCGTTGCACCGAGCCTGTGAAGCGGTAATAGGTGTCCTCAGGGTTAATCACTTCCACAGCCGATCCAGGCAGAATCATAAGTCCTTCGTCTTTTCACTAATTCACCATCCCGATTTTAGCCCACCGCAGCGCCCCGGCTAAAACTTTAACCGCTGTCGGTGATTATTGACTGACTCGACCAACCCCACCGCCAGGAAATTCGTCAGCAGGGCCGATCGCCCATAACTCATCCAGGGCAGCGGAATCCCCGTCACCGGGGCTAAACCAATGGTCATACTGACATTGACGATCACCTGAAACACCAGCATCGACAACACCCCCACCGCCAATAACGAGCCAAAATTATCCTTCGCCGTTTGGGCAATAATCACCAAGCGCAAACAAATCAGCCAAAACACAAACAAGACCGCGATCGCCCCCACAAACCCCCATTCCTCGCCCACCGCTGAGAAAATAAAGTCCGTATGTTGCTCGGGGATAAAACCGCCCTGGGTTTGGGTTCCCTGGCCCAAACCGCGTCCCCAAAGTTCCCCAGCACCAATCGCGATGCGAGATTGAATCAAATGATAGCCACCGCCGAGAGGATCACGACTCGGATCGAGGAATAGCACAATCCGGTCTTTCTGATAGGGTTTGAGCAAGTCCCATAACACCTCCCCTAAACGTCCAGACACCAAATTAACCGTTAACGCTGCGATCGCCCCAAACCAGCGTCCCGGAATCGTCAACCAAGCAATAACCGCCATCCCAGCCACCCAAATAAACCATACCGGCAGTAGCAGACTGAACAAGATGGCCGAAATCATCGGCGAAATCAACAACAACAACCAACCGGGATTCGCATTCGCCCAATACAGCATCCCCAAGGTAATGGCCCCAAACACCAAAGAGGTTCCCAAATCCGGCTGCAAAAAGACCAACGACCAAGGAACAGCCGCCACAGCTAAACCCTTCAACACCGTCGGCAAGTTAGCCGCCGTTCGCCCTTCCAGCATCGTCGCCAGGGTAATAATTAGCCCCAACTTGGCAAACTCCGACGGCTGGATATTAAAACCACCAATTGTAATCCAGCGTTGCGCTCCCAGAGCCGTCGTTCCTAAGACCATCACGGCAATCAGGGACAAATTGGTGATGACATAGATAATCCAGGTCCATTGAACCAGGATTTCATAGCGCCAGCGGGCAATGACCAGGGCGATCGCCACACCAATCCCCCCCGTCAGCCAATGTTGCCACCAGTCGGTGTACTCCAAGGTCAGCTGGCTACTGCGAATCACCAATCCGGCATAGACCGTTAAGCCAATCGAAAGAATGAGTAATGTCCAGTCAATAGACTGCCAAGCTTGTAACCAATTGCGGTTGACCATAGATGAGTGTTAGGGAACAGGCAAGAGGGAATAGGGAACAGGCAAGAGGGAATAGGCAAGAGGCAAGAGGCAAGAGGCAAGAGGGGGGAGCCGGGAACGGGAAAGACGTAGGGGCGTACCTTTGGTCTTTGGTCGCCCTCTTTGGTCAAGATTAAGGTGTTACGACGCCCCTACGCCTGCCCCTACGCCTGGCCGTCTCTTGATTGTGTGCTAGTGAATTGTGTGCTAGCGATTCGAGAACGCGGCGATCGAGACTTTGGCCGCCACTTGTTTGGCTGCACGCATCAACTCTTGAGCCGAGGCAGACTCAGGGTGAGAGACGACAATGGGAATCCCCGCATCTCCGCCTTCTCGTAGCGGAATTTCCAAGGGAACTCGTCCCAGAAGCGGGACATTGAGTTCCGTGGCCGTTTTCTCGCCGCCACCTGAGCCGAAAATATCATACTGGCGATCGGGGAGATCTGGGGGAATAAAATAGCTCATATTCTCGATGATGCCTAAAACGGGAACCCCTAGCTGTTCAAACATTTTTAAGCCCTTACGCGAGTCAAGCAGCGCCACGGTTTGCGGCGTGGTGACAATGACTGCCCCAGCCATAGGAACCGCTTGAGCCAGAGTCAGTTGAGCATCGCCGGTTCCAGGGGGCATATCCACGATCAGATAATCGAGTTCCCCCCATTGCACCTGATAGAGAAACTGACGAATCACGCCATTGAGCATCGGGCCGCGCCAAATCACGGGCTGATCCTTGTCAATCAGGAAGGCCATAGAGACCAGTTTAACGCCATGATTGAAGGCCGGTTCGAGGACTTCCTTGCCGTCAGCCCCTTCGCGTACCATGACTTTGGCATCGCCGAGGCCCAGCATATTCGGACCATTGGGGCCATAGATATCAGCATCAAGGAGTCCGACTTTTGCGCCGGTTTGGGCCAGGGCCACCGCGATGTTGACAGCGACGCTGGTTTTGCCGACGCCTCCTTTACCACTGGAAATCGCAATGATATTTTTGACCCCGTCAATGCCTTGGCGATCGGGGAGTGAGGGTTGTTTCGGGGTTTCTGCGGTTACCTCGACCTGCACCTGTTCAACGCCGGGAAGAGTTCGCACCGCTTTTTCGCAATCCTCGACAATGAATTCTCGTAGCGGACAGGCCGGCGTAGTTAATACCAGGGTAAAACTGACGACACCGCCGTCAATGGTCACCTGGCGGATCATGTTCAAGTCCACCAGACTCTTGTTGAGTTCGGGATCTTGGACCGGTTGTAGGACCTTTAATACGGCGTCAGGGGTCAGTGCATTACTTGACGTCACGTTCACAGATGTCTCCTCTTCAGTTGGGGTTTGCCAGATATGTTCCAAGGGGGACGGCTTGGGAGCCAGATTCAGCCTTGTATCGTTTTATTATTAAAACTATACATTTTTGAACAACGATTAAAATGTTCAAGACCATTCTCTATAATGCGGGATGGCCGTTCCCTCTAGCCTAGCATTGACAAGGGTTGACCCGAGATCAACAGCCAGGAGAACGGTTTAGCCCTTTACCTCGGCAGCCCTGACTCCCTGGGCGATCGCCACCTTTTGTCATATTTCGTAGCTTACTGCAACTTTTCTTAACAAAAATCATGAGTTCAACGTCAACGCCTTCCATCTCTGCCGTATCCACTCGTCCCCCGGAAGACTCCCAAGCCCGCATCAGTGCCTTCATGAAAGAGCTGCAAGAGAGTATCTGTGCCGGCTTAGAGCGCATTGATGGCGGCGGTCAATTTCGCGAAGACATGTGGGAACGTCCCGAAGGAGGCGGGGGGCGATCGCGGGTGATTCGTGAAGGAAACGTCTTTGAACAAGGAGGAGTCAACTTCTCAGAAGTCTTTGGCGACAAACTCCCCCCCTCAATTCTCAAACAACGGCCCGAAGCCGAAGGCCATGGATTTTACGCCACCGGAACCTCCATGGTCCTGCATCCCCGTAGCCCCTACATTCCCACCGTTCACCTCAACTATCGCTACTTTGAAGCCGGTCCCGTCTGGTGGTTTGGCGGTGGGGCTGACTTAACCCCCTATTATCCCTTCGCCGAAGACGCCGCTCACTTCCATAAAACCCTGAAAACCGCCTGCGATCGCCACCACAACGAATACTATCCCGTCTTCAAACAGTGGTGCGACGAATACTTCTACCTCAAACACCGCCAAGAAATGCGCGGCGTTGGCGGAATCTTCTTCGACTACCAAGACGGCCAAGGCCAACTCTATCGCGGTCCCAATCCCGACGGCCCCGCCGCCAAGTACAGCCAAAACCTCGGGGACATCGAACCCCGCGATTGGGAATCCCTCTTTGGCTTAGCCCAATCCTGCGGCCAGTCCTTCCTCCCCGCCTACGAACCCATCGTTGAGCGTCGTCGTGGCCTGGAGTACGGCGATCGCGAACGCAACTTCCAACTCTACCGACGGGGCCGTTACGTGGAATTTAACCTCGTGTACGATCGCGGAACCATCTTTGGCCTGCAAACCAACGGACGGACCGAATCGATCCTCATGTCCCTCCCGCCCTTAGTTCGCTGGGAATACGGCTATGAACCCGAACCCGGAACTCCCGAAGCCCAACTCTACGAGGAATTCCTCAAACCCCAAGATTGGGCCAACTCCACTGCTACGTCTGAGTCAATCTAGGTTAGGATGACACTAACTAGGGGAATCTCCGTGGGGGGTGAAGCTGAATCGTCACTAATCTGGTAGTGTATGCCAACAGGGGAGTGTTCCGAGTCCGGTTTCTCACCGCCCGTGAATCCCCATTGTTAGTAAGTGCGAGGAAGGGTCAGTGATCCACATCGAGCAGAAAACTCATACCACTCAAGACGGGACAACTGTCATCGTTCTGGCACCAGCCGGACGACTGGATATCACGACGGCTTGGCAGTTTCGCCTCAAGCTTCAGGAGTGCATTTCCAAACTCAGCCGCCATGTCGTCGTCAACCTTGGACAAGTCAATTTTATTGATAGTTCAGGATTGACGTCTTTGGTGGCCGGAATGCGCGACGCCGATAAGGTTAAAGGTAGTTTCCGAATTTGCAATGTTCACCCCGAAGCCAAACTCGTGTTTGAGGTCACGATGATGGATTCGGTCTTCGAAATTTTTGAGACGGAAGAAGAAGCCCTAGAGGGAGTTCCCCGTAACGTTGCCAGCTAGTTTAGCCTTCCTTCCGCGCTCTCAAATCGCCCGTTTGAGTCCAAGGGCTGATCACCCCAACAGCAGCTTGAGAGATGTCATCTCCTCAGCATCGCTGGTTGGGGGCTGTCTCTTATTGAACTGAACGGGCGATTTCCCCCGACTCTCCCTCAACTCAGGGACGCCGCGTTGAAAGGTTAGCTCCTAGACGAGACTCAACCCCTTGGCACACTTGGCTCTCGCTCCCATTCCTCGAAGATTGCCAGCCAACGGTTCTCACGGGCCAATCGGTCACCTTTGATACGATTTAAGCCTCCTAGACTTGGCAAATCGTCGTGAAACCGTCAAAATGTAAACTAACTTGAATCTTCCCCTAACGCCCCGTGGATAACGTTCGTACTGTCTCCGATACTAAACGAGATTTTTATAAAACTCACACTCGTCCGATCAATTCCCTGTATCGTCGTGTGGTCGAGGAAATGATGGTCGAGATGCACTTGCTCTCGGTCAATGTAGATTTTACCTATAATCCAGTCTATGCCCTCGGGGTCGTCTCAGCGTTCGATCGCTTCATGAACGGCTACCGGCCAGAGCAAGACGTCACCTCTATCTTTGCGGCACTGTGTCGGGCCACCGGTGGTGATCCCGACCAATATCGTCATGATGCAGCGACGATGCGTGAAGCAGCCGCGCAACTGTCCAAGGATGATTTGTTGGCCATGGCCGGTGAATCCGACTCAGCCTCAGGGGACAACGCCTTTGTGCAACAAATTCGTCAGTTTGCGGCCGGAGAAAACTTTAAGTACTGTCGTCTTCTGGCCATTGGCTTACTCAGCGCCATTGAAGCCATCGACGCTGAGTTACTCAGTCAAGACAAGCAACTGGCTGAGATTCTCAATCAATTGGGATCCCGTCTCAACATTTCCGATGAGAAGCTGCGTAAAGACTTGGAACTCTATCGCAGCAACTTAGAGAAAATGGAACAGGCCCAAAGCGTCATGGCTGATATCTTAGAAGCCGATCGCAAAAAACGAGCCGAACGGGAAGCCGCTAAAGCCGAAAAAGCGCAAAAACCCGACTCATCTGGATCGTCTGAATCTGAGTCTTCTGAGAAGACCGACAACAGCACCCCAGAAAGCCAAAAATCTGAGCCTCAGAGCTAATTCAGCTTAAATTGACCCGAAAAGACCAACCCCCGAATTTGGCAGTCAAGCTGGCGCAACCAGTGAGCAACAAAGTGATTGCAAGTTTGCCAGCCCGCGTAGTATTGCTCATCGGGGACAAAGTATAAATCGACTTTGGGATTGTACTGCGGTGTCACCCCAGCGGCATGATAGCGTTGCTCTAATTGGTCGAGTAGCGCCCTGACCCGCGATCGCTCGACGTGCAAACTCAACCGTTGTCCCCCATCGCGGCTTCGCTGTTGGCGTTGCTGCCATTGGTTGGAGTCAAACGTCTGTCGTCCGAAGACAGCAGGAGTGGGATAGAGAACCGCCTGGGCCAGATTGATCAGTCGTCCCTGATTGTTGGCATAGACCGCGCGATCGCCGAAGGAGTATTCCCGCCATTCCCCCGACTCATCCGGCAACATTAAACTGTTGTGATAGAACAGGGGTGTGACCGGATAGCCAATCACCCAGACCGTCACCGGGTCATTCAGAGGCGTAGGAGGCGTAATTCGTGCCGGAATAGGAGCCAAAAGAGCAAGACTAAGAAAAAGTCCCCCAAGGACGATAAACCCGGCAATGACGCGGTTTATCCTCAGTACCCTGGTTTTTAGGGAATTGGGGGTTGACATATTTTTGATTTTATGGTAATGGGGATGGGCGATCGCCTAAGGTTGAGTCGCCACCGCCTCCACGAGCTGATTATCCTGACGCAGATAGGCCTCAATAAAGGGGTCCAGTTCCCCATTCATCACATCATCAACCTGGGTCGTTTCTACACCCGTGCGTAAATCCTTCACCATCTGATAAGGATGGAAGACATAATTGCGGATTTGGTTCCCCCAAGTGGCTTCAACCATATCACCGCGAATCTCAGCAATCTCCTCTAACCGTTGCGACTCAGCAATCACCAGAAGTTTCGCCTTCAGTAACGCCAAGGCCTTCTCCTTATTCTGAAGCTGCGATCGCTCCTGAGTACAGCGCACCGCCAGCCCCGACGGCTTATGCAACACCCGAACCGCCGTCTCGACCTTATTCACATTCTGTCCGCCCTTACCCCCCGAGCGCGAGGTGGTAATTTCGAGATCCGTATCCGGAATATCCAGCGTCACCGAACCATCCAAAATCGGCATCACTTCCACCCCAGCAAAACTGGTTTGGCGTTTCCCATTGGCGTTAAAGGGCGAGATACGAACCAAACGATGAGTTCCCTTCTCCGACTTGAGATACCCATAGGCGTAACGGCCCCGAATCTCCAGAGTGACCGACTTAATCCCGGCTTCATCCCCTTCCGACAGTTCCATCGTCTCAACCCGATAGCCCTGTTGTTCTCCCCAACGGGTATACATCCGCAGCAACATCTGCGCCCAATCCTGAGCATCGGTCCCACCGGCCCCAGCATTAATCGTCAACACCGCACCGCCTTTGTCATACTCACCCGAGAGCATCTGTTGAAACTCCCATTGTTCCAACTCCCGGTTCAAGCGCGTTAAGGTTTGCACCGCCTCAGCCATCAACCCCTCATCAAACGTATCCTCCTCATCAGCCAGCAGTTCCACAACCGTTTGAGCATTTTCCAAACTCTCAACCCAGGTGTCATACTGCTCCAGATTGGATTTGAGGTCATTGAGATCCTGCATAATCTGCTGAGCGCGATCGGCATCATCCCAGAAATCTGGTTGTGTCGCCAGTTGTTCTAAATCTTTAATTTTGGCCGTCAGTGCAGGTAGGTCAAAGATACTCCTGGGTTTTCCCCAGGCGTTCCGACAACAGTTGAAGTTCCTGTTTCAATTGCGAAAGTTCCATAGAATTCAGTCAACGTTCTCTCAAAAGGTCTCGATCGCCATTGTGCCATACCCCGTCAACCCATCCGACAACAAATAACCAAACTGATAGAATTAGGAACACCCTATTCCCCATTCCCCCTCTTGCCTCTTGCCTGTTCCCCATTCCCTGTTCCCTGTTCCCCATTCCCTGTTCCCTGTTCCCTGTTCCCTATTCCCTTCCCCATGACCTTCACCCCTGACACCCTCCGCGACGATGACGTTCTGATGCAACTGAAACTGGCCATTGATCGAGCCATCGCCCGTCAAGAAAAACATTGGGGCTATTTCCAGATTCATCGCCTCGAGGATGGCTCCATGAGCCTGGATATCCCCTCACTCCCCCAAATCCGTTGCGTCGCCAACCTCGATCGCGACATCTATAAACTTTACTGGGGACGGGCCGAAAAACCCGCCGTCTACACCCGCAAAAAGAAAAAGACCATCACCGACCCCAAAACCCGTAAAACTCAAGTGCAACGGGTCTACGAAGTCCTCTATCAACTCGATGGGCGCTCCAGTGTCCGTAAAATCAACCGGATTATGGCGCAAACCATCCGCGATCGCATCGCCGACCATGTCAGCGCCCAAGACGACCATGAACTCCAACCCCTCGTCCTCATGACCGAAGCGTTATCTTAGCCGTATCCTAGCCGTATCCTAGCCGTTTATTCTATGGTGACTCCCTCTCGGTCCAAGCCTCCAGCCAAGTCTTCGGGGCGATCGCGTCCCCCCCGGCTTCAGAACTGGGTAATCTGGTTAGATATCATCACCCTCTTTCTCTGGGGAGTGGTGATGATGCAGTATTGGCTAACCGGGAAACTACGGATTCTCATCCATCCCGCCTACGCCTGGCTCTGTATTCTCGCCGGGATTTGCTTTTTGCTCATTGCAGCCTGGAAAGCCCTACAACTGCGATCGCGGCGAGGGAGTCCCGAAGCCCCCCAACAACATATCAGCCTCTTTCCCCCCGGCTGGAGTACCGGCCTACTACTGGCCTCAGCCTGCATCGCCCTCGTCTTTACCCCGCGCCCCTTCGCCAGCCAAGTAGCCCTCGATCGCGGTGTCACCGACTTTCTCTCCATGACACGGGTTGAACCCGAGAGCTTCCGGGGGGCCAACAACCCCGAAGACCGCAGCATCGTCGACTGGACCCGAACCCTCAGCGTCTATCCCGAACCCGACGCTTACGCCGGAGATCCCGTCAACGTTGACGGCTTTGTCATCCATCCCCCCAACTTAGACGAAAACCTGATTATCATCGCCCGATTCATGATTACCTGTTGCGCCGCCGACGCCTATCCCGTCGGGCTTCCGGTGCAACTTCCCCCCGGAACCTCCCGCCAAGACCTTGAACCCGACAGTTGGGTGCAAATTCGCGGGGAAATGAAATCCGGCCGCCTTGAAGACCGTCGCCAAGTCATTATCGCCGCCGAGAGCTTCGAACCCATCCCCGAACCTGACGACCCTTACGGCTATTAACTACATAGCCTGCAAGGGAAATTCTTGCCCAACCTCAAGCTCAATCAGGCTAAATCAAGATTTGCCTTAGAGTCGCGATCGACAGTAGCGATCGACAGTAGCCATCGACAGTTGGTTATTCTTTCTCAACTCTCGCGATCCTAGATCGGTCAGGGGGATCTGATTTTGTGACCAATTTTACAGTGAAAAAACTATTTTTCCTGACAATAAAAATGGGGTAATGTCAGACTGGGTCTGGTTTTGATGTCATCGTTTGCCCATAATCACAGCTTGACTAACCTCTGCAACAATCTGCAACAACAGATGACGAGGCTATGCCACTTAAATTTGATCATTTTATTAAGAATGATCGTCATGCCCAGCTTTTAGAGAGAGAATTCTAAAACTCAGACCGTATCTCTACCTTTGCGAATCACTGTTTCCCTTCACGAATTGCATCCATGACTAATATCAAACAACCACGACAACAGGGCTTGTACGATCCACAGCTAGAGCATGATGCCTGCGGGGTTGGGTTTATCGTGCAGATGAAGGGAGTGCGATCGCACAGCATTGTTGATCAAGCCCTAACGATCCTGGTCAACCTTGAACACCGGGGAGCCGTGGGGGCCGAACCCAACAGCGGAGATGGGGCGGGGATTCTCACCCAACTGCCCCACGACTTTCTTCAGGTGGCAGCCCAGGACCTGGGGATCACGCTCCCGGCTCCGGGCCAGTACGGCGTGGGGATGTTTTTTGCCAGCCGGGATCCAGCGACTCGCCAAAAGGGTCGAGACATCCTTGAAAAAATCGTCACAGAAGAAGGGCAAACCGTCCTCGGTTGGCGGAATGTGCCAACGGATCATCGGGATTTGGGGCAAACGGCACGGAACAGTGAGCCGTTTATCCAACAAGTGTTTATTGGTCGCAACCCCGATATTGCCGATGATTTGGGGTTCGAGCGCAAGTTGTATGTGATTGGCAAGCGATCGCACCACGAAATTCATCGCTCCGGCGTCGATACATCTTGGTATTCCACCAGTGTGTCCAGCCGCACCATCGTCTATAAAGGGATGCTCACCCCGCCTCAAGTGCGCGGCTATTTCCCCGATTTGAACGATGAACGGTTTACCAGCGCCCTCGGTTTGGTGCATTCACGCTTCAGCACCAACACATTCCCCAGTTGGGAGCGATCGCACCCCTACCACTACATCGCCCACAACGGCGAAATCAACACCCTCCGGGGCAACATCAACTGGATGCACGCCCGCCAAAGCCTCTTCGCTTCAGAACTGTTTGGCGACAGCCTCGAAGACATACAGCCCATCATCGATATGGACGGCAGTGATTCCGCCATTTTTGACAACACCCTGGAATTGATGACCTTGGCGGGTCGGTCATTGCCCCACGCCATGATGATGATGATCCCCGAACCCTGGGCCGCCAATGAATCCATGAGCGATGAGCGCAAGGCCTTTTATGAATACCACGCCTGCTTGATGGAACCCTGGGATGGCCCCGCGTCCATTGCCTTCACCGATGGCACCATGATGGGGGCAGTGTTGGATCGCAACGGTTTGCGCCCCTCCCGCTACTACGTCACCCATGATGATTTGGTGATTATGGCCTCCGAAGCCGGGGTATTGCCCATTGAGCCAGAGCGAGTCGCCTTCAAGGGTCGCCTCGAACCCGGGCGGATGTTCCTAGTGGATATGGATCAGGGGCGGATTGTGGCCGATGAAGAAATTAAACAGGACATCACCAGCGCCCACCCTTACCGGGATTGGTTAAATCAATACCGGGTGGATTTAGCCGATTTACCGGCGGCGGAACCGGCGCCTAACCTCAAATCAGACCTGTTGGCCCATCAAAAGGCCTTTGGCTACACCTTTGAGGAATTGCGGCTGTTGATCAGCCCCATGGCTCAAAATGGTGTCGAAGCCGTGGGCGCGATGGGGACAGATACCCCCTTAGCGGCCCTGTCCGATCGCCCCAAATTGCTTTACGACTATTTCCAACAACTGTTTGCCCAAGTCACCAACCCCCCCATTGATTCAATTCGCGAAGCAATTATCACCTCTGCCATCACCACCATCGGCTCCGAGGGCAACCTGCTGAAACCCGAACCCCAAAGCTGTCAACTGATCCAACTCCCCACCCCCATTCTCACCAATGCGGAATTAGCCCAGTTAAAAGGGGTGAATCTGCGAGGGTTCCAATCCCAAACCCTGCCGATTTTGTTTGAGGCCAGTCAAGGGGTGGACGGGTTGCAGACCGCGTTAGAGACTCTCTTTACTGCCGCCGATGAGGCGATCGCCGCTGGTAAAAATATCCTCATTTTGAGCGATCGCGGTCTAGATCACGGTCATGCCCCGATTCCCGCCCTGTTAGCCGTGTCGGGCCTGCACCACCACCTCATCCGCAATGGCACCCGCACCCGCGTCGGCCTAGTTCTCGAATCCGGCGAACCCCGCGAAGTGCATCATTTTGCAGTGCTGTTGGGCTATGGTTGCGGTGCCATTAACCCCTATGTGGCCTTTGAAAGCATTGAAACCCTGATTCAGGACGGATTGCTCAAAGGGATAGACGCTAAAACGGCGCTGAAAAACTACGTCAAAGCGGCCACCAAGGGCGTGATTAAAATCGGCTCAAAAATTGGCATCTCGACGATCCAAAGCTATCGCGGGGCGCAAATTTTCGAGGCCATCGGCCTGCACCACAGCGTGGTGGATACCTATTTCTCCTGGACCGCTTCTCGCTTGGAAGGGATCGATTTGGGCGTGATTGCCGCTGAGGCCCTGCAACGTCACCATGCGGGCTTTAGCGATCGCCCCGATGCAACCCCAACCCTGGATGTCGGGGGTGAATACCAATGGCGCAAGGATGGTGAAGAACATTTACTGGCCCCAGAAACCATCCATCTGCTACAACAAGCCGCGCGAGACGGGGACTATGAGCAGTATCGCAAATATGCAGCCCTGGTGAATGACCAAGGCAAAAAACAATTCCGCCTACGGGATCTGCTGACCTTTAAAGAGCGCGAACCGATTCCCCTCGATGAGGTCGAACCCATTGAGGCGATCATGAAGCGGTTTAAAACCGGGGCGATGAGCTATGGTTCTATTTCTAAAGAAACCCATGAAGCCCTGGCGATCGCCATGAACCGCATCGGCGGCAAATCCAACACCGGAGAAGGAGGCGAAGATCCCGAACGGTACACTTGGACGAATGACCAAGGAGATTCTAAAAACAGCGCCATTAAACAGGTGGCTTCGGGTCGCTTTGGCGTTACCAGTTTGTACCTGTCCCAAGCCAAGGAAATCCAAATCAAAATGGCTCAGGGGGCAAAACCCGGTGAAGGCGGCCAATTGCCCGGTCTCAAGGTCTATCCCTGGATCGCCAAAGTGCGCCATTCCACCCCTGGCGTGGGCTTAATTTCCCCACCACCCCACCATGACATCTATTCCATTGAAGATCTCGCCGAACTGATCCACGACCTCAAAAACGCCAACCGGGAGGCCCGGATCAGTGTCAAACTCGTGTCCGAGGTGGGCGTGGGAACCATCGCCGCTGGGGTCGCCAAAGCCCATGCCGATGTGGTGTTAGTGTCCGGCTTTGACGGGGGAACCGGCGCCTCGCCCCAAACCTCGATTAAACACGCCGGTTTGCCCTGGGAATTGGGGTTAGCAGAAACCCATCAAACCCTAGTGCTGAATAACCTCCGCAGTCGCATTGCCGTAGAAACCGATGGACAAATGAAAACCGGGCGAGATGTGGCGATCGCCACCCTCCTCGGCGCCGAAGAATACGGCTTTTCTACCGCACCCCTGGTCAGTTTGGGCTGCATCATGATGCGGGTCTGCCATAAAAACACCTGTCCCGTCGGAGTCGCCACCCAAAACCCCGAACTGCGTAAACATTTCAGCGGCGATCCTCAGTACACCGTGAACTTCATGACCTTTGTGGCTATGGAATTACGGGAAATCATGGCCCAGTTAGGCTTCCGCACCGTCAATGAAATGGTCGGCCGCACCGATGTCCTCGAACAAAAGCAGGCCGTGGATCATTGGAAAGCTAAGGGCATTGACCTGAGCAAAATTCTCCATCAGCCGGAGGTGGGGCCAGACGTGGGGCGCTATGCACAGATTCCCCAGGATCACGGTTTGGCGAAATCCTTAGATATGACAACCCTGTTGGATCTCTGCCAACCGGCCCTTGAGCGGGGGGAAGCAGTCAAAGCCACCTTACCCATCTGCAACATTAACCGCGTTGTCGGGACCATTCTCGGCAACGAGATCAGCAAACGCTACTGGGAGGGCCTCCCCGATGGCACCATTCATCTCCATTTCCAAGGGACAGCGGGGCAGAGTTTTGGAGCCTTCGTTCCCAAAGGGGTCACCCTGGAACTCGAAGGAGATGCCAATGATTATCTGGGCAAAGGGTTGAGCGGCGGCAAAATCATCCTCTATCCCCCGAAAAATTCTACCTTTGTCCCAGCGGAGAATATCATCGCCGGTAATGTGGCCTTCTACGGAGCCACCAGTGGCGAGGCCTATATTCGCGGCGTTGTGGGTGAGCGGTTCTGTGTGCGCAATTCCGGCGTTCGTGCGGTGGTCGAGGCGATCGGCGATCACGGGTGCGAATACATGACCGGCGGCAAAGTGGTGATTCTCGGCCGCACGGGCCGCAACTTTGCGGCCGGGATGAGTGGCGGCGTGGCCTATATCCTCGATGAGGCGGGAGATTTTGCTACCCGTTGCAACCGGGAAATGGTGGATCTCGAAGCCCTCGAAGACCCAGAGGAAATCCGTGAGGTGCGGGAGATGATCGCCAAACACGCGGACTATACCGGCAGTGATAAGGCTCAAGAGGTTTTGGCGAATTGGGATAGCATAATCCCCACCTTTATTAAGGTGATGCCCCGGGATTACAAGCGGGTTCTGCAACATATCCAAAATGCCTTGGCCAACGGCTTGAGTGGCGATGATGCCCTATCGGCGGCGTTTGAAGAAAATGCCCGTGATATTTCCCGGATTGGGGGAAGTTAGAAAGCAACTCCCGACGCTCGAGGGCGCAAGCACAAGCATTGCGCCCCTACGTTCTCTATCATTCACGTCTAAACAACAATGGGAAAACCAACTGGCTTCATGGAATATCTGCGCGAGGTGGCCGAAGACGTGGCCCCGAGCGATCGCATTCACAATTGGGATGAATTTCATCTGCCTATGGCGGAGGAACAGCTCCGGGATCAGGGGGCGCGGTGTATGGATTGTGGTACGCCCTTTTGCCATACGGGGATTGAAATTAGCCGTATGGCCAGCGGTTGCCCGATTAATAATCTGATTCCAGAATGGAATGATTTGGTCTATCGCGGTCTCTGGTCGGAGGCTCTCGATCGCCTCCATAAAACCAATAATTTCCCCGAATTTACCGGCCGGGTTTGCCCTGCACCCTGTGAGGGAGCCTGTGTTTTGGGGATTACCAGTCCGCCGGTGACGATTAAAAGTATTGAAAACGCCATTGCTGAAAAGGGTTGGGAATCGGGCTGGATTACCCCCACCCCCCCGAGTCAACGAACCGGCAAAAAGGTGGCGATCGTCGGCTCTGGCCCGGCGGGGTTAGCGGCGGCGGATCAACTCAACCAGGCGGGCCATTGGGTGACCGTGTATGAACGGGCCGATCGCCCCGGTGGCCTATTGATGTACGGTATCCCCAATATGAAGCTGGATAAACAGGGGGTGGTGATGCGCCGCCTCGATGTGTTGGAAGCTGAAGGGATCACCTTTGTGTGCAATACGGAGGTGGGCAAAGATCTCCCGGCCCAGCAATTGCTCAATGAATTTGATGCGGTGATTCTCTGCACCGGCGCCACCAAACCCCGAGACTTGCCCATTGAAGGCCGAGACTTGCAGGGGATTCACTTCGCCATGGAATTCCTCACCGGCAACACCCGCACTTTGTTAACGGGAGAAAACACCAATGATTTCATCTCAGCGGCGGGTAAGGATGTAGTGATCATCGGCGGTGGCGATACGGGAACCGATTGTGTCGGCACATCGCTCCGCCAGGGTTGCAATAGCGTCACTCAATTAGAAATTATGCCCCGGCCGCCGGAAACCCGCGCCGCCAATAACCCCTGGCCTGAATGGCCGAAAATCTACCGCCTGGACTACGGCCAGGAGGAAGCGGCGGCCAAGTTCGGGGCTGATCCTCGCGCCTATGTGCGCACCGCAACTAAGTTTGAGGGGGATGAGCAGGGCCAGCTTAAAGCTGTGCATACCGTGGAAGTGAATTGGACCAAAGATGACCAAGGCCGGTTTATTCCCCAACACGTAGCCGGGACAGAAAAGGTGTTGCCGGCCCAGTTGGTACTATTAGCCATGGGCTTTTTGGGGCCAGAGCAGCCGTTGCTCGATGCCCTGGGTTTAGAGCGGGATGGCCGCAGCAACGTCAAGGCAGAACATGGGGAGTATCAAACCAGTTTGCCCAATGTATTTGCGGCGGGGGATTGTCGTCGCGGTCAAAGTTTGGTGGTTTGGGCGATTAATGAGGGGCGAGGGGTAGCCCAGGCCTGC
The DNA here is from genome assembly GCA_900149785.2 of Phormidium lacuna HE10JO. Taxonomy (GTDB): domain Bacteria; phylum Cyanobacteriota; class Cyanobacteriia; order Cyanobacteriales; family Geitlerinemataceae; genus Sodalinema; species Sodalinema lacuna_A. The sequence continues at coordinate 31,864 of FSSI02000002.1, read as the reverse complement.
GATCGCTTCCTCATGGGTAGCAGCGACCTCCCCTAGGGTTAATTGTTTGAATGAATGGGTTCGTGCCATAGCTGAAGCCGTGGCACGTTTTTTATGCCCACATTCGGCAGATTACTTTTTAATGTGAGTTCGGCTCAAGCCGAACTCACGTTAAATTAGGAGTCGCCGGCTAAAGCTGCTCGCGTCGATATGCGTCGCGAAGATCGTTCAACTGCGTCAGTTGACCCCTCAACGCTTCTGACACGCGCAAAGCGTCCCCGCTCGGGGTAGAATGACTTGGATCAACGTATATCGATAACCCAGTTCGGACTCCCGTTGCAATGGCAGAAACCCTATTTTTCAACGCCTTAAAGGAAGCCATCGACGAAGAAATGGCTCGTGATGAGACTGTTTTCGTCCTCGGTGAAGATGTCGGTCACTACGGCGGCTCCTATAAAGTGACCAAAGATCTCTATGACAAATATGGTGAGCTGCGCTTGCTAGATACCCCCATCGCCGAAAATAGTTTTACGGGTATGGCCGTCGGCGCCGCCATTACGGGCCTGCGTCCCATCATCGAAGGGATGAATATGGGGTTTCTCCTGCTGGCCTTTAACCAGATTGCCAACAATGCGGGGATGTTGCGCTATACCTCCGGCGGCAACTTTACCATTCCCATGGTGATTCGCGGCCCCGGTGGGGTCGGACGACAGCTTGGGGCGGAACATTCTCAACGGCTCGAAGCCTATTTTCAGGCGGTTCCGGGGCTAAAAATTGTGGCCTGTTCAACCCCCTACAATGCCAAAGGCCTACTCAAAGCCGCCATTCGCGACAACAACCCGGTCTTATTCTTTGAGCATGTGCTGCTCTATAACCTCAAAGAAGACCTCCCCGATGGGGATTACATTGTTCCCCTCGATAAAGCGGAAGTGGTGCGCCCCGGCGAACAAGTGACCCTGTTGACCTACTCACGGATGCGTCATCATTGTGTCCAAGCCGCGAAAACTCTCGAAAAAGAAGGGTTTGACCCGGAAATCATCGACTTGATTTCCCTCAAACCCTATGACTTAGAGACCATCGGTGCGTCCATTCGCAAAACTCACCGCGTCATCGTGGTCGAGGAATGTATGAAAACCGGCGGAGTCGGGGCTGAAATTACGGCCAGCATCAATGATCATTTCTTTGATGAACTCGATGCACCGGTGTTGCGCCTATCTTCTCAGGATATCCCCACCCCCTACAACGGAACCCTTGAGCGCTTAACCATTGTTCAACCGCATCAAATCGTTGAGGCGGTTAAGAAAATGGTGGCGTTGCAGGTGTAACGTTTGACAAAGAAAACTTGCGGTTCTCCTAATTCTGTGCTATGCGTCGTCAACAATCGCTGCTGATTCTGATTTTTGTGCTCTTGGTGAGTGCGATCGCCATTCTGGTTCAAGTTCCCCTCCAGTTGGGGTTGGACTTAGAAGGGGGATCTCAGTTGACCATTGAAGCGCAGCCAACAGAAGAAATCCCGGTCATCAGCGATCGCGACCTAGAAGCGGTCTTGGTGGTCGTACGCAACCGGGTCGATGGCCTCGGGGTCAGTGAACCCCTGGTGCAGACCGTCGGAGAAAATCGCATTTCCGTTCAGCTTCCTGGGGTCAGTGACCCAGCTCAAGCTGAACGGGTGTTGGGGGGAACCGCACAACTGGAGTTTCGTGAACAGGTGAGTGACCCCGAAGTTGAGGCTCAGCTTCAGGTGCGCCAGGAAGAACTACTGGAGTTACTGCAAGAACAAGAACGACTGATTGGAGAAGGGAGAGAAGCGGAATTGGCCGCCAACCAACAGGCCATCGCCGCCAAAGAAGCGCAAATCGAAGCGTTAACCAATCAACTCTATCGTGGTGTGGGGCTGACGGGGAAAAACCTCGAAGATGCCAATGTCACCTCAACTCGTATTGATGGAGTTTGGAGCGTCGTCATTGATTTTGACCGAGAAGGGGGCGAGAAATTCGCTCAACTGACACGTAACATTGCCGGAACGGGACGACGGTTAGGGATTTTCCTCGATGATGAACTAATTAGCGCTCCTGGAGTGGGTGCAGAATACGCCGAAACAGGCATTAGTGGCGGCGGCGCTCGCATTGACGGCCAATTTAGTCTTGAAGACGCCAATACCTTGGCCACCCAGTTACGAGCCGGGGCCTTACCGGTTCCCGTGGAAATTGTCGAAAACCGTACCGTTGGGGCGACCCTGGGACAAGATAGTATTCGTCGCAGTATCTATGCCGGGGTGGGAGGACTGGTGCTGGTGTTAGTGTTTATGGTGGTTTATTATCGCCTACCCGGGGCGATCGCCAACCTCTCGTTGACCATCTACGCCATCCTCACCCTAGCCTGTTATGCACTGCTCGGAGTCACCCTAACTCTACCGGGGATTGCGGGGTTTATCCTCAGTATTGGTATGGCCGTCGATGCCAACGTACTCATTTTTGAGCGTACTCGTGAAGAACTGCGAGGCGGAAAAACCCTCTATCGCTCCGTCGAGTCTGGGTTTTATCGGGCCTTCTCCAGTATTTTAGACAGTAACGTCACCACCCTGATTGCCTGTTTAGCCCTGTTTTGGTTCGGAGCGGGTTTAGTTAAAGGCTTTGCGGTGACCCTGGCCATTGGTGTTGGCGTCAGTATGTTTACCGCCATTACCTGTAGCCGTAGCCTCATGTTCTATGTGCTAACTCTACCGAACCTGAAAAAACCTGAGTTTTTCTGTCCCAATCTGACGCCACAACTGGCTAAACGTTAAGTCTATTTTTAGAACACAAGACAGACGGACTAGGACACAATCAAACGTTTAGACAACTGAAATTAGGCGGTTACATCATTCTAGTCCGTCAAATCTAAACTGTCAGCTACCACCTCTCAACTCTCCTGACCTCCAAGCCCCCATCGACACGATGAAACTGAGCGTAACCCGACAACGAAGCCTCTGGTGGGCGATTTCCATCGCTTTCGCCGTGATCAGTACCCTGGCCATGGGACTGTCGATCGCCCGGTTTGGGGCGCCGCTCCCCCTGGGGTTAGACTTCACGGGAGGAACTCGCCTACAACTGGAGCGAGACTGCACCATCGCCAACAGCTGCGATGGCCCCATCGACGTTAGCGCCGCTCGTCAAATCCTAGCCGAGCAAGGCTTAGGAACCAACGTGCAGGAGTTTGGTGAAAACGAACAGGGGTTAGTGGTGCGTACCACCGATTTAGACGTGGAGGCGCGATCGCAGCTCGAAGCCGCCCTAGAAGAAGAATTGGGAACCTTTGACCCCGAGAAAACCCAAATTGATACCGTAGGGCCAACCGTAGGACGACGTTTGCTGCGATCGGGGCTGCTGTCCCTCATCGTCGCCAGTTTGGGCATTGTCGCCTATCTCACCGTTCGCTTTCAACTCGATTACGCCCTATTTGCGATCGTCGCCCTATTTCATGACGTTTGGATTACCGTGGGCCTGTTTGCCCTATTCGGTCTGTTCACTAACTTCGAAGCCGATAGCCTCTTTATCGTGGCGCTGCTAACCATCGTCGGCTTTTCCGTTAACGATACCGTCGTCATCTACGATCGCGTCCGCGAAACCCTAAAATTCAACCCCAAAAACGACATTAACGACATCGTCGATGATGCCGTTAACCAAACCCTCGCCCGTTCAATTAACACCACCGCCACCACCGTTTTACCCCTGCTGGCAATCTTTATCTTTGGCGGTGAAACCCTCAAATACTTTGCCCTGACCCTGATAGTGGGCTTCGTCCTCGGAGCGTACTCCAGTATCTTTATCGCCACCGCTGCACTGGCCCTCTGGCGAGAAAAACATCCCCAAGCCGAAGTAGCCGGGGCTGATGACGACAATCACAACGACAATCACAACGACAATCACAACGACAGTGACGAACGTGGTGAGAGTGACAACAGCACAACCGCCTCCCTCGACGAATCCTCACCGGGGTAATGGAGACAAGTCCAAAAATCGAGGCAATCATCAGAAGACGGGGTGTTTTGGATGAACGTAAACCTGTAATGTCAGACCCCCAACCCTCCACCTTTCAACAACAACTCCAACGTCTCCATCGCCTAACGGTGGTTGCCCGTTGGCTGCTAGTCATCCTTCTTTGGCTCAGCGTTGGCCTGATCAGCCTCTGGACCCTACGCCCCGAGATTGCCCTATGGCTCGATCACTTTACCTGGGTAGCTCTGTGGTACGCCTTTCGTCACTATCCTTGGGCCGCCTTGGGCTTAGGCATCTGTGTCGGCTCGACGGTCTCCGTGCTAGTCTGGCAAAGCCGCAATATCATCTGGGGAATGCCAGACCTAGAACGTCGTCGCCTTGAACATCAACTCTGGCGGATTCGTGCCAATGGGACCAAACATCCCCTCTGGAAATGGGTGGTTCCGGCCCAATGTCATTCAGACTCCTCGAAAAAGTCAACATCAGGACGTTAATATGAAATCCATATAGGTGTCATGCCAGCCTCGAACCGTCTGGCGGGGATGTTGCCCGACACCTACCTTCCTTTAACGTTTTTGAACATGGCACCTCGCGCCCTGAGAAACGTCAAGTTTCCCAAATCTCTACCTGCGCTTATGTTCGGTCCGACCTCCTTTCGCCGCATTTTGCTGTCGCGAATTCTCCTCCTCAGCGTCCCCGTCTTGCTGATTGGACAATATGTGACCTACCGCAAAGCGCGATCGAGTTTACTCGAAACAGCTCGTCAGAACCTGACCGAAAGTGCCATCCGTAAAGGAAATCGCATTGAGGAGCGATCGAACTCCCTGAAAACTCAATTGCGTTTGGCCAGTGAAACGGCAGCCCTCGAATCGGGATCTGTTCCCAGAATACAGGCCTTTCTGGATAACTTCCGCGAACAACTCCCCGATACCGTGAGCTGTCTGCAAGTGACAGACTTAGACACCCAGACGGCCATTGCCCAAACCTGTAATGACCAAATTTTTAACCCACCTCCGGCGACTTGGTGGGGGGACTCCCAAACCCGTGTAAATCGGACTCTATTTATAACGGCAGACATTGCAGAGAACGTCAATTCTGCCCCGGTTTCGAGTTCGAGCAATCTCAGACCCCGAAGAACCGAAATTACCCTAAGTGCGCCCATTTATCCTGAAGAGGCCACTCGTCCGCGCTACGTGATCAGTCTGCGATCGGTATTAGAACAACTCGACGAACCCGAAAACCGCGCTGGCTCCCTAACGGGTGAAACCGTCGTCATTGATGACCAAGGTGTAATCCTAGAACATCCTATGCCCCAATTAGTGGGCAGCAACATTGAGAACCAACCCAATTTTGAACGGATGCAAAGTTTGGTCAACAGCGCCCTGGTGGGGAATCAGAACTTTCAACATCTCTTCTCCTTTACGGGCCGCCAAAAGGAGTTACTCAGCGGCTACACTGCCATTGCCTCACCCATCTCTTCGCTGGATAACGAAGACGAAGAGAGGCGCTGGATTGTCCTGGCCGTGACCCCCCTTGATAACGCCTTAGCCGGATTAGAACCCATCCGTCAGGTGATGTTTAATTTAGTTCTCGGACTCTTGGCGGCGAACTTGATTGCAACTCTCTACTTGGCACAGGATTTGGCCCGTCCCGTTGAAAAATTGGGGGAATACGCTCGTAATATCGAGTGCAACACCGCCTCAGACCCCATGCCGGCTAAATTCTTCATTCAGGAGTTTAACCAACTCTCCAAAGCCTTAAATCGTGCCATTGAACGCTTAAAAACCTGGGCGCAGGAACTCGAAGATGCCTGGACGGAATCGAAAAACGCCAATCGCCTAAAAAGTGAATTTTTGGCCACCATCTCCCATGAACTGCGCACTCCCCTCAATGGCATTATCGGCAGTTTGCGGCTGGTTCGGGATGGCTTTTGTGATGACGAAGCCGAAGAACAGGAATTTTTACAACGGGCCGATGATGCCGCCGTTCACTTATTGGGGATTATCAATGATATTTTGGATATCTCGAAAATTGAGGCCGGAACCCTCTCGGTGGTCATTGAATCGGTGGATTTGATGCAGTTGATCGCCGAGGCGATCGAGTTAAATCAAGCTGTGGCCAGGGATAAGGGACTCGTGTTCTCAACCGAGGTGCAGGGAGATCCCCCAATTTTGGTGCGGGCTGATGCCGCTAAACTCAAGCAGGTGTTACTCAATGCGATCGGCAATGCCGTCAAGTTCACCGAAAGCGGTGGCATTTCGGTTCAGGTTCGGGTGGAAACGGGAAATCCTGACCATAGTATGGCCGAGTATGGAACCCACTATGTTGTGGTTGACATCATTGATACGGGCATTGGTGTCGATCCGGCGGATTTCGAGAAGTTATTTAAGCCTTTTGTGATGGTTGACGGGTCTAAAACACGCCGCTTTGGAGGAACTGGCCTGGGCTTGGCTATTTCACGAAACTTAATGGATATGATGAATGGTGCAATCCGTCTCGATAGTCCTGGTGTCGGTTCGGGAACTACGGTAACCCTTGAGTTGCCCATGACTCAGAAAAATGTATCGTTAGAGAAGACCTCCACATTGGCTGAGGCCGACTCTGACTCAGATTTGAGATGATAATAGAGGCTGTGAGGTTTTCGGAGTCTCACTCAGCCGATTTCCCTTATGAAGACACTCCAATTTTTGACTCGGCGCATTGAGCGTAAGTGGCACCACTGGCGCGATGGTCGCACTGCAAGGGATTCAATGACTCGACCCTCGGTGGCTCCTCGAAACTCGTCAGGGGCTGCCCGACAAGGGGCGATCGCACCTCGTCGGGTGAATATGTCCGGGTCGGTGTCTACGGTGGTTGCGGTTTTTTGTTTAACAGGTGCTTTAGGACAGCGCTTTTATAATCAACCCAAACTCGATGTGGGCAGCCGCGCGCCGCAAACGGTCACCGCACCGAGATCCGATCGGGTCGAAGATAGCCAAACGACGGAGGAACGTCGCCGCAGCGCTCGTTTAGGAGCCTCTCCGGTGCTGATGGGCGATCCGATCGTAAATCAGCGGGTCTTGAGTCAGGTCAAACGCTATCTTGAGCAAGGGAATCGCCTCCGTGAAGCGGTAGGAGAGTTTCCCTATGTGGATACGGGGCTTCTCTCTCGGGAAGTCCAACGGTATCTACGCAGTGCCTCAAGTTGGGAATGGCGCGCCATTCAATGGACGCTGTCACGGCAGATCCAAGAGAGGGTTGACGCAACCGCCCAGACGACCGCCCAGACGACCGAAGAACCTCTATCGGAGTTAGAAACAGACACAGCGCAAGCTGATGAGGTCGAGACTCGTCGTGAACAGATGTTACAGGCGAGTCGCTTGGGGGCGGTCAATGGGGCATCTCAGGTGCTGTCGGATCTGTTGGAGAGCCAGACGAGTCCGATGAATCAGGCCCTCCAACAACTCCTTGTTGTCTCTCAACAGTTGGATGAGGAAGGCCTTGAGGCGGTGATGACGGCCGTTGAAATGGCCCGGGAACAGTATGCTCAAGCTTCAGAGCAGTTGGCCGAGGTGTCATACGCCAATGGGCAACCGGTGTATACGAATACTCTGCTCAATTTGTCGGCGGAGGATTGGCAGCAAACTCGTAACACAACCTTACAGGTAGGACGACAAATGTTGGCTCAGGGCATTGCGTCTGGGGTTCCGGACAGGATGTTGCAGGATTCGGTGGAAATGCAACTGTCGTTGGCCCTACCGGATGCCCAGATTCGTCATTTAATGAGTGCGGTGTTGATGAATGCCCTTGAAGCGAATTTGGTGACGGACCCCGATCGCACTCGGGAACGGGCTGAGTTGGCGGCTGAGGCTCAGGAACCGGCCTATCTGCCCATCGAAGCGGGTGAGGTGATTGTCGAAGCCGGCGAGGTGATTAATCGCCGTCAGTTTGTGCTGCTCGACCATTTTGGTTTGGCCCGTCGCGCTCCGGTGAATTGGATTGGCTGGATTGCCTTTGGGGGGACGGTGTTTGTGGCGGTGTCTCTCTATGGGGTGGTTGAACGACGAGTCCATCCGAAAATTTGTCATGCCGATCGCCTCCTGATTCTCTTGTTAAGCCTCAGTGCGCCGGTGATGGTTCTGTTTGGTGTCCCGACGACGAGTTTCCCGGCCATTGGTTTGGCGGTGGGCAGTTTTTATGGCTCCTGGATGGGGGTGACGGTGGTGGCCCTGTTGAGTCTGATAATGCCCATTGGCTTGGAGATTGAGTTGGGCTATCTCATTGCTGGGGCCATTAGTGGCGCGATTGGTGGGGCGATGGCGGGACGGCTGCGATCGCGTGAGGAATTAGCCCTGTTGGGGGCGGGAGTCGGCTTCGCCCAAGGGGCCAGCTTCTTCCTCATCACCGTCACGAGTCTGCTGTTACAGGGAACCACCGGACCGTTATGGTCGTTGTTACTCGAAACGGCTCTGATTCAAGGACTCTGGGGAGTTGGCTGGAGTGTGGTGGTGCTTGGAGTCAGTCCCTATTTGGAACATCTGTTTGATTTGGTGACCCCGATTCGCTTGGCGGAACTGTCTAATCCTAATCGGCCGTTGCTCAAACGCTTGGCGGCTGAGGCGCCGGGAACGTTCCAACATACGTTATTTGTGGCGACGTTAGCGGAGTCTGCGGCGAAAGCCCTCGGCTGTAATGTGGAGTTGGTGCGAGCCGGCACTCTCTATCATGATATTGGGAAAATGCACGACCCTCAGGGATTTGTGGAAAATCAGATGGGGGGTCCGAATAAGCACGATCGCATCAATGATCCCTGGAAAAGTGCCGCGATTATTAAAAAGCACGTGACGCAAGGATTAGTCATGGCTCGCAAAAGCCGGCTTCCCAAAGCGATTCAGGCCTTTATCCCGGAACATCAAGGAACGATGTTAATTGCCTATTTTTATTATCAGGCAAAACATAGTAATCGTCGTGAGGTCAAGGATGCCGATTTTCGTTACGATGGCCCGATTCCTCAATCGAGAGAAACGGGGATTGTCATGTTAGCAGATTCCTGTGAAGCGGCGCTGCGATCGCTCAAAGATGCCACCCCCGAAGATGCCCTTTCAATGGTGAATAAAATTCTCCGCGCTCGCTGGCAAGATAATCAGTTGGTTGACTCCGGCTTAACTCGGGCAGAAATGGGGAAAATTGCCGAGATTTTTGTGCAAGTTTGGCAACAGTTTAATCACAAACGCATTGCCTATCCGAAAGCCGTTTTATCGAACAAGTAACCCCATCCCTTAAGCCTCATTGGGCTGGGTTAGCACTTCAAGAATATACTCGCCTTGGTTGACGGAGGCGTTACTAGACAAGTCATAAACCAGTCCCGATTCTTCGGCGTGACAGTCGAGGAGTTGGGGCAGGTTTCCCTCTCGGTTGAAGACGAGAAGTTGATAGAGGAGTTGTCCAGCCTCAATCCAAGTTCCTAACATCACACGGGATTGAATCACACCCCCTCGTTTAGCATAGTATTTTTGTGTTTTACTTTTGGGGAAAAATTGCACGGTTTTCGAGGCGGTTTGAATGAGAGGAAACCGTTGGATATCTAACATCCCTTTGCTGACTAAGTAATTTTTAACGCCTCGAACGCCGCGATAGACGGAATCGGGATTAATTTGCATTCCAGATCCGAGTTCTATTGTCCAAGCTTCTAAGTCAAATTTAACAACTTTTCCTAAGTGTTCTAACTGTTTCTCTAGGCTTAACCAGGGCTTCATAAAGGCTTCGTCGAAAGCATCCCCGTCATAGCAATCAAGAAGAATGGCGGTGTTAAGCAAAAAGTATTTGGCGCTGGCTTCTCGCCCTTGAAAACAGTAAAGATAATCAAAGGATTGGTCAGTGCTGCTATGTAAATCTAACACATAGTTGGCGTCCAAACATAACGATTGCAACTGGTAGCGATAGTGGTCTTCAAAGGGAAGTCCGGAGGCTCTATTTTCTGCCTGTTTGAGTTCCTCGAAGCGATTCCTAAGTTGCTGGCGAAAGTTGTTTTGGATTTGTTGGTAGTTCAGGTGAAGTTGGGTTTTGGCAAATTCCGCAATTGAGGACTGATTCTGATTGTCTAGATCTTTTTCATAATCCCAAAAAATTCGATTCCAATCGGTTCCTGTATAGGGGTTATAGCGACCGCTGGCGTAATGGTGCGATCGCTGATTGGTGGCGATAGGATTACAGGTGGGAACCAGCCAAATCTCTCCCTGGAGTTGGGATTCGTCCAGTTCACTCAGAAACTGAATGAACTGATAAATAACGGCATTTCCTGACAGTTCTGCCCCATGTAAGTTCGCTTGCAAATAGGCTTTTTTCCCCGGAGTCGCGCCGCGAAATTTATAAACCTGAATGGCCAGAGTATCTCCTGAAGCCAGATGCGCGATGTCAACAGAATCGATATCAGGAATCATAGGGCAAATTGGGGATATCCATGGCGATCGCCGTTAAGCCTCGCTAGGGTTCAATTGTATCATTGCCCAAGTCGTATAAGTTCCGATGGGACTCCAGAGCAGATAGGGCAACAGTAGTAGTGTAGCTGTCAGGGACCGGGGTTGGATGGCGATCGCCAACAGAAGCGCCAACACAAACCCGGTGGCCCCGATGAGGGTTCCCGCCCGCAAACTCTCTAACCGACACATAATCGGGGTATACGATAGGGTCACGACTTCCAGAACCAGGTAGTATCCCAGCAGGAGCCAGCGATTGAGAGAGTCTGGGGTCTGATTCCACACCAAAACAGCCGACCAGCCTACACCAATAAACACAATCGTCCAAATCAGGGGAATTAAGCGCTCAAACGTTAACCACTGAGGCCGTTGGAGACGATTAAACCAACGTAAGCCACCCGCCGATAACAGACGGTTGCAGCCGACGCCTAGCACAATCATGACGAGGGGAATCGTGAGCCAGGTAGGAAGTGACATCAATCGCAATCAATAATGAGGAATCTAACCGGCGATCGCACCGTTGCGGTCGCTGTGACTCGATTAGGTTACAATCTTACGTCTTAATCTTACGTCTTAATCTTACGTCTCAATCTTAACCGGTCGGCCATTACCAATCGTCACTAGCCAGTTTTACTACCATAATTCCTCCAAAAATGCAACAATATTTAATAAGATTAAATATAAATTTAAAGAGAGTCCGGGGGCAAGGGCAGGCCGAGCCATCAAATTGACCCGATCGCCCGGTGGTTTCGTTGCAAATTATTACAATCTGTTTCATTCCGTCACAACTTCAGGGAACTCCCGTTCACAGATCCGAGTGCCGTGCTAGGATTCACCATCAGATAGACGTAAGCGATGTATAGGAGAAGAACTTTGGGCATTCGGGTTGCTGTTGTTGGTTCTGGACCGGCTGGATCATCTGCCGCCGAAACGTTGGCAAAGGCAGGCATCGAAACCTACTTGTTTGAGCGCAAGTTGGATAACGCCAAGCCTTGTGGAGGAGCCATTCCTCTGTGTATGGTCAGTGAATTTGACATCCCCCCAGAGATTGTGGACCGTCGAGTTCGCAACATGAAAATGATCTCCCCCTCCAACCGTGAGGTGGACATCCGCATTGTCAAACAAGACGAATATATTGGAATGTGCCGCCGAGAAGTTCTCGACGGCTTTTTACGCGATCGCGCCGAAAAACTCGGAGCGAATCTCATCAACGGAACCGTTCATAAACTCGAAATTCCCACGAGCGACACCGCTCCCTACGTCATCCACTATGCCGATCACTCTGACGGTAGCCTAACCGGGGAAAACAAAACCCTGAAAGTGGATGTCGTCATCGGGGCTGACGGTGCCAACTCTCGTGTGGCCAAAGCCATCGAAGCCGGAGACTATAACTACGCCATCGCCTTCCAAGAGCGCATTCGTCTCCCGGAAGACAAAATGGCCTACTACAACGATCTCGCCGAGATGTATGTCGGCGACGACGTCTCCCCCGACTTTTACGCTTGGGTGTTCCCCAAATACGACCACGTGGCTGTGGGAACCGGAACCATGCGAGTCAACCAAGCCAAAATCAAGAAACTGCAAGCCGGAATTCGCGCTCGGGCCGCTCGTCGCCTCGAAGGTGGGGAAATCATCAAAGTTGAAGCCCACCCCATCCCTGAACATCCCCGTCCTCGTCGGGTTCGTGGCCGCGTCGCCCTCGTCGGTGATGCTGCCGGAACCGTGACCAAATCCTCGGGAGAAGGGATCTACTTCGCGGCGAAATCGGCCCGGATGTGTGCTGAAACCATCGTTGAAACCACCAACGCCGGTCAGAAACTGCCCACGGAAGATGACTTGAAACTCTACATCAAACGTTGGGACAAACAGTATGGCATGACCTACTTGGTGTTAGATCTGCTGCAACGAGTGTTCTATCGCACCGATGCCACTCGCGAAGCCTTCGTGGAAATGTGCGACGACAAAGATGTGCAGAAGCTGACGTTTGACAGCTATCTGTATAAAACGGTCGTTCCTGCCAATCCTCTGGTGCAGATGAAAATCACCGCTAAGACGATTGGTAGCCTGTTGCGTGGTAACGCCCTCGCTCCCTAAGCCTCACCCTAAAACCTAAATCCCGCGCGAGAAGCTATAACCGGCTTTCTCGCGCTTTTTTTGGCTCAAGACTCCCCTGAACTGGCCGCAAAACCTGATAGGATCAGGGTTCTAAGGTAAAGTCTCAAACCGATTGCTCGTGCCGGACGAGGGCGCACCACTTGCGGATTGCCCCTACGTTCTGTCTTCCCCTCCCCAGAGGGGTTAGAGGTCGGTTTCCCCTCTTGCCTCTTGCCTCTTGCCTTTTGCCTTCTTCTCCCCTGTTCCCTATCTCCATGGTTAGAATTCGCCGTCGCTCCCCCAATCCCCCCGTTAAAACTGAAGGTTGTCAATATCAAGTGCCGATTCCCGATGCTGAACCGGCAAATATCCTAGAGGAGATTGTTTGGCATAAAGAAACCGAAGTCGCCAAACTGCGCCTCTATATGCCGTTGCGGGAACTCCAGAAACAAGTGGCGATCGCCCCTCCTCCCCGAGACTTCATCGCCGCGTTGCGTGAGGGAAACACCAACCCCGCCTTAATCGCTGAAGTCAAGAAAGCCTCACCCAGTAAGGGACTGATTCGCGAGGATTTTGACCCCGTGGCGATCGCCCAAGCCTATGAAGCCGGCGGGGCCAGTTGTTTGTCAGTATTAACCGATCAGAAGTTCTTTCAGGGAAGTTTTGACTACCTGCGGGATGTACGCCAAGCGGTCAATCTGCCCGTGTTGTGCAAAGACTTTATCATTTACCCCTATCAGATTTATCAGGCTCGGGGTAAAGGTGCCGATGCGGTGTTACTCATTGCGGCGGTGTTGGGCGATCGCGATTTACAGTATTTCCTCAAAATCACCAAAATCCTGGGAATTACAGCCCTAGTTGAAGTCCATACCGCCGAGGAATTTGATCGCGTCCTGGCCCTCGATGGCATCGAACTCATCGGCATCAACAATCGTAACTTAGAAGACTTCAGCGTTAACCTACAAACCACCGTAGACTTACTCGCACCCCGCCAACACCAGATCCAAGAAAAAGGCGTTGTAATTGTCAGCGAGTCGGGAATGTTTGCACGTCCTGACCTCGATCGCGTGGCCGGGGCCGGGGCCAACGCCGTCTTAGTCGGGGAATCCCTGATGCGACAAGCCGATCCCGCCGCCGCCATTGCTGAGTTATTTTCCAACTCATCCACGGCCAATTGAGCCTCGCGCCCTCACGGGCCGCAGTACAATAAATGATAATGTCCGGCCAACGTCCTAGCCCCAGTTTTGGCTCGTTAAATCCTCGACGGTTAGCGTTGTGCTGTCTATCTACCTCACCCATTACGACTTAATATGGAGCCGCTTCCTCTCCCCTCTCACATTCATTACGAGTTATTATTGCAACTCCTTGAACGTCAAACTCTGTTTTCAGTCAATCACTATTCCGAGGAACGACGACAAATTGATGAGTTGATTATGACGCTGCGTAAAGCCCTCTCTCAGCAGAAGCGACTCGAACAAGCCTGTCAGATGAAAGGGGTTCGAGTTGACTATCGTTGGTCCTTGAATGAGGCCATTGAGCATACAGCCCGGGTTGGCGATCGCGAAGCCAGTTAACTTGGCCTCGGGAAGCCGGCCCGTTTTTCGGTAAACTGCAAGTCCCAGTTGTATAATGGCGATCTTTAGCGATCGCCGACGTGTTATGGACGACAAATTAATGTTAATGATTCCGGGTCCGACCCCGGTTCCCGAAAAAGCCCTCACCGCCATGGGACGACATCCCATCGGCCACCGCAGCGGCGAGTTTTCCGACTTAGTCGCGGAAGTCTTAGCCGATCTCAAATGGCTGCATCAAACTCAAAATGACGTGTTAGTCGTCACCGCCAGCGGAACCGGAGCCATGGAAGCCGGGATTATCAATGTCCTGAGTTCGGGCGATCGCGTCTTAGTCGGGTCCAATGGTAAATTTGGCGATCGCTGGGCCAAAGTGGCCAAAGCCTATCACCTCGATGTCCAAACCATTACCGCTGACTGGGGACAACCCCTCGATCCCGAAGCCTTCCGCCAAGCCTTAGAAGCGGATACCAACAAAGAGATTAAGGCCGTTATCCTCACCCATAGCGAAACCTCCAGCGGGGTGCTAAACGACCTCGAAACCATCAATCGTCATGTCAAGGCTCATGGAGAAGCCTTAATTATCGTCGATGCGGTTACCAGTTTGGGCGCTTGCAGCGTCCCCATCGATGAGTGGGGTCTCGATGTGGTGGCCTCAGGGTCTCAGAAAGGCTATATGATTCCCCCAGGGTTAGGCTTTGTCTCCATGAGCGATCGCGCCTGGAACGCCTATGACTCCTCCAACCTACCCCGGTTTTACTTTGACCTCGGTCCCTATCGCAAGAATGCGGCCAAAAACACCACCCCCTTCACCCCGCCGGTGAACCTATTTTTTGCCCTACAAGCCTCCCTACGGATGATGCGGGCCGAAGGACTCGACAGCATCTTTGCTCGTCACGATCGCCTCAAACGCGCCGCTCGTGAAGCCGTTAAAGCTATGGGATTACCCCTATTGG
The DNA here is from genome assembly GCA_900149785.2 of Phormidium lacuna HE10JO. Lineage (GTDB taxonomy): Bacteria > Cyanobacteriota > Cyanobacteriia > Cyanobacteriales > Geitlerinemataceae > Sodalinema > Sodalinema lacuna_A. The sequence goes on along the minus strand of FSSI02000002.1, from coordinate 16,832 downwards.
GTCCCGATGACTGCGCCAGTCCAGCGGTGACGGCTGTGGCCCCGACGACGGTTGACGCCGAACAAATCCGTTCCGTGATGAAAAAGCAATTTGATATTGCCCTGGCGGGTGGACAAGACCATCTCAAAGGTAAAATCTTTCGGATTGGTCATTTAGGCTTTGTCAGCGATCGCGATCTTCTCTGTGCGATCGGATCTCTCGAAGCCACACTTCAGAGTCTAAATGCTGGCAATGAACCAGGAGCGGGAATTACCGCCGCCGCCAAAATCCTCAACGCCGGCTAGAGGTCCTCTAGCGACTCTTTCAGCCACCATCCCCCTGAAATGAGTCATTTCAGGGGGATTTTTTGGCTCAAATCACTAAGCGGTGCGTTCCGGCAGTTTGATCCGAGTCGCTTGAAGCCAAAAATTGAATGCAGCCGGGACGCACCCTACCCGATTGCCTGTTCCNAAGCGGTGCGTTCCGGCAGTTTGATCCGAGTCGCTTGAAGCCAAAAATTGAATGCAGCCGGGACGCACCCTACCCGATTGCCTGTTCCCAGCCTCAAAGCGGTGCGTTCCGGCAGTTTGATCCGAGTCGCTTGAAGCCAAAAATTGAATGCAGCCGGGACGCACCCTACCCGATTGCCTGTTCCNAAGCGGTGCGTTCCGGCAGTTTGATCCGAGTCGCTTGAAGCCAAAAATTGAATGCAGCCGGGACGCACCCTACCCGATTGCCTGTTCCGGTGTTCCCTTCTTTATTAGCGACCATTAATTCGTTCTAACAATTGTTCTGTCCGTTGCACCCATTGCGGTTGATTTTGGACTTGATAGCGATCGCGGGCATAAACTAGCACCTCCCGCGCATTCTCAAAATCACCCTGCTGAATAAACACCAACCCCGCCCCATAATAGGCATTTGCATAGCCCGGATTCGCCTCCCGAGATGCCCGAAACGCCGTAAGCGCAGCATCTAAATCCCCTTCTGCCAATAAAATCGCCCCAAGTTGATAATGGGCTTCCGTATAACTTGAATTCAGAGAAATTGCCTGGCGCAACGCTCGTTTTGCCCGTCGAGTTTGCCCTCGTTCTAAATACAATACTCCCAAATAATAAGACGGTTCAGGTGCATTTTCCGTATGACGTTGTGCCAAATGAAATGCCGACAACGCTTCATCCGAATCACCCTGTTGATAATGCAGTAGGCCGAGATTATAGTGAGCAAATCCTAAGCGTGGATCTAAGTCGATCGCCCGTTGCAAATACTGACGCGCCCGAGGTAAATTATTGACCTCCAGGAGAATCGCCCCAAGATTGCCATAGGCCAGGGCAAACCCCGAATCCGTCCGCACCGCCTCTAAAAACGCATCAGCCGCCAGTTGTAGCTCTCCCGACTGTCGCAGTGCCAGTCCGAGATTATAGTACCCTGGAGAAAACTCAGGATCGAGTCGTACCGCTTCCCGGAACGCCGCGATCGCCCCTGGGAGGTCGTTCTGTTGCACCAATTGCAACCCCCGATTGAGCTGTCGTTCAGCAGCCGAATCCAGAGGAGACGAGTCAAACCCCGGCTGGGCCAATCCAGGAGACTGCCAAATCGGACAGGCCCCCACAACCAACCCAGCCATCGCGATCGCCCCAACCCCCAATCCCAACCATTGACCCCTCTCTCGCCACTCAATTAAGCCCATCACAACCCCTCACCACAGATCAGATCTGACCTCAATTCTAGCGGCCGACCACAAAGGTACGCCCCCACCTCTTCCCCCCTCTTGCCTTTTGCCTCTTGCCTCTTGCCTTTCTTCCCCCTATGACCAGTGCCTTCGATCGCGCCATAATGCAGCGTTGTCTCAGCCTCGCCCGGCGGGCCTGGGGACAGACCGCCCCCAATCCCATGGTGGGGGCGGTGATTATCCAAGGAGGAGACATTGTCGGCGAAGGCTTCCATCCCGGTGCCGGCCAGCCTCACGCCGAAGTCTTCGCCCTCCGACAAGCCGGCGATCGCGCCAAGGGGGCCACCATCTATGTCAGCCTCGAACCCTGTAACCACCACGGTCGCACCCCTCCCTGTTCCGATGCCTTAGTTCACGGCCAAGTGGCCAAAGTCATCATCGGAACCGTCGATCCCAATCCTAAAGTCGGCGGCGGAGGCATCGCCCGTCTGCAAGAGGCCGGAATTGAAGTGGTCGTCGGCGTCGAAGAAGCCGATTGTCGCCGTCTCAACGAAGCCTTCTTCCACCGCATCACCCATCAACGACCCTTTGGCATCCTCAAATACGCCATGACCCTCGACGGCAAAATCGCCAGTCAACAGGGCCATAGTCGCTGGGTAACCGGAACCCCCGCCCGGCAACGAGTCCACCAGCTTCGCGGCCAGTGTGAAGCGGTGATTGTGGGAGGCAACACGGTACGTAAAGATGACCCCCATCTCACCTGTCACAACCAGCAATCGAAGAATCCCTTACGAGTGGTCATGAGTCGTCGCCTAGACTTACCCGAAGCGGCCAAACTCTGGGATGTTAGCGAAGCCCCCACCCTCGTCGTCACTGAAACCGGCGTAAAACCCGAGTTTCAGCAACAGTTGCGCGATCGCGGTGTAGAAGTCCTCAGCTATCCCCAGCTAACCCCGACAGTGGTTATGGAAAACCTCTATCAACGGGGAATGATGTCAATTCTCTGGGAATGTGGCGGTCAATTAGCCGCCAAAGCCATCTCAGAAGGGATGGTTCAGAAAGTTATGGCCTTCATCGCCCCCAAACTCATCGGCGGCGACTCCGCCCCAACGCCAATTTCCTATCTCGGGTTCAATCAAATGACCGAAGCCCTCCCGTTGCACGATCTCCACTGGCAGACGGTTGGCGAAGATTTACTGCTTGAGGGATATCTTTGGGGAGGGCAATAGGCAAGAGGCAAGAGGCAAGGGGCAAGAGGCAAGGGGCAAGAGGCAAGAGGCAAGGGGCAAGAGGCAAGAATCAGAATCTATTCCCTGTTCCCTGTTCCCTGTTCCCTGTTCCCTATTCCCTGTTCCCTGTTCCCTGTTCCCTGTTCCCTATTCCCTGTTCCCTGTTCCCTAATCGAGATCTAAACTCAATTGAATACAACCATCATCCTCAACCTTGCGAGTGGGGATTTGGGGTTCAGGAATAGCCACACCGCGATCGCAGCGGCCGGGAATCCGTTGATCGATCGCCAGCCAATTGCGGAAAATCAGCAGACGGTCATCTTGGGGGACATCGAGACGGTAAATCCGTAACACCTTCTTGTGGCGACGCTGACAGCGTAAACAGGTTAAGCCATAGCCAATTTTGTCCAGGAATCGCCGTAGAATCACCATGGGGGTGGAGTTTTTGGCTAAACCGATGCCGGTCGTGGTTTTGATGTCTTGACGGTATTTAAGGGCAATTTCCGCCAGCTTCTGGAGATCGGGATCATGGTTCGAGAGTTCTCGTTCCGGGGTTTCTAGGAACTTGTGAATCCCTAAAAGGTGCATTGTGCCAATCGTTGCCCCGAGTTGCGATCGGTTGAAGTCCGGTTGAAAGACTTGTCCTTGGCCTTGTTCGATAAGCTGTTGGACGATACGACGATCGTGATCGCGCAAAAACGATCGCCCGACGGTGAGGAAATAATGGAGACGTAGTTTCTGATAGGCCCCATGATCATCCTGTTGCACAAGGGCCTCAGTGACCGGAACCTTGTAACGACGGTGAAGTTCATATTTGCGCAAGGCCCGGCGATCGCTGGACCGTTTCACCAACCGTTTTTTAGACGCCCGATACTCCTGTTCCGTCAACTCTGGGGCGTTGACGATCGCCGCACATTCTTGTTGATAATTTTGCTGTTGTACCTCAGCAATGCGATCGTGCAGAGTATCCGAGGCGGATTTAGGGGCTTTGCGCGATCGCGATCGCCGTTTTCCGGGAGTCACAGGACAAATCTGATGTCCTTCGGCTGCTAGGGCCGCCACAATGGTATTGCGATAGTTGGCCATGGCCGCATTCAAACGAACTCCCATCTTGGCCCAACAGCGAAGCGACTCGGCCTGAAATCCCACATCCAACTCATCGAGGGCTTCAAAATCCGCCTGTTGCAACAGACGGACATTCAGTTGCGTCAACCGTTTCCCCGAGGTTAACAGCCCCGAAATCGAGGTTGATCCGTTGCCAACCTTGTTAAAACCATAGGGGGCCGCCCAAAGATAGCGGGGGACGGCATCGCGGACACGGGCCATGGCTTGACGCACCGTGTTGGCCGATTGAACCCCCTGGGCGATCGCCCAAACGGAGGTAAACACCCCCACCTCGTCAATACTGACCCCAGTTTCAATGGCCGGGGAGGCTAAAACCAGATCATAGTCTTTGAGGCAATGATTGAGATGCCGGGTACAGTGATAGGCGGGATGTTTGGGATCAGCCACAGACTCGGCATCAATGCGCAGGATACGATGATCGGGGAATTTTTGGCGAAAATAGGCTTCAAGCGATCGCGTCCCCCAACGACTGGTGAGTTTTTGGGCTGAGAGACAGACAAAAGGTTTACCGCCCTTCTCGATATAGGTTTCGAGGTCTTTCACGAAGCGTTTGGGGGTGCTATCGCTGTAGTGATGCACCTGCCAAGACTCCTCAGCCGTGGGTTTCCAGGGATTGGCAATCAGGAACGGTTCAGTTTCTACCCCGGCTAACGTCGAGAGATACTCTAACGCCATGTCACTGAGATCGGCATCAGCCACGATCACTTGTCCTTGGTGGCCCAGGGTATTTTCCATGAGGCGTTTGAGCGATCGCAACACCGCCACCCGCTGACTACGACAGGTATCGGAGTTTAACCCATGCCAGAGGACTTGTTCGACTTCATCGAGAATCACCAGGGCATTCTGCCAATAGTCGGGGTCAAACTGGGCCTGGGAGTCGGGATGGAGAGAGTCGATACAGAGTCCCATCCCCACGTCAGGATGTCGCGGTTGGGCGAGTTGGCTGACGTAGGGCAGTTCAAAGCGTTGACAGAGGGCTTCGATGAGTTGAACCCGGTGGCCGACGACTAACACCTTCTGTTGGCGGGCTTTGGCCTGTTGAACGAGGTGGTTGAGGAGTTCAGTTTTGCCGGTTCCTTTGGGGGAGTGAATGGCGACAAGAGGCTGATCCTCGGGGATGGCGATCGCCCCTAGGTAGCGTTGTTGAAGTTCGATGCTTGGGGTAACGGTGAGGGCGTTGAGGATTTGGGCTTTCCAGGTATTGAGGGGAAGGGCGGAGTTAAACGCCTTAGTGAAGGCCTCCACGCCATGCTGGGCGATGAAATCGTCAACCCCTTTGCCCTGATCTGGGTTCCAGGTAACGATATGGACTGGACAACCAGCTTGATTGAGGAGATAGCCCGTTCGTTGCAGGGCAGTGTTGACGGCTTTAACGGTACTGGGTTTGCGATCGCGGTCAAAGACCAAATACATAGGGCGATCGCCTTGGCTGAGGCGTTGCAGTTGGGGAATCAGCCGCGATTTGCCTCGCCGTTGCCCCCATTGATCTCGTTCGACGCGATAGCCGCCGTTAATGCCGGGCAGGGCAATGGCTGCATAGCCGGCACTGAGGAGGGTTCCGGCTTTTTTCGCTCCTTCGGTGATGCAGAGGGGAATCTCTGGGTGATCGAGAATCCATTGCCAGAACCCAAAGTCGGATTTTGACTCATCGATGGCTTTGTGAGAAAGGGGAATCCCGGCGCGATCGGCGATCGCCTGCCACAGATGCAAGGGAACCCGCAGGGCAAACACCCCCGTACGGGTTTTGGGGGGATGTTCGTATTTGATGGGTTTGCTGGCTTTCTCAGGAGTTTGGGCCGCCTGAGTGCGGGGTTGGTCGGGTTTAAAGCAGCCCCAGAGGTCATCGTCTCCCGTGAGGAGATTGATGCCCGAACACCACCAACCACCGGCTTCAATATGGCGGTAGCGTTGCAATGTCGGGCTAGAGAGGCGACCGTCGTTCCGTCGTGGCACATCGTTGCCGTAAAACAGATAGTCGTAAGGGCGGGTTCCTTCTAAAGACAGCACGTTAAGACGGGTCAGCGCCTCATCCACCTGGCTGGCTGACCATTCGAGTAAGTGATTCACAGTTGTTGGGTTAAGTTCGAGCGTATGCGAGGAGTAGTGACTGTATCACACGCTATATGTAGTGTGTCAATGGGTTGAATTTTTTACAAAACTCTGTATTTGGGGATAGGGAACAGGGAACACCGGAACAGGCAATCGGGTAGGGTGCGTCCCGGCTGCATTCAATTTTTGGCTTCAAGCGACTCGGATCAAACTGCCGGAACGCACCGCTTTGAGGCAAGGGGCTACAATTGGACCGGGTAGGGTGCGTCCCGGCTGCATTCAATTTTTGGCTTCAAGCGACTCGGATCAAACTGCCGGAACGCACCGCTTTGAGGCTGGCGTTAATATCAATGTCTATCTCTTGACAAATCCTTGAAATTGTAGTAAGGAGTGCGGGTAACGTGATGGGAGTCGGCGATCGCCTACGTCAGTTTTGGCGGGCATTAACTCAAGACGACAATGACGCAACCCGAGAAGCGTCGTCACGGGTGCGTCTGATGCAAACGTCCCAGCAACTCAACAATTTGCTGCAACGGCATCAACTTCAGCCGGGAATCGACTATTGTATCAGCTTGCGATCGCGCCAGGTGCAAATCTCCCTCGATAGCCCCCGCGCCCAGGAGATTGTACGCCGTCATCCGGAACTGCGATTGCGCTTTGATGAGTTATTCGCCTGTCTCGGGGAGATTGATGGACGGGCCGGCTATCCTTGTCGCTTGGAGAAATCTGCCGCCTATCGGGCCAGTTGGAAGCGGGCCTCAGGCCGTTAACGAGTCCAAAAACGCGAAACCCCCGCCAGGGATGGCTGACGGGGGGAGAGTTTTAGGCGGGGTTAGCGATCGACAGACCCCATAATCACATCGATACTACCGAGAATCGCGACAATATCAGCCACTTTCGCCCCGCGTAGGATGTGGGGCAAAATTTGCAAGTTATTAAAGTCAGCGGCGCGAATTTTGAACCGCCAGGGGAAGATGTTGTTATTTCCTTTAATGAATACCCCTAATTCACCTTTTCCAGATTCGAGGCGTACATAATGTTCCCCTTCAGGAATCTTGAAGGTGGGGGGAATCCGTTTGCCCATAAACTGATAGTCAAACTCGTTCCATTCTGACTTCGGACCTTCAGCCATGCGGCGGGCTTCTAGGTTCTCAAATGGACCGCCAGGAAGTTGTTTGAGGGCTTGACGGAGGATTTTAACCGACTCGCGCATTTCACGAATCCGCACCAGATAGCGGGCGTAACAATCCCCTTCGGTTTCCCAGTGAATGTCCCAATCGAGTTCGTCGTAACATTCGTAGGAATCGACTTTACGCAAGTCCCACTTCACGCCTGAAGACCGCAGCATCGGACCGGAGAGACCCCAGTTAATGGCTTCTTCACGACTAATCACGCCAATTCCTTGGATGCGGCGGCGGAAGATGGGGTTATTGGTGATCAGTTTCTCGTACTCGTCCACTTTGGGATCGAAGTAGTCGCAGAAGTCTTCGCATTTGTCAACCCAACCGTAGGGAAGATCAGCGGCGACGCCACCAATGCGGAAATAGTTGTTGTTGATGAGTCGTTGACCTGTGGCCGCTTCCCAGAGGTCATAAATTAGTTCCCGTTCCCGGAAGATGTAGAAAAAGGGCGTTTGGGCGCCGACATCGGCCAGGAAGGGGCCAAGCCAGAGGAGATGGTTGGCGATGCGGTTGAGTTCCAGCATAATCATGCGGATGTAGCTGGCCCGTTTGGGAACTTCAATGCCGGCCAGTTGTTCCGGGGCGTTGACGGTGATGGCTTCGTTAAACATCCCCGCTGCGTAGTCCCAACGACTGACGTAGGGGACAAACATCACGTTGGTACGGCTTTCGGCGATTTTCTCCATACCTCGGTGAAGATAGCCGATGACGGGTTCGCAGTCGATGACATCTTCCCCGTCGAGGGTGACAATCAGACGTAGAACGCCGTGCATTGAGGGATGGTGCGGTCCCATATTCAGCACCATCGGTTCGGTTCGAGTTTCGAGGTTAGGCATAAGGTTAGGACGTATCAGGTTGGGTTTGTCTCAGCGAAAGCTGTTAGCGTTTAAGAGGCTGGTTGCGGGTCGTAACTGTCCCGTTTCGCTGTATTTTCGATGTATCGTTTTGTTTCAACGTTGCCCTTATTATAGGGAACATGGGGGATTAGCTTGACTGAGATTGCAGAAAATTCTACGGATTTCACTTCGACGCCGTTCCAACATATTTCGGTGTTGGCCCGCGAAATTCTTGAGTATCTTCAGGTTCGGCCTGGGGGACGCTATCTGGATGCAACGGTGGGGGCGGGGGGCCATACAGGCCTGATTTTGCAGGCGGCCCCCGAGACGCAGGTGCTGGCCTTGGACCGGGATGAGATGGCGTTGGAGACGGCGGGCCAGAATTTGGCGGAGTTTGGCGATCGCGTCTCGTTTTGGCGCGGCAATTTTGCGGAGTTTCCCTATCCAGACCACCAGTTTGATGGCATTATCGCTGATTTGGGGGTCAGTTCGGGTCAGTTAGACATTCCTGAACGGGGGTTTAGTTTCCGTCAGGAGGCCCCGCTGGATATGCGTATGGATTGCCGTCAATCTCTGACGGCTGGGGAGTTGATCAATCACTCCGATGAGAAGACCTTGGCGGATCTGTTTTATCACTATGGTGAGGAACGTCTCTCGCGACGGATTGCTCGGGCCATTGTGCAGCAACGACCGTTTCTGACGACGACTCAATTGGCTGGGGCGATCGCCGCCACGGTTCCTCGCCGCTATCGCTATGGTAGAATCCACCCAGCCACTCGGGTCTTTCAAGCCCTACGCATTGCGGTGAATCAGGAGTTGGAGAGTTTGGAAACTTGGCTCGATCGCGCCCCGGATGGGTTAGCCCCCAACGGACGCATTGGGGCGATTAGTTTTCATAGTCTCGAAGACCGCCTGGTGAAGCATCGCTGGCGCAATCATGAGGGACTGAAGGTGTTGACCAAGAAGCCGATTTGTCCTCAGCCGGATGAACAGCACGCTAACCCGCGATCGCGATCGGCGAAACTGCGCTTTGCACAACGGCAAGAGACCCTAGAGACATCGTAATGCCACCTTCATGGCGTTATGACTGCATCACGAACCAAACCCAAGCCAAATCCGGCCAATGCCTGAATTTAAAGCCGTTTTCAGCCTCGGTTTTGGGAGAATTGCCAGAGAATTTGCCAATTCTCCGTGCCATTGCGGTCGCTGTCGGTGAGATCTTGAGTTACGATGACTAAGATGCGATCGCAAACACGGTGAAGAACTAACGATTTGAGCCGGACGGTTCTCGGCGATCGCTCACTATCCTAAAGTCACTGGATCACGTCAGCGGCTTCCCAGTTTGACTGGAGGTTGCCCTTGACCGATGATCGCACCCTGTGAACTAGCCCACGAGTTGGAGATGGCATGAGTCGGGGAAAAGAAAAAAAACTCAAACTCCTCGTGGTTGACGACGAAACGGACAACCTCGATTTGCTCTATCGGACGTTTCGACGGGAGTTTCAAGTCTACAAAGCGGAAAGCGCTATGTCGGCCCTACAAGTCCTAGAAGACCGGGGCGAAATGGCGATTATCATCTCCGACCAGCGAATGCCGGAGATGAATGGGACTGAATTTTTAAGCAAAACCGTTGACCGCTATCCAGATACCATTCGTATCCTGCTGACGGGATACACCGATGTTGAAGACCTCGTTGAAGCCATTAACTCCGGTCAGGTCTTCAAATACATCACCAAACCTTGGAATCCTGAAGAACTCAAATCCGTGGTCCAACAAGCCTCGGAAACCTACAAGGTTGTTAAACAACGCACCAATGAACTCAACCGCATTTTGCGCCGAGAGTCGCTGCTCAACGCCATTATGACGGCAGTCCGAGAATCTCTCGACTATGAGAGTATGCTCACGACCATTGTTGAGACGGTTGGCCGCAATTTCGATGCCTCAGGGACTAAACTTTATCCCGTTGATGGCGATAAACTTCGCAGTTCTGGCGCGGTCTCCTACGGACCCGAGGAATCCGAAGAGTTAGCCACCTCACCCTATGATGAGAATTTGGTGCAATCAGTGTTCCAAGCTCGTCAGAGTGAGTTAGTTCAGGATGAAGAGTCTGCGGTCTCTCATTTGGCGGTTCCGCTGATTTATCAACAAAATTTACTGGCTATCCTGGCTCTGTATCAGTCAGGAAGTGATACCCCCTGGTCCGCTGAAGATGTCCGTTTGATTGAGTTGGTGGCCGAACAGGCGGCGTTGGCCCTGTCTCAAGCTCGACTCTATCAACGCACTCAGGAACAAGCTGAGAAAATGCTGGCCGAGTTAGACGTAGCGCGGCAGATTCAGTCGAATCTGTTGCGTCAAAGTCTGCCGGAGTCGGAAACGGAGAAGGTGCAAGCCTGCTGTTATCCGGCCCGAGGCGTGGGTGGTGACTTTTTTGAGGTGTATCCACATCCCCAAGGCGACTTATGGTTGGCCCTGGGGGATGTGTCCGGAAAGGGGGTTCCAGCCGCCTTGTTTATGGCCAGTGCCATGTCCGTCATGCGTCGGGAACTGGCTCAAGACAATCCCCCGCCGCCGGATGAGATGATGCAAAATCTCAATCGGAGTCTGTCGGATGACTTAATTAGTAACAACTGCTTTATTACGATGGTTCTGGCCCGTTATACGCCAGAAACGCGTCAGCTTGTCTATGCCAATGCGGGACATATTTATCCCCTAATTTGGCCCCATCGCACCACGGTTCAAGAGGTTCAACAGGGTCAACCGGTGACGGCGGAACCGAATTTCTTGAAAACCCGAGGCATTCCGCTCGGGATTCTCCCGGTCTGGAAAGCGAAGGCCGGTGATGTCACACTGGCGTCGGGGGATGTTTTCCTTCTCACCAGTGATGGGATTACTGAGGCCAGTGTCACCCAAGTGGATGAGACGGGCCAGGAAACCACGGCGATGTTGCAACAAGAGGGCCTCTGGGAACTCTTGCAACAAGAAGGCTCTCCGATGGATTTATCCCATCTCCTCGATCGCGTTCGAGGGAATACCCAAGAGCAAGAAGACGACCAAACGATACTCTCTCTGGAGGTTCTGTAATTTCTATGAAGACGGAGCTACATGTTCCTAGCGAACTGCGGTTTTTGAATATCGTTGAAAACTGGCTACTGGGCTGTCTGGAAATGGATCTCGGTGAGAGCGTCGATTGGGCCAGACAGTCAAATCGCCTACGGCTGGTTCTAGCCGAAGCGTTCTCGAATGTGGTGCGCCATGCTCACCGCGATCGCCCCCATTTACCGGTCTGGGTTAGGCTAGAACTCAAGGATAGTGATATCTGTTTAGAGGTTTGGGATTATGGACGCGGCTATAACCTCAATGAGTACATGGCCCCAACCCCTGAGGCCATGCAGGAAGGGGGCTACGGTTGGCTGATCATGAACCGCCTCATGGATCATGTTGAATACACCTTACAGGTGGACATGGAAGGGCGGAATTGTCTCAAGTTGGAAGCTAACCTCGTCGAACAGTCTCAGTCGGCTAAAACGAAGGCTTAACCCCCCAACCTCATTCAACTCACTTAATCCAACTCGATGATGACCCTAGGTACGCCACCTGGGGTCATTGTTGTGATTGGCTAGGGTGATTGGCTAGGGTGATTGGCTAGGGTGATTGGCTAGGGTGATTACTGGCCAAATTCTAGTCGCGCTTGTTCGACATATTCAACGGTGACGGACTCAGATTCGGCCTCTCGGGCCAGTTCCTCAATGCGCTGTCTGGCCTGCGATCGCACGAAATAGGGGATATTTTTCAGTTTGGCGGTGGCTTCAGCAGTCCACTGGAGTTCATCGGCGAAATCAAAGTCAGACATAGAGGATTCGGGCGTTGCTGTTCTGGCTTTTATTCTAAGGGAATAGGGAACAGGGAACAGGGAACAGGAAACAGGGAACAGGGAACAGGCAATGTTGAACGTTGTATGGGAACTTGCCCGAACGCACCGCTCGCCAAGAGGTAAGAGGCAAAAATCTGGGTTGGCCTCTGGCGCGATCGCCCACGGTCAGATAAAGTAAAGTAATGTGAAGATTATTAGTATCAGTTTAACATTTAGCCAATCACCCCCCTGCGATATCACATCAGCCAACACCTCGTAGCCACCATGCCAAACCTCAAACGCGCCCTCGGATGTCTTCTTGCCACTTGCGTTATTATCCTGACCTGGGCGGTGTCCCCAGCCTATGCCTTCGATAACCCAGAACTGTTGCCCGATGTCGAAACCCCCATCATTGACCTGGCCGATACCCTAACCAGTATCCAAGAACAACAACTCATCGCCAACCTCGACCAACTCGAAGCCGAAACAGGCTATAAACTGCGAGTTCTCACCCAATTTGATCGCACCCCCGGACGAGCCGTTAAAGAATTTTGGCATCTCGACGACAAAAGCGTTCTCCTCATTGCCGATTCCCGAGGCGGAAACCTGCTCGGCTTCAACGTCGGTGATGCCGTCTACAACCTAATGCCTCGCACCTTCTGGATTGAACTGCAAACGCGCTACGGGAACCAGTTCTTTGTCCGGGATAATGGTGAAGACCAATCCATTTTGCAATCGTTGGAATCCGTCGAAACCTGTCTGCGTCAGGGAGGCTGTCAAGTGGTTCCGGGACTCCCCCGTGAACAATGGATTCTCACCCTCATCACCTCAGCCTTAGGTGGGATTGTCTGCGGATTTGCCGCTCAACCCCGTGACGGCAAACCCTTTGCTTGGCAATGGGCCTTAATCTTCTCGCCACTGTGGGGCATCCTGTTTATCGCCTTCGGCATTGGTCCGGTGGTCACGCGCACCTCGGACTGGCTTCCCCTGGCCCGTAACATTCTCGCCTTCGCCATTGGTGCTTTGGCCGCCTACCTGACTCCGATCATCAATCACTCGGCCTCCGATGCGACCTAATAAACCTGGTAAGGTGGATTTGAATCACTGACCCGGTCTTACAACCCCTATGGAGTGGCATTCAACAGAAGCTCAGGGCCTGAGCATTGTCGATCACGAGTTTGGTTCATCTGAACTGTCCCCGGCTGAGTATCACATTATCCGCCAAGTCATCTACGAAACGGCCGATTTCGAGTACAAAAACTTGATTCGCTTTTCCGATACGGCTCTCCAGGAGGGAGCTGCGGCCTTGGCGGCGCGAACAACGCTGGTGGTGGATGTTCCTATGGTTCAGGTGGGCATTACGGCTAATATCATGGATACCTTTGCCAATCCGGTCTATTGCAGTATGGATGCACTGACGCGGCCGCAAAAGGAAAAAACTAAGGCCGCTTGGGGAATTGAAACCTTGGCCCGTCGCTATCCTGAGGGGATTTTTGTGGTGGGACAGTCTCAGACGGCTCTGATGTCTTTGGTGGAATTGATTGAGTCTGAGGCGATTCGTCCGGCGTTGGTGGTGAGTACGCCGACGGGATTTAATGATATTGATTTCCTTAAGGAACGTCTCAATGATTCCCGGATTCCTCATATCCGCAGTGCGGGACGCAAAGGCTCGGCGGTTGTGGCGGTGGCCATTGTCAATAGTTTGGTGGATTTGGCTTGGCAGGCCTATGGCATTGTGGATAGTTGAGTCGGGTATTGCTCGGTGTATTGCTCGGTGTATTGCTCGGTGTAACAGACCGAATCAGGGCCGGCTGGTGGAAATTGCCCGTGTTGAGGTTCGGTTCGTGCCACAGACGTGAGGACGGAAACCCGATAGGCTAGGGTAACGGGATGGAGGATGTGACAGTTTCTGTGACGGCCATACCCATTTCCGACGACGCAATAGAAAGGAGTTGTCGTGCTGCTATCTTGTCCATTGACGTTAAGCCAATTACTCAGCCAACAGGATCACCTCGGCTCTATGACCTCCCCCGGTTGTGATGGGGCTAGGGTCGACCAGCAATGGCGTACAGCGGTGGATGCCCTCAATCGGCTGTTACGATCGCCCTCGACGAGAACAGTTCCGGCGGCGGGGATGATGATTTGTGCGCCGACCCCAGTCCTCAGTGGTGGGACGGCCGCTGAGGCTCTCAAGACCTGGATTGTGAAGAGTCCCGGCGGCGATCGCCTCGGCCAGTCTCGGGCCTGTTTGCCGGGAGATGCTTCGGGGACGGAGACCGCCTCTACGGCTTCAGGAGGGCTATTGTTACCGGGAAATGACCCCCTGAGCCATGAACAGTTTTGTTTGACCCTTACAGCCCGATTTAGCCTGGTTATGGTGCGCGGTTGGGACGAGCGGGGTAGTCCTCTGTTTCAATACTCGTTTGACCCGGATGTGGTGGCGGCGGCTTGGCAATTACTCCGCGATCGCCTCGAAGGAACGGAGGCCCTGGCGGACATTGAGGACCAATGGCGTCACTATCGGCCGGTGGAACCTCACTATAAAACGGTGATGCAGTTCGGACAAGCGTTGTTCTATACGGCGACGGCTCACGCAAGCCGTTCTGAATCCTCTTCGACTCAAGCGTCAAATCGAGGAAATTGGGCGTCATTTCGGACGAATTTTCGGGTGGATGTTCCCTCGAAAGCGGTGTTTGAAACGCCTTTTAATCCGACCTTTAGTCCTCCCTTTAATTCTAATGTATCTGAAGCGCCGGATGTGGAGTTGTTGCAGGCGATCGCCCATGAAGTCCGCACCCCGCTCAGTACGATTCGCACCCTAACCAAGTTGATTTTAAAGCGTAAGGATGTCCCGGATGGGGTTCGCCCTTGGTTGGAGTCGATTGATCGCGAATGTAGTGAACAGATTGGCCGCTTTGAGTTGATTTTCAAAGCTGTGGAGTTGGAAACCGGGGAGCGATCGCGATCGCCGATGCACCTAACGGCCACCTCGTTGGCGGATGTGGTGGATACCTGTATCCCTCGCTGGCAAAAACAAGCCAGTCGTCGCAGTTTGACGTTAGATGTTTTGCTCCCACAACAGATGCCTCAAGTGGTGAGTGATCCGAATTTATTGGATCGGGTTTTAACTGGGGCGATCGACCATTTTTCCAGTCGCCTTCCCTTGGGAAGTCATATTCAGGTGAAAGTGATGCCTGCTGGACATCAGTTAAAACTGCAACTTAAAGCCAATTCAGACTCTAATCATAAACATAAGGTTCAGCCCACGCCCTCGTTTAAATCGATTGGGCAATTGCTGAATTTTCAGCCAGAAACTGGCAATCTCAGCCTAAATCTTTCGGCAACGAAGAATCTATTTCAGGCATTAGGAGGTAAACTCATTGTCCGCAACCGACCCCAGCAGGGAGAAGTGTTGACGATTTTTCTACCCTTAAATTGATGGGTTGAAATGGGTTGCATTTGAGACAAAATTGTAGGAAAACCCACCCCTAGCCCCTCCCTGGAGGGGATTTTTTGGTCCTACAGAAACAGAGGTAATCCGCCCTAGATTGTCCTGATAACCCTGAACCCAGAAGACCCTTAATTTCGGCGAGGTGGGGGGACATCAGGGGCGCGATCGCCTCCCAAACTCGGGTATCCCTGTTTTTGCAGTTCTTCGACAAAATCCGTATCTTTATAGGTCGGTTGTTCGTCCTGTTTTTGATCGGCTGAGTTCGCCTGTTGTTGGCGACGTTCTTGTTTGAGTTTAGCCTTGCGTCCCATAATAGTAACTCCTTGGCGTTTTGCCTCTTGCCATCCCCTCTTGGGAGGGGTTAGGGGTGGGTTATGCCTCTTGCCTAATTCTTAAAATACTCGGGTTCCTGTCCAGGAGTCCATTTAATGTTACAGCCGATGCTGGGTTTTTGCTCTGGGGGAACTGGAGTTCCGGCTAGAGTTTGTTCAATGGCGGCCCGTAAATCTTTGCCGTTAACGGGTTTATCGTTACCGGGGCGGCTATCATCGAGTTGGCCGCGATAGACGAGTTGGCGATCGCCCCCAAACAGAAAGAAATCCGGCGTACAGGCGGCGGTGTAAGCCTTAGCCACGGCTTGAGTTTCGTCGTAACAGACAGGGAAGTTAAACCCTAAATCTAGGGCCATCTGCTTGAGATGGTCCGGTGAGTCATCAGGATGGGTTGAGACATCATTAGCACTAATAGCCACAATCCCTAATCCTTGTTCAACATAGTCCTGGCCAAGTTTAGCGAGTTCCTCTTGCACGTGTTTGACAAAGGGACAATGGGCGCAGAGGAAAATCACCAACAGGGCTTTCTTGCCGCTAAAGTGGTCTAAGGTGATGGTTTCCCCTGAGACGGTGTCAGGAAGGGCAAACGGTGGGGCAACAGTCCCGAGATCGAGCATGGTAGACGGGGTACGGACCATCGTTCAAAACTCCTCAATGGCTAGTGGTTTCAAGGTTATACCGTTTCTAGCTTAGGGAATTTTTCGCAATTGTGGCAAATGTGAGCCAAAATCCCGCTCAAGGGTAACGGGTTAACTTCTGGGGAGTTTGAGGGGCGATAAGTCCCGCGCTGTACCAGAATGGTCAGCGTCGGGATACATGGACTCCTCAAGTCAATTGAAGKGGTCGATGCCCTGAAAATTGACAATCCCACTGATTGTCATGCTATAATATTATCGCCAATTATTTTCACGGTAATGCTGAGAGCGACCAAGTACAGAATCTACCCGACCACTGAGCAACGGCAACACCTTGCCCAGAGTTTTGGTTGCTGTAGATTCGCATGGAACTACGCTCTTAACCTTACCAATGAAACCTATAAGACTACAGGGAAGGGGTTGGGTCGCTTTGCTATTCAGACGGAGATAACCAATCTCAAGAAAGAATACAAATGGATGAAAGAACCCTACTCCC
>FSSI02000050.1:0-33428 GCA_900149785.2 Phormidium lacuna HE10JO | reverse complement strand
GTCTCTATTGTAGGAAATGGCATCAAATTCCCTAAAATGGGGATTGTTAATGCCAGACTACACAGACTTGTTGAGGGGAAAATCAAAACAGTCACAGTATCGGTTAATGCTAAGGATCAATACTTTGCTTCTGTCCTGGTTGATGACGGGAAGGATATCCCCGAAAAAACGACTGAAGGTAAAGCAGTAGGTATTGATTTAGGGTTGACTMATTTTGCTATCACCTCTGATGGGTCTAAATTTGACAACCCCCGTTGGTTGGCTAAGCATGAGAAAAATCTAAGAGCCAAGCAGAAGCGGTTATCCAGAAGGCAGAAAGGCTCAAGCAACCGCAATAAAACCCGAAAGCAGGTAGCCGGGGTACATAACAAAATAGCCAGATGCAGGTCAGATTTCCACCACAAGCTATCACGCAGGATAGTTAACGAAAACCAAGTTATAGTGGTGGAAAATCTAGCRGTTAGAAATATGGTTAAAAACCACTGTCTMGCGAAAGCAATTAGTCAAGTGGGATGGGGTCAGTTTTGTACCATGTTGAAATACAAAGCAGAACAGGAAGGGAAAGCCTACCTAGAGGTGGACCGATTCTTCCCTAGTTCTAAAACCTGCAATACTTGCCTAAATCAAGTAAGAAGCCTTCCACTTGATGTTAGGTCTTGGCAGTGTGAAAAGTGCCAAACAAGGCACGATAGAGACATCAACGCTGCCAAAAATATCAGAGACGAAGGACTGCGTATTTTATCCTCAGGGACTGGGGAGTTCGCCTATCGCCCAAGTGTAAGTCGAGATAGTAGAGGACGTAAGAAATCTACTATCTCGCAATTTGCTGGGTAGGAAGCCGACTGTGTAATCTTTGATTCACTGTTCGGTAGTTCACACGCGCCTCAATCTTAACCCCGTCGAGATTCAACTCACAGCTATTCCCAGATCGTACAGCCTTCAGGTATCCTCGATCGCGCCCATCACCTATACCATTCATGTCTTCGATTCTCCATCAGCTTCAGCAGCAGTTCAGTGCCGCCCTCGTGGCCGCCTTTGGGGAGGACTACGCCCATACCGATCCCCTCCTAGCCGCCACCAATAACCCCAAATTTGGCGATTATCAGGCTAATCTGGCCATGTCTTTAGCCAAACCCTTGAAGCAGAACCCTCGGGCCATCGCCAGTCAGATTGTCGAGGCCCTCGATGTCTCAGACTACTGTGACGCGCCCGAAATTGCTGGACCGGGGTTTATTAACCTACGACTGAAGCGGGAGTTTCTCGAAGGCCAACTGCAACAGATGCAGGGCAGCGATCGCCTCGGAATTGCGCCAACCCCTGACCCGCAGCGGGTTGTGGTGGATTTCTCTAGCCCCAATATCGCCAAAGAGATGCACGTGGGCCATCTGCGATCGACCATTATCGGCGATGCGATCGCCCGTGTCCTAGAATTTCAGGGTCACGATGTCTTGCGTCTCAACCATGTGGGCGACTGGGGAACCCAATTTGGCATGTTAATTGCCTATCTGCGCGATGTCTATCCCGACGCCCTCACCCAGTCTGACGCCTTAGATATTGGCGATTTAGTGAGTTTCTACAAAAAAGCCAAAATCCGCTTCGACGAAGACCCCCAATTTCAAGAAAACGCCCGCCACAACGTCGTCAAACTGCAATCAGGCGATGCCGAAACCCGCCAAGCCTGGACACTCCTGTGCGACCAATCTCGGCGAGAATTTCAGAAAATCTACGATCGCCTCGATGTTCACCTCACCGAACGGGGCGAATCCTTCTATAACGACCAACTCTCCCAAGTCGTGCAAGACTTAGAAGAATGCGGCTTACTCGTTGAAGACCAAGGCGCCCAATGTGTCTTCCTCGACGGCTATCAAAACAAAGACGGGAAGCCGCAACCCCTGATTATCCAAAAATCCAACGGCGGCTACAACTACGCCACCACCGACCTGGCCGCCCTACGCTATCGTATCCAAGAAGACGGGGCCAAACGCATTATCTATGTGGTGGATGCGGGCCAAGGAACCCACTTCGCCCAAGTGTTTCAAGTGGCCCAACGGGCCGGTTGGCTTCCCGAGGATGTTGAGGCGGTTCATGTTCCCTTTGGTTTAGTGCAAGGGGAAGATGGGAAAAAGCTCAAAACCCGCGCTGGAGAGACGGTGCGCCTCAAGGATTTACTCGATGAAGCGGTGAATCGAGCCAGAGAGGATTTAGAACAACGAATTGAGACCGAGGACCGCCACGAATCTCCTGAGTTTATTGAACAGGTGGCCGAGGTGGTGGGGATGAGTTCAGTGAAATACGCCGATTTGAGTCAGAACCGTACCAGTAACTACATTTTTAGTTATGACAAAATGTTGTCGTTACAAGGCAATACTGCGCCCTATTTGCTCTATGCCTATGTACGGGTTCAAGGAATTAGCCGCAAGGGAAACATTGACTTTGAAAATCTCGGAGAGATTCAGTTAAAACTCTCCGATGATGCGGAATTGACCCTGGCTAAACATTTATTGAGTTTAGCAGAAATTCTCGATGACGTGGCTCAGGAGTTACTGCCCAATCGTCTCTGTCAGTATTTGTTTGAACTGAGTCAGAAGTTTAATCAGTTTTATGACAAATGCCCGGTGTTACAGGTTGAGGAACCGTTACGAACATCTCGTTTAGTCTTGTGCGATTTGAGTGCAAGAACCCTGAAAACTGGGTTATCTCTGTTGGGGATTCAGGTCTTAGAACGGATGTAATCGAGGGGTTTTATCCCATTTTTTATCAAGTCGGGGCGAACCACAAGTGGCACGCCCTCCGCCAGTGCAGCAATTCTCATTTTGGCGAAACCCTATTCAAGTCCCCGGCATTCCTGTATCGTCATGACATCCAGGAAACCCAGGGGGGCCAGAGCCGTTGAAAAAGTAGGGGCGAAAAATTTTTCGCCCCTACAGTAACGGGTGTAATCTGCCTACCAGACAAGTGTAGGGGGCAAAATCGCCGCTATGGAATGGAGGATGCCGCCTTCAGTGCATTGAGTGTATTTTTGTTGTCCTAGGGGCCAATCCTCGATTGCTATAGAACCGCAGACAGAAGACTTGGCAGGAGTTAAGGAACCATGACAAAATCGGAACGGGAATGACTGTTGGGAGTCCCGGAATCACCGTGAAGAGTCTTCCCAGGAAAACCTGCTGCCCAAGTTTGTGTTATATTTGTTCATAGAATTTTCCGATAAACTGAATTCAGAGAGACACTATGCAAGCAGAACAATATCCATTTGCTCAAGAATTGATTACAGATGTTTCCGGTAAAATCCGTAAAGTTATCTTGGATTTTAGTGATTATAAGCGACTGCTAGAAGTTATTGAAGAAGAGGGACTTTATCAAGCCATGATGGAAGTCAAACATGAAACTTCTTTGGACTTGGAAGCCGCTTTAGCTGAACTTGAGAAAGAATGAAAACTGAGTATAAGCCGAGTTTTTTAAAAGACTTGAAGGCTCTGATAAATCCCCCTCCTGACTTTAGCAACTATTCCCAATCCAATTAAACTGCCAAAGCGTAAAAATTTAGATTCAGTAAGAAAGCCCCTAGAAACCGAGAAATTTGTCAAGCTTAGTTTAACAGAAGAAAATCAATTTTTTGGACAAATATCTAATGAGGAATTGGAGCCAAAATAAAACCAGAAATTAGCTACTCTTAACTTAAATCACTTGAATTAAATCAAGCTTTTTTCCTTTCAGCAGCGGATTGATATGACTCAACGCCTAGACCCGACAATCGTACCGCCCGCCTTTCCCGATCATACCCAATTACCTGAATCCGACGGCACGTTTGTGAAGAACTTTCAAGAACATCCCCAGAGTATTTTATTGACCGATTCCCTAGAAAGCACATTACAAACCCTCCACCCCGACGGACAGTATGCCATTGGTCAAGATTGTGGCATTTATTGGCGGGAAACTGACCCACCCGAACGAGGTGCGGAAGCCCCAGATTGGTTCTATGTTCCCAATGTTCCCCCACAACTCGATGGTCAATATCGCCGTTCTTATGTGTTATGGCGTGAGTATATGGTTCCGTTTATTGCCATTGAATTGGCCAGCGGGGATGGCTCTGAAGAACGAGACAACACTCCCCTTTCCCGTGTGTCAGAAAGTGTTAATCAAAAACCTGGAAAATTTTGGGTGTATGAGCAGATTATTCGCATTCCCTATTATGCTATTTATCTGATTAAGACCCATGAATTAGAGGTGTATCACTGGGTAGATGGTCGCTATCATCGGTTGAACTCGAACGATCGCGGACATTATGCGATCGCCCCGATGGGAGTCGAGTTAGGGGTGTGGGAAGGGAGTTATCAAAATCAGACTCAGCAGTGGTTACGGTGGTGGGATAATCAGGGTCATTTATTGCTCACAGGTAGTGAACTCGCGAAACTCGAACGCCAACGAGCTGAAGCCGAACGCCAACGAGCTGAACGTGCCGAACAAAGCCAACGAGACGCGATTCCTAAACTGCTGTCAATGGGGTTAAGTCGAGAGCAAGTGGCCCAAGCGTTATCCTTGTCCGTGGAGGATGTGGAACGATTGGGTTAGCTAGATATTGACACTGAGGGAGGGCGCACTACTTGCGGTTCACCTCTACAATGTTATACCCAAGGCAAGACATTACACAATATTTTCTGACGACCGAATGAGGGTAAATCAAGTCCTTCTTAAAAGATATCTTTTTTGGCTCTTACCTCCGACAGTAGCCGCCATTTACGTCCTCAGTGAAACTCCATTATATTGGACTGATTTTGTGGTGTATCAGCACCGAACCACAGAACTCATCTTAGCCTTTCAAACCTCATTTTCGGCGGGAATAGAGCGGATTCTAAACTCCCTCAACGCCGATTATAATCTTCTTTATATCATTCCTTTATTGCCGATTTTGCTAATCTTTGGAACTGGACGGCTGGCCTATATCATCGCCCTAACCGTCGTCTATGGATTACCCTTTATTGGCCTAATTGCACCCATAACTCGCCTCATTTGTCAAGACATCAAGCCCCAAAAATCCGTTCAGAGCGCCCTGGCCCTGGGCGCATTGATGCCTCTGACCTGGATTCCCCTCTGGCGGGGATTTCCCGATAGCGTTGGGATGCTGTGCGTTGTCGCCGCCAGCGGGGTCTATCTCCGTCAACGGCGTTGCTGGAACTTTGCCGCCATTGGGGGGTTGTTGGCCCTGGCGGTGTTGTTTCGCCGTCACTTCGCCTATGGTGGCTTGGCCGTTGGGGGCGCGATCGCCCTGGTGGAGTTATGGGATAGACTGAACCCCATAACCTGGAACTCCCCTGGCCAACTCAGCGCCGCCCTGGGACGCTATAGCCGCGATATGGCCATCATGACCCTGGCCGGCCTCGGTTTGCTCGTTGCCGTTGCGCCAGACTTCACCTATCGCGCTCTCACCGCCAACCATCGCGCCGTTTACGCCTCCTTCAGTTTCCCCATTCCCGAAAGTCTTGACTATTTCGCCTCAGCCTATGGTTATCTCATTTGGGCCTTGGCAATTTGGGGACTTGGGCGCAGTTGGCGACGGCGACTGATACCCCCGAACGTGGGCGCATTTCTGATGATTTGGGGCGGGTTGGCGATCGCCTTCCAAGTCTTTCTGCTACGCTATGATTCGGTTCACTATACCCTCCATCTCACGCCCCTGGTCATCCTCGGTCTGACCCTGTTGTGGCTTTCCCTACCTCGCCTCTCCCGTCAACTGCTGCTGAGCGTTCTTCTTCTCAATCTCCTGCTTTCCCTAACTCCCCTAGGAACTCATCCCTTTCCAGGGCGCAAACTCTTCGCCAGCGCCCATCCACCCCTGGTGCGCCACGATTATGATGAGTTGATGGGCCTGGTGGACACCCTACATCAACTCACCCCCAACGATGAGCCACTTCACCTCATCGCCGCCTCGAGTCATCTCAATCGGGGCCTCCTTCGTAATGCCCATTGGCGGCGTTATCCCCCAGACTCCATTCCCCTCAACTGTCATATTCCTTGCGGAATTGAGATTATCGGACTTCCCACCGCCGACTCCAATAGTATCTATCCCCTCGAACCTCTCTTGGCGGCCGAATATATTGTCTTAGCAGACCCCTTGCAATATCATCTCCCTCTCACTCAGCAACAGGTGATTGCAGTTCCCTATCAGGTCTTTACAGAATCCTGGGCGATCGCCGATGATTTTGAGAGACTGCCCCAAACCTTCACCCTCGATGGCAATGTCCGCGTCTCCCTCTACCAGCGACGACGGCCAACCACGTGGCAAACCGCTGTCAAAACCCTAATTGAGATGCAATCCCGATTCGGCGATCGCCCCGGTTTACAATCAGACTGGGTCAATCTCACCCCAGACACCCCCCTCGGCGGCCAATATCAAGGCAGCAATCCCGCGAACTTGAGCCTAGAGACGCTCTCCCAACCGGTCCATCTCCTCTATATCGGCAACGTTGCCAATCCCCGGCGCGTCACCGTCGAGATGACACCCACCCCCGAGGCCGTTCCCATCTCGGTGCAACTCCTCAACGCCAACGGTGACCCCATCACGTCTCCCCAGCCATTCCGGGAATCCCCATTCCGGGAATCCCTCAGTCTCACCCCCAGCGACGATGCGGCCTATCTGCGGCTAACGCTCACCCCAACCCATCCCACCCCCGTTACGTTAGAGAATCTCAGAGTTCGTTGATGACCCAACTCCGCGCCAGCGATGGCCTCGTCGCTCTCCTCCTGCTGCTGACCGTTGTCAGCCTCGTTATCCGCTACATCACTCCCGAAACGGGCTTTTACTGGTGGGATTACGCCGACTATCATAACTACGCCATTCTCATGGCCGAGGCCTTCAACCAGTCCCCCAGTGACGGCTGGGAGTTCCTGGGCCAAAGCCTAAGCCAACAGAAAAATGCCCTGCATATCTTGCCACTCCTACCCATTATCCAGTTAGGAGACCATCACCGCCTGGCCTATATTCTCAGTCTGGCCCTGATTTACCTCATCCCATTTTCTCTGGGAATGGGGGCCATTGCCACAGAACTCCCCTTGCGCCATTTAAGCCAATGGGGGAAACGACCTGTCTTTTGGTTTACCACCGTCTTAACCCTACTCTTGCCCATGACCTGGATTCCCATGTTGCGCGGTTATCCCGACATTGGCGGCGCGATGGTCTTGGTTTGGGCAACTTGGCTCTATCTGCGCTATCCTCGCCTCCGGCAACCTTGGCAAATTCTGGCCCTGGGGGCGATGATTGCCCTGATGGTTCTCCTACGTCGTCATTTTGCTTATTCTGCCTTAACCTTGTTGCTGGCGGTGGCCCTATCGCAACGTATCGGCTCTCGGAAAGATTGGCAAAAATCCCTAATTCTGTGGTTACGATTGGCGATGGTGGGCATCGTCAGTCTAATTGTGATGGCTATCGTTGCCCCGGAGTTCACTCAGAAGGCGATGACAACGGATTTCAGCAGTCGCTATCAGCTTTGGAGTCTGCCGCTGGGGGTGATGCTCTCGCGCACGGGAGCCGCTTACGGTTGGGGACTTTGGGCTATGGCCATCGTGGGATGGCTCGTCAGTCAGCGTTGGGGCCAGTTCGGTTGGCGGGTTGTGGGGATGGCGGCCGGGTTATCGTTAGGGGTGGTCTTGCTTAAGTTGCGGTATGGCAATCTTCACTACACGCTACATCTAACGCCTTGGTTGGTGTTGGGCCTGTTGGCGTTTACTGAGGTGTTACTCGATAGGGTACAACGGCGTTGGGGATTGGTGCTGTTGGGAGCCTATGTGCTGGTGAATTTCTCGTCCGGGTTGGGGATGCTGTCAACTGGGATGTCGCCGTCTGTTGCGGATTTTCCCTCAGAATCGGTTTTGGCCCGAGTTCCCCTCAAGCCTCTGTTGGCCAAGGCTCACCCCCCTCTGGTTCGACAGGATAGGGCGGAATTGGAGCGTCTGTTGCTGCGGTTACAAGGGTTGAGCCAGCAGCAGCAAACGGTGGCGTTGCTGGCGGCCTCGAATCAGGTGAATGCGTCGATGTTTCAGTCGGAGGCGTTTCAACGCTTTGATAATTCCTTGACGTTACTCCCCGTTGCCATTTTTGATGGCCCTGTCTCTCCTTGGGAAACGGTGTTAGAGGCGGATGTGGTGATTGTGGCGACGCCGCCGCAGCTGATTGAGTTGCAGGATGAACAGGTGGTGCGATCGCAATCTCAGACTATGATACGCCTAATATCGGAGGCGTTTACTCAAAATCAAGCCATCACTGAGAAGTTCCGCCGCCTCCCAGACTCGTTTGAGTTGCAAGGAGGGGTTCAAGTCTGGCTTTATGAGCGCCGTCAGCCGAGAGCGGCTCAATGAGAGGCTAGACTGGAAGCCCAAAGCCAATCGGAGAGTTAAGCGCCAGAAAACTCCCTCATCGGGATGTTTTCAGGATTTAGCTATTATTAACCTGTTAATTCTTGCTCATGAGACTTTTTGCCTGGTTCCTGCTGGGGCTAGTATTACGATGTATCGGTTTAGGAACGTTACCCCCTTGGACTGATGAATGTGCCACCCTCGTCTTTAGTTTGGGGAATAGCTTTCTCGGGGTTCCGCTGAATGAGTTTATCTCCCCGCAGCAGTTACTCGAACCGTTACAACGCTCACCAACAGCCGGCCTAGGCGATGTTTGGCAGCATCTGATGAGCGAAAGTACCCACCCACCGCTCTATTTTTTGTTAAATCATCTCTGGCTGCAAGGGTTTCCCCAAGAGCAGCTTCTTTGGGCCAGTCGGGCTTTTTCGGCGTTGTGGGGCGCTCTGACGATTCCGGCGCTTTATGGCTTGGCGAAACGGTCTTTTGCGTCGGAGACGGTGGCTCAGTTCGCGGCGGCGTTGATGGCCTTGTCGCCCTTGGGGATTTTCTTGGCCCAGGAAGCACGCCACTATACCTTAGCTATTTTACTGGCGATCGCCTCGTTTTATGCTTTTACCTTAGCCATTGAAAGTCTGATACATAGCCATTCCCCGGCCCGCCAATGGCTCTGGGGTTGGACGTTTCTCTGGATTGTGGTTAATGGCTTGGGAATTGCCGTTCATTACTTTTTTGGCTTAGTTCCCCTCATTCAAGGACTGGTTTTAGGCAAACATTGGCTACAGGGATGGTTAAACGGACCCATTCCCCGCACCGCTAAACCCTGGCGAGGGGTAGGCGTGGCGGCGGTGGGAACGGCGGTGACTGGACTGGTTTGGCTGCCGGTTTGGGGACGATTTGCGGACAGTGATTTAACGGATTGGGTGACGGATGGGGACTTGGGTATTTTTCCACCTCTGGGACGGACGATTTTATGGTTGGTGTCGATGGTGTTGATGGCGCCTCTGGATGCGTTGGTGTTCCCTCTTTGGTGGATTGTGATTACAGGATTGGTATTACTGTTTATTCTCTGGAAAGTCTGGCAGTTGCTAGAGGTGTTTGCCCCGCACCATCCTCCTCAATCTAAGATTTGGCTGGAGGTGTTTCTTGTGGGACTTTTTCTATTTTTAGGAATCACCTATGGAACGGGCAATGATTTAACGTTAGCACCGCGCTTCTTTTTCCCCCTTTTGCCGGTTGTGATTTTAATCCTTGCATCTGGCTTAGAGTCAGCCTGGAAACGTCAACCAAAACACGTTTATATTCTCGCTGGAATTGCACTTTTAGGAAGTTTAAGTGTGGTGACCAATTTCAGTTATTTGCAACATCATCGCGGCGATCGCCTGGCGCAAGTCATCCGCCAAACCTCTGATGTACCGGTAGTTTTAGCCACAACGCACAAGCATCATGGACAGACTGGACGCTTGCAGTCCATTGCCTGGGACTTAGCTAAATTCAACTTTCCTCATCCGCAAATGTTTTTACTTGCTCATCCTAAACCCAGTTATTATCCAACCGATATTTTAGCACAAGAACTGCAAAATATACCACCTCCATTTGATGTTTGGTATGTGAACTTTCATGCCCACAAATTAGGCGATCGTGGTGGACAATTCGACGCCAATGAACCCCTTGGACAACGAGTTCCACGTCATCAACTTCCCAAAATCAATGGCTACCGTTATGACCTCGTTCGTTACCGTTAAGCCGTATGTCAAACATCCGCAGATTGATTCGGAGATATGAGAACTTATCCCGAGTTCTCCTCATCGCCATCGTTTATAGTCTCGTCGCCTTATTGGGGATGCAACTGGCGGTCCTCCCCGGAGATGTGGCCACCGTCTGGATTCCGGCGGGATTTAGCCTCGCGGTTACCCTCCTTTGGGGTCCCCAAGTCTGGCCAGGAATCCTCATCGGCGCGTTTAGCACCTATCCCATTCTCAACCCCAGTCCCGTTCATTTAGCCATTGGCGTTGTCACCGCCACGGGAAACACCCTAACGGCTCTGGTTGGCGCTCATTTAGTGCAACGGGTCACTCACCGTCTCTATCCCCTTCATCACACCAATCATGTCTTTCTCTTTATTATTTGGGGAGGACTCATCAGTCAACTCATCAGTGCAACGTTTGGGGTAACGTCGCTGTGGATTGCACAATGGATTAGCGGCTCAGAATTTGGCTATGTGTTTCTCACCTGGTGGATAGCGAATGTGACGGGTGTCATTATTTATACACCTTGTCTTTTGGTTTGGTTTACGCCAACTCAACAGCGAAGTATCAGGGTTGTCAAGAGTTTTTTAAGACAAAATTTCTTAGAAATTCTAGCTTGGCTGATTTTGGCGGCTATTGTTGTAAAATTTGCCTTTTTTGAACAAGCGCCCATCGAATATCTAATGATGCCATTATTGGTGTGGGCGGTGTTTCGCTTCCCCGTTACCTGGACGACATCAGCGCTGGTGCTGACGACCTCTCTGGCGGTGATTGGAACGGTTCAAGGTCGGAGTATTTTTGTCCGAGATAATCTCAATGCTTCGTTACTCTTTTTAGACTCCTTTATTGCCGTTATCTCTATTGCTGTTTTAGTGTTAATGGCTATCTTAAACGAACGAACTCAAGCCGTTCGTGAGCTAGAAAATGCGAAACAAGACCTAGAAATTCGTGTGAAAGAGCGAACTCAAGAACTCTCAGATGCGAATCAACAACTTGAACAGCAACAACTCTATTTAAAACAGCAAGCCGGCTCCTTAACCGATGCATTATCACAACTCAAACGAACCCAAGCTCAACTCATCCAGAATGAAACCATGACCGGCTTAGGTCAGCTTGTGGCGGGTGTCGCTCATGAAATCAATAATCCGATTGGATTTATCCACAGTAATCTCACCCCAGCTCAGGAGTATTTTGAGGATATCCTCAAATTGCTGTTACTCTATCAAGCTCAAACCCCGAAACCTGACCCTGAAATTTTAGAGTTTATGGAGGAGATTGATTTTGAGTTTCTGCAAGAGGATTTTCTGAAACTCATGACCTCGATGCGCTCTGGCTCAGAACGTATCCAACGAATTGTCCTCAGTTTACGAAATTTCTCTCGTTTAGATGAGGCGGAACTGAAAGCTGTCGATATCCACGATGGCTTAGATAGCACGCTTTTGGTTTTGCAGCATCGTTTACGAGACCCCGGCTCTCCGTGTTCGATTCAAGTGGTTAAACACTACGGTCAATTGCCGAAAGTTGAATGTTTTGCAATTTATATCAATCAAGTTTTTATGAATATCATCAATAATGCCATTGATGGAATTTTAACGAGACAACAGACTGAAACAACTCCGATACAGGGAATGATTGAGTTGGAAACTCGTCTGTTTAATGACTCTTTGGTACAAATTCTAATTTCTGATAATGGAATTGGGATTAAACCCGAGCATCAGACGAGAATCTTTGAGCCGTTTTTTACCACTAAGGATGTGGGACAAGGAACTGGGTTGGGGTTGTATAATAGCTATGAAACGATTGTAACACAACATGGGGGAAGTCTCGTCTGTGATTCGACGCCAAATCAGGGAACTCGCTTTGAGATTACGTTACCTATTGGCAAGTGAACTCCAAGATATTGTTCTGTGAGTTTACCTGATACAACGACCACAAAACGCTTTATAATACTGTAACTGAAAACCCGTCAAAGAACAATGGTAACCGAGTCGATTTCTGAACGTATTTCTGAACGTATTATTGTCGCCCTAGATGTTCCAGATTTAGAGACAGCAATTGCTCAAGTGGCTCAACTGCCAAATGTGCAATTTTGGAAAGTTGGGCTGGAACTTTTCATCAGTGCCGGTCCTCCCATTCTCGACCATCTCAAAGCACGAGACAAACGCATCTTTTTAGACCTAAAACTCCATGATATTCCCAATACCGTCGCCGGAGCCTGTCGCTCCGCCGCTCGCTACGGCGTGGACTTGCTGACCCTACACGCCACCGCCGGCCGGCCCGCCCTAAAAGCCGCTCAGCGGGCGCTAGAAGAGGGTGCAGCCGCCGCTGGACAGCCTCTACCGAGGGCGATCGCCATCACCCTCCTTACCAGCCTCAACGCCCGCGAACTGGCCTTTGACCTTCAGGTTCCCATCGAACTCCCCGAATATGCCCTGAAAATGGCTCTCTTAGCCCAGGAGTCCGGGTTAGCAGGAGCCGTTTGCTCCCCCCAGGAAGCCCAGCAACTGCGACAAATCTGCGGTCGTGAGTTCCTCCTTGTCTGCCCCGGTGTTCGTCCCTCCTGGGCGGTTTCAGGCGACCAACAACGGGTCATGACCCCCCAGGAGGCGTTGCAAGCGGGAGCTAACTATCTCGTGATGGGTCGCCCGATTACCCAGGCCGACGACCCCGCCGCTGCTTTCGATCGCATTTGCGAGGATCTCAGTTAAACTCTGAGTTCAGCTCAGTTTAACTTAATCGACTGAACTAAGCCCCCGGTTTTTTAACGTTGTAATCCTCATGAGATAGCACCGACTGAGGAATAACAAAGTCCCCATCATCTCGGCAAATCATGCGATAATTACGGGTGATGGGGATACTAATAATTTGGCGATCGTGTCTCATGCGCTTACCATTAAAGTCTCGATAACTTTGCTGTTGGGCTAAAGCCGATATAATATCCCGAGCCTTTAAAACTACATATTGAGGGAGCGATCGCAAATCAATATCATCCTGCTCAAACGTCGCTTCCCAGGCTTTCTTTTCAAGTTGCTTTTGTTGTAGAGCTTGCCATTGTTTCTCCTGCTCACGTCGTTCCTGCTCACAGCGATGACAGGTTTTGCCATAGCCTTTATGTCCACAGGGAAATGTTTTTTTTCGTCGTTTAGCCATAAACCTCTTTAACGGGACTCTCTAGTTGAACGCCACTCTGATAGCGATATACAAACAATGACCAACAAGCGATGGGAAAAGCATATTCTCATCTTAACTTGACTCGTGGCATCAGTTCGATATTATCGAGCTACTGCTATCCATCCCCTCATCATCACCGGTCAATGTCATTTAGCAACGTCATTTAGCAACATCATTTAGCAACCCTTCGTTGCACAATGCTTACCAAACTAATGCCCAGAAACAACTGAGTTGCCATTGAATTGCGCCATGACATTGCATAAGCTGATGGTCAGGACGCTGAGTAATTCTATTTTAAAGCAACATGAACCTCGACCTATTCTGCCCATGACATCCAACCCATCCTTGAATCCCTCCTCCCCACGAACCATCTGGATTGCTCGCCATGGCCATCGCTACGATTTCCAATATCCCGAATGGTTTGAAACCGCTCCCCGACGCTATGACCCCCCCCTCTCGGAACTGGGATTGCAACAGGCCCAAGAACTCGCCGAGCGACTTGAGCGAGACGCCACACCGGGACAACTGACCATTTTTAGTTCCCCTTTCCGCCGTTGTGTCACCACGGCCCATGCGGTGGCCCAACAGTTAGAGGTTCCCCTTTATCTCGAATCAGGAATCGGCGAATGGCTCAATCCAGAGT
This sequence comes from Phormidium lacuna HE10JO, assembly GCA_900149785.2. Taxonomy (GTDB): domain Bacteria; phylum Cyanobacteriota; class Cyanobacteriia; order Cyanobacteriales; family Geitlerinemataceae; genus Sodalinema; species Sodalinema lacuna_A. Next base: position 19,523 of record FSSI02000050.1, on the reverse strand, counting down.
GGATGACAGAAAGGCCCGAAATTGCCTCTCCCGAGGAGTTACAGAGGCAATTTCCTCGCCTTGACCTCAACTATCGCTCCCACCTCCATCCCCACTATCCCGAACCCAGCGAACAGGAGTGTTGGCGACGTTCCGGGGACACCGCTCGTCATCTGGTGGCTCAAACCTCGGGAGATATCCTCTTTGTCGGTCATGGGGCCACCGTCGCTGGGATGACCCAAGCACTGCTGAGTCAACCGGTTGAGATTCAGGCCGCCTGCTGTAGCTTAGTGCAGTTCACCGAGACTGACAGCGGTTGGCGTCTGGACCTCAAGGGAGACACCAGCCATCTGAGTCAGAGTGAAACCCAAGTCCGGTTTAATTGAGCTGAGGCTTGGAGACAAATTTGAGCTGAAATTAGCTGAAATTAGCTTAAATTGAAAGGGAAACTCTATCGAGTCAAGTCTGTATGAGCGTTGTCCTCGCCGGTGATATTGGCGGAACCAAAACCATTCTACGATTAGTCGAAGTCACGCAAGACCAAGACTGTCCCCAATTGAAGTTACTTCATGAGCAGAACTATCCCAGTCAGGACTATCCTGATTTGGTTCCCATCGTCAAAGCCTTCTTGCAAGAGGGGGATTACTCCGGCGAGGTGCGTCGAGCCTGTTTCGGGATTGCTGGCCCGGTGGTCCACAACAGCTCACAATTAACCAATCTGTCTTGGTCTTTAGACGGAACCCGCCTCGCCGACGAGTTGACCATTGAGGCGGTCACCTTGATTAACGATTTCGCCGCCATCGGCTATGGGGTTCTCGGACTTCAGCCTCAAGAGTTACATGTGCTTCAGGAGGCCGACCCCAGCCAGAAACAGCGAACCGACGCGCCGTTGGCGGTTCTCGGGGCGGGAACGGGACTGGGGGAGTGTTTTCTCATTGGTCAGGGAAAACAGACCTATGTGGGGGCAACAGAGGGCGGACATAGCGATTTTGCACCCCGCACCCCCCTAGAATTTGACCTCTTGGATTATCTCAAAACCAGCCAGTCTCTGAAGCGAGTGTCCGTTGAACGGGTGGTGTCGGGCCAAGGGATTGTCTCAATTTATCAGTTTTTGTGCGATCGCCATTTCCAAAATCATCCGAACAAGGGTCAGATGCTGACGGCGGAAACTCCCGCCGCCGCCATTTCGAACGCCGCTCTCGGTGAATCTGACGAGATTTCTCAGAAAACCATGGAGATGTTTGTCTCAGCCTATGGAGCGGAAGCCGGGAATTTAGCCCTGAAATTGTTGCCCTATCGAGGTCTTTACATCGCCGGAGGGATTGCTGCAAAAATTCTGCCACTTCTGCACCGCAATGATACCTTTATGACGGCGTATTTGGATAAGGGACGAGTGAGTCCGTTGCTCGAAGACATCCCGGTTGAGGTGGTTTTAGAGCCGAAGGTTGGCTTGATTGGTGCGGCAATTTGTGCTGACCAGAATGTTTAATATAAGGTCTCCAAGCAATCCCGTTAAATGGGGTATTTAGGGTATCTAATGGTAGGGGTGAATGGTGTTCAGCGAGGTATGGTCGAGGTGCTGTTCACCCCTAAAACCATTGATGGCACGACTGATAGCACGACGTTTAAAAGTTAGTATTGATAGTTAGTATTGAAAATTGGCATTATCTCTATGTTTCAACGTTTTTTGCGTTTATTTGTGCCGTTGTTAATCCTCTCGGCGGGGTTAGGCTTAACATTTTCAAGGATGTACTGGGGCTATTTTTTGACCCCACCTCCAGTTCCGAAAATCGTCAATCGCTGGAGTACGATTCAATCGATTACGCCGATTATTGCCCCCGAAACAACAGCACCGCCTCGCTTGGAGATTGCACCGGATTGGAACTGTTCGGCGTCACGACAATCCCCTTTATTCGAGGACTTGCCTTATTGTGTTTCAACTCGCTGTAACACCTCATTTTGTGATAGTTCAAGAGTTCTCATTTCTCTGTACAATCAGGATTTGTTGAATCAAGTTTTTCCCACAATTAACCCCTCTAAACTCGCAGAAATTGAAGCCGCGATCGCCGCCAGCGATCGCCTCTTTCCCGTCGAACCAGGCTATGACGAAACCGCCGCCGATAACTTTCGCGGACTTATTATTGAAGCCCAAGACTCCGCCGGCGAAAACTATGTTATGGTGGGCTTTAATGCGGGACAAATTGCCAACGATCGCTATCCTGTCTATGAGTTTATCTTTCATCGCACTGCTGACGATACCCTAGATCTACGGGTTAGTCAACGCTTTTACTATGATATTGCCGGAATCGAAGGAGCCACAGCGGGTATCATCTTTTTAGTATTCGCTATTTTGAGTTTTTTCTTAACCCTAATTATCCTGCTTATCTACTATTTAATACAACTCAAACATCGCCACTTCTCTTGATTTACAAGCCTTAATTCACACCCAAACAATTCGCTAAACGATAATCGAGATCCGCCCCTGTTTGACCCATCACGAGCCGCCGGGGATACATCTGACTTAACTGTTGCTGTTGCTCAAGACTGAGATTGAGTTGTCCCAAAATCTCTTGCTCCTGTTTATACTCCAATTGTTGCCGCAACCCCTGTTCGCCTGAACTTTGCTCATTCCAAAGTTGATCTAACAGTTGTACTTCCTCACAGGAGACGCGGCGACTGGCGAAGCGTTGTAGTTGTTGACGAGTCCAAGTATTCGCCCGTTGCCAATCGTCGCTCATCAGCCAAGTTTGCAATTGACGATAATTCGAGAGAGCTTGGCGGAGACGTTCGGGCCGTTCATCGCCTAAGCGGTCAAGTTGGCTGACGTTACCACTGAACTGACTCATCCGCTCTTGAGCCAGTTGGAAATCGCCGTCATAGAGGGCGGCCCAGGCTTGTTGTAGGGACTCGCGGTTGGCTTCATACTCTAGGCGATCGCGCAGCGTTCCCAGTCGAGAGGCGAGGCGGTGACGTTGACGGGAATCTTGGATCTTCTCCAGCCACATTTCAGCTTGACTGAGGTTATCCTCACTCAGAGCCTGGTTAACGAGTTGCCCATAGGCGCGATCGCGGAGGTCTTGCCCCTGTTGCTGCCAATGGTCTGTCGTCAACTCCTGAGTTTGGGCGATCGCCCCTTGAGGATTTTGCTCCCCAAGCGCCGCCTGAGCCGCCTTAAATCGCTGTTGATTCGCCTCCCACCCCTGTTGCCATTGACGAGCTAAATCCTGCCGTTGCTCGGGGCTGAGGGTCCCTTGAGGAACCCGGTCTAACACCACCAGAGCGGTTTCAGGCTTGCCCTGGTTATAAAACGCTTGGGCCTCGTGCAAAAGTCCCGAGGCAATCTGCTGATGCAGATGAGCGATGGTATCTTGAGCCAGAGTCGGATCATCAACTCGTCGTAACTCAGCCAAGGCGCTGCTAAACTGACCTGAACCGACCAATTGTCGGGCCTGTCCGAGATGACAGCGATCGCCGAGAGATTGAACTCGCTCCCGCACAGACAACGGAACCTGTCGTACCGCCTGTAAACAGCGTTCATATTGGCCGCTACCATACAGTTGAGCAATTTCTTGCACCTTCATCTGTCGGCCTTGTTCAATCTGCCACTGTTGATAGCCACCATAGCCGAGAATTAAAGAGAGAGTGCCGCCGATAATCACTTGCCAAGGACGAGAATTGCGGCGAAAGGGTTTTTTGGGCCGGGCGAAGCGGCGAGGTGGGGCCTGGTAGATAGTCGGTTCAACCCGTCGCGGCGGTTTGGGTTTGGATCGCGATCGCCGTTTCGGGACGGGTGGCACGATGGTATTGGGGCCAGGGAAGGGATCTCGTCCGCCGAGTTTTTCAGTGCGATCGCACCAGGGACAACGGGCTAAATGGCTTCCATAGCGATGGCGAGGGTTCCGCTGACAAGAGATGAGAGACTGTTCGGCTTGAGTCAAGGCGACGGCCCATTCATCGGCGGTGGGACGATACTCGGGACGCTGATGGCCCGTCTCGAAACAGCGTAAAAATAGGGACTGTAGCTGGGGATGTAGGGTTGTTAACGGCGGGGCAAAGGGTTTAGGCCGCACAGGCACAGAACGCTGGCCATAGGGATAGTAACCGGCTAAAATGCGATCTTGAATTAAGGGCGGTTCACCGGATTTGAGATAGACTCCATCAAAGGGATGGGTTCCTTCCATCAGCAGTTGGAAAATCAGAACCGCCACGCCAAAGGCATCTTGGGCCGGGGTGCGATCGCAGCGATCGAAGCGTTTACCCTGCAATTCCGGTGGCGTAAACTCGGGTTTCCCCACGCCACAACGGTAAACAACCCCAGAGAGGCGATCGCGAATCTGGAAGGAGTCAGTATCAATCAGAAACACCAACGCCGAGGGATTCACCAACATATTGGACTCATTGACATCACCAATGACATAGCCACGATGATGCAACGCCGAGACGGCCACGGAGAGATTGCGGGCCACTCGATGCAGATGGGTATAGGTGAAAAAGGGCAGTTTCTGACGACGACTGCGAGGCGTATAGAGATCGTGCAGCGGGTAGCCTTGGGGAACCCGTGGCATCATAAACCCCAAGACTTGACCTCGATGATTGAGTAACAAGTCAACGGGAGCGGCAATGGCGGGGTTTTGCGGCGGATAGCGTAAACTCAAATGCAGCTTTGCTAGGCCGTTAGGGGTGAGTTTATTGGCATGGTACAGCTTGGCCACCCACTGGGGATGTTCGGCAATGGCATAAATACTCCCTTCTCCACCTCGTCCGAGTTCTTGACTGAGGCTGATCCGTTGTCCATTGAGGGTATATAAGTCAGAAATCCCGACGGGGATGGAGGCAGGTTGTCTCATCACGGTTACAGCTTAAGGTCTGGTATTACGGTTGCAATACGCCCATGTTTAGCCCGATTAAAATTACAATTCCAAAGGCAACTCGGTACCAGACAAAGAGCCAGGTACTCTGGGTTTTGAGATAGTTAATTAACCAGGCGATCGCGAGATAGGAAAAGATGCCCGCTGAGAGGATACCGGCCGTTAGGGGCCACAGGCCCACCGCCTGAGTGGCCTCGATCACGTCGCCCATTTCGACCAGTCCGGCTAGGGTGATGGCCGGCAACCCCAAGAGGAAGGAAAATCGCGCGGCGGTGGCTCGTTCTAAGCCCAAAAATAGCCCGGCGGTCATGGTTGAACCGGACCGGGAGACGCCGGGAATTAGGGCTAAGGCTTGGGCGAATCCCATCAGAATGCCATCGCGGGTGTTGAGTTGTTCAAAGTTGCGTTTGTGACGACAAAAGCGTTCGGCCAGTCCCAGTAATAGTCCCATAACAATGGAGACGATCGCAATCACCCCCGAACTGCGGGCTGTGATTTCATAAAACTCCCGAAAGCCAAATTTGATGACTAAGCCAATGATGGCAATGGGAAAGGTTCCGATGACAATGCCCAGGGCAATTTTAAAGTCTTCGCTTTGGTAGTTGCGATCGCGAATTGCTCGCAGGCCACCGCCAAAGACTTGAATTAAATCGGACCAAAAGTACCAAATCACGGCCACAATGCTACCGAGTTGAATCACGGCGGTGAAGGAGGCCCCAGGATCACCCCAACCGAGAAATTCAGGGACCACTTTTAGGTGGGCCGAACTGCTGATGGGGATAAATTCCGTTAATCCTTGCACCATCCCTAGGATAATGGCTTCTAAGACATTGGGTTGCCAGGTGACAAGGGTGGGGCTATTGTCGCTGGCCTGGAGTGGCCCGGATAGGGACATGGCGATCGCCACACTGAGGCTGGCGACACCGATCATCAGTCGATATTGAAGTCTGGTCATGTTGGCTTAGATCAGCAGAGCTTCCCTATCTTAGAAGACCGTCCCCGCTGATGGGGGGTTGGCGATCGTAACTTGAGATTGGGGGTGCAACTTCTTTTAGTGTAACAAATGTTGATTTTTAAGTCAACATAAATCCCCCGAAATCGAGAATGGGTTGGCCCATCCCCCCTAAGAGGATGTCTGAAAAGTGTTGGGGTTCAGGCTAAACGCCTGAGAAGAAGGCGGATAGAGGCAATGTAAATCCAAGCCTCAGCACTTTGAGTGGAATATTCGTAATCTCGATTCAAGCGTCGGCATCAGGTAAACCAGCCAAAGGTGCGCTCGACCACCCAACGTTTGGGCAAGAGAACGAAACCTTTTGTCCCTGGGGGACGTAAAACCGATTCAAGTACCCAACGAAAAGTCTTAATGACCCACTCGAAGAGTGCTTCGCCGCGGTATCCTCATGCCCTCGTTACGCCATTGCCGAAAGTAATGGTAGACGGTTTTCCATTTCGGGAAATCGTGAGGCAACAAACGCCAAGCACATCCAGCATTGAGGACATACAGAATTGCATTGACGACGGCTCGAGGAGCGACTGAGCGAGGGCGACCTCCAGAGTGAGCCGCTGGCAGCAACGGTTCGAGGATCTCCCATTGAGCATCATTGAGGTCGGTGGGATAAGATGGAGTCATGGCTAGTGAGGCTCTGTTGGTTTCGAGACTTGACAGGTTAAACCCTTGCTAGCTTTTCTGCTGTTCTATCTCCCTCACCCTTTTCAGACATCCTCTCAAAAAAAGGGGGTCATTTTCTTCTTGCCACCCTACTGTTCCGAAATGAATCCCATTGAATTGGAGTGGGAGCATCTTAAACGTGATGAATTAGTCGGACAGATGTTTGAATCCGAGTCCGAATTGGCTTTTCACGTGACCGAGGGACTCGAAGCCCGAGGAGAGCGCCACGGACATTCTGTTAAGTATGTCAACCTTCGAGGTCTAAAATAATCCTTTACACATATTCCTTTTTTTCTCTGGGGCTACTTAAAAACGAGAGGTAGAGCGAGCAATGAATCGCCCACCCTACCTAAGTTCGACCCAGATTTTTTCTTTCAGTCTTATTTGGAATTTCTATAAAATCCTTCAACACATGACAGCTATTCAACCTCTAAATGATTGATAGCGGATCGTCACTGCCGAGAGATTGCTCGCCGTGTGGTCGTCGAGATTTCGCGTTGAGCCGATCGCGATATTCATCAATTGTTATTTGCCTTCCGCATTTTTGGAAGTCTTTTTCGCGGACAACGCACCCAATCCCAAGGTCGTCAACAAACCGAAAATCGTCGCGGGTTCGGGAACGGGTTCAGGTTCGGGCGTGGCAGCCGCAGCGCGGAATGCCACTTCGCCAATGCCTACTCGATTACTAGCTTGATAAGAATCCTGAATATCCATGCGGATAAACTGGGCAGTCGTCGGCGCGAAGTCGAAGACTTGGGCAGTGTCAGTGCCAGACTCAAAATCTTGAAGAAAAGAGCCTAGGCTGACAAAGCTACCATCGTTTCCAGTCTCCGAAGCAAACAGATCGAAGTTTGTGGCACTCAACGCACCAGCCGTCCCCCACATCGCCATGCCATCCAAGTCAAAAACGTTGCCCAAATCAAACGTAAACGATCCCGGAGCAGAACTACCTGCAAACCAAATGGTGGCAAGGGAAAAACTGTGTGTAGGATTTCCAGACAAATAGTCATCAAAATCTGTCACACCACTGGTATAGGTAGTGGACAAACCAGATTGGTTAATCGCATTATCAGGGGCACCAGTGGCAAATTGTCCCAAATCAGTTGAAGCCGATTGAGGTTGAATAATTGAAGCGGCTTCGGCTTGAGCGATCGAACCCAGCGCCATAACGGTAGCGCCGACGGTCACGAGAGATAGTGATTTCAGCATGATGTAATCAGAAACCCTAGCGAATTTGATTCAGTATCGACTTGGCATCAGTATTACTACGTACGACAAAACACGCAAGTGCCGCTGGGTTGGCTTCACGCACTCTTTACAATAACACCGGTTTTGATGAAGTTTTGATGAAGTTGAGCCGAAAAACGGTAAGCATCCGAGTTACCACATCCAAAAAAATACGCAAGTGCCGCTGGATCGGCTCCACGTACTCTTTCTCTTTTCACAATACCTTCGCCATTTTTCTGAAACGCTTGCATAGAGGGGGTTTCAGGTCATGCGAGCTTAAAACCCTGAAACCCTTGTCAATGAAGGGGTTGAACCGTTTTTGTGGCCCTGATTCCCTAATTTTGGCGAAGGTATTGTTTTCAATAACGCCAGTTTTGATGAAGTTTTGATGAAGTTGAGCCGAAAAACGGTTAAATCGAGCGAAATCTTGGCTGCTTGACTTGGTGTCGGCGCTTAAACCGAGATTACGAGTCGTATCCTGAAAACACTCCGGCTAGGATTCACATTGCCTCGATTCGCACTCTTTTGAGACGCTTAGCCTGATGCTCTACTTTTCAGACATCCTCTAAAATCGAGCCAGTTTGCAAAGCTAAGCTAAAAGTTCTATGAAACTTTGACAAAGTTATCGAAAACAGCCTAAAAGCCAACAAAATTTCAGGGTAGGATGGATGCACCCGGTTTCCTGACGTGCTTTTTCAGGCTTCATGCCAAGGAAACACCCGTCTGAACTCTTCTGAACCGTTGTTTGAGACCTGATTGCCCAATCGAGGGAGTGCAAAACCGGCGATGGCCATCGTCCTCCGACCCCACGGAAAACTCAATGCCCATGGTGCCGCCAAACTGAAACGGAAGTTAGGACAACTCCTGACGACCATTGCGGCGGGTCAAAAAACTTGGATTGTCGATCTCGGTGATATTCACCATATCGATCGCAATGGCCTGGCCTCACTCATCGAACTGCGTCGTCAGGCGGAGAATGCAAGCTGTAACTTCCTGCTGCGGGATGTCTCCGAGTCCGTGAGGATGACCTTAGATGCGGCTCATCTCGGTCAAGGCTTCAACATTTGTCCAAAACGTCCTAGTTCTATCAAAAAATGCCGGCTTCGGGACCCGCGATCGCCCCAGAGATACGGCCGGCCGCCAACCGTCCCCCCCGAGGATGACCCCTCCCTGGATCTCACCAACCTCGATGGTGACGGTGACATTTCCCAAATTCCTCAGGTGAGTGCCAGCGAAGCGATGGCCGCCCCGGTCATTTCAACCCCTCCGACTCCTTCTCGACATTCAAACAAAACGGTTAATGAGAGGCAGTGGACGACGTGGAGAGAGTAAATGGAGCGATCACATCCCCCAGCCTTTTGGCACTGTAACACCCCAAACTCGCCACCGGATGAGTTTGTACGAGCGGTGCAACGGTACGCCCCTACTGGGGGGAGACGCTTGGCAACACTCCTTTGGAATCGAGACCAACGAGACCTCCCCATCCTACCCGGGTTCCTCGATGCAGACCACTACCGACCGACTGCTGCGGCTGCATTTGGGGCAGAAATGCAGCAGGCGATCGCCCGTCTGCAACAAGCGATCGCCCACTCGGAACAGGTGGCCATCTGGGGTGATTTCGATGCGGACGGAGTAACGGCCACATCAGTTCTTTGGGAAGGACTGGGGCAATTTTTCGACCGTGGTCCAGATTCCCCACAATTGTCCTACTACATCCCCAATCGCCTCACCGAGTCGCATGGACTCAATCGGCCCGGAATTGAACGGTTAGCGGCGGCGGGGATTCACCTCATCGTCACCTGCGATACGGGAAGTACCAATCTCGACGAAATCCAATACGCCACCGAGTTGGGCATCGATATCATCGTCACCGACCACCATACTCTGTTACCACAACGGCCCCCAGTCACTGCCCTCATTAACCCTCGCCATTTCCCGTCGGATCATCCTCTCTATCATTTGTCCGGGGTGGCCGTGGCCTATAAATTAGTTGAAGCCCTCTACACCGCCCAACCGGACATTCCCCAACAGCCCCTAGAGAGTCTCCTAGACTTGGTCGCCATCGGTTTGATTGCCGATTTAGTGGAGTTACGGGGAGATTGTCGCTATTTAGCCCAACGGGGATTAGTGCAACTGCGACGACAATTGACAACACCCACCCATCCAGGGGTGACAGAACTATTATTACGTTGTCAAGGCCACGGCGATCGCCCGACCGATATTTCCTTTGGTATCGGGCCACGCATCAACGCCGTCAGTCGCATTTATGGAGATGCCAGCTTTTGTGTGGAGTTGTTGACCTCCCGAGATGGCGATCGCAGCCGCCTCCTGGCCCAACAAGCCGACGAAGCCAACGATCGCCGCAAAGAAGTCCAACAGCGAGTCTTGCAAAGCGTAGAAACGCAACTCGAACAGATTGACCTCTCCACCACCAGCGTCATTGTCTTAAGCGATCCCCAATGGGATGTGGGAGTTTTAGGCTTAGTCGCCGGCCAAATCGCCAGCCAATGGGGTCGTCCAACCCTCTTACTCTGCGAAGACCCTTTTAGTGACCCACCCTTTGCCCGAGGATCGGCCCGATCTGTAGCGGGTTTAGATCTCTATGAGTTAGTTAACCGTCAATCTCATCTGTTGCATCGCTTTGGCGGCCATCCCTTCGCCGCTGGGTTAAGCCTTCCCCTAGAGAATTTACCCCTGTTACGAGAAGCCCTCAATCAACAACTCGTGCATCATCTCGGACGTTTTGGTGGGATTCAACCCATCCTCAACTATGACTTAGAGGTAACGGTTGCGGACCTAGGACAAGGCTTATTGGACGAGTTACGACACCTCGAACCCTGTGGAATGGGCAACCCAGTCCCTCGTTTATTGCTGCGACAATGCCAGTTTCAGGGGGTCTATCACCGGAAACTGCGAGTCAAGGGCCAGAAGTTGCAATATCTAATTACCCATTTCCAACTGCAAGACGCCAGTTGTGATCAGGGCTTTCCGGGAATCTGGTGGGGTCATTACAAAGAGGAACTTCCCCCAAGTCCCTGTGATGTCATTGTTGAACTTGACGTCAACACCAACTGGAAAACCTCAGCCAAAATTCCAAAATATCAAGTCCGTCTGATTGATGTGCGTCCTAGCGGCGAGTCTATTGCTTTGGAGATGTCCCGGCCGGATTGGGGCCAAGCCAGCGGCGACCCCGTCTCGATGGACCAGTTAGCCGAAACCAGTCAGCAAACCTGGTTAACCTTAATTGGGATCGCCAAATATCTTAGTCGAACCGGTGAAACCCGCTCACGGAAAGTCATTCAGCAGAAACTGGGAATCGGCGATCGCCCCCTAGAGATTGGTTTAGAACGCCTCTGTCATCTCGGCTTCTCGGTTCACTCCCCCAGTCCCGAGGCGATCGCCATTAGGGCCATCTCCGACGACGGCGGCGATCGTCATCTCCAATCCCTGGCCCAACCATTCCTCGATGCGGTGTGCGAGGAACAATTCCGCCAACGCCATCGCCAACCGCAAGAGACTACATCACAAACTACATCACAAACTACATAATTTTAGGAACTTTGAAAAACGTATCTTCACGGTCGGGGGCGGACTCCAATAACTCGTCCCGATGAGGATAGGATTCTTGCTGATCAACGCGAGTGATATTTCGCATATCAATGGCGTGGGCGGTCGGTTTTACGTTCTCCGTATCCAACTCTTCCAACTGTTCAAAATAGTCCAAAATCCCAGTTAATTGACCAGCAAACTGAGTTTCTTCCGCTTCTGTTAATTGTAAACGAGCCAAATGGGCGACTTTTTTGACATCATCACGATTAAATTGACTCATGGTAATTTCTTGACTTTAAAAAGCAATCTGACCTGTTGTTTTGGGTGAGTTTCTGTTCAATTGGGGTGACTTTTAGAAGCCATCTAATGAAGCACGACCCGTCGTTTTCATCCAGTTTTGCGCTTCAATGTAGTTGTTGGGGGCCAAGCGAACCGCCTGTTTCCAATAGTCGGCAGCTTTATCAAAAAAGGCTTCAGAGGCATCGAAATCTCCTTCTTCTTTCGCCCGTTCTCCTCGATATTGATAAATCACCGCGATATTGTTAAAGGCTTGGGGCATCCGAGGATTTAACTCTAGGGCTTCGTGATATTTTTCTAGCCCTTGGTCATGGTCGCCGTTGCTGGTATAAATCAGACCCATGTTATAGAGAATATAACTGCGATCGTTGGGGTCATCTTCGAGTTTTAAGGCTTCTTTGTAGTTGTCCATGGCCTCGGCGTATTCACCATCGGCTTGAGCGGACATGCCATCACGATAGTAGGCAAAGGCTTCTTTTGCCGATTGTTTAGCGGGCAGAATCTTGAGGATGATATCTGCCATCACCGTGAAGGATTTATCGATGAAATTGTCGTTGCGTTGTGTCCGTGGCATAGGAGGTTTGTTAAGGGAACAGGGGGAAGAGGGCAAGAGGCATAACCCACCCCTAACCCCTCCCAAGAGGGGATGGCAAGAGGCACGAGTCGGGGGTACTGCAAGTGATGCCCTCTCTTACTCTGGTTTTGGGAAGGGATTGGGGGAATCCGTTTTTTAGCTTAATCGATCTGTTGTCGTTTGTGGGGTTAAGATTGGCGATCGCGGTGGTTGAGAACAAAGGCGGCGATGGTGAGGTCGATGGGGGTGGTGACTTTCAGGTTCGTGTCTTCTCCGGGGACGATTTGAACCCGAAGCTGGCATTTCTCAAATAATGCCGCATCATCTGTAACTTGCCAACCCTCTCGTCGGCCGCGATCGTGGCAAGCCTTGAGGGTGGCCACCTCGAAGCCTTGGGGGGTTTGGGCGGCCCAGAGACGACGGCGATCGGGGGTATCCTGGATTTCTAAGTCATCGTTGACGACTTTGATGGTATCTTTGACCGGAATCGCGGCGATGAGTCCGGGACAGGTCTGAACCTCTTTGGCACAGCGGTTAAAGAGATCCGGCGTCGCCAAACATCTGGCCCCATCATGGATCAGAACATGGCTGGCATCCTCAGGAAGGGCTTGTAAGCCGTTATAAACCGATTCCTGACGGGTCTCTCCTCCCTGAATCAAGTGAACGGGTTTGCTGAGGGCCAGTTGACTGAGAATGTCCTTAAACTCGTCGCGGTCATAGGGTTGACAAATTAAGCCAATCCAGGTAATCGCTTCGGCCGCTTCAGCCGCTTTGAGAGTCCAAGCCAGAATCGACTCGTCGAGGAGGGGAAGTAAGAGTTTATTGCGATCGCTGCCCATACGGCGACCAACGCCCGCCGCAGGGATGAGTAGATGGGTCATGGGGGAAGAAAGGCAAGGGGCAATAGGCAATAGATAAGGGGAAAGGCGCAGGGGTGTTCTCTTGTGGTCGCCCAGAAATTATGTAGGGGCGAACGGCTGTTCGCCCTCTTCGGGTAATCGGCTATTTCTCGACGGTGGTGAGGTAGCCTCGGGAGAGGAAGGGAACATCGATCACCGTGGCGTCACTGGACCCGACTTGAACCGATAAGCCAGCCCCTCCGGCTTTGGTGCGAATATAGCCTAAGCCGAGATAGCCGTCCTCTGTGGCGACGATGCTGGTGAGGGTTCCGACTTTAGTGTCCTCCACCTGAATCGGGGTTCCGGGGTCTACAAACTCACTGAGGCGGAGTCCCCAGAGTTGTTGTTTGACCCCTTGATAGGTGTTGAGACGGGCGATGGTTTCTTGGCCGATGTAACAGCCTTTGTCGAAGGAAATATAATCCCAGAGTCCCGCTTCTAGGGGATTGTAGTCCAGGGTCAGTTCCGCGTCGGGGGCCGGTCGTCCCTGTTGAATGCGTAGTTGCTGCCAAACGTTTTCTCCGAGGGGGGTGGCCCCGTTTTCGTGCAAAGCGTTCCAGATGCTGGCAGCTTCGTCCGCGTCACAGAGGAGAGTATAACCGGGGAGGTTGAGGCCATTACTGGCCCCGATGCGAATTTGGGGGGAATCGGGGAGATGGTCTAGGCTGAGGAGGCGATGTTGTCCTGGGGGAATCTCTTGGGAAAGACCGAGTTTTTGCAGGAGTTGAGGGCTACTGTCACCGATGAGGCTAAAACAGGCCGTTTCTGAGGTGCGATCGCGCAATTCGACGTGATCGGCGGGGAAGATATAGCGGTCTAAGAGTTGAAAGAGGGTATCGCGGCGATTGGGGGAAACCAAGAGAATGACGGCCTCATCGGTGATGTAGGCCGTTGCTAGGTCGAGGGTGCGGGCTGTGTTGTTGACAAATACCGTCTCACAGAGGTCTCCCGGCTGCCGTTGGTTAAACCCATTGGTACTTTGATTATGGACAAAGCGAAGGCGATCGCCCCCAGTGAGTTCTAAGCGTCCCCAGGGGGTGCGATCGTACAGGGCTACCCCGGATTGGGCCGCCTTGAAAGCGTCGCCGTCATTGTTGAAACTCACCGCCGCCGTCACTCCTGGGGCGATGTCCTCGGTGATGGCCCCGGCGGCCCGTTGTATCTCCTGTAACTCCTGATTCATGATCGAGGGGATATGTTAATGCAAATTGCTCTTGTTCTCAGGATACAGGGAACCTGGGAATAGTTCATAGCCTCTTGCCTCTTGCCTCTTGCCTCTTGCCTCTTGCCTCTTGCCTCTTGCCTCTTGCCTCTTGCCTCTTGCCTCTTGCCTCTTGCCTCTTGCCTATTTATTGCCTTCTCCCCCCCCTGTTCCCTTCTTCAAAAAACCAACGGCCGTCCCTGACTGCTGAACTCTACCCCAACAATATCCAGTTCAGGGTTTTCCAGGAGTGTGCTGCGTAAACTCCCCAGGAGGGAAAATTGTTCACAGGTTGAGAGAGAGGACCAACGGCGGGGTGCGTCGGGGGCGATGCGTAAATCCACATTCACCACCCCGGTGAGGTCGTCCCGCTGCACGCGATACCCGGCGAGACGAAACTCTCCTTGTGCCCAATCTTTGAGAACGTGACCGATCGCCCCTTCGGTGGGTTGTTCGGGTGAAACTTGTTCGGTTCGGGGGATGAGGTTCTCGCAAAAGAGGTCGGGACGATAGACGGTAACTGTGAGGCTTGGCTGATCGAGACTCGGTTCTTGGGGATTGGGATGATCAGGCGTTAACTCGATGTCGTTGGGATTTCCGTTGGCCTCTGAGGTGGTCCGGGGAGGTTCTGGGGAACTCGGTTCAGTATCGGTGATTAGGGGTTGGTTACTGCGGGGGGAACCAAACCGCCGTTGGGCCTGGGCGGAATCGGTGAGGGCCAGGCTGGCGATCGCCCCGGTGAGGAACAACACCAGATATGATTTGATACTGTTAGCGCGCATAATGTAACCTTCTCTAATGACTGCCATAGCGACCCCTCCTTGGACTCGGCGACATATCCTGTCCTTAGAAGACTTCTCTGTTCCTGAATACGACACGGTGTTACGCACAGCCGCAAGTTTTCGGGAAGTGTTATCTCGACGGACGAAGAAAGTCCCCACGTTGCAGGGACGGGTCGTGACGAACTTATTTTTTGAGCCATCGACTCGCACTCGCAGTAGCTTTGAGTTAGCGGCGAAGCGTCTGTCGGCCGATACTCTTAATTTTGCGCCGGGAAACTCCTCGTTAACGAAGGGAGAGACCATTTTAGATACTGCCAAGACCTATCTGGCGATGGGGACGGACATGATGGTAATACGCCATCAACAGGCGGGGGTTCCTCAGGTGATTGCCCGCGAGATGGAACGCCTCGGAACCCATGTGGGAGTCCTCAATGCCGGGGATGGCCTCCATGAACATCCCTCCCAGGCCTTGTTGGATTTATTTACGATTTGCGCTCATTTAGATCGTGACAATCCCCGAACTGACTGTTTGCGCGGTAAGAAAATCGCCATTGTTGGGGATATCTTGCATTCACGGGTGGCGCGATCGAACATTTGGAGTTTAACCACCAGTGGGGCGGAAGTTCACCTAGCGGCACCCCCCACGTTACTGCCAAAGTTATTTGCCCAAGCGATGGGAGCGTATCATCCCGAGCGATTGCATCTACATTGGGATCTCGATGAGGCGTTGCAGGGGGCGGATTTTGTGATGACGCTGCGGCTACAGCGAGAACGGATGACGGCCCATCTGTTGCCCAGTTTGCGGGAGTATCATCAGTCGTTTGGCATTACGCGCGATCGCCTCAAACGCTGTCAGCCTCAGGTCAAACTCCTACACCCCGGCCCAACGAATCGCGGCGTTGAACTCAGTTCTGATGTGATGGATGACCCTGAGTTGAGTCTGATTCAGGCTCAAGTGACCAGTGGTGTCGCTGTTCGCATGGCCCTGTTGTATCTTATGGGGGGCAGTCACGGTTAGCTGGACGAGGGAATGGCGAAATGATAGATATAAGTTAAACCTATATAATCGTCTCACCCCTAGAGAGCTTCAGGCATCCTCCCCGGCTTGTTGTAGGGCAAAGTCGATGACGGTTTGACTCAGACGGATGTTGTGGTTGAGCATCTTGGCGATCGCGCCCCGTACCGACAACTCAGCTTAACCGCTAGGAGCCCCGCACTGTACCCGAAGGGTCAGTGTCGGGAGGAATAGCGGGGGCGTCAATGGGGCATTGAACCCCATTGACGCCCAGACTTCTAATGTATTGGCCCAAAACGTCGGTTTGATTGCGCTCCGTGAGTTCGCAATATCGGTCTAAATGCTGCTTTTCAACATCCGAGATTCTAAGGCTTATCTGTTTCATGGGTAGCAATCGCATTGGTATATGCTACAATTATGACATGAAATTAGCCTACCAGTACAAGCTATTGCCGACAGACGAGCAACGATGCCGCATGGATAAGTGGCTCGATATGTTGCGCTGCCAATACAACTACCTGCTAGCAGATCGCTTTGACTGGTGGGAGATGAATCGGTGTCCTGTTGACGCCTGCCCTTTGGTGTGCAGTCTCGCTGAACCCAGAGAACAGCCCGAATACTACGGGCAAAAACGCTCCTTGGTCTCACTTAAGCAGGAGCGGGAATGGTACGCCGACATTCACTCTGATGTCTTGCAGGAAATGGTGAAGCGGGTAGACCTCGCATTGGCTCGGTTCATTAAAGGTGACAAGAACGGTAAGTGTAGCGGTAAACCCAGATTTAAGGGAAAGAACCGCTATCGTACCTTTGCCTACCAGCGGGTTAAGCCCGACTGCATCCAGGGCAATCAAGTCACGCTGCCCAAGCTGGGTGAAGTCAAGTTCATTCAACATCGTCGAATACCCGATGGGTTCACGATTAAACGGGCCTTAGTCACCAAGAAGGCAGATGGTTGGTATGTCACGTTAACTCTCGAAGACAAGAGCATCCCTGAACTACCTGAGATTGAGATTGAGCCGACTGAGTCCAACAGTATCGGGGTAGATGCTGGACTGGAATACTTTGTTGCCTGCTCCGATGGCACCATGAAGCAGCCACCCAAGTTCTACCGCCAAGCCGAAGACAAGTTGGCTAAGCTTCAGTCCAAGCGCGATGCGAGGGCTAAGGGTTCAAAGCCGCGCCGCAAACTCAATCAACGTATCGCCAAGCTGCATCAACGTATTGCCAGGCAACGGCGGCAATGGCATTTTGAAACGGCTCAAGAGCTAATCGACAAGGCTGATGTCATCTTTGTCGAAGATTTGAAAGTTTCCAATCTGGCCCGACGCAATAAACCCAAACCGGGTGAGGATGGGACATTTCTCCCTAACGGACAAGCAGCCAAGTCGGGTTTGAATAAAAGTTTTGCTGATGCTGGGATAGCTGGGTTCTTGAACGAAATCCTTCCGTACAAAGCTGCAAAAGCTGGGCGGTTGGTCGTAAAAGTCAATCCGGCTGGGACATCTCAACATTGTGCAATTTGCCTGAACCGAGTCCCCAAAGAGTTGTCTGACCGCTGGCACGACTGTCTTCATTGTGGGACGTCTATGCCGCGAGACGTGAATTCTGGGGTGTTGATTC
This sequence comes from Phormidium lacuna HE10JO, assembly GCA_900149785.2. Classification (GTDB taxonomy): domain Bacteria; phylum Cyanobacteriota; class Cyanobacteriia; order Cyanobacteriales; family Geitlerinemataceae; genus Sodalinema; species Sodalinema lacuna_A. Next base: position 1,843 of record FSSI02000050.1, on the reverse strand, counting down.
AAAAAGTGGGGTTGGGCATCGCCTCACTCAAAAACGCGAAACCCAGATCTCAAAGCTCTGGGCGGAGAAGCCCGCGCCGTACCGCTTAAGCGGTCGGCGTCGGGAGTATGTCACTTCAAATAACTTGACCGCCATGGCCCATTTAGCTGATTGTTCAAATTGCTCTTGGCTCTGACCTAATGCATCAGGAAAGGTCTCAGGATAGTTAATCGTCAGTTGTCGAGTCATGCTTCAACCGCCTCAATCACGTCTCATCCTATATGGTAGGCCCCAACGCCAAAAGCGCCCCCCGCAGGAGGCGCTTGAGTTCTAATGTTGGAGTTCATCGAGAAGCGCTGGGCGATCGCGGTACAGTTTCACACGACCGTCCCGATAGACCTTGGCGATAAAGGGAGCATCTTGCTGTCTGATCTGTTGCTCGATTCGAGTCATGGCCGCCATAAAAGCATTCGCCATCTCGTCGCCGGTTAAGTTCTGCGAGGTTAAGGCAAACATACGAATGTTGTAGGTGGCAACTGTTAGGCGTTCGATGGTGTTGCGGCTGATCCGAGCATCTTTTGTCAGGACAACCCAACCTCGTTGTCCCACTTCTGGCAACCATTCCACATCGAGAGCATTTGGGGGAAAATGGTCATCATGGAGTGCAATGGTTAGCCCTTGTTCTTGTAGTGTTTGCCCTAGTTTGCGACCGAGACATCGGTCAATATAGAAGACAATTGGCTCGATGGGAGGCTTACCCGTCATGCTACTGCGGGAAGTTCGCAACGAATGGCCTCTTCAATCGAAGCTAGATCGCAGTTGTAATCCTCTGCCAACTCTTGCGTGGTTTCTCCGGCCCGGTAGCGATCAACTACAACATCCGTGGGAACCCCAATGTGGGCGATCGCCAGGCGACCAAAGGCAATTCGCGGATCGAAGGCGAGAATTTTGGGGCTTTGCTCTTCCCGAGTGCGGGTAAAGGGGTACAGTCGCAACGCTAAACCGCGATCGTTCCATTCGATGCGATCGAGATGTAAGTCTAAGGCAGCTCGCAGGGCCAGTTGTCCGTTTTGACTAACGTTGAGCAGGTTCCCACAGCGCTCAATAAATAAGTTGATCCCATCTGTGAGAAAGCGATTGCTAGCGAGAGGATGGGGTTGGTCAAATTGGCTTTGTAGGTAGTCAAGGGCAGTGCGGACGTTCGCTAGGTCAATTTTATGTTGGGTTCGCAAGGCCCGGAGGATATGAATTTCTAATAGGTTGATGAAGCTGAGGCGTTGGGGGCGAACTTGGGGAGGCTCGATGAGAGGTTGAAAGGTTTTGTTGCCGTCTTTGGTTGGATATTGTCTCCCTTTAACCCAGGTGCGAACTGTGGCTTCGGGAATCCTCAGGTAGTGGGCGGCTTGGGGGATGCTGTAGTTTGGGAGATCTTGGGGTTTATTTAGGTTGAAGGCTAAGGTTGAGTTCATTTGCAGATAGCAAGATGTTGGCTCCTAGAAGATTATCAAGTCTCATCCTATATCGTAGGCCCCAACGCCAAAAGCGCCCCCCGCAGGAGGCGCTTGAGTTCTAGGCTAGAGAGAGAGGGGTCTAGCCGTTAATCGAAGGCGCTTCAGTGGCTGCCAAGTCGAGGGGGAAGTTGTGAGCGTTGCGCTCGTGCATCACTTCCATACCCAGGTTGGCACGGTTGATGATCAGCGAGGGCGATCGCAGTAGGGACCCAAAAATCGTTCACCATCAAAGTGAATTAAGTGAGAGGGCGAATCAGCAACCCAGACCTCTGTTTCCCAGGCAATCTCCCCTAGATAACGAGACATCACAGCTCGATTGGGAAATGCCGTCACATACACCAGTCCGGCTGTCG
>FSSI02000049.1:0-33739 GCA_900149785.2 Phormidium lacuna HE10JO | reverse complement strand
AACTGACGGTTGGTTTGACAAAGCGATCGGATTGCCAGAAACCCTGGTCTTATGCCCGTTCTTTGTCCATTTAGAGTCGTGGGTATGCCCGACCCCGACTTTTTCTATGTTTTTGGCAGCATTCTCATCTCTGTCCTGTTCAGTTCCGCAATTAAGACAGACAACGGAACGAATAGACAAGTCTATTTTGCCCCATTTATAGCCACAGTCTGAACAAGTTTGAGATGTGGGTTCCCAACGACTGATAACCTTAACTTCTCTATCGTTGACAATTTGAGCCTTAGCTTCACAGAACGTTCGGAAGTTACCCCAACCTTGCTCACTAATAACTCTAGCCAACTTCCGGTTCTTGACCATTCCTGACACATTCAAGTCTTCTAGGCAAACCACTTGGTTTTCGCGGATTAACCGGGTCGTTATTTTGTGTAGGAAATCTTTGCGGGTTCTGGCTAGTTTTAGGTGAAGTTTAGCTAACCTGAGTCTAGTCTGATGTCGTCTATTAGACCCTTTGATTTGGCGAGATAACTTTCGCTGCATTCGCCTAATTTTGCGGGTCATCTTACTGTAGTCTGGTGATTCTATCTTTTCCCCGGTACTGAGGTGGGCAAAGGTTCTTATCCCTAAGTCAACCCCGACCGATGGATGAATTGGCTCAAGGTCTATCGAATCTATCTCAACAACAAAACTGGCATGATATTGACCGGCTGTGTTTTTGGTGATTGTGACAGAACTTGGTGTAGAAGGGAGGGGTCTTGACCACTTCACCTTAAATCGACCCAACTTAGCTAACTCAAGTTTGTTGCCTTTGAGTGAGAATCCCGTCTTGACAAACCGAGCTGATTGGCGACTCGAACGTTTCTTAAATCTAGGGAACCCTACTCTTTTGCTTTTCCGTTTACCTGAGCGGCTCTTGAAAAAATTAGAGAAGGCTACACCTAAATCTCGCACAGACTGCTGTAAAGGAACACTGGAAACATCAGATAGCCAATGCCGTTCAGGAGTCTTTTTAGCTTGAGTGATGACCTGTTTTTGTAATCCTGAGTTACTCGGCCACTTGTCTCCTGATGGGGTTGACTTAACTCTAGCCAAAGCATCATTCCACACAACGCGACAACAGCCAAACAACTGGGCAAGCTTTTGTGCCTGGCGCTGGGTTGGATAGATTCGATGCTGGTATCGAGCTTTCATCTTTTGCTGACGACATCATTGCTTTTAGTTTACCTGAGAACAGGTACAATAGGGAAGCAAGGCGGCTAAAGCCGCTCGTGTCGTCTTTCATCCCCGCAATAAATTGACGGGGCTTTCAGACTCCCGTATTACTTTCGTAAAGACCAGGCCAGCAACAGGAAACAGCCACTGTTCCCACTATTGCCTGTTGCCTGTTGCCTGTTGCCCGTTCCCCGTTCCCTATTCCCCATCTTCTCCCATGACCGATACCATTTTCGGAAAGATTATCCGCAAAGAGATTCCGGCCGATATTCTCTATGAGGACGACCAATGTCTCGCCTTCCGGGATATCGCTCCCCAAGCCCCCACTCACTTTCTGGTGATTCCTAAAAAATCTATCCCAAAATTAGCCGAGGCTGATGATAGCGATGAGCAACTGCTCGGCCATCTTCTCATTATCGCCCGGACCCTCGCGGCCCAGGAACAATTAGAGAAAGGTTATCGAGTCGTTATTAATACCAGTGAAGATGGCGGGCAAACCGTGGATCACCTCCATATCCATGTGTTGGGCGGACGGCCCCTGACCTGGCCACCGGGCTAAGACGCGGGGGAAATCCCTCAGATGAGCAAGCTACCCCCTAAGCTCGACAATTTATATTGCAGATTGTTAATAAAAATATAATTATGCCTCAAACCCAGTCCAGTAAAGGGTTTGAGGCATTTTTTGGAACCCAAATATGAGGAAAAAAGCAAAAAAAATCAGAAAAGCCCTTTACATCACGAAACAATTACGTTAAGGTAGTAACAACAAGGGCAAACACATTATTCGCTCTTGTCACAGAACCAAACACAACGCAATAATTCATACTATGACCACTACCTTACAGCAACGCGAGTCTGCGTCTCTGTGGGAACGGTTTTGTAGCTGGGTAACCAGCACCGACAACCGCCTTTACATTGGCTGGTTCGGTGTCTTGATGATCCCCACCCTCTTAACCGCAACCACCTGCTTCATCATTGCATTCATCGCTGCTCCCCCCGTGGACATCGATGGTATCCGTGAACCTGTTGCGGGTTCACTGCTGTACGGAAACAACATCATCTCTGGTGCTGTTGTTCCTTCTTCCAACGCGATCGGACTTCACTTGTACCCGATCTGGGAAGCTGCCAGCCTTGATGAATGGCTCTACAACGGCGGTCCTTACCAGCTCGTAATCCTTCACTTCCTCATTGGCGTTTTCTGCTACATGGGTCGTGAATGGGAACTGTCTTTCCGTCTCGGAATGCGTCCCTGGATTTGCGTGGCTTACTCTGCCCCCGTTGCTGCTGCCACCGCAGTCTTCTTGATCTACCCCATCGGTCAAGGTTCCTTCTCCGATGGTATGCCTCTCGGCATCTCCGGAACCTTCAACTTCATGTTAGTGTTCCAAGCTGAGCACAACATCCTGATGCACCCCTTCCACATGCTCGGTGTGGCTGGTGTCTTCGGCGGTGCACTGTTCTCCGCTATGCACGGTTCTCTGGTAACCTCCTCCTTGGTTCGTGAAACCACCGAGAGCGAATCTCAGAACTACGGCTACAAATTCGGTCAAGAAGAAGAAACCTACAACATTGTTGCAGCTCACGGCTACTTCGGTCGCCTGATCTTCCAATACGCTTCCTTCAACAACAGCCGCTCTCTGCACTTCTTCTTAGGTGCATGGCCCGTTGTCGGAATCTGGTTCACCGCTCTGGGCATCAGCACCATGGCGTTCAACCTCAACGGTTTCAACTTCAACCAGTCCGTCTTGGATAGCCAAGGTCGTGTTATCAACACCTGGGCTGACGTGATCAACCGCGCCAACCTCGGTATGGAAGTTATGCACGAGCGTAATGCTCACAACTTCCCCCTCGACTTGGCTGCTACCGAAGCTCCTTCCATCAACGGCTAATCTTAGCCCTTGGGAAGTTAGCCAACGTGGTTAACTAAGACTCAAAAAAGCGTCCTCCTCGGAGGGCGCTTTTTTTTTGGCCATATTCCTAGAGTGTTCTTATACCCATTTTCAGAAGTTGTGCCATAGATGTCTGTAGGGGAACCCACCCCTAACCCCGAGTGTTCTTATACCCATTTTCAGAAGTTGTGCCATAGATGTCTGTAGGGGAACCCACCCCTAACCCCTCCCAAGAGGGGATGGCTGTTCGCCCTCCTCGGTGTCAGATGTATAGCAAGCATTTTGAAAAATGGTATTAGATTTTTGTTTGGGGAGTTTTGTTTGGGCCGGTATCTGGTCTAAAGTGTCTCTGGGTCAATCCCTAGCTCTCGCAGTTTCGCGACGAGTTTAGCATTCGTTTGGCGTTCCGTTTCCGCCCGTTGGCGTTCCGTTTCCGCCCGTTGGCGTTCCGTTTCCGCCCGTCGAGACTCAGCCTCAGCCGCTTCCTCAGGAGTAGGAACTAGGATTTCCTCAGGACTAAAAAAGCGCAAACGCTCCTGATGAATCCCCAGATAGAGTCCCAATTGCTGACTCCATAACCATCCCTGTGCATTGGCTTCCAACGGATGATACACCCCATCGACCAAATGAAAGCCCTGAAACTCCAAGCTGTGGGGGTCGAACCAGAAATAGTCGGGAGTTCTAAAGGTATCCTGATAAATCTCTTTTTTGAGTTCTCGGTCAGTGTTAGCCGTACTGTCTGAAAGCAATTCAATAATGAGATTGGGATACTTGCCCTCTTCCTCCCAAACCACCCAACTTTTGCGGGGTTGGTCTGTGGTTCCACGCACCACGAAGAAATCAGGACCTCGGAAATACTCAGATTTGAGTTGACGAGGACTATAGTAAATCGTCAAGTTCCCGGCGCAGAAGTAGTCCTGACGGTCTTTCCAAAGCCAGTTAAGACAAGACATGAGCAACAGAATTTGTTGGAGATGTAGGGAACTTTCCAAGGGAGGTTCATTACTTGGGAGGTCACTGGGAGGAACCGCAATCTCATCCATCTCATCAGTTGAGATGGTCTCTGAGACGGTTTCGGGAAGCGTCTGCGCGGGATTCGAGAGGGAAGCAGACATGGTAAGGATTCTCGTGTGTCTAAACTGACCTTAGTTTAACAAGTTAGCTCGGTTCCCCTAGAACCACGTCATCATAAATCTCACTCACCGCCATCTCAAGCTTCACAGATTTGAGGGGAAGGATATCTCCAGCGGTGAATCGCTGTGGCGGCCAAAATCCCGAGTCATCTCGATGATAGAGTTCGACTTCGGCCCGGTCTTGGCGGACGAGGAGATAGTCTTGCAAACTGGGTAGAGTTTGATAGTTGAGGCGTTTTTCCCGGCGGTCTAGCTTTTCGGTGGAGGGAGACAGGACCTCCACAATCAGACAGGGACGCGTTTTATAATATCGCTGCTGGTCTTGGGGGTCGCAGGTGACCATCACATCGGGGTAGTAGAAGATATCTGAGCGATTCACTGCATCTTGAATCCGGACTTTCATATCGGCGATGAAGGTTTTGCAGCCACTTCCCCGTAGATGGGATTTCAGAAGACTGGCAATATTGAGGGCGATGCGATTATGTTCCTCGCTTCCACCGGTCATGGCGAATATCTCACCGTTGAGATATTCGTGGCGGATGGGACTACGTTGTTCGCCTTGGAGATAGTCGGAGATGGAGAGGAAGGCGGGGGCTGGATTCATGGCGGGTTACCAGGGTTACTCGATGAAAAGGGGACGGCTTTGTCGAGGACTTTGGTTTTATTGTAGCCAGGGTCGGTTCAGGTCGGGCGAGAACCGATCGCCGCCGGTTCTCGTATTCCAAGTGATAGCATTCACAGGTATCATCATGAAGCGTTCTATGAGTGAGCATAGTCTAAAAGTTATGAACATGAGATTGCACTCAGACCAAAATCAAGTCAAAATACGTCTAAAACACGTTTTTATATTTCGTGCGGACGCGTTCGTAAATTTCGTCCATCGTTTCTAAAAAAGAGCGATCGCCATCCCAAAATGCCGGATTATCACCCTGTTTCTTAACCACAATTCCTGACACTTGTGTGCCATCACGACTAGGCGGCGCTTCGGGAATCCGTTGAGACCCGAGCCAAAATTCTTTTAAACTCACTGAATCTGGAGCAGCTTTGGCTTTAGGGACAGTGTAATAACTGTCAACGGGTTCCGGTTCAATATCTTCCTCCACTAAGCCACTGGCCAAGGCTTTTCCTAATGGGCTTTTCCTGAGTTCTTTCTGTAACGCATCTCGGGTCAACCCTCGCAGTTCAAACAACAAAAAGGGGTCATCGTCGAGTTCTTCTGCCAACAGATAACAAACCCCCGCAATATGTTTACAGGGATTCGACCAGTCTGGACAACTACAGTCGGTTTGGAAGTCCTGGGAACTATGGGGAAGGAAATTATATCCCGCATCTTCAAAGCATTCTTCGATATTTTCTGGGATTTCGTTCAGAAGCAATCGGGAGACAAAACTGGCGTTAGTGGAGAGTTTCTGAATAATTTTAGTCCAGTCTTTTTTAGGGATGGGGGATATTTTAACTTCGGTTTCATATCGGGGTTCTTTATACACCCCAAAATAAGGATTCACAGACCCTCGAACCTGGGCTGAAATGTTGCCTTTATTTTTCTTAAAGCTGATGATTTTGCGAGGATTGGCGTAGGAGCGACCCCGCTTTAAGCGGTTGGGGTCACAAAACGATTCCAGAGCTTGAATAAATTTTTGTCCCCACCAGGTTTTACTTCGTTGAGCCATGATTGTTTCCTCCTAGTTAATACTGGGTGAACCGTTGTAGTTGCCCCTAACTCGTTTCTTTACTGGGAGAGGATAGAGGTGGTTTTTCCCTGTTCCCAATTCCGGAGTTCCCTTCTTCTACAAAACAGCATTTCGATTTAGGGCGATTAAGTCCCGAAAGGTGTCGTTATCTAATTCTGTGAGCCAGGACTCGTCCGCCCCGACCACGGATTCAGCTAACTTCTGTTTATCCTCAATCATTTTGTCGATGCGTTCCTCTAATGAGCCTAGGGTGACAAACTTATGGACAAACACATTTTTCTCCTGACCAATGCGAAAAGCCCGGTCCGTAGCTTGATTTTCTACGGCGGGGTTCCACCAGCGGTCAAAGTGAAACACATGGTTGGCTTTGGTGAGGGTAATTCCCACCCCCCCAGCTTTTAAGGAGAGAATGAAAATCGAGGGGGGAGTGTTGGGATTTTGGAACTCTTGAATCATGCGATCGCGCCGCTGACGATTGGTAGCCCCATGAATATAATAGGTGGGATAGCGGCAGCTATGACGTAAATACTGTTCCATCGCATCGCCAATATCGCGGAACTGAGTAAAAATTAGGACACTTTCCCCTTCAGCAATCACTTCATCGAGCATATCCGTTAGACGAGAGAGTTTGTGCGATCGCCCCGGACTAAACTCACTTTCATCTTGCAAAAACTGCCGAGGATGATTGCAAATTTGTTTTAACCGCGTCAGCGTCGATAAAATCAATCCCTTGCGTTTAATGCCCTCACTCTCCTCTAAACTGTTTTCCACCTCTTGAACAACCGCTTGATACAGCGAGGCTTGTTCCTTAGTCAAATTGCAGTAAACTTTCTGCTCAATCTTATCCGGTAAATCCTTAATAATCGATTTATCCGTCTTCAGCCGCCGTAAAATAAATGGCTCCACCAAATTCTTTAACGTTGTGGCTTCTCGCACACTATTATTGCGTTGAATGGGAACCTCAAACGACTTGCGGAACTGGTTTTGCTTCCCTAAATAGCCCGGATTGAGAAAATTAAAGATTGACCATAAATCCAGCAAACGGTTCTCAATTGGGGTTCCAGTCAACGCCAAGCGATGCTGTGCCTTGAGCTTCAAAATTGCCTTCGTTTGAGCGGTTTTCGGATTCTTGATATTTTGGGCTTCATCCAAAACAATGCGCTGCCAATTGACCCCATTAAACAACTTGGCATCCTTACGCACCAACGTATAGGAGGTAATCAGCACATCCACCTCCGCCGCTGCTTGCTTAAAGGCCTTACTCTCCTGAATCCGGGTTCCCCCATGATGCACCTGACTCCGAAGCTGGGGGGCAAATCGACTCACTTCTTTTTGCCAATTCCCCAACACCGACGTAGGTGCAATCAACAGTGTCGGCGCAACTGGAGTGTCAGCCTGTCGTTCCTGAACCAACCGCGCAATCACCTGAATCGTCTTCCCTAACCCCATATCATCGGCTAAACAGCCGTTGAGTCCCACCTGTTCGAGGAAACTCAACCAAGCCACCCCTCGCTTCTGATACTCTCGCAGGGTTCCCTGAAACCCTGTCAACTCCTCCACGGGGGTCAAGCGAGTGGTATCGCGCAGTTGCTCTAACATCCGTTCTAGGGTGGCATCCCGTTCCACCTCCAAGGCCTCATCCGCCTCAGCTTGGCGTTGCAACAACTCCATTAAGGTCATGGATTGCTCGTCTTTGCCCTGTTCATCCCAAAATTTGAGGGTTTTCTCCATTTGTCCCAAGTCTAGTTCCACCCACTGGCCGCGAAACTGAATCAGGGGTTGCTTGGCCTCAACCAATTTTTGCCATTCCTCCCGGCTGACGGGTTCATCACCAATGGCTAACTCATATTGATAATGAATCAGTTGTTCGGCACTCAGATAGCTTTTAGCGGCACTGCTTCCCGCCGACTGACCGCTGCTGGAGACTTTGAGGCGCAATTTGGCCCGTCGTCGTCCGGAGGGAGTCCACCAGGCCGGCAACAAGACTTTATAATGAGCATCTTCCAAGACCCAGGCACTTTCGTGTAAAAACTCCCACGCCTCCTCACTCGTCAGTTGCACGCCAACGGGTTCTGAGGTTTCTAAGCCTTCCCAGAGTTTAGGATACATCCGTGCTGCATACCCGAGATTGAGCAACAGGTCTACCTCAAAGTCCTTCCCCAAGTGGTCCCGCAGGACCTGTTGCTGAGATGATTCCCCTTGCCAATAGTCTGCTAGGGAAACCCGTAGGGAGGGGTCAGCTTTGGGGGAAACTAAAAAATTGAGAAACCAAGGGTCATCTTCCTCATCGGGGGAAATGAGTTGAATGTAGAGATTGAACGGTAAAGCTTGATAACTTTTAATAATTTTATCACGCCAAACTTGCCATTTTTTATAGGTTTCTAAAAACGTCTCTGGCCGTTGAATCGGATCTTCGACTGTCCCTGAGATTACACAGGGTTTAAGAACTGTTTTTGATAAGTAGTCGTCGAGTTGTTTTGTGGTCTGAAACCGACTCGCTAACTCGGTTACAATACACTCACTGAAATGGCGCAACAGGGTCTCAGCATCGTGAATCTCTGGACGTTTGCGTGGTTTTGACCAGCCAGCACCGCAGGCGGAAGGCATTGCCGGTGCGTAGGTTTCAAGGAGCGTTTCGTATTGTGGCGAGACAATTTCCCAGCCAGGATAAATGGTAAATGGCTTCTGTTTCTTACGGCTTTTGGGCTGGGTAATGTGATACTTGAAACTGGGAATATATTGGTCTTTTACGATGACATCTCTAAAGCGTTGACTATAGTGATACCAAAAAAGTAAGTCGGCTCCGAGTTGAAACTCGTCACTGTGATGGAGGCAGAAAAAATGAAGGTCGTTGAGGACGGCGATCGCATTACAAATTTCCGTCGTCCCCGAGGTACTTAACTTGGTGATTGTTTCAACACGATAACAGAGGACTTGCCAATATTGAAATTCAAAGGCTTGGTCTGACTCGGCCTCTAAATAGGTGGCCAACTCCCAAGACAAAAGCGGTTGATTGTCACGACTCGGGAGCAAAAAGTATAGAGGTTCGAGACGGTAACTAATCTGACTCGGTGCATCGCGAATGCCGAGATCATCATGAATAAACTCGCCCAAGGCTGGGTCAGGGAGATGAAAGGGATGAATTTTAGACCCCTTTTTCGTTTTGAGTTTGTTTTGGGTTTCGACCCAGATATAAAAGCCTCCCCCTTGCACGAAACCTCCCATATCATAAGGAATCCAGGTTCCATGTAAGACCTGTATCATGTTACTCCCCCTGAATCAATGACGATCGCCCCCTGGTCTGACCCACCGTTGAGCTAATTTTACTACAGGGATCTAACCTGAGATGTCACCTGAGATTGATCCCATGAACTTAACCCTTCGACTCCGAGGAAACCCGTGACAAATCCTCCTCAGTGTATTCATTTCCGGGTAACTCCAAACAATACCCAGCCCCATACACCGTCTTAATATACTTGGGATGGCGAGGATCTGGCTCCAACTTGGTGCGTAAATGGCGGATATGCACCCGAATCGTCTCGATATCATCATTGGGATCATAGCCCCAGACTTCCTTGAGGATATCGCTCGGAGACACCGTCTGTCCGTGGCGTTGCAACAGACAATGGAGCAGCTCAAACTCCAAATGAGTCAGTTTAACGGTTTTATTGAACCAAATGGCTTCAAAGCGCTCAGGAACCAGGGTTAACGAGCCATAATTCAGGATTTCCGTGTGTTTCGCCGCTTGGGGGATGCGATCGGTGCGTCGCAAGAGCGCGCGAACCCGAGCCAACATCTCCTCAATCTCAAAAGGTTTCGTCATATAGTCATCAGCACCGGCGTTAAACCCTTCGACTTTCTCTTGGGTTTGCCCCAAAGCTGTCAACATCAATACCGGAATATCCGCTGTGCGATCGTCTCGGCGCAGCCGTTGACAGACCGTAAAACCATCGACCTTCGGCAACATCAAATCCAAAACAATCAAATCTGGAACTAGCTGCATGGCCAGAGCTTGTGCTTTTACACCATCTTCGGCTTGGCTTACTTCATACCCTGCCATTTCCAGGTTGATGGCAACCAGTTCGGAAATTGCAGGGTCATCGTCAATGACGAGGATCCGGGGCATCGTTTACAACTCTTGACAATCTATGGGCGCATCTCTTCTGTTTGGTTAAGGTTCATGACGAACCTTTACAGAAGACAAAAAAACCTTTACCGATTATACGCTTTGTTATTCGATTTCGTCAGAAAAATTTAAGAATTTCAGCAAATTGTCCGGCCCCGAGACCGCTTTACGCCTCGACGGAGGGTTGAACGGCCTGGCCGCTGAGAACCTGTCCCCCAGCGACCTGTAAAATCTGTGAACTCTTGAGCCACTGGGCATCAAACGCCCCTAGGTGAGTCGTGGAGATGAGGGTTTGGAAGCGATCTTCGATGGTTTCGAGGAGTTGATTTTGCCGGTGCAGATCCAACTCCGCGAGGACATCATCGAGGAGTAACACCGGCGGTTCCCCGACAACGGCCTCAATCAGTTGCAATTCTGAGAGTTTCAGGGCTAACACCAGAGTACGCTGTTGGCCTTGGGAGCCATAGCGTCGGGCCGGGGTGTCGTTAATCGAGAGCATCACTTCGTCTCGGTGTGGCCCGGTGAGGGTGGTTCCCTGGTGTTCTTCGGCGAGGTGGCGATCGCGCAATTGTTGTAAAAACCTCTGACGAACCGCCTCCGCATCGTTAAAATCGCGCACATCTTGCACCTGAGGCGCATAATCGACCACGAGAGACTCCGTTTGGCCACTAATCTCCCGATGCCAGGTTTGCGCTAACGGGGCCAACCGCTGAACCGCTCGCCAACGCCGTCGCATCACCCGCGCTCCCGCTGTAGCTAATTGAAAATCCAACACGGAACGCATGGCTTCATCGCCCTTCTGAGCGCCGCTACGACGTTGTTTGAGCAGGGCGTTGCGGTGGCGTAAAATCTGGCTATAGTCTTTTAACAGATGAGCGTAGAGGGGTTCGAGTTGAATTACGAGGCCATCCAACCAGCGGCGGCGATCGTCTGGGGAACCGCGCACTAAGTCCAAATCCAGACTAGAAAACTCCACCACGTTCAGCAATCCCAGGAAATCCACCTGACGGCGACAGGCTTGGCGATCGACGAATACGGTACGCCGGCCCGATCGCCGCAAACGAATTTCTAAGTCAATCTCCCCGGTGATGCGTTCTAAGCCGCCGCAAATTTGTCCAATGGCGGCGTCATTTTGCACCAACTCGCGATCGCTGGTGGCCCGTTGGCTTTTCAGCGTCGACAGTAGGGCCACACTTTCTAACAGATTCGACTTTCCCTGAGCATTATTCCCCACCAGAATCGTTTTCGGCGCGGTAAAGTTCACCGTTTGAGCCGTATAGTTACGGAAGGCTTGCAGGTTCAGGGACTTCAAATACACGTTAACGCGAGGGATGAGAGAGCGTGGGGGGCCATTAGCTAGCCATTAGCTGGCCATTAGCTAAAAATAGCGGGAACCCGTTGACGTAAGGCTTCGTTCAATTCCGGGAGGCGCGATCGCATCTCCCAATACCAGGCGACACGTTCGCGATAATGCAACGACAAGAGACGATGATCTCGAACCCAGTCATAGGCGTTTTGGGCCAGTTGTCGCCGCCAGGGGGTATCTGTCACCAGACGGCGGAATTTCTCCTCAAACTGATCGAGGGTTTCGTATAATACCCCAGTTTGCCCATCTTGGACCGAACCAGCATAAACCGTCGGACTGGCTAACACCGCAACCCCCTGGCCCGCCGATTCGATCAACTTGAGATCCGATTTCATGGAGTTGAACTCGGTGTTGATTAGGGGAAGCAACGCCACATCCGCCTCTCTAAGCAGTTCCTGGTAACGAGGATAGGAACAGGTGGGTTCAAACCGCTTGTGAGGCGTGTCTAAGGCGTTGAAGAATCGTTGATCATGGACAACTTGCACCTCAACGCGATCGCCCAACGGGTCCAGAACCCGATTCATTCTATCAACTAGCGGTTGCCAATCCCGTTCTCGGTTCAACGCACCAAAAAACACCGTCACCCGGCCATCCTGACGATACTCTCGTCGTGGTGGAAGTTCCGGGAGTTGATTGGGAAACACTTTGACGTAGGGATTAAACTGACGCAAAAACTTCGCTAACGGTTCGGTGGAGGTTTGGATACAGTGACAACTACGATAGGTGATAAAATCCTCTTCAATATGCTCTTTCCAGAAACGCGGATCATCATCAATCTCGACGATACTGAGATAGCCGGCTTGAATGAGCTGACGTTGTTTCTGTGCAGCATCGGCTTTTTTGAGGCGCGATCGCTGCCAAATAAAAACCTTTTCTTCCCCCGGTAATGCTGCATTCAAGTTCACCGTATAGAGTTTCGCCTCAGTGCGAACTCCAGGAATCGTGCGAATACAGCGATCGGGTTGATAGACTCGCACTTGATCCGAGGCCATGGTAGACATCATAACCGTCTGCACAAACAATCGTTTTAAAGGCTGATCTCGATGACAGGCTCTCACCACATAGGCTTCGGTTTGATTGCGTTTTGCATGGCTTTCTAGGGATATATTATAGGCTTCTAAAACTGGTTTAATTTGGTCTTGAAATGCCTTTGACTCTTCACTATCTTCGCCCTGACGTTCCATTTCAATAATTTGTAAATCTGCCGCTGTAAAATATTTTTGAATCCCATCAACATCTAGTGTATCCTGATGTTTCCCCTGGAGTAAGCCTAAAATAGACCGCCAGTGGTGAGGGTTGGGAATGGCACAAATAACTTGTCCACCCCGTTTTAGCCATAGACGAATCGTTTGCAAGAATTTAACCGGTTCTGTCAGTTGGACTAAATTTTTAGAAATCAGCACACAGTCAACAGAACCCGGAGAAATGGTTAAATTGGCCAGTTGAGGAATTGGAGAGTAAAAAACCTGATCTAAGTTATTTTTTGCCGAGATGAGTTTCTCGCGACTATCATCAATACCAATATACTGTCCATGAGGATTGATGCGTTTATAAGCCAATCCTCGCTCTCCCGTCTCGCAACCAATTTCTAACACCAGTTTTGCATCGGGTGGAATCAGAGAAATCAAAGAATCCCTTAAATCCTGTTGACTAGCTGGGGGTTTTTTTCTTAACAGATGAATCGAGACTTGAGGGTGAGAATCGAGTTTGAGGCGTTCTAACTGCTCTTGATGTTTACGAAAAATATAGCGACGAACTTTCTGTTTTTGTTGCTCACCTCCACGAAGATTGAAATGGTCAGCTAGGCTATCTTTGCGAATATGATAGTGCAAAACGGCTTCGGGAACCGGTTGTCCAATAAATCCTTGAAGTGCTAGAGCAACAAATAGCTCATAATCTTCTAATAAGAGTAAATTGGAGTCAAACCCTCCCACCATTTCTAGAGCTTTGCGGGATAGCAACGAATTAACATGAATAAATGGAGATTTGAGTAGTTTTTTGATTGACCAAGGCTGTGCGGGAACCGTATGCTGTGTATCCCCAAATAAGACCATTGTTGGATACAGCGGGCAGTATTCATCGGGGAGACTTTCCGCTTTTTGGACTAGAGTTTCAATATAACCTGAGCCAAAGCAGTTATCAGAATCCAGGGGTAAAATATAGTTGCCTTTAGAGATAGAAATTGCCAAATTTCGGGCTGCTGCTGCCCCTCGATGGTTGGCAGATTTGAGGAGAGAGAAGGAAAACTGCGATCGCAACTCCTCTAAATACTCAACTGTGCCATCGGTTGAACCATCATCAATCACAATATGTTCAATATTGGCATAGTTGGATTGTTGAACTGACTCCAACGCTCGGCGAATATAGCGTGTGTCGTTGTAGCAGGGGGTGATAATACTAACTAAGGGAGAAGACATAGGGGGAACAGGGAACAGGGAACAGGGAACAGGGAACAGGGAACAGGGGGAAGAAGGCAAGAGGCATAACCCACCCCTAACCCCTCCCAGGAGGGGATGGCAAAAGGCAAGAGGGGGAAGAAGGCAAGAGGCATAACTCTACCCCTAACGCCTCCTATAAAATAGGGGCGATCTCTTGTGGTTTTTCTCGGAGAATCGGGAGACGTTAATGTTAAATTTTAAAAATCGCCCGTTCGTTGTAGTTGTTGGTGTTCGACGGCTTCAAAGAGAGCTTGGAAATTGCCTTCGCCGAATCCTTGAGCTGTGAGGGTTTTTCCCTGAACCTGAATTGAACGGCGTTCGATGAGTTCAAAGAAAAATGTCGGTTGCTCAAAAATGGGTTCTGTGAAGGTTTGTAGAAGTAACGCCGGATGGTTTGCATCCTGCCAATCGACGAGAATTTCCGCCTCAACCAGTCGCTGCCATTCTGGCGTTGATAAACAAAACCCCGGTTTCTGACGTAAGCCATCATAATAGGTTCCGGGAACCTTGAGAAAGGATAGCCCCAATTGTCGAAGTTGCGGAACCCAATGTAGGATATCAGGAGTTTTTAGGGCAATATGTTGAATCCCCGCTCCCCGATTGTGATCCAAAAATTCTTGAATTTGGGAATTGCCCGAGGTGGGTTCGTTGACGGGGAACTGAACCCCAGTTTCAGGGTGAACTAAGACTTGGGAATGGAGCGACGATCGCGCGGTGGCGATCGCAAACTGCTGTTTTGGGTGAAAGCCCAACACCTGGCAATACCACTCTACCGCTGCCGGTAACTCTCCGGCCGGAACATTCAGCACACAATGATCGATCGCCGCCACTGGGCCAGATGTTCCTCGCGTCTCCCTAACCGTCGCCTCTTGCTCATCTTGCTCATCTTGATCACCTTCGATGAGCGTATGTCGTAGGGAACCCCAGGCGGCGATTTGGGCCATCCGTTGCCCCGTCGAGGAATCATGACGCGGGATGAGAACCCTCACCTGGGGATGAGCGCAAATTTCCGCCAGATTTTGCACCCTCAGAGCGATGTCAGCCACCCCTGGAGGGTGTTTTTGCAAAAAGTCAGCAATGGGGCTGTTGGGCGAGACAGGAGACGAAAGATGAACCCGCAGATCCGCACAAGTGAGGCGTTCTTGGTGAGTCTCAGGGGTAGACAAACACGGCAGAGCCTCAAAGCCAAACAGATGCACAAACCAGTCACGCCAAACTCTTGCCGAATCAACGTAGAAGTGAACGTGGTCGATCTGTACCATATTCTATAAGAGACGCAGTAGATGAGATAGCAAAGTCGGTCAGGAGTCGCAAAAACTATGGGTGGACAGGTGACGGAACGTACAGAGGATTGGGCAACGAATTGGGCCAATACCGGGACAGGGGGAACGATTGTTCACTGGGAACATCTGAGTGAGGCCGATCGCCATCGCCTCAGAGACGCGACAACCGGAGAGACTCCCGAAGCCATCCTCTACCCCCACAGCGTCGAGGCCTTAACCGAAGCGATGCGGTTCGCCCATCGTCAAGGAATTGCTGTAATTCCCATGGGGAGTGGCTCTAAACTCCATTGGGGAGGACTCGTCGAGACGGCTCCCTGGGTGATCTGTACCCGCCACCTCGATCGCCTCGTCGAACACGCCGTGGGCGATTTAACCGTCACCGTGGAAGCCGGGGCAAAATTGAGGGACATTGAGGAAATTTTAGCGAAATCTCAGCAGTTCCTGGCGATCGACCCCACCTATGCCGATGATGCCACGATTGGCGGAATTGTGGCCACGGGAGATATGGGAAGTTGGCGACAGCGATATAACAGCATTCGCGATCGCCTCATCGGGATTTCCTTCATCCGCCATGACGGGGAACTCGTCAAAGCCGGGGGACGAGTCGTGAAAAATGTGGCCGGTTTTGATTTAATGAAACTCCTCACCGCCTCCTACGGAACCCTGGGCGTGATCACCCAACTCACCTTTCGTCTCTATCCCATCCCAGATACCTCACAAACGCTCATTCTGACTGGGGAACCCGCCCCAATTGGCGAGGCGGTTATGGCGATTCGTCGCTCATCCGTGGTTCCCACCGCCCTCGATCTCCTCTCGGGGGGCCTGGTGCATGAATTGGGCCTCGGAAATGGGAAAAACGGCGATCGCCTCGCTTTAGCCATTCGTCTGCAAAACGTCGCTCCTAGCGTGCAACAACAGGGCGATCGCCTGCGGGAGTTAGCCGAGACGCTGACGTTAGAGATGAAACCCCTTAACGATGACGCTGAGCGGGAGTTTTGGCGGCGATCGCAGTCCCGACTCGAACAAGGAACCTCGGGCGATCGCCTTTTGCTCAAATGGGGAGTTCGCCCCACCGCCATGATCACCACCCTAGCCGCCTTAGACAGCCTTCTGACTCAGATTAAGGTTCCCGCCGAGACGCAACCGGCGATCGCCCGCTTCTACGCCGGAAGTGGCTTAGGACATCTCAACCTCCCCCGTTCCCGAGTCACCAGTCATCTTCTCGGACAACTCCGCCGTCACTGTCAAGCCAACGGCGGCTTCCTCACCGTATTAGAAGCCCCCCAATCCCTCAAACGTCAATGTGATCCCTGGGGCTATACAGGAAATGCTCAACGAGCCATGGAACAGATTAAACAGAAGTTTGACCCCCAAACTCGCCTCAGTCCCGGACGATTTATCGTTTAATATAAGCCAGCCATCCGGGAGAAGCACCGAGAAATCGATATATGATTGAGGTCAACGTCAACAATGGTTTCTTGACAACACATCTCTTGACAAAACACCTATGAATAAGCTAAAATAGCAAATTTCTTTAGTTAGCGAACTCCTCTTTGCTCAGGATACCCGCGAGATCTATTCCAAATCCTTTTCCTTAACCGGCAAGCTTCTCAAGGAAATCTTTACACTACTTTGGATGGTCTTTTGCCTGATTTTTCTCGTCTTTTTCTGGGCCGGGCAATATGTTCGACAAATTACCTATAATACAAAAGTCTGGTATCAAAACCAGGAGAATCAGCATAGTGAAAACCGCTTTGCTGACCTCAGTAAATCGTTACTCGACGTGGGTTCCTCAGGAAGCCGCTACGTCATCAGCCAAGCCAAACAACAATTGGGGATTCAAGGGGATCCCAAACCCATCCCGGCGATCGCCCCCGTGGCCACCGTCAACGCAGAAACCGTCTCTGATGACGACCCCAATGACGACCCCAGTGACGATCCCAGTGATGACCCCAGTGATAACGCCAGTGACGACGCAACTGATAACGCCAGCGAAGATGTCACCTCAGAACCCGAACCCCAAGCATCTGAAGCCACCGCAGAGTCTCCCAAACCCGCATCCCAATCTCCCGAACCCAGTGAAATCGCCGATCCCTTCGACTCAGCCGACGACTCAAAACCCAACGAAACCCCCTAACCCCCAAACTTAAACGCTCAAGGTAGGGGCATTTTTCGCCCCTACCCTGTTGCCGGAAGAGGGCGACCATCACTTCGACTATCGCTCAGTGACCAAGGTACGCCCCTACCCTCTTGCCTCTTGCCTTTTGCCTTTTGCCTTCTTCCCCCTGTTCCCTGTTCCCTGTTCCCTGTTCCCTTCTCCCCCATGACCTCCATCCCCGCCAAAGACAGTAACTTCCTCAACCAAAACCCCCATCTCGGCGAATTAACCTCAGCCGAAACCGGATTTGACGCCAAACATCCGCCCCAACAAGATTTAATTGATACTTGTGTCCACTGTGGCTTTTGTCTATCGACTTGTCCGAGTTATCGAGTCATTGGCAAAGAGATGGACTCCCCCCGAGGACGCATCTACACGATGGATGCCATCAATAAGGGGGAAACCGAACTAAAACCAGCCACCAGCCAACATTTTGACTCCTGTTTAGGCTGTCTAGCCTGTGTCACCACCTGTCCGTCTGGAGTGCAATACGACAAACTGATTGCGGCCACCCGTCCCCAAGTCGAGCGGAATGTCCCCCGTTCCTTGGGCGATCGCCTGCTACGTCGTCTGATCTTTAACCTCTTTCCCTATCCCAATCGATTGCGGCCCCTCCTCTATCCCCTGCTGGCCTATCAAAAATCGGGGTTACGGCGATGGGTTCGTTCCACCGGATTACTCAAACAGGTGTTTCCCCGTCTGGCGGCGATGGAGGCGATTCTCCCCAACATCACCCCGGACTTCTTTCAAGGGAACTTCCCCGATGTCATTCGGGCTCAAGGAGAGAGACGCTATCGAGTGGGGATGATCCTCGGCTGTGTGCAACGGTTGTTTTTCCACCCCGTCAACGCCGCCACCGCTCGGGTTCTTACGGCAAATGGCTGCGAAGTCGTTATTCCCAAAACCCAGGGCTGCTGTGCCGCTCTACCGGCTCACCAGGGACAGGAATCTCAGGCCCAGGCGATCGCCCGTCAGATGATTGATAGCTTTGAAGGCAGCAACGTTGATTACATTGTCATTAACGCCGCCGGCTGTGGCCATACCCTCAAGGAGTATGGTCATATTTTGCAAGATGACCCCGAGTATCGCCAGAAAGCCCAAGACTTCGCCAGTCGGGTTCGGGATGTGAATGAGTTTTTAATCGATGTCGGCTTAACGACACCCCTGCATCCCTTAGCCGATGGGGAGTTGGCGATCGCCTACCAAGATGCTTGTCATCTCATCCACGGCCAAAAAATCAGCAGTCAACCCCGGCAACTCTTGCGTCAAATTCCCCAAGTCTCCCTACGGGAATCCGTTGACGCGGCCCTGTGTTGCGGCAGTGCCGGAGTCTACAATATGCTACAGCCCGAGGTCGCCGATGAACTCGGTCAACTCAAAGTCGAGAACCTCAGCAACACCGGTGCTGATCTCATCGCCTCAGCCAACCCCGGCTGTTCCCTGCAAATTCAGAAACATCTGCAACTCCAGGGGCGAGATATTCCCCTCTATCACCCCATTCAACTGTTGGATTACGCGATTCGCGGTCAACGGCTAGAGATGCTGTCACCACAAGAGCCTTTACCACAAAATTCATTACCACAAAATCAGGCACTTGTCAAGAAATAACCGCTCAACTAACGTTCCATCAAATGGGAGCCGGGAGCGCAAGTCACCGTTCCCTCAGCGGTGTCTGGGGGAACGGGCATCGCTGGAGGGTTCATATCCGGTTCATCGCTGCGGCAAATGCCCACCAGGGACACCTCTAACCCCCGTTCATTGGGAACCATAAACACGCCACTGGTGAAGCTGCGTAACTCCTCTCGCTTGGGGGTGGCCGTAATGCGAACACTCTCAGGAGTCGTCTGGCTCACCTCAAGCTCAATCTGATAGTCGTCGGTTTCGAGGGGAACGGGGTCAGAATTGAGCGGCTCAATGGAATCGGTGAACTCCCGGAACTCCAGATAATGGGTGCGTTGGGCGCGGCTAATATCCATGAGAACATCTAACGCATTGGCTTCGACGAGACGAGCCGGGAGATCGGTTGAGGTGGATACTCGCTCAAAGCGGGCCACCGTCTCGGCAAACTCAGTCGGGCGGGGTAAACCGGGTTCGGTTCCCTCAATTTGAAACAGTAACTCCCCGGATTCCGTGATTTGGGCGATCGTGGCCACCGTCTCCCCATCGGGTAGTATCAAATCAATGGCATGGGGCGAGCCTGAACCGACTTCATAACCAAATTCCTGAGACACTGTCCGTCCTCGGGGCAGCGTGATAATGAAGTGGAGAATCCCCGCCTCCGTGAAAATAAAGGTCAGAGGTTCACCGCCAAGAGCCGAGGGGGAGAACCATTGTCCTAGAATCGCCTCAGCGAACTCTGGGGCTGGCTCAGCTTGAGCTAAGAGGGGCCGATCGCCGAAAATAACAAAATTCGAGAATGACAGCCCTGCTGGAGACAAGAGCGTCCCGGTCGTTAACAGAACGGTCATCGTGATGCGGGAGACCAATGGGGATAACACAGTCATAAATTTTCAGGCCAATCAAGCCGATTAGATCGCAGGGAATGGGGGATAGGGGATAGGGGATAGGGAACAGGGAACAGGGAACAGGGAACAGGGAACAGGGAACAGGGAACACCGGAACAATGTTTAAACCCGTTTTGGGTCTGGGTTTAACTCGTTGCTGTTATGCGATGATGCGATCGCCTGAGACCAAGACCATCTCTCAATCCGAGGACACCTCTGGCGACGACTCTCGAACCACCCGAGTTTTGGGTGGGGGGTCATCACTGGTGGTATCTTCATCGGGGGTTCCCCGTTCCTGTAAGTGTTTGAGTAACTGTTGTGCTGGAGATACCGGTGGCGGATGACTCACATGGAGTTGAATCTGGGGACCCGTCCGGGCCAGGCGAACGATGGACCCATCGCAGGCGGGAATTTCCTCAATGGGAGCATCTTCGAGATAGGTTCCGTTCGTCCCCAAATTCACGAGATACCATTGACGTTGTTCATTGCAGTGGAGTTCCAGGTGATAGCGAGAGACGACGGCACTGTAGAGGACAACATGGTTATCCGGGGCGCGACCGATGCGAATAACTGTGTCATCCTCAAACGTCCAGCGTTTCAGCGGGATGGATTGGTGGGGGTGGAGGAGAGTTAGAGTAATCACGCGACAGAAAAACGGTGAGGTAGAGAGGCAACCCGGAGAACAAACCAGGACTCAAGACGTAGACTGGATAGGATGAGATCGTCGTTTTGCCCAATTCAAGTTTAGGTCAATGGGTTTAGAGCAACTGCCAATATGTATGTTCAACATAGTACGTTTGCCGCTCGGGTTGAATGGCCAGGAGGATCTGCTGTCGCGAGGTTCACCTCACTCGGCTGAAGTTCAACTGGGGGTCACTTCGGCCCCGGCGGCGGCATCGAGCAACCAGTAAATCTCCCCATCCACCGGTTGAATGAGACGGGAAGGATAGGTGGCTTCATCCCCCTCTGGAGCAAACACCTGGGCCAGAGCGGCTTGTTTGTTCTCGCCAGCAACGGCAAAGATGATGGTCCGCGAGAGATTAAGAACGGGAACAGTCAAGGTGATGCGGGGGTCTCCATCTTTGTTCCCTACTGTGACGCTGCGATCGCAGACTTCCAAGGCCTCGGTCTGGGGAAACAGGGACGCGGTATGGCCGTCATCCCCCATGCCCAACAGCATAATATCGAACTGAGGAAACTGCCCCGATTCTAGGCCAAAAAATGCTTGTAAGTGTTGGTCGTAGGCCTGGGCATCACTCTCGGGATCTTGACCCTGGCTTGGCATCGGATGTAGGTTCTCGGGGGGGAAGGGAACGCGATCGAGCCACGCCTCACGAGCCATGCGTTGGTTACTATCGGGATGATCCGGGGCCACGTAGCGTTCATCACCCCAGAAGACATGGAGGTTGTCCCAGGGTAAGTCATGGCCGGCGATCGCCTCGTAGATCGGTTTCGGGGTACTTCCCCCGGATAGGGCGATGGTACAGGTTCCCCGTTGGGCGATCGCACTCTGAATTTTCTCGACAATCAAAGCCACGCTGCGATCGATCAGGGCGGTCTTATTGGAGAGAACTTCGACGTATTGAGTCATAGTCATGCCATTCGGGTAGGGTTTGCCCGATTCTAAAGTACCCCGTCTTTAAAGCCAACCAATTCAGGGACACAACCCTCAGGGGTCAAACCCCTCTCGCCTCTTGCCAGAAGAGGGCGACCCTCAAGGTTCGCCCCGACATTGCTTCTTCCCTAACGACCGAGATCATGAAGTGACTCAATCACCTTAGTACAGTGTTGAGTGACAGCGTCTAACCCCTCGCGATCGCCTGATTGCGGGGGGTTAACAGGTTCTCCGATGCGAATCGTCACCGGAACCGATCGCGGCTTGGAGGAGCCTTGAAAAATGGCTTGAGTTCCCCAAAGACAAACCGGTAAAATCGGGACTTGAGCTTTAGCCGCAATCAAAACAGCACCGGGTTTGGGGTTGGGAATGCGACCATCGCGAGTCCGAGTTCCTGAGAGAAACACCCCCGTGGCCCATCCCTGTTCTAAATACTCTAAAGCTGAGCGAATCGCACTGCGATCGGCGGCTTTACGTTTCACGGGATAGGCCCCATACAAACGAATTGCTTTGGCAAAAATCGGGTTTTTAAACAGTTCTTCCTTGGCCATGTAAGCCACTGGACGTTCCACCGCACAGGAAATCATCGGTGGGTCAAAATAACTGGCATGATTGCTAGTTACCACTAGCGGCCCGGATTTGGGGACGTTCTCGACACCATAAACCCGTCCTCGGAAGTAACTATAAAACAGCGGACTCACCACCGACCATTTAAACAGGTGATATAACGCTAAGTTGTAGCCAGGTTCACGGTTTTGAATCATGGGGGAAGGGGGGAAGGCAAGAGGCAAGAGGCAAAAGAAGGGAACAGGGAACAGGGAACAGGGAACAGGGGGGGGAAGGCAAGAGGCATAACCCACCCCTAACCCCTCCCAAGAGGGGATGGCAAGAGGCAAGAGGCAAGAGGGGAGAGGAAAAGAACATCGGATAACCCACCTCTTTCCTGGGAAGGTCTCGGGTGGGTTTCCTTGTGGATACCACGTTGAAAAATGGAGATTACACCGATGGTTCGGCTAGGGTATCTAACTCGGCTACAGTTCCCACATTGAGACAGTTTAACCCTTTGACGGTGCGCCCCACTAACCCAGATAAGACTTTCCCCGGTCCGACTTCTAGCACCTGTTCGATGCCCAACTCCGGTAAACTCAGGACAATTTCTCGCCAACGTACAGAACCGGTCATTTGTTGCTGTAGGCGAGTTTTCAGGGTAGCGGCGGCGGTTTCTGGGCTGGGATCGACGTTGGAGAGAACGGGAATCGTCGCGGCGTTAAAATCGATGGGTTCGAGAAGGGTTTGGAACTCAGCGGCGGCCGGTTCCATCAGCGGCGAGTGGAAGGCCCCGGAAACATCGAGGGGAACGCTGCGGCGAACTTTCACCTGAGAGAGAACTTGCGCGATCGCCGCCTCGGTTCCTGAAATCACCACCTGGAGAGGACTGTTGTCGTTCGCCAGAACCACTCCCTCGGTTTGGGCGATCGCCGCTTCGAGTTCGTCGCGATCGAATTTCATTAAGGCCGCCATCTGGCCCTCGCTGGCCTGACTCATCAATTCGCCACGACGTTTGACGAGGTTTAACCCGGTTTCAAAGTCCAAGACTCCAGCGGCGTAGAGGGCGACATATTCCCCTAAACTATGGCCCGCGACAACCTGGGGTTCGGCGACTCGGCGATCGCGCAACAGATCCACCAAGGCGCATTCTACGGTATACAGACAAGGTTGGGTATAGCGCGTTTCCGAGAGATTTTCCCCGGTTTCGCAGGTTTGCACCACTGACCACCCCAAAATGGTCTCAGCCTGCTGAAATCTCGCTGCCGCTTCAGGGAGGGCGGCTAAGTCAACTCCCATACCCACGGTCTGCGATCCTTGTCCGGGAAACACCCAAGCGGTTTTCATAATTTCTGTTTTGGTATCAACGGTAACTTATGTTAGGTCTCAAATGTTAGGTCTCAAAGCGTCCCCAACGGAACACCGCTGACCCCCAGGTTAACCCCGCCCCAAATCCTGAGGCGGCGATGGTGTCTCCGGGCTGGATTTGCTGCGATCGCACCGCCTCGTTCAAGGCCAAGGGAATCGAAGCCGCTGACGTATTACCATAATTTGCTAAATTTGTCAAGACTTTCTCTGAGGGAATTTTGAGCCGCTTCGCCACCGCATCGAGAATCCGTTGATTGGCCTGATGAAGCAGTAACCAATCCACATCCTGCGTGGTCAACCCGGAGCGAAACAGGGCTTTTTCCACCGCTTCAGGGACCTTCTTGACGGCAAACTTATAGACTTCCGGGCCATTCATCGCGATGGAGCCATAGCCCCCCTGAGACACGGAAATCTCGGGGGTAATCGATTGCTCCTGAGGCTGATAAGCCAGAGTCAGACAGTTATTTTGAGAGCCATCCGATCGCATCTCGAACCCCAACAGGCGATCGCCCGACTCCCGCCGTTGCATCACCAGCGCCCCGGCCCCATCACCGAAGAGAACACAAGTGCGGCGATCGTGCCAATCCACCCAACGGGATAACACATCAGCCCCAATCACCAACACATTGCGATAGACCCCCGTCCGCAGAAACTGGGCCGCCGTCACCATCGAAAACAAAAACCCCGAACAGGCCGCCGTCAAATCAAACGCCACCGCCTGGGGAGCATTCAACTGATGTTGCACCCAACTGGCCGTTCCAAACAAATCATCAGCCGTAGAGGTAGCCAACACCAACAAATCCAACTCAGACGGATCTAATCCTGCCATGGACAGAGCCTGACGGCCAGCGGCCGCCGCCAACTCTCCCAACGACTGGGAAGGATTAGCCAGATGACGTTCACCAATGCCCGTACGGGAGCGAATCCACTCATCCGAGGTATCCACCACCTGCATCAATGTCTCATTGTCCAAAACCGTCTCGGGCGCCACCCCACCACAGCCGGTTAATTCAAGTCCCAAAATTGTCATAAGTTTTGCCGGATCATCCGTCTTCCTATCAGCCTTCTAATGAGCCTTCTCTCAGGCGTCTCGCCGCGTCACTGACCCAATTGGACTCACCAATTGGGGAGTTGGGGGGCAGCATGGCGCTATTGTTCCACCAAATGCTTCTCCTGGATGCGTTCAATCACCCGGTTATCCACCGCCTCTTTCGCCAAACGCACCGCGTTAAAAATCGTCATGGCGTGAGAACTTCCATGGCCAATCACACAAACCCCGGCGACCCCCAGCAGCAAACCGCCACCATGTTCAACATAATCAATCCGTTGCTTAAGGCGCTTGAGATTGGGCATCACATGGACTAAATCCCGTTCATCGAGACCCTGTAATAACTCATCCTGACAGAGTTGCAACAGGATATTGCCAACCGCTTCAGCAAACTTGAGCAGAACATTGCCCACAAAGCCATCACAGACAATGACATCAAACTCCCCGGACAACACATCTCGTCCTTCAGCATTACCCACAAAGGGAACACGAGGATTATCTTGCAATAACTGATAGGTTCGCAGGGCTAAATCATTGCCCTTACAGGCTTCTTCGCCGATATTGAGCAGCCCCACCCGAGGCTCATCCCGCCCCAGGACATACTGACTATAAATTGTGCCTAACAGGGCAAACTGTTCTAAGAACTTAGGACGACAATCTACGATCGCCCCCACATCCAGAATTAACACCGACTTATCGGGATTCATCGTCGGGAACACAGCACCAATGGCGGGGCGATCAATCCCGGACAAACGCCCTAAACGCAACAAAGCTGCCGCCATCGAGGCCCCTGAATGTCCCGCCGAGACTACGCCATCAGCCTGGCCCTGTTTCACCAAGTTCATCGCCACGTTAATCGAGGCCTTGGGTTTGCGTTTAATCCCCGTCAAGGCCTCTTCGTGCATTTCCACCGCTCCCTCGGAGGCGACAATCTGAACCTCCTCGGGATTACGCTCTTGCCGTTGTAACGACGCTTCAAGGGCTGCCGGATCGCCGACAAGCAGCACCTCTACCCCTAATTCATCCTGCGCCCGCAATGCCCCGGCCACAATTTCATCCGGGGCATAGTCGCCGCCCATCGCGTCCACTGCAATCCTTGCCCTGTTCAATGCCATCGATCGAATCTTGTATAAGCCTTCCAAATTCTACCAGACGACATCTCCCCGCCAAGCCACCTGAGACAAGAAAAGTGAACTCAAGAGCTGTTGAGGGGTGAACCTGGGTTGAGAGTTGACCGTTGCCAGTTGACACTCGACCATTGAGAGTTGACCCCCCTCAACGGCCAAATATAGAAATCGAACATTACCTCTTTTCCCCTGTTCCCTGTTCCCTGTTCCCTGTTCCCTGTTCCCTGTTCCCTATTCCCTGTTCCCTATTCTTATGTTGAGTTTACTGAGTTCGGGGGCTTTAGCCCTCTGGTTAGACGCGATGAGCCTGATTCCGCCTGAGTCTCAGGTCAGTATTCCCCTCTTTGATGCCCCTGGACTGGTGCTAGAGATGGACGGGGATGAAGAGGCAGAGTTTCTCGTCGATCGCTATCTGACGGATTTAGACGGCCAGGGGATCTCTCGCCAACGTCAGGGAATTTGGCTGCAAGTTGGACCCGAGAAACTGGCAGGTCATCAAGGTACAATTCCTCGTTCGGCGGCATCCGTGACGAAAACGGCCACCACGCTGGTGGCCTTGCAAACCTGGGATTGGCAACGACGCTGGCTGACAGAGATTAGTGCCACTGGCCCCCTGGTGGATGGGGTGTTGCAAGGGGATTTACTGATTCGCGGCGGCGGGGATATGCTCTGGGTTTGGTCCGAAGCGATCGCCGTGGCTGTGGTCCTACAAGAGTTGGGGATTGAGGCCGTCGCCGGAGATCTGATTCTGGAGAATCAGCCCTGGTTGAATTTTGAGCAAGAGGCTGACGAAGTGGGTCAGGGGTTCATCGACAGTTTTGATGCTCGCCGTTGGACTCCCCCTATCGAACGAGCCTATGGGAGATTGGCGGCGGGAACCCCTCGACCTCAACTTGAGATTCGGGGCGATATTCGCGTTCTCGGGGAGGGAACCGAGGACATCTCAGAAGACAGTCTCGCTCAACCCCTGACAGAACCGCCCAGCCGACGTATTCCGCTGTTGCGCCAGCATTCCCTACCGCTGCTCTCGCTGTTGAAAGTCATGAATGTCTATAGCAACAATGTGATTGCCGATGCGTTGGCCGAGGAACTCGGCGGGGGGGCTGAAGTGGCCCGGCGAGCAGCTTGGTTGGCGGGGGTTCCCGAGGCGGAAATCGAGTTAGTGAATGGGTCAGGATTGGGCCAGGAGAACCGCATCTCGCCCCGAGCGGCGGTGGCTCTGTTGTCGGGGATTCACCGGCGTTTGGCGGCGGGAGGGTTAACTCTGGCCGATGTGTTGCCGGTGTTTGGCCAAGATGGGGGAACGATGGATGAGCGGGCCATGCCGAAAGGAGCGACGGTGAAGACGGGGACGCTCTGGAATGTGAGCGCCCTGGTGGGGGCTGTGCCGACGCGCGATCGCGGGTTGGTCTGGTTTGCCCTTCTCAATGGGGGCGATGCCTATACGCTACCGTTTCGCCGTCAACAGGATCAGTTTT
The DNA here is from genome assembly GCA_900149785.2 of Phormidium lacuna HE10JO. Taxonomy (GTDB): domain Bacteria; phylum Cyanobacteriota; class Cyanobacteriia; order Cyanobacteriales; family Geitlerinemataceae; genus Sodalinema; species Sodalinema lacuna_A. Next base: position 6,760 of record FSSI02000049.1, on the reverse strand, counting down.
TGCGCGATCTCCAGGCGCAATGGGGGACGGTGAAACAACCGCGATCGCTGACGACGAGTTATCCCAGTCCTCACTTTGGCGATCGCGATCGCATCGAGGTCATCGCCGACCCCGCCTTTGCCCCTAACCAATCAGTAGGCCCATATCCCCCGAAGGAACAACCATAGCGGCAGCCTGGACGGCTTCTGGGGTGCTGTTGAGGATGCGGCCTTGGAAATCGTTATTTTCCAGTTGAATCAGCACGTCAGACCCCGTCGGCAGGAAGCGCACGGTGGCGGGGTTCGTCTCGGCCGCCAAGACAATGCGATCGCCCTCGGCGGGGTTAAAGTCCGTAACCACATCCGCGAGATTCGCATCAACACGACCGATGTTCGTATTGCCCCGCAGCACGAACTGATCGGGTCCGGGGCCGCCAGTGAGGGTATCCTGGTCGCGATCGCCCATTAACACATCAATGCCAGCACCCCCGATGAGAACATCATTCCCTTGTCCCCCTCGCAGGACATTATTACCACCGCCAGCGGTGAGGGTATCGTTGCCTAAATTGCCATGCAGGATATCGTTGCCAATGCCACCATTGAGGATATCCTCGTTTTGGCCACCGCGAATTAGGTTATTACCGGCTTCCCCGGTGAGGGTATCGTTGCCCTGGTTGCCATAAAGCACATCGTCAATGGCAGAACCGATAAAGGTCTCATTGCCCCCTAAGCCGACAAAGCCTGAAGGATTGGCCTGACTGAGTTCTGGAGTCAGAGTTAAGACATCATCGCCATCGCCCAAAACTTGGAACCCTAGGGGTAGACTCGCTCGTTCGAGGCGGTTGAAAAAGAAGTTGAGGAAGTTGACTTCCATAAACGCCGATTGGCGCGAAGGAAGAATCCCCTCGACGAAGCGGGCCGCGTCAATGCGATCGCCCTCATCAATACCGTCCATCACCGACAAGCCATCGGTAATGTTGCCAAACACGGCATAATTGCCATCGAGGAAATTGGAATTGACCAGATTGAAGTAAAACTGAGACGAGGCGGAGTTGGGATCTTGGGCGCGGGCCATGGCGATGGTGCCGCGATTGTTGCGCAACACCGGCGGAACCGTAATCCCCGCATCGCGAAAGAGGGTGCCAATCACCGGGGCGGCGGCCCCCTCGGGTTTGATTTCTAGGGGAATGGTGCGAGTTTGCCCGGTAGCGGGATCGGTGAATCCTTCCCGGCCCAAGAGATTGGTGGGAAAATTAGGGTCGCGACTGTTGGGATCTCCGGCTTGGGCCACAAAATCGTCAACCACCCGGTGAAAGGTGATGTTGTCATAGAAGCGGCGGGAGACTAAATCGGCAAAGTTTCCCGCCGTGATGGGGGCATTATTGCCATCAAGGGCGATGGTAATGGGTTGTCCATCGACCACCATCACGACGGTAGCTGAACCGGATAGAGGGGCGGCGTTACTCATGGTTTGACTGGGTTTCCCTGAACGAAATGGGTTAACAGTGAACAGTTTTATTATCTAGCAACAGCCGACGCGATCGCCCCTTGGGGAGTTCCAAGGGTTCCGGCGGCGGCCTCTCAGCGGCGGCCTGGGCGAGCAGACCCCAGGATAAAGAAACCCTGGCACTTCCAGATTACTGAGGTATACTGGGAACGGCATGGATTTCCCAAGTGCAATCCTGGTCATCACCCGCCCCAAGTTACCAAAATTGGTGACATGAGTTCTCTCGACGGCTAACCCCAGCATTTGGGCGCTAAGGCGTGGCGTAGTTCGGACTAGCAACCGAATGAGAGTTGAGACGCTCAGACCTTGGCTTTCGTCAAGTTGTGGCAGGTATCACGATGATCACAGATGATTGGGTGAATCGGAGGTTGGGACTCGCCACCCGTGAGTTTTTCGGGCTGATGGTCTCCTCAACCAACGATGATCCCCAGAAGAAGAAGAAGAACTAATATTAGAGTGCTGCATGAAAGCAATGGAAAAGTCAATATCCTTTGATGGACGGGATATTAGACTCAAGGTTGGAACCCTCGCTCCACAAGCCGGAGGCTCCGTCGTCATCGAGTTGGGCGATACCTCGGTTCTCGTCACCGCAACCCGTTCAACGGGTCGAGAAGGCATTGACTTCTTGCCCCTACTCGTTGATTACGAAGAACGGCTCTACGCCGGGGGAAAAATTCCCGGTGGGTTCTTGCGTCGGGAGGGTCGTCCCCCCGAGAAAGTGACGCTAACCTGTCGTCTAATTGACCGTCCCATGCGTCCCCTGTTCCCACAATGGTTACGGGACGATATTCAGATTGTTGCCACCACCTTATCGATGGATGAGTTGGTTCCCCCGGATGTTTTGGCCGTCACGGGAGCCTCCATGGCCACGATGTTAGCCAAGATTCCCTTTAAGGGTCCGATGGCGGCGGTTCGTGTCGGCTTGGTGGGGGATGATTTCATCCTCAACCCCTCCTTTGAAGAGATTCGCCTCGGAGACCTCGATCTGGTCGTGGCGGGAACTCATGATGGTGTGGTTATGGTGGAAGCCGGGGCTAATCAGCTCCCGGAACAAGACATTATCGAAGCCATCGATTTCGGCTATGAAGGGGCCTTAGAGCTAATTCGTCACCAGGAAGCCTTGATGAAGGACTTGGGGGTTGAGTTAGTCGAAGAAGAGCCGCCGGTGGTCGATGACAAGTTGGAAATCTACATCCGCGAGGCCGCTGAGGAACCGGTGAAGAAGGTTCTCAGTAACTTTGAGAATACCAAGAGCAGCCGCGATGAGGCCCTCGATGAGGTCAAGGCGGAAATTGCACAGAAAATTGAGCAACTCCCCGAAGATGACCCCCTACGCCTGGCGGTGACGGACGATGCCAAGTCTCTCGGTAAGGTGTTTAAGGGCGTCACGAAGCAGTTAATGCGCGCTCAGATTGTTGAGGACAAGGTCCGGGTTGATGGCCGCAAACTCGATGAGGTGCGTCCCATTTCCTGTCAGGTGGGTTTGGTTCCTCGCCGGGTTCACGGAAGTGCCTTGTTTAACCGAGGTTTGACTCAGGTGTTGTCGTTGGCCACGTTAGGCTCTCCAGGAGATGCTCAGGAACTCGATGACCTGCATCCTCAGGAGCAGAAACGCTATCTGCACCATTACAATTTTCCCCCCTATTCTGTGGGTGAAACGCGGCCGATGCGATCGCCCGGTCGTCGGGAAATTGGTCACGGGGCCTTAGCTGAACGGGCCTTGGTTCCGGTGTTACCGCCGAAAGAAAGTTTCCCCTACGTGATTCGCGTCGTCTCTGAGGTCTTGTCCTCCAATGGCTCGACCTCGATGGGATCGGTCTGTGGCTCAACCCTCTCGCTGATGCACGCTGGGGTTCCCCTCAGTAAGCCGGTCAGTGGTGCGGCGATGGGACTGATTAAGGAAGGAGACGAAGTTCGCATTCTCACGGATATTCAAGGCATTGAAGACTTCCTGGGGGATATGGACTTTAAGGTGGCCGGAACCGATACGGGGATTACGGCCTTGCAGATGGACATGAAAATCACAGGACTTCCGGTGAAGATTGTGGCCGATGCGGTCAAACAGGCTCTTCCGGCTCGGCTACATATCCTCAGCAAGATGCTTGAGGCCATTGACCAGCCGAATCCTGAGTTGTCTCCCTTTGCGCCTCGTCTGTATAGTCTCAAGATTGATCCTGACCTGATTGGTTTGGTGATTGGCCCTGGTGGGAAAACCATTAAGGGGATTACGGAAGAAACGGGCTGTAAAATCGACATCGACAATGATGGTACGGTGACGATTTCGGGTCTTGATGGTGAGAAAGCCATGCGCGCTCGCGCGATTATCCAAGGGATGACGCGCAAGATTCAAACCGGCGAGGTCTTCCTCGGTCGTGTCACCCGGATTATCCCCATTGGTGCCTTTGTCGAAATTGCACCCGGAAAAGAAGGGATGGTGCATATCTCCCAAGTTGCGGATTATCGCATTGGCAAGGTCGAAGATGAGTTGTCGGTGGGTGATGAAGTGGTGGTTAAGGTACGCGATATTGACAACAAGAATCGCATTAACTTAACTCGCCTCGGCATTGACCCGGATGATGAAGCGGCGGCCCGTGAGGCCGGTATTATCGGCTAGGGATTCCCTGACGCGGCAACATCGATCTCAACCTTGATCTCTTAGTTTCCCCCAGTTGACGACTGATACAGGTCGTTGGCTGGGGGATTTGTTTGGGGTGAGTTTGGCGGGTTCTGGCTGGGGCAAGCTACGGTAAAGGAGGGGGTGACTGCCCGGAATCTTCGCTGCGATCGCTGAACCCTAGGGTAGTCACGGTAAACGGGTGCGACGGGATACCTGTGATCGCTCATCTTCGCGTTTGGCTCAATAATGATTCATCACCACCGTTTTGGACGGCTTCTGGGAAGGCTACTTCCCCTTGTGACGGCGTTAACGATACCGCTGTCGGGTTCGTTGCCGATGTTGGGTTGGTCTCGGGTGGCGATGGCCCAGTCGCCGCGATCGGAGTCTGAGTTTCGGGAGGCTCAGATAGAGGCTCAGATAGAGGCTCAGATGGAGTTAGGGTTCGCGGTGTTTCAACAATTGCGGCAAACTCAGGGGAATGAGAATTTGTTGTTGTCGCCGTTGAGTTTGTCGATGGCTCTAGGGATGCTCTATGGGGGCGCTGAGGGGGCGACGGAGGAGGCTATGGCTCGCTGGTTGGGGGCGGAGTCGGTTGAGGGGTTGGACGGCTCTTATGAGCAGATTTTGGACAGTTTGGGGGAGTTGTCGGGGGATGTGGAGTTGGCGATCGCCAATTCGATTTGGAGTGGGGGGGAGGGATCTCTCTCGTCTGAGTTTGTCGACTCCCGTCAGCGATACTATCAGGCGCAGATGCAGGCGGTGGACTTCAGTGAGCCATCTCAGGCGTTAGGCCAGATTCATCGTTGGATTTCTCACCAGACTCAAGGACGCATTGCTGAGATTTTATCGGCTCAAGACCTTGATGAAACGACGGTGGCGGTGGTCTTAAATGCGCTTTATTTTTCGGGAGATTGGACGAGTTCCTTTCCCAGTGAAAATACGGAGATACGGCCGTTTACACGACAAGATGACTCTCAGGTCTATGTGCCGATGATGCAGCAAGATCTATCACTGGTTCGGGGTTATCAAAACAGTCTGTTTCGTGCTATTGAGTTGCCCTATGGGGAGAGTGAACGATTCGGAATGTATGTGTTTATTCCTCAGGAAGATGTGTCGTTAGAGGCGTTTTATGAGCAACTAACGGCGGAGAATTGGCGGGATTGGCTACGTCGGTTTGAGTGGAATGAGGCGGGAGCTACAGTAGTTTTACCGAGATTTCAAATCACGAGTGAAGTGAATTTACGTGAAAGTATGCAAGCATTAGGGTTGACGGAAATTTTTGCACCTGGGGCCGACTTTTCGGGATTAACAAATGCGGCGTTTTGGGTGACGGTCATGCGACAACAACTCTATCTGGAGGTGACGGAGGCGGGGACTGAAGCGGCGGCGGTGACTGGGATTGGGGGGACGCGATCGGCGGCTTTTTCTATCATCGGCGATCGGCCCTTCGTCTTCGCCATCCGCGACAACGAGACGGGCCTACTGCTGTTTTTAGGCAGTGTTGTCGACCCCAGTTTGTGACCCTAACTCATCTGCCAACCCCCATCCGGATGATTTTGATAAAGTTTTTGTGAAGTTTTGATGAAGTTTTACGGAATTGGGTTGAGTGATCCGGGCAACCCCCGGCACCGCCTTAATTTTAGAGCTTGGACGGTCGGAGAAACCTCCCCTCAAAAAAGCTCAAAATGTAAACTTATGTGACAATAATTGAGGATCTCCGTAAAACTCGCCGAGATAAACCGACAGATTAAAATGGCCTTTTTTAAAAATCGGTCATTTTGGCAAGTGCTTCATCGTAGCTTTAAAAACAGCGGAAAAAAGTTGCAGTAGAGTGGTGACATCTCTCGAACGTCATCAGTTTCATCCCTTGCTCTAGGAGCATCTACTGCCATGTTTTTATTCAACTTCGCCTCTTGGCTCACCGGTCGCGTCAAAGAAGAACGCCACAAACAAGAGCAACTCGAAGACTTGGCCCAAACCTTCATCCTAGAACCCATCTACACCCCCAGCGGTCTCGCGGATGGTGGTGACGATGCCGATGGCGTTGACTTAACTCCCGTCGATGACGCTCTCGACGATATGAGCGGGAACGATGATGTGGAGATGGACTCAGAGACTAACTCTGATGGTGATGTCCCCGATACCGATGCTGAAGAGGACATCGAAGGAGATGCAAATCTCCCCGAAGAGGAGAGCGAGGGAGACGAAGCGTTTGATAGTACCAGTGACACCGGCGACGATATTCCTGACGAAGATATCGGCGAGTCGATTCCCTTTGACGGCGAGGGTGAAGAGGAGATGACTGCTGATAACGCCGAAAACTCTGACGGCGAAGAAGAGGTTTCTAGCGACGCAGAAAACTCTGACAGTGAAGACGACGTAGAAAACTCGGAGAGCGAAGATAGCGGAGATGACATGTCTGAGGACGTTGAAAACTCCGAGAGCGAAGACGACGTAGAAAACTCTGACAGCGAAGACGACCTTTCCGAGAACGTAGAAAACGCTGATAGTGAAGACAGCCCAGACGACGTAGAAAACTCCGACGGCGAAGATAGCGAAGACGACCTTTCCGAGAACGAGAACGAGTCAGACACCGAGGCCAACGACGACGAGGAAATTACGGACAGCGACGATGAGGTGTCCGACGACGAACTCGAC
>FSSI02000097.1:0-3202 GCA_900149785.2 Phormidium lacuna HE10JO | reverse complement strand
TGCGTTGGCCTAAGGGGTCAATAGAGGCGACGCGACGACCGAGTTGGTCGTAGGTGGTCTTCGTTTTAGTCCCATCGGGATAAATGGTTTCGACGAGGCGACCCAAATCGTCATAGCGGTAGGTGGTGGTGCGGTTTAGTGCATCGGTGACCGTTTCCTGGCGTCCAGCTTGGTCGTAAGTAACCCTTTCACGGGGGTTGTCGTCGAGGGTTTCGGGAGTCTTATCGGGATAAATGGTTTCGGTACGGCGACCGAGTTCGTCGTAACGGTATTCGGTACGATGTCCCCGTTCGTCGATGTGTGCTTTGACCTCTCCCGTGGCGTAGTATTCAGTGGTGGTACGGGGATAGCGACTGTCGTTGAGATACTCTGGCGTTTCGTCGGGATAGACCACCTGTGTCCAATCCACATCGGAAACGGTGCTTCCCGTCAGTCCCAAGGCCTCGAAGAAGGGGGTCAAGCCATTTTCGTCGGCGTTCGGTGCGATGGTTTCGATGAGTTGTCCGACGGCGTTGTAGCGGAAATGGGTGAYTCGTCCGGCTTCGTCGATGGTGGCGCGACGGCGATCGCCTCGGTCGTAGACGGTGATGCTGCGGGGGTTGTCGTCAAGGGTATCRGGGGTGTCGTCGGGATAAATGGTTTCGACGRGTTGGTTTTTGGCGTCGTAGATTGAGTGGGTGGTGGTGCCTCGGGGGTCGGTGACGGCGATTTGATTGCCGTTGTTTTATAGTCTGAAGCGAATAGCTAATAAGTTACAATGCCGAAAAGCACTAAAATTTCAGCTAAAGGATATAATCGTGCGACGGCTCCCTGTTCAGCCAAATACTGTCGTATTGCTGGATCGACATCGCGCTGTAGATGTTGGGCTGCATGAAGTGGAGTTGCACCCAACAAACCATTATGACTGTTGATATTAGCACCCGCTTCTACTAAAAGCTTAACGGCCTCTAATTGATTTTCAACAACCGCAGTAAATAGAGGAGAGGTGCTAAACCCGCCTTCACCTTGGTAGCTCGGATCGGCTCCACCTTCAAGCAAAGCCATCATCACGTCCAGATGTCCGTTCTCTGCAGCAGAGCCTAATGGAGTATTAGAATCGTAGGAGATATAAATATTTGGATTACAACCTCGTTCGAGCAAAAGTTTAACAATTTCTAGATATCCTCTTTGGGCAGCAACATTCATGGGAGATCCTTTCAATCCTTTAGTCAAAAAAGGGATTGAAGTATATGTCCATAATAGGTTTACATCTGCTCCGTTATCGATTAGCAACTCACAAATTTCGATATCTTTAACACAAGCAGCAGCATAGAGTGGTGTTCCACAAGTGTTTGATAAGTAGTTTGGATTTGCACCAAATTCTAGCAAAAGCTTGACCATTGCCTTTTGATGCTTGGAGCAGGCAACAAAAAGAGGAGTTTTAATTGTGCCATTAAGGTCTTTTTCTTCATTTGGATTAGCACCACAACGAAGAAGTTCTTTTAATTTTGATAGTTGGCTTGCTTGTAAAAAGTTAATACTCCAAATTGATTTCATAATTATAGATACATTAATTTTGTGTTTTATTAATCAATTTTTCTTTTATGGAGCCAGGTTTTAATAGAGAAAGACCAACGGAACCAGATGCTGAAAGAGAGACATAAGCAGAATCCGTTGACGCAATTCCCGCAAATCCTACTCCCATTAGGAAAGATTTTAATGAAGCATTAAAATCTGTTCCAGATGCTAACACTGCCGATATTTTACCACCTATGGTAAAAGGAGTCAAAATGATAGGATGGGTACCAGCTTTCTTATGTGTATAAGCCTTAAAAGAGTCACCTTTGTAAGGAATTTGAGATGTCGATATTCCATTATCAATGATGTTAAAAGAGAAATCAAGTGTTCCTACAATCCATTCTGCCTTTCTCTCTATCTCATCGTAATTACTATCGATAAATGTTGTAGAGGCTTCTACTCGTGTTCCTGTGACAGAAGAKAGACCTGGCCAAAAATAGGGAGGTTCAATTCCAGGTTCAGACAATTTCCACTTCACTGGATAAGCTTTTCCTGACCATAGGTTGTAATCACTTCGACGGCGTGCAAACCAAGTGCCAGCTAATCCCGCAGCACTAACCAACCCTGGCACATATCTTGGAATATTAGCCAGAATAGATGCGATATTAGAAGCCTGAAGTTCACCTGCWACAGCACTGACCTCCCCACTCGGATCYTCAAAAACAACAGGATTARCATTRCCATAAAGATAACGATGTCGAGAAACCGGACTTTCCACCATCCCCTCAAACGGGTCAGTACTGAGAAAACGCCCCGTCTCCGGYTCRTAATACCGCGCCCGYAGATACTGYAATCCTAACTCAGCATCCCACGACTCACCACGATAAAGATAAGGATTCTCCGTYGTCCCCGTCGCCCTCAAAACCTCCCCATAASCCCCATAYTCATAAGTATCCGTSACCGYYCCCAACTCGTCCGTSAACAGGCGCACACCACTGTGTCCGTCTTGCAGATAGAAYCGAGACTCATCCCCACGCTGCTGRGAAATCAAATCCAAACCGCGCACGTAAGCCGCCTGAGTCTCCCCGTTCGCTGCGTACTCCTCAATAACCTCCGCATAAGGACGATTGGCATCGACGAGATAGCGAGTTTCCACCCCATCGACAAYAGAGGCGACGCGAATGCCGTTGACATCGTAGCGATACTCAACCTCCGTAGTTTCGCCATCAGCCTCAGTGCGTTCAACCCCAATCAAACGATTTTCCACATCCCAAKCGTAACGRGTTTCTTCAGGAGACCCRTCGAGGTCRACTYSCTTCAAATTCCCATTCTCGTCATAGGTATAGCGAGTGGTGATGCCCTTACTGATGCTACTGACCAGTCGGTCGTTGTCATCATACACGTAAGTCGTCTTACCTTCGAGAGAATCATCGCGRSTCAAACGATTRCCCACCGCATCGTAAGTGTAAGCGATTATYCGATCGCCRTKGAGSGRGTCAGAAATTCTTTCCTCCGTTAAACGATGCCAGTCATCRTAAGTATATTCAACCGTGCGTCCRTTGAGTTCCTCAACCCGTAYCGGATTTCCCGCCTCGTCATACTGATACARCGAACGCGACAGTACCGTCATATCGGAAGCCGAGTGAGTCACCGTTTGCAAACGGTTCGAGTCGTCGTACTTCCGTTCTTCGACAATGCCGTTCGG
>FSSI02000022.1:0-75441 GCA_900149785.2 Phormidium lacuna HE10JO | reverse complement strand
GGTAGAGAGGTTCGGCGGTACTATAGTGTGCCTGAGCTTGGTAGAGTTCTGCCAGACTATTGAGGCTTTGGGCGACATCAGGATGAGACTCTCCCAAAGTAGTTTCTCGGATTTCTAGAGCCTGTTGTGCTATGGGAATACCTTCCTGGTAACGACCTTCTTCGTATAGTTCTGTTGCTTCTTCGTTAAGACGATTGGCTTCTTCCAATAACTCTGCCCGCTCAAGGTCAGAAGATGTTGCCATTTGTGCCGTCAGTCTATAATCTCCAATTTCTTCCCCTTGTGCAGAAGTGGCAGTAATCTCATAAACCCCCGTCTTTGGCAAAACGACCACAATCTGAGCATTGCCATTCTCACCCCCATAGCTATCTTCAGTAATTACCTCAACTTCGTCACCTGACATGACCAACAATAGGTGAGCATCGAAGTCATCACTGATTAAATCAATGACTAGCGGTTGTCCTTCAGTCCCATCAAAGACATGGATATTAAAATATCTGCCATCATCAGCAACATTGCTGGTTTCATCCAATCGCCCCCGAATGTCAATGGGTTCAAAGTCCCGATTGACCGATGACTGAGCCAGTCGCTGAGGTTCCTCAGCCAAAGCTAGGGAGACTCGTGGCAAGCCTAACCCCAATGTGGTCAATAGCCCCAACGTCAGCAGATGTCGCGATAGGTGCATGGGTCGAACCCTCCTGGATGTGATGGGAGTTTCTCCGGTCAGCCGCCACGACTCCCGGATTCTCCCTACGAGTTTATACTGGTCAGATATATTTCTGGAACCTGCGAACTTATTCACTCTTCCGCGAAATCTGGGATAAAAACGGACTGGGACATCGTGAAGCCGCCTCGGTTTCCGGAAACCCGCCTCTCGGGACTGGGGGTTACAGTGATGCGACCCGAGAGATCACGATGCTTCATCGCCGAACTTCCCGACTTCTGCTTAGCCTCGGTCTGGCCGTTGCTTTAGGGGGAATCGTCGGCTGTGCGGCAGACTCGCCGACGGACGACTCAGACTCCACAACAGACACGAGTCCGGTCCCAGACCCCGATTCAGACGTGGCCCGAGACCCCGATGACTTCCCGCAGGCGACCCCGGCTGATTGGACGATGGCTGATATTACCCAGGTCTTGGAGGGTCATGAGGAAGCCCCCAATCTGTTGCAGTTTGGTCCTGATGGGCAAATGCTCGTCAGCGCCAGTGAGGATGCTCTCAAGGTTTGGGATGTGGGGTCCGGTGCGTTGTTACATGATTTGCCGGGACATCAACCGATCGCAGACTCCCCCCTAGAGACACTTCCACCGACGGCGATCGCCTTCAGTCCCGATGGTCAAACCCTCGCCACCACCACCCGCAGTCCTGGGGGAGTCACGGCGCAACATTCCCTGATTCTCTGGAATCTCGATAGGGGTGAACCCCAACATCAGTTAGCGGGCCAGGACGGCTGTCAGGATGTGGCGTTTAGTCCTGAGGGAGACCAGCTTTGGGCGGCCTGTGGGTCCCAGTTGCAACGGTGGTCTGTGGATACGGGGACGTTGGATTGGTCTGTGGAGACGGGTCTGCTGGAGGCGATTGCCCTCAGTCCCGATGGACAAACTCTGGCCACGGTGGAGATGAATCTACCCGATGGCCGGCAAGATAGTACCCAAGTCCAGTTATGGACGGTCCAGAGGGAAGGTCTTGACCCCCTAAGCACCCTGGACGGGTCGATTGATAGTATCGAGGTTGAGTTTACCGCCGATGGTTACTACCTGGTGACTCAAACGCCGGCCATTTGGCGAGGGGATGGCTCAGGATCTCGGGGCCAGGTGGTGATTTGGGATTGGCGGCAACAAACCCCCCGCTATCAGCATGAACATTCGGGAGAATCGGCAGTGGATGTGGGTGCTGATGGCTGGCTTGCGGGTCAGTTTTCTGAGAGTATTTTGATCGATCTCGCCGGAAATCCGGTGGATAATTCCATTATCATCCGTCAGCAGGGTGGGGCCTCGGCGATCGCCTTGAGTCCCGATGGTCAAACCCTGGCCTGGGCTGGACAACCCCCCACGTTTCCGGCTCCCATTGTGCGTCTGTGGCAGGCTGGGGCCGCGACGGAACCGACTCATGAAAGTGCTGATGGCGATCGCGACCAGTATACCTCTGTGGACTTACCACGCGATCGCACCACCCAGGACATCGAAGCCTTCACCCGAGAGAATTTTGGACTCAGGGAACGGGTCGAAATGGAAGAAGAAACCCTCACCCTAAATATGCCGGACACCAACCGCGCCGAAGCCGTCCTCACCCTGACATCTCTCGCCGATGATTCAGTCTTTGCCCAACGCTATCGATTAGAGTTTGACCTGCAAGAGGACGGCGTCACCTGGGAACTGGTCTGGGTGGGCCGTCAGCAACAATGTCGCCGAGGACCCACCCCTGAGGATGAATGGACAACCCAGTTGTGCAACTAGCCCCCAGTCAGGGAAGTCCTGGCCCGCCTGTCAAGGATGAAACCGCCCAGAATGCGACGGTAAAATCCTTGACAGATTGCTTTAGATGTGCTAATAGATTGCTATTAAATTAGACCCACTCGGCGGTCTATCTCCTCAGCTACATTGGATAAGCCTTCTTCATTGCCCTGAATCTCGTATAAACGGGCAGCTTCCTCAAAACTAGCTCGCGAGGCCCTTAAGTTAAAGAAGCGTCGATAGGCAATCCCCAGACGATAGTGAGCATCGGCGAAATTGGGATCTAACTCAATAATGCGTTGATAATCCGGGACCGCAGCTGGGGCGTTGCCGGCCTCTTCGTGAGTCATACCACGGAAGAAATATTGTAGAACATCCTCGGGATTGAGGGCGATCGCCTCTGTGAAGTCGGCGATCGCTTCACCGTACTCTCCAAGCTGTCGATGTGCCAAACCCCGGTTGTAATAACTGACCGCAATACTCGGCTCAAGACGAATCGCCTGGGTATAATCACGAATCGCCAGGTCAAACTCCTCAGCCACTGAGTAAACCACACCGCGTCCAAAGAAAGCATCAACATTCTGAGGATTAGAGCGAATGGCTTGGGTAAAGTCACCAATCGCCTGTTCCTCATCCCGTATCGCTAAGTGCGCCCGACCCCGGTTGGTGTAGTAGACTGAATCCTGGGCTGGGTCTAAGCTGAGGGCGATGGTGAAGTCCCGAATCGCCTCATCTTGCCGTCCCAAGCGGTACAAGGCTGCACCCCGTTGATTATACGCCGGGGCATTTTGAGGATTTTGCAGCAGAGCCTGATTACTCTCGACAATCAGCTGCTGAGCGTTAACCACATCCTCGTTCGTCAAAAAGTCATTCTCGTTGAGTTGGATCTCACTGTCCAAAACAATCGACAACGCGGCCCCATTCCGTAAGATGAGCGCCCCATCACTAATGTTTTGCACCTGAATATTCGCCAGAGACACCCCGTCTGGCAGACGAATTTTATCCGTACCGGTTGTGAAATCGGTGATGACATCCCGGTTGGCTGGAGAATTGGGCAAAATAAACTGATCTGAGCCATCGCCGCCAGTCAGGGTATCAAATCCCTCACCCCCGAAGAGAACATCATTCCCCGGCCCGCCAGTCAGAGAATCATCTCCGGCATCGCCCCGGATCGTATCATCCCCAACACCGCCAATAATGGTGTCATTCCCTGGGCCTCCCAGCAAGAACCGTGCCGCGTCATTATTTTCCAAATAGTCATCCCCATCCAAGAGATAGACGGCATCGGTCAGAGGTGAACTCTGGAGGCGATCGAGTTGGTCTGGCGGCAGGTTCGCCATGATAATGGCATCATCGCCAAATGTTGCATTTGCCACATCGAAGCCATCCTGAGTCGTGATATCCAGAACCATCGGCAATACTCCCTAGATGTTTTTACTGAGTACATATATTTCTGGAGCCTCCGAGCTTATTCACTTTTCCGTAAAATTCCTCATGGGAGTCCAGAATCCTAAAACCCCGAACGAGGGATCTGGCCCTCGGACATCACCCACAACCCCGCTTGCTATATCCACCTGCCATAATGGTTTGACCGCAAGACCAACAGGGCCTCAGTCCAAGTGGGGGCGCAAAATATTTTCTAATCAGTTAAGCTCGTTCTTAAGAGGGAGAATTGGTTGAAATGAAAGGTGTGAACTACCGCTATTGAATCAAAGATTACAATAGCGGCTTCCTACCCAACAGATTGCCCAACCGTAGATTTCTTACGTCCTCTACGGTTGGGTCTTACATCTGGACAATAGGCTTTGCCCCGCGTCCCGCAGGTCAAGAGTCGTAGTCCCTCTTCTCTGAGGTTGATAGCCGCATTGAGATCTCGATCATGACTCGTCCCACAGTGAGAACAAGTCCAATTTCTGACATCTAGTGACAGACTATCGATTTGATTCAAGCAAACGTTGCAGGTTTTAGAAGAGGGGAAGAATCTGTCAACTTCAATGTAGATCTTCCCTTCCTGCTCGGCTTTGTACTTTAGCATGGTCAAAAACATTCCCCAACCGACCTGGCTGATTGCTTTAGCCAGGTTGGGGTTCTTGACCATACCTTTGACATTGAGGTTTTCCACACAGATGACTTGGTTTTCGTCGACTATCCTACGCGATAGCTTGTGTAGGAAATCCTCCCGGCAACGTGCTACTTTATTATGTACCCTAGCTACCTTCTTTCGTGCTTTATTTCGGTTGTTAGACCCTTTCTGTTTTCTTGATAAGTCTTGCTGCTTGCGTTTCAGGTTACACTCATGTTTAGCCATCCATCTTGGGTTGTTAAACTTAGACCCATCGGACGTTACAGCAAAATGATTTAATCCAAGGTCTACACCGATGGCTTTTCCCTCGGTGGATGAATCTGGATTGGGTTTTCCATCTTCAAAGATAATGGAAGCAAAATACTGGTCGCAGCGATTTTTGGTAACTGTAACGGTTTTGAGTTTGCCCTCTATTGGTCGATGAAGAACCGCTTTAACTTCCCCAATCTTTGGTAGCTTCAAGGCGTTCTCCAACACCTTGACATTTTGAGGATACTGGATGGATTGTTTGCTGTGTTTGGACTTAAATCGCGGATACCTGGCCCGCTTCTCAAAGAAGTTGTTAAAAGCGGTTCCCAGGTTAATACAAACCTGTTGAAGGCACTGCGAGTAGGTCAGCTTTAACCACTCATGCTCTTGTTTGAGGCTGGGAATCTTTTTCTTGATGTCGTAACTAGATAGTCCCTCCCCAGTTTCCTTGTAGGTTTGGTTCATCCAGTTCAGACCCAAGTTCCACAGCCATCTGCAATTGCCGAAGGATTGCTCGAGCGATTGCTTCTGCTGCTCATTTGGGTATAGTCTGATTTTGACGACTTTGAGCATTAAGGTAAATTAGATTCACCATAAACACTCTACCATAAGTTACTGCCGCMATTCATCTCACGCTTCAATCAGAGATTTGAAGCGGAGGATTCTTGCGGGTTTTGCTAAAATTAGGTTGCTGAAGGTTTGACCCGCAATTTGATAATCCTGACGTTCAACCTCGCCTCGCTGTTGTGCCACATCGGTGAATTGGGCTTCGAGATAGTCGGCGATCGCCACTAACTCCTCATACGCTAGGTAATGATGGGGGACGCTGGCAATGCGTTCGACGTCGATTTTCAACTGCTGAGCGAGGGTTTGCTGGCTCAGGCTTAGGGACGGTAATTCTCCCCGATAGCTCTGACCTGGCATCATAATCATGCTTCGATAGGCTCCGGCTACGATAAACAAGCATAACCCCAGTAACGTCAGCAGTCTCCATAAGGCACGACGGTCTAACCAACGCATCGCTGCAATCTCCCAAAGGATAATCGTTGCCTGACTGGGGGGCGATCGCCATGAAATCGCCCCAAACGGTTCAATAGTCAATAGTTTCAATGTCCCAAGAGGCACTGTAACTGCTCAAATAAGTCCTGAGCGCGGCGTAAACCGGGTTTAATCCGTAAGGCTTGGCTGACGGACTCGAAGGCTTCCTGGGGTTCTCCGGCAAAGGCCAGGGATAAACCCCGATAATACCAAGTCCAGGGGTCCTCGGGGTTTAAAGCTAATGCCTGATCAAACGAGGCGATCGCCGCCTCGTAGCGTTCGATGGTTCCCAACAGCCAGCCGCGACAATGCCAGATTGAGGCCCATTGAGGACTCAACCGTAACGCCTGATCTAACGATTCTACGGCCTCCTCATACTGCTCTAAGGTCATCAGAGAGATGCCTCGATAATACCAGGCCCAAACAATCTCGGTGTTAAGCTCCAGGGCAGGATCATAGGCGTATAAGGCAGACTCGGGGGAACCGTTCGCCTCTCTAGCACGCCCCAATCCCACCCAGGCATAATAGAGGTGTTTGTCTAAGTTCAACGCCTGCTCAAAGGCATCGATCGCCTCGTCATAGCGTTTCAACTCATTTAACACAAACCCGCGCCCCATCCAGGCGATCGCAACCCGAGCATCGGCCTCAATCACCCCGTCAAAGACCGTTAAGGCCTCCTCAAAGCGATCGCCCTCAAAATGGTGAAACCCCTCACGAATCCAGTCTTCAAACGATAAGGCGACCCCCTCGTGATGCCGCTGCGGCAACTGAGAGCCACGTCGCCGTCGTTCGGGTTGGCGTTCCAAGCTCAACAGCTCTAGGGGAGCCGCAATTGTGGTTGCGGGCATCATGGCCATGGAAAGTCCCAAGTCTAGTAGCAGATTCATTGTGGTTTACCAACATCATAGTGCTACCTTTAAGTATTTCCACAGATGCGACAGTTATTCACTTTCTCGCGAAAATGATGGCATCCAGGAGGGAAAACAGCCGACAACTCCTATCTGTGGGACATCCGAGTGTTGAGGAAATCGCAAGTTCAACTCAACCATCTCCGTGATTTCACTAGGCAGGCGGACCGAAGATGTCTCCTGGGACAGGGTCCCCGGCTTTAACCCGACATCACTGAAGCCAAAATTGTCCCAGTTCTCCAAACCACCAGCAAACTCCCGCTCAATCTCTAACCACTGGGGAACCTGAAAACATAACCGCAAGTCCCGAGACCCCGACGGGCGACCGGGTCCGGAATCTTCGACCTCATCGGCAGGACTCTCCTCCTGGGACGATTGCCCCCAAACGGGACTCGATAGTCCCAGAACCGCGATCAGAGCCATTGCCGTACACCCTAAACCTTTCATAAACCGTCCTCCTGCCAAATTTCTAAGCTATACAGCGCGATCACCAACCCTGGAAACAGCTAGGGCAAAAGCACCCCAGCCGTGATATAGAGTTGTAACGAGAACAGACCATAGGCGGCGATCGCCCCCAACCCGGACCACAGCCAACGACGACCGCGCCACGCCAAACCCTCCCGAGCATAAATTATCCCTCCCTTCAAGATCAGTGCCATCCCCAACAGCCACCAGCTATCGGGAATTGGAATCACCAGATGATTGGTTAAAAAATGATGGGTCATATAAGCGTGAGCCTCTCCCCCAGTGAACCCCACCGCCGCCTGTCCCCCCTGTCGTCGCCAATAGCGGATCGCCGCAGGGGAAGGTAAATTATCGCCCCCATCCCGGTCAATCCCCGCCTCGTAATAGCCTCCCGGTGCAATAATGGCGATCGCCTCGGACCAATCCCGTCGCCTCAACTCCCCTAACGCCGATTCCCCCGACTCTAACAGTTCCCAGGCGGCGATCGTCTCATAAACCCTGTCTGGGGGCAGAGAAAAGTCCAGCAGCGGTTGCAGCCAACGCTGTTGCAAGCGATAGGAAAACAAGGTTACGGGATGTAACTCTGCCCAAGGAGATAAGCCTTGTTCTGGGTGATCCTGGAGGAATTGCTGCACTTGACGTTCCCGTGATTCCCCTCGGGACGCGTTCAGAGGCTGTTGTCCGAGACGATGGGCGATCGCCAACTGATAACTAAAGGCGTTGCGATGACGAGACGACAGGCGGCGGGGACGAATCCGCCAAAAGGGAACCCAAGCATCGCCCTGTAAAATCCATGACCCTTCCGCCACGTGAGGATGAACCGGAATCCAATCGCCGCCGGGATTGCGGACTGTAATCAACACCGACCAAATTTGACGCTGGACCGATTCGGCTAACACCTGTCGCATCACCTCATCTTGACCGCGAGGATCGGGTAAATCCAAGAGATAATCCACTCCCACCACCGGCACTCCCGTCTCCATCACTGCCGCGAAAATCGCCCCTAAAAGCTGACGGTCAATGGGTTTATAGTGGGTCAAGTTTTGCCGTTGAAAGGTCTGTTGATCCACCATCACCAACAACACCGGCGGAACCTCCTCCACGGCCACTTGACCGGTCCAATGGCGATACCGGGCCTGAACAGCCACTCGTTGCTCTAATAACTCATGTTGTAGATTGGGGACGAGGCTCAACAGCAGTAGACTACTCACACCGACGACTTCGAGTTTGCTGGGTCGGCAACGTCGCCAGAGTCCCCGCCAGCCGCAGGGTTGCACCTGATAGGGTTGGGCATCGGGATGGCGAAATAGAGAGGGAACTAAATAGGCGGAGGGATAGGTAAGATTTTTCTCTAATTTCAGGAATTCACAAGCGCCCCGTAATGCGGCTTGTACGGTGTCTCCGGTTCCGAGACCTTGTAAGAACTGCACCAGGAACTCCTGCGCCACTTCGTTGTGGATGGGTTCACGCATGATGGCCACTTGGGCTAATCCGAGGCTAATGAGGGCCTGGGCAATGTCTAAGCCGGAACAGGAGTTGAAGAGGGCAAATTGTAGACCCCGTTGTTGGGCCTGTTGTAGATAGGGACTGAGATCTTTGATGGAGAGGGCGGTGTGGGGGGCGATCGCCACTTGTCCATCGAGCAAGGCTGACTCGTTACTATGACCAGCAAAAAAGAGAACATCCCAGCCTTTGGGGTCGGCGATCGCTTGACAAATCCGCTGTTTCAGGAATCGGGTTTCTTCTCCTGGTTGCCAGCCGAGATAGTGAACATCCAACAGATGCCGTTGACGCTTCAGGGCCAGACGCTCGCCGGTAAAATTGAGTCCCGTTTCATCTCCTAAAATTGCTAAAACTCGGGCTTTCCCCCGCCGGAACGACTGACGGGGCAGGGTTTGAGCGCGGATGAGAGGCGGCGATCGCACCACCTCGATATGCCGTCCAAATTCCCAAGTTTCCCAGGGAAAACGGGCAATTTCTAGGGGGCTACAGGTGAGAAATAAGCTGGTTTTGCCCCCGGGTTTTCCCGCATCTCCTCCTAGTTCCGAGGGGGAGTCGCGGGGAGTGGCCAGTTGCGATCGCAAATCAAACAACTCCCCCTGTTTCAGCCAACGATGGAACTCCGAGAGAAAGCGAGCCTCCGTCTGAACCAGTTGACTATGCCAATCCACCGGAGAGCCTTTCACCTGTCCTGTCGCCGCCACCCGTCCCCGCAAGGCCTGTTTGTAGTAGCCCAAATAAGCCCGTCGCCAGGCTTGATAGAGACTCAACAAGACCTGAGGAAAGGGGACACTGGCCGTTAATCGCTGTCCGTTGCCCCAGGTTAGGTCAAATAGACAACTCTGCTCAATTTGATGGATACTCAGTCGGTAGGTCATGGCAACAGGACATCGACTCAGGAGTGAAAGGCGAAGGAGGGAAGGGTCAGCGGGGTTCCTTCACCGGAGATAATACTGACGGTAAAGCGCTCATCCATGTGACCGATGACTTGGGTATAGAGATAGGCATTTCCTGAGTCTTCTGTGAGGGTTTGCCGAACTAAGATCGAGGTCTCATCTTGGACAATCAGTTGGGTTCCCGGTTCGAGGGGTTCTCCAGGCCGGGGACCGAGGAACAGACATAAGGACCATTCAGGGGAATAGTGGGAGTCAAAGACTTTCCAAATCAAGGCATACAAGCGACCGGGGATTCCCTGGGCCTGTAATTCCTGATAGGCCCCTTTGGCATGGTCGGGAATGGTGACCCCTTGGTGTTCTAAATCCCGGAGTAGGGTTTCGAGTTCGTCGGCGGGGGTTTGGACGGACATCAACTGATGCGATGTCGCTAGGGGAGGGAGTAGGGTCCAGTCCCAATGCTGGGCCACCGCGTCGAGTTTGTTCCTGAGCCAATCTCGCACGTTTAAGGGTTGCTGCTGACACAGACAGTGGGCCGGAATTGGGCGATCGCGAAGTGTCTCTCCTGGGGAATGGCGATCGCCCTCAGATATGGATTCAGGGCTGGATTCAGGGCTGGATTCAGGGCTGGATGTGTCAAGTTGTGCGGCTTTGTCTTCGATCTGTTGGGGATTGAGACAATGGAAATAGAGAAGCAGATCTTCGGGAGATAAATCCCACTCTTCTAGGGGGACATAGTAATGGCCTTTACGGTTTAGGGCCAGTTCTCCTGAGGTTTTTAAGGCGACGAGGCGATCGCGTCGCAGTCCCGCCAAGATTTTCACCTCATCGGCTTCTTCATGGACTTCAACCAAAACATAGAGATGGGCAAAGTTTAAGGGATCTTTGAGGGTATAACGAGGAATAGAAATTAATCCATCGGTGAGGCTTCCTTGGACGAGTAAGCAAAGCCGAAACCCTTTCACGTGACAGTTCACGCCCGGATTTGGGGGAGTTTCGCTGTTGTACTCTAGGGATAACGCCTGAGCGCCGCGATCGAGCCATTCCTGTAACCCCCTAATGGCCATGGCTCGCAGAAAACAAAACCATTGGTGATCGGTATCGCGTTCTTGCTGACAAACTTCAACCGCCCAATTTACGGCTCCTGTAGTCAGGTGAACGGTTGTCCCTTGCTCCGGGTCAAGGTCGAGAAGTTGGTAGTAACTTGAGTAAGTCATGATGACATAAGGTAGGGGAAAAAACGCAAGGTTTTAGATATTGTGTTTATCACTTAAACTGCTTGTAAACAGAACAAATAACTTGGCATAGTACGGCATCAAAATAAGTAATCTGTCGGTTAGATTTTGCGGATTGAGTGCCGGCTGCCGATGTTCTGATTAGGTCATCCACCAGTTCAGTGAGTAGGGTTTCTAGGGTTTGATCAATGGCATCGAGCCGTTCAACGGAGATATAGTTGAGGGCTTCCTGGGTTAGCCGTTGATGGAGTTGTGTAATCAGGAGATGGCGCACCTCTGATCGCAGCCGTTTAAGGTTAAGCAGTCGCGTCACCTGGACTTGGGATTTGAGTCCAATTTTGGGTGCGATTTCTATCATCGAGAGACCCTCACATTGGGATAGATGGAGTCCCTCTAGGTAGCCATAAGCGCGTTGGGGTTGACGACGATACAATCGAGCTAGATTGCTATCGAGTACTTGGGCGATCGCCCCAGACAGAGACTCATCGAGTGCCTGTTGATAGACCTCTAAAAAGCGCTCCGACTCATCTTCAAGTTGTGATTCATGTCCGGGTTGTTGCCCCACCAAGGTTTCTAATTCCTGGTCATCTTTCACTGAGTAGAATCTAGGATGTCCACAGCGAACATGAACTCGATAGTCACGTAATTGTGCTGCAAGCTGTTTGAGTTGTCTGAGGACAACCTGGCTAGAAACCGTGGGGTTCATCTGTTGTAACTGTTCCCGACTAGGAACTTGACATCGTCCCGTTTTACCGCGACGCCTTTGCAATAGGCGATCGCGTCGATACACCCATTGATACTGTTGTAACAATTTCCGGGCCTGAGTAATTTCATAGTCGCTACATAGGTGATACTCCCGCAAGATCCGTTCAAGCTGGTCACAATTTGTATCATTGAGAATAGCCCAATCGCTGGCCCGATAGATGCCCTTCTCTAACAGTACGCGATTCAATCCCGGATGGTTGTAGGTGAGTTGACGCGTCCAGGTACTCAAGGCGGATTTATTGGGGTCATAACTCTCCAAAATATCTAAACTTAGAGGACGATACCGCGACGATCGCGTCCCGTCATCATCCAAAACCAGGGGAAATAACTCCTCGGCGTAAAGTCCGTAGCAGTCCCGATAGCGTTGACTTAGATGTAGACAGGCCTGACGAATCTGATGGCTAATAAAGCAACGAAGACTCAACTGAGCGATATCTGCTTCGTCCTCTCCCTGACGCCAGTCGGCTAATAATTGCCGTTGAAGGTACGGTTCTGGGTAATCTGGATCGAGAAGGAGGTTCCCGAAGCGTGTTTGCAGCCAAGTTTGAACCTGAGGTTTGACGTGAGGCTGAGACTGGCCTGATGAGGTCAGATGCACCAGTTGCCAATAGCGAAAAGCGTTATCCATAACCTTGCAAGAAGCGACAGTGGCACAGCGTGGACGGCGATAATTGAGAAATTTTCGCAGATTATTCGAGTCGGGGTCTCGTTGCTCAGAGATTGCCCTGTTGCCCTGTGCCATCATTAATAAGTATTTCTGAGGGCGGTGATCTTATTCATCTTGAGGGTCATCTAACTCAATCTGAAAGAAACCCCAAGGTGCGATCGCTGGTGATTGCGGTTTGCACGCTTCGCGATCGCGCCTTGGGGATGGTGTCAGCAGCCGTCTAGTGATATTAGACCTGAGCGCGATAGATCTAAGCGCGATCGCCCTAGTCTAAGTCCAGTTCTTGAGCAATATTGTCCAGTCCTTCCTGATTTCCCTGGAGTTCGTACAAGCGGGCCGCCTCCTCGAAACTGGCT
Organism: Phormidium lacuna HE10JO; assembly: GCA_900149785.2. Lineage (GTDB taxonomy): Bacteria > Cyanobacteriota > Cyanobacteriia > Cyanobacteriales > Geitlerinemataceae > Sodalinema > Sodalinema lacuna_A. The sequence continues at coordinate 62,831 of FSSI02000022.1, read as the reverse complement.
TGTGCGGCTGTCTCGTCGGACAACTCTCGATAGCCTAAACCGAGACGATAATGAGCATCAGCAAAGTTGGGATCTAACTCGATGATACGCTCATAATCCTCTACGGCTGCCTCTAACTCGCCAATATCCTCATAGATTGAGGCGCGGAGGGAGTATTGAGGGACATTAGTCGGATCAAGGGCAATGGCTTGGGTGAGATCGGCGATCGCCTCATCCTGTTGTCCCAGGCGACTATGATCTAAGCCCCGATTGAAATAACTCACCCAATCATTGGGATTGAGACGAATGACTTGGGTATAGTCTTCAATGCTTGACTCGTAATCGTCAAAGACACTATAGGTTAAGGCACGGCCGAAGAAAGCTCGCTCGTTGTTGGGATTAGCGCGAATGGCTTGAGTATAGTCTTCAATAGCACTGTCTTGGTCTCGGAGGGCCCGGAAGGCAAAACCGCGATTGGTGTAGTAAACAGACGCCTGGGTCGGATCGAGGGATAAGGCACGGGTAAAATCTTCGATCGCGTCTTCCTGTCGTCCTAAACCAGAGAACGCTTGACCCCGCTCATTATAGGCTCCAGCATTACGAGAATCTTGCCGCAATACATCCGTGGTCTCGCGAATGGTATCTTGAATGGTCTGAAAATCGTCATTCGTGAGAAAGTCATTGTCATTCAATTGCAGTCCAGGGGTTTGTAGAATCGACAAGGCGGCCCCGTCTTGCAAAATCAGAGTCCCAGCGACGGTATTTTGGATTTGCACATCTGCCAGGGTCACTCCCTCCCGCAGAATCATCTTGTCTCGTCCCACGCTGAAATCAGTAATCACATCCCGGTCATCTGCAGAGGGAGCGACAATAAACTGATTGGCTCCTCCGCCACCGGTGAGGGTATCAAAGCCGCGATCGCCCGAGAGGATATCATTCCCCTCCCCGCCGACAATCGAGTCATTTCCCTCACCACCGAAAATCGTATCATCCCCAGCACCACCAATAATCGTGTCATCACCTTCATTTCCAAATAATACCCGTCCCACATCAGTGTTGACCAGGTAGTCATTCCCATCCAGGAGGGCGATCGCATCCGTCAGCGGGGAACTTTGTAATCGATTGAGTTGGTCCCCCGATAAATCATCCATAAAAATCGTATCATTGCCCGAGGTTGCCAAACCAAAATCAAAACTATCTCCACCAATAATATCGAGAACCATGATTGATACTCCCTGTGAGTGTGTTCTGATTTAATATATGTCTGGAGTATCAGAGCTTATTCAAGTAAACCCAATTTTTTTTGACTAATTTTTTGCGAAGACAAAAATAATTCACAGATCCATCCAAAAAAAACAGACAAAAGAATGTAGGGACAATCTCTTGTAATTGCCCTACATTCCTCTTATCCTCCCTCGTGTTCCTCTCGTTCCCCTCGTTCCTAGGCTCTGCCTAGGAATGCCAACTAGGAGGCTCTGCCTCCCGTCACAGGTAGCAGAGCCGCCGATGTCCCCTGTCACAGCTTCAGCCACAACACAAGACCCCATCAGATATTCACCCTCCGAACTTACAGAATCATCTCCTGAGCGACATTCAACAATCCCTGATCATTTCCCTGAATCTCATACAAACGAGCCGCCTCCTCAAAACTCGCTCGCGATGCCCTCAAATTAAAGGACTGTCGATACGTCACGCCCAAAGCATAGTGAGCATCGGCATAGTTTTCATCCAACTCAATCACCCGTTCAAAATCTTCCACCGCTGCCCTGATATTGCCAGTCTCTTGATAGGTGATACCACGATATAGATAGGGTTGTACATCATCAGGATTGAGGTCAATGGCAGTCGTAAAGTCGGCGATCGCCTCGTCATACTGTTCGAGTTGAGCATAGGCAACACCGCGATTGAAATAAATCCAATCAGCATCCGGTTGTAAGCGAATCGCCTCAGTGTAATCACGTAGAGCCAACTCAGGCTCATTTAAACCCCAGTGAACTCCAGCTCGGCCCGCGAATGCTTGAGCATTCTCGGGATTCGCCTCAATCGCCTGATTATAGTCAGCCAGAGCTTGTTCGCGATCGCCTGATAGGGAGAACGAACGACCTCGATTCGCATAATAAAGCGACGCATTCTCGGGGTCGAGAGAGAGGGCCATCGTAAAATCATCAATCGCTTCCGAATGTCGTCCCAAATAAGAGAAGGCCTCACCACGAGCGTTATACAGCAAAGCATTCTCCGGATCTTCGAGTAGTACCTGATTGATCGAGATAATGAAGTTCCGGGTAGATGCCAAAACTTCATTGTTCAAAAGGTCTCCCTCAGACAACAGACCACTACGGTCTAACATAACCGCCAGCGGCACACCATCTTGGAGGATTAAACTCGGACCCGTGAGCGGATTTTGGATGTGAATATCGTCCAACGAGACATCACCCAAGACGAAAATTTTATCCTGACCTCCGGTGAAATCCGTAATCACATCCCGGTTTGCCGGAGAATCAGCCAAAATAAACCAATCCGAGCCATCCCCACCGGTGAGCGTATCCAACCCCTCATCTCCCCAGAAGATATCGTGACCGGGTCCCCCAATTAGAGAATCATTCCCCGAACCGCCTGAAATCGAATCATTCTCAGCACCGCCAACAATCGTGTCGCTCCCCGGTCCCCCCAAGAGCCATCGTCCCACATCATCGTTTTCGAGATAGTTATCCCCACCCACCAGATCGATCACATCCGTCAGAGGGGAACTTTGGAGGCGATCGAGTTGCTCCGACGGCAAATCCGCCATAATAATCACATCATCCCCAGACGTAGCAAAACCGAAATCGAAACCATCCCAAGTCACAATATCGAGAACCATCACTGATACTCCCTACGAGTTTCTACTGATTAGATGTATTTCTGGAGCCTCCGAGCTTATTCACTTTTCCGTAAAATCATCCAGAAGACTCCACTGCACCGAAAACAGGAACGATGGCCGGTCATTAGGGATGTCGTCGTTCCCCTGGAGTTTGCAAAAAGGGGCAAGATGAAGAGGTCAATCATCTCAAGTTGACAGATACATAAAATCAGTTAAATGTCAAGTCAAGGATCGATCGCAGCCATGATTCAACATCTCACCATTACCGTTCTCGTAGAGAATACAGCTCGGGGACGGGGACTATTGGGAGAACACGGCCTCTCCTGGTGGATTGAAGCCGATGGACAGCGAATTTTGTTTGATACCGGACAAGGAGCCGTCCTGACACACAACGCCGAACGGTTGAACTTGCCCTTAGCGTCTCTCGATGCGATCGCCCTGAGTCACGGTCACGACGACCATGCGGGGGGACTCTCGGAAGTTCTCTCCATTTGCGGCGATCGCGTCGACCTCTATCTCCATCCAGAGAGCCTCAAGCCAAAATATAGCCCCAGAGGCGACATTAGCGCCCCCTTACGGAACCTCGAAGCCTTACAACGTCGCGTCAAACGGTTAGTCGTCACCGCCGAACCAACCGAGATTCAGTCTGGGTTGTGGTTAACCGGAACCATTCCCCGTCGCCATCCCTTAGAAGATACCGGGGGACAATTTTGGCACGATGCCGAACACCAGCAGGTTGACGAACTTCTCGACGATCGCAGCTTATTCATTGAAACCCCAAAAGGGATCGTCGTCGTTCTCGGATGCGCTCACGCCGGAATTATCAACATTCTCGCATCGATCCGCGACGTCACCGACTCGCCAATTTACGCCGTGATGGGAGGGATGCACCTGTTGCACGCCGCTGAAGAGCGATTAGCCGCGACAATGGAAACCCTGTCCCAGTATGATATCCAGCATATTGGAGCCAACCACTGCACCGGAACCAAGGCGATCGCCCGGTTGTGGCAAGAGTTCGGCGATCGATGTTTCGAGGCTCACGTGGGAACGCGATTTGAAGTCACCGGATAGGGGGAATGCGCACCCTGACTGAACCAGTCCAACTGCACCTCCCACAACGCCTCACTCCGTCCTTCCTCCACCAACAACCGTTGATAATAATCTCCTATTGTCTGTCCTGTATTTGTATCGGTAATGGGTTATGAACCTGCTTCAGCGCAAAACCACGATCGCCGCTATCATTCTCGCAACAGGATTGATACTCCTGGCGGCTCAACTGATCCAAATCGGGGCCTTACCTCTCACAACCACCTTAAACTACAGTAGCCAGGACAGATCCCTGATTCGCATCTGGCTACTGTTGGCTGGACTGATGGGAGTCCTACTCCCCCTGGTGGGACTCATTGGGGGCTGGCGCGATCGCCAACTCCGAGCCATCCTCGCGTATTACTTCCTGGTTATCCTAGCCCAACTCGTCACGGAACAAGTCGTCACAAACCTCTATTTTCCTAGCCTAGTTGTCCTCATTGGCATACTCTATACCTTGTGGCGCACCGGACAACTCTGGCAGGCTTATCGACAGCTACAACGACGACACCATCTGCCTCATCGCCGTCTCATCTTAACCTTAACCTGGATTCTATTGGCGTTTTGGTCTGCCAATCTCTTGCTGCTATTTGGAATTAGCCTTCCCACCATCATGGGGTAGTCCAGGTCACGAGTCCCAACTCTAGAGGGTATCTATAAAGAAAAGATTAAGAGGTGAGGCGTTGAAGTATCAGAGCGGTCATCGCTTGATAGACAAAGCACTCACTCAGTTAAGGCAGACGCTCGTAATCCTTACTCAAACGTCGGTTTAAGTTTAGGGATACTAAATGTTCGTAAAAATTGGTTGATTTATCGAGTTTTAATCTAGCCAATATTGACTCTATCACTAGATAGGCAGTAGAGTTTATGATGACATTAGGCTGGCGATCGCCCCCACGTTCTGGCTGAGAACAGTCGCGGCTTCGTCCAGGTCGGCGTCACGGGTGAATTTCCCTAAACCAATGCGTAGGGACCCTTCAATGGCTGAGTCGGATAGGCCAATGGCTCGCAGCACATGGGAGGGGGTTTCCACGCCGGAGGTACAGGCGGACCCGGTGGAGATGGCCAGGCGATCGCGCACTCGGGCGATCAGGGTAGGGTCAACTCATCGATAGCGTTATGCTATAATGAAACGGGTAAAAACATATGGTCTTGACCTGTGCAAAGTTCTGATGGCGACTCCTTAACCCTGCTTCCTGCAGAAAAGAAGCTCTGGCTGAGCAACCCACGATCTTCTCAAGTCTCATCTGTGGATGAGTACTCTGACTTGGGAATTGGTGAAAAGTACAACTCTAGACAGTCTCGTGTCTTAACTGAGATCAACCGTGAGCGTTTACCGATATTTTCTCAATCTCTGCAAAGCGCACGAGGTAAGCGGATTGAGTTGCAACCAACCTACCAGCGTCGAAAACGGTGGAATGCAACAAAAAAGTCTCGGCTCATTGAATCGTTTTTAGCTAATATCCCAGTTCCACCGGTTATTTTATATGAAGTTGACTATGATAAGTATGAGGTCATGGATGGACAGCAACGCATCACAGCCATTCATGAGTTCTACACCAACCAGTTAACGCTAATGGGTTTGGAGTTGTGGCCAGAACTCAACGGACGCCGTTACGACGATTTACCCCTAATTATTCGTTCGGGCATTGACCGGCGAGCCATCTCCTCAATTGTGATCATTGCCGAATCGACAGCGGATTCAGAGGAGGCTATGTTCTTAAAACGGATAACCTTTGAGCGTATTAATACGGGTGGAGTCGACTTGAGTGCTCAAGAGGTCAGAAACTGCCTTTATCAAAGTGAGTTTAATCAGCTATTGATTGAGTTGTCGGAAAATGAGCAGTTTAAGCGAAGTTTGGGAATTAAAAATGATAATGAAAGTGTTTATCAAAAAATGGAAGATGTGGAGCTAGTGCTACGCTTTTTTGCTCTGCGTTCTCTGGACTACTTCAAGGGTAATCTTAAATCATTCCTAACTGCATATATGATTAAGATGAAGGAAAATAGCTTGTCGTCTGAGGAGAAAGACTCCCTGACCGCTGTGTTCAATCAAACGATAACCTTGGCCTGTAATCTCTATGGGGAAAAACCGTTCCAGCCTCCAAGTCAAGATTACAAAAAAGCTTTTTATAAAGCTTACTACGATGCCGTAATGGTTGGATTAAGTCATAATTTGCAACATAGCTCACAGTTACTGAACTGTAAAGACAGAGTTCTTGATGAGACTCAAAACTTATTTTGCCAGCCAGATTCTGATATTTTTAAAGGCAAGGGGAAAGATAACCGTGAGGGTATTGGTGAGCGTATATCTCGATTTGATACTCTGATTAAAAATGTGCTGACTAGTTAAATGTTTGATGGAATAACACAGAAACTTAAGACCGAAATTCATGTGGTTCGCTGTCTCATTAAAAGTTCCAAGTTACTGCAAGAAATATGCTTTAATCAGGATTGCCAAACTTCTCGTGATTTAGCTGAACAGGATGTTTACTTAAAAGAGTTACTTCAAGAACTTCCTGACATTCCCCGGGCTTGGCAAACTCATGATTATTGCTCAGCGATCATACGGCTTTATGCTGTGTATGAAATTTTCGTAGAAGCTTTAATTACAGAATGGCTATCACTTTTACCCAGTTTGGTGACTCGATATGCTGATTTGGATGAAACAATAAAACGAACTCATCGGGAAGGAGTGGGTCAACTCCTCTGCCGACCAAGATACTTTGGTCGAAGTTTAGAGATAGATGAAATAATTAGGGGTCTTGCTCAGGGAGTCAATAACTCTGAAAACTATCAGCTTTTGCCTAAAGAAGCATTTTTTACACAGGGCCAAAACTTAAGAAAAGAAGCGTTAGCTGAAATATTTAAGAATGCTGGAATTAAAGATTCCTGGAACTGGCTAGAGAATCATCCAGACATTCAACATTTCTTGAGCGAAATCAGTTTAAATTCTAGCACGCCTCTGGGTAATCAATTAGAGCAGTTCATTCTAGCCCGAAATGATGCGGCTCATGGACAACCTGAAAACGTTTCAGGGATAGAAATTTTATTGGATTTATGTAATCTTGTGGAATCTTTATGTCAGGCGTTAGTTGAGTTAGTTCAATGGAAGGTTATTTGTCAACAGCATCAATCTGGTTTAAGGGTCAAGGTTGGTCGAGTGTCTAACTGGCTATCTCGGATAGGTGTGGCTCATATCACGGTTCATGAAGATACTAATTTATCAGTAGGAGATACTCTCTACTTAGTCAACTCTAAAAACACCTTTTGTCGAATTACCACTATTGAAACGATCAGACTAAATGATGAAGATAAACAAAATATTTATTTTTCAAAACAAGGAAAAGTTCATGTTAAGTTTAGGAATGTTAATGTTCGTAAAAATTGGTTGATTTATCGAGTTTTAATCTAGCCAATATTGACTCTATCACTAGATAGGCAGTAGAGTTTATGATGACATTAGGCTGGCGATCGCCCCCACGTTCTGGCTGAGAACAGTCGCGGCTTCGTCCAGGTCGGCGTCACGGGTGAATTTCCCTAAACCAATGCGTAGGGACCCTTCAATGGCTGAGTCGGATAGGCCAATGGCTCGCAGCACATGGGAGGGGGTTTCCACGCCGGAGGTGCAGGCGGACCCGGTGGAGATGGCCAGGCGATCGCGCACTCGGGCGATAATGGCACTGTTGGGAATCCCAGGAATGGAGAGATGCAGGTTTCCGGCCAGGCGATGGTTAAGGTCGCCGTTGATGTGAAGTTGGGGGATGTTGGCTAGCAGGTATGACCCGAGAGAGCCAGAAAGGTGAGTCCCCAGTCGCGATATTGGAAGGGGAGTTTTCCAACCGCTTGGGAGCCGTCGCAGAGATAGGGGACTTGGTGGGTTTGGGCGATTTTGGCGATCGCCTCGACGGGATAGAGGGTGCCGATTTCGTTGTTGGCGGCCATGACGCACAGCAGGTCGATTCCCTGGCGACAGTAGCGGTCAATCTCCTCTAGGTCGAGTTGTCCGGTGGCGGTGGGGGTGAGATAGTGAAGTTGGGCCTGTCCTCGTTGGGCGATCGCCTGGAGGATTTTGGGGTGAAAGCCTTGTTTCTCTTGGGTTCTGTGGCGCGAGACGAGGCGACGGCGGAAAGTGATGTCGATATTTTGGTTGATTTTTGTTATTCCGTTTCTACCAACCAATTAACGATTTTTAAGTCTGGTACACGCTCAAATTCTCGAGTGTTTGCTGTGACGAGTGTGAGATTCGTTGCTAGAGCGTGAGCTGCAATCAGTAAATCATTCGGACTAATTGGAGTTCCAGATTTTTCTAAGTGGCTGCGAATCACCGCGTAGTATTGATCGACTGGCGAACTCAGATCAATAATTGGTAAAACTCCTAGAATACTTTCAACTCGGGCAATCAGACGCGGGGAATTACTTTTAGCTGCGCCAAACCGTATTTCACAGGCTACAATGATGCTGGTACAAATCCTATCTTCTCCAGTCTTAGAAATCGCCTGAAAAACCTTTCCCTCAGGATTACGTATCAAGTCTGATATAATATTTGTATCAAGAAGATATTGATAGACCATTTAATTGCGTTCTATAAGCTGATATCATCTAAAGGTTGAAGATTCTCGTCCACATCAGGAAACTCATCCTCAATTTTCGAAAAACTCTTGAGTAAAGATAGTAAAGAGGTCTCAGAAGGTATATCAGAAACAGGTTGAATCACCAATAGAGAACCCTGTTTACGTAATACAACATCTTGTTCACTCATAGCAAACTCAGGTGGTATTCTTAACACCTGTTCTGACCCGTCTTGAGCCATTGATGTCCGGTACTCCTGTGTCATGGTCTGACTCCCAATACTTCTAGAGCTTTCTTCCCCTATTTTACCTCAGCTTCAATCAATTCGCCAAACCCTCGAAATTCCTCATCCAAAGAATAGAACGAGTTGCGAAGTTGAAAGGGGAGTTTTCCAATGGCTTGGGAGCCGTGGTAGAGATGGGGGATATGGATAAACAACAGGTTCTGGCGTTAGTTCAGTGTCATCGCGATCGCCTGGAGGAGTTTGGTGTGAAAGCCTTGTTTCTCTTCGGTTCTGTGGCGCGAGACGAGGCGACGGCGGAGAGTGATGTCGATATTTTGGTTGAGTTTCATCATCCCGTGGGGTTATTTACCTTGCTGCGCCTGGAGTCGTTTTTAGAGGAGCTTTTTGGCTGTTCGGTTGATGTGGGAACACCCAATTCACTGCGGCCTTATGTTCGCGATTCGGTGTTGGAGGAGGCGATTCGTGCCATCTAGGAATTTTTTAAGACGACTCCAAGATGTCGTCGCTTAAATTGAGGTTATAGAAAGCATGACTCAGGGTGTAAACTACCAACAGTTTTCGGATAATCCCCAGGTTTTGCGTGCTACAAGTCCCCGAATCCGGTGCGTTCCGGCTAGCTTAATCTTGTTACCAAAAATCCAAAACTGAACGAAGCCGGGACACACCCTACCCCGAGTAAAAATAAACATAATCTAACAGTTTAATATTTCAGCAGTAATTTTTTCAACAATTATTTCTTGAGATTATTGCTATATCTATTCAGATAAAACATACCCTTTGCACTCGGTTGAATTTCTACCATAAAAAGCTCGCCAAATCGTTCGATGAGGATTTAAGACAATGGCAAACTGCCAATCTTGGCTAAATAACCTTCGTTGAGTTGTTTGATCTGTACCTGACATGAACACATCAAGACTATTTGGATGTGTATGATACCACCCTATAATTTGTAGGTTTGGATAAATTCTATCAACTTGATTTAGCATCTCTCTCCAAGTTTCATGAGTCACTTCTAAATAAGCAGCAGAACCCCTAGCTAGACTTCCGTTTACTGCCTGTTCTGCCATACCATAAATAATATTAGTTTCCGGGTTTTTATAAACTGTACCCAGAAGAATACCGCCTTGCTCCACTTGATTTGAAGTGCTATATTGTCCCCAAGAAATATGAGATGCTATGGTCTGAAAAGCTTCTTTAGTTAAGTAAAATTCTTGTTGCATTGATGAGTTGTGTCCAATCCTGAAATCTGAATCCAATCTTCTATTAATTTTAAGATCTGTTTTTTCCCTTAAAATTGGTGTGTAAGCAGGCTTTTGCTCTTGGATTGTAAATTTAATTTTCCGAGACAATTGAGCAGACTGGGTAGATCTATTAGATTGTTCATCAACGTCTTGAGAGTCAAAGTTTGTCTGATAACTAATCGAGCTACCAGGCTTAAACTTATGTGAGGGCAGATTTATTCTATCTGTTGGATAGTGTTCCGGATGTTCACGTTTGTCTTGGAGATACCACTCAAGGGCCTCATTGTTTGCAATTTTACTTGTGTTTTCTTTGATATATCCCTCTTGATAAATAAGGGACTTTGCAACTTTTAGTAAATAGAAACCTAAGGATACTCCTGAAGTCCCACTTAAATTTGTTTCCTCATAATCTACCCATCTTATTTTCTGAATCTGAATAGGTGGTAAGATCATTGACGACCAACGAGAAAGTGTTGGTAGTGTGAAGTGAGGATGATAGAGACAAGGAAAATTAGATGCCAAGACAATATCAGGATTCCGACTGAGTTTTATCTTTAGTAATTCATCAAAAGAAATATCAGTCATTTGACAATTTTCTTTTCTTGATATTAGATCAACTTCTGGATCTTCCACTTTAAACAAGAAGCCTCGATAAAGACTAATTACATTACCAGGCATTAAAACATAGCTTGAAAGATTGATTTTTACATAAAAATTAGCTTCATCTTGAATAAATTCTAGAGCGGGAACTAAAATACTAGGAATTTGCTGTCCAGTCTGAAACGGTTGATTAGGCTGTTGACTCATGGTAACTAGTTATTTTGAATATTGAATTTTTTATGGACACTGCGTTGAATCCTGAATTTAGAGTGGGTCGGATCAGGTAACGCTGTTTTATCACAGGGAAACAAACCACTATTTTTTTTGCTCAAGAACCACTGGTTAGCATCACGGTTAGCGGGACTTTCAGGATTTGTAATTTCTAGATCAAACTGCAAGGTGCGAATCAGACGAATCACATAATGTCCTAGTCCTTCGGATAAAGACCAAGTTCCATAACACCAATTGCCATTCCTATACCAGTTGGGATGATATGGAGGTGGAACTGAAGACATATTGACTAAGGGTGGCGTATTGGGATAGTTTTCAGGAAGTTCTAAAACCAAGTCATGTTGATTCCGATAGCGCGGCGATGGATCAATAATTGTCCTGATATTCACAATAATTTCATAACTTTCAACATGTGGTGCAACTCCTTTAAGAACATTCCAGTCAATGACACTGCCTTTAATATTTGTCATTTCTTTGAAGTCATTTTCCAGGCGAATTTTCCGTCTCTCTTGTGGTGTCATAGGTGTCATCATTAAAAACCCCTTGATTTAGTTTCCAGCATCAGTCGCAGGTACAACACGAATTGTATTCTGGTCTGGTTCTTTCACACCAGATTCAGAAAAGGTTGCATTTGGACGAATTTGATTTCCACCTTTAATTGCCAGACTGTAACCTTGTGAATCGGGTTCAATGAAACTGGCTGAAATGAGTTCGGCAACAGCTTCTTGACCCGTAATGCTATCATCCAAAGTTACAGTCAGTTCTCGCCCATCGGTCGGATGGATGAATTTTACATTAATATCTGCCATCTTACAAGTTGTCCTCACAAAATTAGATTACTTCAGAAAACGGGTCATCCATAGATAACTCGTAATACTTGTAGTTTCCTGCGTCATCACAGACTGCTAATATATGACGATAAGGAATGCCAATATCCCATAAAGTCATCTCCAAGATATGTTTCTCTGTTTTAGCCAAGCTAAAAGTTGGAACAGTTGATCTGGCAGAAGGTTTGTCACTTAAGTCTTGATTGAACTTGACATTATTTGACCTACAAACCTCACAGATAGTTTCAGTATCAAAAATTCTGAAACTTGGCTTGTTTAATTTTATATCAACTCCGCACGATTTGCAAGATACCGACTTAATAAATGTTCGATCTCCTCGAAAGTCTAGTGTCGCGTTACATCCAGAAAAATGATTTTCTGAAACAACTTCTAAAAAAGTTTTTAAGGTCACAGAATTTTTTAAGGGCAATGATATGATTTCGGGGTAACTATCATGACCTGTGCAATTTTTGTTTTCAACTAAACTGATTATATCAAAATCATTTGTTCGACCTTGAAAGTAAATTTTTTTTCCACTTTTGACTGGTTGTTTTGTTAAAAGCTTAACTGCCTCCTGAACTTGAATAGCCGAAACCAGAGATGATGTTATCTGGACAGTCGGCATTTTTCCCTCACTAATAACGGTCCGCTTAAAGTCATCACAAGAATATCGCTTTCTGGCTGCTTTTAACTGTTGCTCGGTTGCACCACATTGATAGCAAGGAACCTGAGGTGGTGTAAAAACGCTGACATGTCCTCCTAATTCATAGATTCCCGCATCAATCCAAGGAGTTTTCACCAAATAACATTTTTTGTTGATGGCAAATCTAGTTTCTACATTATCTAAGCATCCTAACACCAAATCAACATTTCTAAATATTCCTGATCCCAAGTCCCAAACAGCATCTCCATGAAACCAGGATACTTTTGCACTATCTTCCAAGGCTAAGTTTTTAGTTCTTTGAGCCGCGATTTTCGCTTTGTATCTTCCTTTGTCGCCACGGCGAAACAAAATCGTGCGGCTCAGGTTGGAAGTGGAAATCGTATCGAAATCAACAATATATATATGACCCACTCCTAGCAGTGCCAAATTCTTCAATGTTTCATTACCAATGGCTCCAGCCCCAAAAACTAAGACTCTTGAATTTCTTAGCTTCTGTTGATCCCAGCCCCGAATACGCTCCTGACGATCAAAGGGATTGTCATCAATTTCTATAATCTCGTTCACCAAAAAGTTTTTTTTGTCATTCATGATGATATGCTTTTACCAAGTATAATCACAAGACTTACATTTCCATCCATCATCAGCTCTAATAATATTGCCAGGCTTATCTTCTGATTTCGTCTTACAGTAAGGACACTGATGAGGCATGGTTTCTATGATATTCTTAAATTTGTCTGTTCTTCTAGAATTTGTAAAATTAACTCTTGGTATTACGGGCTGACTGGTCTCAATTATCTCAAATTTTTTTCTTCTCGCTGGCTGCCTCCGGATACCTGGTCGAGGAGTCTCTAACGAAGAAACATTACGAGGTTGTGGTAAGTTGGGAGCATTTCTGCGAGCAAAAGAGTTACCATGATTGTGTTGGTTATCTCTAAAAACAGGTTCAGATGAAAAAAATCTGATAAAAAAGTTTCTGGCTTTACTGTAAAAACTGACGGCAGTGTCTATCAGGAACTCAAATAAATCATTTACACCACTCATGACGCTCAGTTTACAGTACAAATGAGATTAAATTTTTCCTTGTACTGCTACAGTTTGTGGGGACTACTTAGGTTTGTTGCTTACTTCTGTTGACTTTTGACTAAGCCATTATATTTTAAGCCTGACTCATCAACCACAGTCTTGCACTTTATTCTTATGCTTGTCAAGTTTCATATTGTTTATAATTGTTTTTAACAAAAGTTTGATAAAGCTTAATATTGCCTGCAAGTGTACATTATTGTTCGTGACAAAGAAATAACTGTTGTGTATAATACAAACAATGTAGAGCTATTAGGGTTTTCATGGATCTTGAAAAAATGTTAAATCTTGCAGATGAGCTAGTTTACCGTCAAACAGGTCGGCATCTTGACGACTTACAAGTGGCCGTGCTGCAAGGAGCGCTACAACGAGAGACTTATAAAAAAATTGCTAAGGATTTTGATTGTTCGGAAAGTACAGTAAGGATTGCAGGGTCTGAGTTGTGGCGAATTCTTTCTCAGGTTCTGGAGGAGGAAGTGAGTAAGTCAAACTTACAGTCCGCAATGGAGCGATGGCAATATTCGAATGTCTTGAACTTTGCACAGAATGTCCGTGGCAGTTTTAACATCTGTCGTGAAGCGGAACCGTCTATAGCTAGTGAGCATTCTTCGTCGGAAAGTCATGAAAATATAACATCAGACACATCAGATGAATCGCTTGATGATAAACATTTGAGTGAAATGCCAGACTGTACCAACTTCTATGGACGCAAGGTTGAACTGGAACTACTCAAAACCTGGGCTTTAGAGGAACACTGTCGCCTGATTGCGCTAACCGGGATTCCGGGGATTGGGAAAACAAGCATAGCTGTCCAACTGGTTCATGAACTGGAAGATAAATTTGAAAAAATCATCTGGTGTAGTCTGTACTCTATGCCCAGGCTCTCAACACTTCAACATCGTTTACTACAGCATCTATCTTCTTCTATTTCGATTACAAATATAGAAATCTCACAGATTCTTTATGCTTTGCAAAAAAAGCGTTGCTTGATTGTATTAGATGATGTTGATTGTCTATTTAAACCAAGTCAATTATCGGGAACGTACAAGAATGAACATCAGGAATATTGGAATTTTTTTAAAGCTTTAGAACACGGGTCTCATCAAAGCTGTATTATTTTGGTTGGATGTGAAATGCCCAGAGAACTTCTAACCTGGATTTCCTCAGGCTCCCGAGATAGATTTTTGCAAGTCTTGGGCTTAGATGATCAATCTGCAAATGATATTCTAATAAACCATGGATTATTAGACAGCGGTGATTATTTGAAACACCTCATAGAATTTAAAGGTCATCCTTATTGTTTGAATAGTGCAGCAAATCTCATTAAAACTTTAGGTATAAGGGTAGAAGATATTCCCGAAAATTATTGTTTCTTGACTGAAGATATTAAAGACTTATTCCGTAAGCAGTGGCAAGTGTTATCCCAATCTGAAAAACTGATGATTTATAAATTATGTCACAACTCTCATCCTCAGCCCCTGAAAGTTATTTTGCAAGATGATAATTTAGCTAATTGGGATTTGATTAATATTCTACAATCTTTGTCGAGACGTTGTTTAATAAATCAAGTCAATGGGTTTTACGAAATAAATCCTGCTTTTAAAAAATATATCCTATCTGAGATAAGCGCTTGTCCGGAAATCTAAGGCAAAATTTAACTTGACTCTATTTTTTAAACAAATAACTTGCGGTGTGTCACCTCTACCGACGGATTGCAATCTTGCATATATTGTAGCCATTCCCAACTCACCCAGTTGAGTAAAATCCCATAGTTCACCTGAATGTAGTTAATCCATTCAGGATGAAAGATGAGACGCTCAAACTGGCTTTTGTTTGGTTTATCAAAACAATAGATTGGCTTAATCTCATCAAACTTGGCTACCGCCAGCTTAGGGATTTCTGTATCAACACCGTGATTGATATCAATACCCTGGAGTTCATCCTTAAAAAACGGTAAAATCAAGCGAAACGGAACATAACGCTTTAGGTATTTCACGATTCCGTCGATATCTTGATGTCTGATTTCTTGGCGAATCTGATTGATATCACTCACACTGGGATGGCTGGAACTCTCCCCAGCTTCTAAATTCAGGTCTTCTAGGGTTCTTACGATTTTGTCCTGGGTTCCAAAGCTGAGATAATGAACGTTAGCGGGATACCAGGCGATGACTAGCATCTCAACGACTAACTCCCGAAACTCGACAGAATATGAACTGGCAAAGCCACTGGATTTTAGTTTAGATAAAATCGCCAAAAATAGTAAATATTTATAAGATGTTGTTCGATTTTTAAACAACTTAGATAGAGCGACGAGATTTAAGCCTTGATAATTCTTATAAGAAGAACCTGTGTTAGGGTTGGACATGAGTTTTTGTTGGTTAAATTCAACGTTATTCGTGAGCCACCGGCTCATACGGCTCATCATAGCGAATCACCCGACCTCGGAGGGGCTTATGTTCCGAGTCCAAGGGTGGAGAGGATGAGACGCGCATATCATGTTTAACCGTCTCTAAAATCGCTTCAATAATAAGGATGCGTTCCTCGATCGCAGTTCCTCGTAATTGACTAAGAATGTCGTCTTTATTCATCGTTGGATTCCCTCAACATCTATCCTTTATATCTAAACCAGCAAACGTCCCATATCATGATGTCTTGACCCCTGAATCGATGGATTGCCACTCAGGAAATCCCCCAGCTCACGCCGTCTCAGCGAAGCGCACCCGCCGATAAATCTCCCCAAGCGGGAGTTCCACATCAAAGCGAGGAAACCCGATCGCCCCCTCCAACCCCTCCAACGCCCGAAACTCCCACACCCCCTCATCCCGACGAGAGAACTGCTCAACATACGGCTCCTGCTGACTCACCAGCAGATACTCCGCAAAACTGGGAATCGAACGATAGCGGCGGAACTTGTCCCCGCGATCATAAGCCGCCGTAGACGGAGACAACACCTCCACAATCAGCGTCGGATTGAGAATCTCATCACTTCGCTGTTCCTGAAACACCGGCTCCCCCTCCACCACCATCACATCAGGATAGGTGGCGCGGTTGTGCCGAGGCAGCCACAAACGCAAATCACTCGCAAAGACTTCATACTGACTATCCAATTGTCCCAGAAGCCAAGAAACAATGGCTAAGACAATTTTATTATGAGTTGCCGAACCCCCCGTCATCGTCACCACCTCCCCATCTCGATACTCATGACGCTCCAGCGACTCCGCTTCAAAGCGTCGATAGTCCTCCAGACTGTAGCCTCGACGCACCTCTGACGTATCCACCTCAATCACTGGGGGGGATGTTGCTACAACCATGGTCTCAACCTCTCAACATCACAACACTGGCTCTCACCCTCACAGACTTCTATTCTAAAGTATCCTCATCCTGCTCCGGTTGCGCCAAATGCTGTAACTTCTCATATAACGGCGATCGCCCCTCAGACGGCCGAAACGGGTTAATCGGCTCATGTAGTCCCATGTCTGGCCCCGGCTGCGACGACGACTCCTCCATCTCAATCGGTTCCGCCTCAGGAATCTCCTCCTCGGGCCGCACCACCCCCGGCAAACTCCCACACATCAACCGTTCAAACTCACCATTAAAATGTTGCACTGGCATCCCCCGCCGTTGCCATAACACCAACAACTGATTCACCGAAACCCCCTTATAGCGCCCCTGATATAACGCCTCCAGAATCGCCAGGCGCAACCAATCCACGGGAATCTCCTGTCGCCAGCGTTCCACAAACCCCTCCGCCGTCTCCCCCCCTAAATCGAAGCCATAATACCTCAGGAGAGCGATCGCCTCTCGTCGTGCTACCTTGTCCGTAGAATCCCGCACCAATGCTTGTCTCAAAGGTTATGAACAATCGACTCAAACAACCATCTCAACCCTAGCGAGTACACCGTAACCCTCCCCGCACCGCACAACGCTCAGGATTACTAAACGATCGCGTATTGCCATTCCAATCAAAATCACTAATCCGTAAACTCAACCCCCCAATCTCCTGTTGCGGATTGACAAAGATCGTCACCCCATAAGTGCGGCGGCTATATTCAAGCGTAAAGTTGGTACTAAAACTCTCCCCCGAATCCAAATTAATCGACGTTTGCACCCCAGCCCGAAACGGCCCATAAATTTGTTGCACCAGGCCCAAGCGTAACACCCTCGGGTCAGCAATGCGGTCAAACAAGAAGGGCGACTGGCCCGAACCCAACGTTTCGGAATACTCAATATTCAGCGACGTATAATCCAAGACATTGCGGGAAAAATGACCAAACTGGGCCTGCATCCCCACCGTTCCCTGTAACGAGGTTTCCGAATCCCCATTACTATAAAACCCAGCAATGCCCCGAGCCGCCACATAGGCCTGCACAAAGGGAACCACCGGCACGGGAGTATAGCGTAACCCCTCCTCCGCCGTCAGCGGTAACGCCTCCCCTTGCCAGAGAGTAAAGCCGCGTCGTAACACCGCACTCCCCTGATAGCGCGTCAGAGACACCCGATTATTCTCCCGAATCGGCTCCAACAGACTTAAATCATCGGTATCCGACTCAATCCGGTTCACCCCAACCTGATAATTCAGAGAAATTCCCGTCGACCCCAACACATATTGAGGGGATGACAGCACCGCCCCAAAACTACTGTATACCGTCTGAAAGCCCAACGACCCATTAAAGAGGCGATCGCGGAACCCATATTCCCCCGTCAGCGTATGATCCCCCACCAACTGCGACAACCGCGCACTGGCCCGTAAATCCTCCTCCGAATCAAACTCAGCAAAATCCAGATTCAGCACATCCACATCCGCCGTCAGAATCGTTGTCGGCGAAAAACGGCCCCGAGCCTGCACCACCGTACCAAAGTTATCTAACTTGACAACATTGTTATCATTAATCCCCTGTTCCACAAAATACTGAGGGGTGACACTCAGAGAAAACACCGGCGTATCCACCAGATTGAACCGTCGCTGCACAAACAAGCCACCGCGATCGCGCCCATCATAGCCAATCTGCAAAAACGGCTCCTGTTGTTCCCGGCGATCGAAAATAAACCGTCGTCGCGGAATCCCAATCGAGAAATTATCATCAAACACCAATCGCGGCCGTTCCAGGCGCAACTCATCCCGCAGCGGATCAATACTCCTTAACCGGGCGCGATCGGCCCGAATCTCCAACTCAGGCGGTGAAAACGGGTCATTGGTGATGCTAACATCCTCCGCCTCCCAGCCTTGGGCCGTAAACGTCACCTCCCCCGCCTCAAAGCGGAAATTACTAATCGTTCCCGCGCCTTGCGTGCCAGGAAGTCCCTGGCCACCGCCAACCCCCAACTCAATATTGCCCCCCGGACTTACTCGCAACGGCTGCTGATCGCGAATCCGATCACTCTGAGGCCCATCCGTCAACCCCCGCGCATCCACCGCCACCGGTAACAGAGTGCTACCAGGGGTTTCAATCAAACCAATCTCGGCCTCGGTGGCACTTTCCAAACGCCGCTCACTGGTCACTTCCCCCCGGGCCTGCCGAATTTCCCCCGTTTGTTGCACAAAATTATAGCGAAACTCCTCTCCCCGCAGCACTTGTCCCGGCAAGGCTAAAGCCACATTCCCCTGGCCTCGCGCCATCCGCGTCAGTAGGTTCACCTCCAGGCGATCGGCATCTAGCACCGAATCCCGATAGCGCATCACCACATTACCCACCGCCGTAAAAATCTGCCGCCGCTCGTCAAACTCCTGATAATCCGCCGTGACTTCAATCGGCGTCTCAAGGTCCAAGGGTCCCTGTAATGTTTGCCCATTGACCTCAAGATCGTCCTCTGACAAGGGTTTAAACGCTGGCTCGTCCCCCTCCTCATCTGGAACCGGAAACATCTCAGAACTCGGTGTCAGAGGCGGAATGGTTAAAGGCGGACGGGTCATCGGAACTGGACTGGGTTCAGGAGGGGCGATCGCCCCCTCGACGGTCAACGTCGTTGCCAATTCATCCCCAGGCGACATCTTCGACGCGAGTTCATTGACTGGCCTGAGATCGAACTCAGGAGATGACTTCAGGTGCTTGTCCATAGCAACC
Source organism: Phormidium lacuna HE10JO (assembly GCA_900149785.2). GTDB lineage: Bacteria > Cyanobacteriota > Cyanobacteriia > Cyanobacteriales > Geitlerinemataceae > Sodalinema > Sodalinema lacuna_A. The sequence continues at coordinate 43,385 of FSSI02000022.1, read as the reverse complement.
TGAACCATCGGTGCAGGGGTGGGGGGAGGCGCCGGATAGGTCATCTGACGAAACGCAAAAAGATCGATGTCATCGTAACGGGTTGAGTGAGTCCCATAAGCCAGCCAATCATATGCCAATCACATGGAGGATGCGTTGATTAGAGTACTGGCGATCGCCCCCAGACAGCAAGGGGGGTGCGAGGAACCCGCACCCCACCTATTTCGTATCGATTCATGGCTGTTCAACGTCAGTCAGGCACGTTTCACAGCTTTTGAAATCAATCTCAATCAATCTCTATTCCACGTCCCGCTGTCCAGGGTTCCGTGCCGGATCACTCGAAAGGAATCCAAACACGAACAACAACACAAAAAACGCAACGACAGCGTAAACGACAAGTTTAAGGGCTACCATGATCTGAACTCCGAGGGATTTACAAAAATATTTTTCACGGCCGGCTGCGATCGCGCCTACCGCATTAAAACCGTATCCCATCTTACCGTTAATTTGCCCATTCCTGCCCGCGATCGCCAAACTTCTCCCCCAATCTTGACAAGCCATACTCATTATGAGTACACTTTGGAAGTGATCATCAATCATCACCGCTCATCCCCGCCCGATTGAGCAGCACCCATGAGACTCGAAGACATCCCCATCGCCCAAATTCGCCGTCCCCTCCCTCGGGCCAACGACCCCAACAACGTCAAAGCCCTCATGGACTCCATCGCCGAAATCGGTCTCCAGGAACCCATCGACGTTCTCGAAGTAGACGGACAGTATTACGGATTTTCCGGCTGTCACCGCTACGAAGCCTGTCAACGGCTCGGCCATCAGACCATACGCTGTCGAGTGCGTCGCGCCCCCAAAGCCGTCCTCAAAATGCACCTCGCTTAGCCCCAATCTCCCCCTATCGATTGAACCGCCGCGTTGGGCTTCCCACCTCCGATAGAGACATGAAGCCCCAAAATTAGCTTACACTTCATAACAGTAGGGTGTAATGCCGCAAACCATCGCATTCATCCTATCTGAACTCTGAAATCTTAACCATCCATTAGGAGCCTGTTCTATGCAAACCATGCCCATCGAAATCGGTATCGACGAGAAATCCCGCAAGGCGATCGCCGAAGGACTCTCTCACCTCCTCGCCGACACCTACACCCTTTACCTCACCACCCATAACTTCCATTGGAACGTGACCGGCCCCATGTTCCAAACCCTGCATACCATGTTCGAAGAACAATACACCGAACTGGCCATGGCCGTCGATGAAATTGCCGAACGCATCCGCACCCTCGGCTACGCCGCCCCCGGAACCTATAGCCAGTACGCCAAACTCACCTCCATCGAAGAACCCGACGGCGTCCCCCCCGCCAAAGAGATGATTCAACAACTGGTGAAAGCCCAAGAATCCGTTGTACGAACCGCTCGCAGCCTCTTCCCCATCGTCGAAGAGGCCAACGACGAAACCACCGCCGACCTCATCACCCAACGGATGCAAATCCACGAAAAAACCGCCTGGATGTTGCGTAGCCTCCTCGAAGGCTAAGCTCACGTTACGAGATAGCCCCGACGGATGACCAAATCTCAATCCGCCCCTGAATCCACCACCCATCGAACCGACCGCCTGCGTACCCTCATGACGCAGGCGGGAATTTCCAGTTTTCGGGAACTCAGCCGCCGCGCCGCCGTCTCCCAATGGCAAGTACAACAAGTGCGAACCGGGCCGCTCTCAAACCTGCGTTGGGGAGTTCTCTGCCAACTGAGTCAGGCATTGAACCTCAGTCCCAGCCAACTCATCGCCGCCCTAGATCACCCGTCTAGCCCAACCGTAACCGCAACCAATAACTCTGACGTGAGGGATGGGGAGTCTCTCAAACAAGAATACCAACGGTTGCAAGCCCAACTGAACCAACAATCGAGCCAACTGCGACAGGACTTTCAACGGGAGAGTTTAGAGCAACTTGAATCCTTCCTGCGGTTTTGGCCCACCGCCGCCGCCAGAGTAGAGCAAAACCCGCAGCTTCTGGCAAAAAACATCTTGCCCCTCATCCGTCCCTTGCAGCAGCTATTAGAAGATTGGGGGCTAATTCCCATTGGCGACATTGACGCGATCGTTCCCTACAACCCCCAGCAGCATCAACTCAAACAAGGACAGGCCAACCCCGGCGATCGCGTCCGCATCACCCATCGCGGCTACTATCACGGCAACTGCCTCCTCTGGCGAGCCCAAGTGGACCCCCTCCCAGACCGCCACTAGCGAGGGAAAACTCAGACCATGCAAGAACTCCAGCAGCATCGACAATGGATGAACTACGCCCTGAACCTGGCCCAAGAAGCCGGAGAACACGGAGAAGTTCCCGTCGGGGCCGTCGTCGTCGATGCCCAGAATCAACTCATCGCCCGTGCCAGTAACCGCAAAGAGCGCGATCGCGACCCCACCGCCCACGCCGAAGTCCTCGCCCTGCGAGACGCTGGACGCATCCTCAACCGCTGGCACCTCCAGGGCTGTCGCCTCTACGTCACCCTCGAACCCTGTCCCATGTGTGCCGGGGCGATCGTCCAATCTCGCATTAGCCAACTCATCTACGGTGCCGACGACCCCAAAACCGGCGCCATCCGTACCGTCGTCAACCTGCCCAACAGCCGCGTCTCCAACCATACCCCCCAAGTCATCGGTGGTATCCTAGAGCAGTCTTGCCGGCAACAACTGCACCACTGGTTCGCACAGCGTCGCCCACCCAAACCCAGCGTTCAGACAGCCCAACAAACTGGCTGAACCAGCAATTTCCCCGTGACGAGATCCCCTTAACCTAAAAACAACTCAGCCCAAGCCAACCTTAGCTAGAGTGACCCTGAGACCCGGTCTCACTCCCCCAACCGGATCCGATTCTGTCGTCACCTCTCCCCCAAATCCATGACTCAGTTGCACTCGTCCGCCCAACCGGATTCCGACACTCACGTCAGCACCTCCCCCCCCAACGCATCCGCCCATCCGTCCATGTCTTCCCCGGTTCACGCCACCTCCGTCTCCTCCCAAGTCTCACCCTGGCTGACCGCCATCCTCTATCCCCTAGCCCGCTATCTCGTCTTACCCAGTTACTTCCGCCACATCCACATTAGCGGCCAAGAGAACCTACCCCCATCCGGGGCCATCATCCTCGCTCCCACCCACCGCTCCCGCTGGGACCCCATTCTCGTCGCCTACGCCGCCGGCCACCCCGTCAGCGGCAAACATCCTCATTTCATGACCTCCGCCAACGAAACCGAAGGTCTCCAAGGCTGTCTCGTGCGACGTCTCGGCGCATTCCCCGTGGATCTTGGACGAGCCGGAATCGGCAGTTTACGTCATGGTTTAGAATTACTCATCCATCAACAGATGTTAGTGATTTTCCCCGAAGGGAACGTCTTTTTCATCAAACGAAACCTAGAGAAATGCCAACCCGATCCTGAACAAGTCTATGCCATGAAACCCGGCTTAGGGCGTTTGGCCGTTCAAGCCGTTCGCAGCCAGGCCAACCGTGAGCAGCCCCTTGACGAGCAGAATCAGGAGCATACTTCTCATGAAGCCACCCCAGGGAGTCGGCTTCAGATTGTCCCGATTAGCATTCGTTACAGTAGCGGCACCCCGACATTTCGTTGTGATGTCTCAGTTTGTATCGGCGAGGCGATCGCCGTCCAACCCCATTTAGACCAAGCCGGCTCCAAACAAGCGGCCAAATCCCTCATGGCACAAGTCAAATCTGCCCTTACCGCCCTACACCAATCCGAGAACTAACATCTCGACCCTCGTGTCTTAACCCCCACAGCCAAGATGGCACAAGTTTTGCTCCAACCTTGCGATATAATAATCGAGTTTTTTCAGCCTTCGCAAAAACATGGCGAATCCAACCCTATTTCTTATCAGCCTAATTACCAGCTTTTTTCGAGAACGATTTATTCGCAAAACTCGCAACCTAGAACAAGTTCAAGAGAATTTTTTACTCACCTTATTGCGAGAGTATCAAACCACAAAATTTGGCCAAGACTACGGTTTTTCTGACATCAAAAGTGTAGCTGAATTTCGGGAAAAAATGCCCATTCTTCCCTATGCCAGCTACGAACCCTACATCGATCGCATCGCCCAAGGAGAAACCAACGTCCTCCTCCCCGATCCCGTCGTTTACATCACCCTAACCAGCGGCTCCACCGGCAAGAAAAAACTCATCCCCACCAGCCGTAAATCCCAAACCGTCCTACGTCGAGCCAACCTCACCAGCATGGGGTTCGTCCAACAGGCCCTACAACGTCGAGGGCTGAAATTCGGCAAACTCCTCCTCACCAACTCCGCCCTCATGTGGGGAACCACCGACGGCGGCATCAACTATGGCCCCGCCAGTGTCGGTGTCATGCGCATGGACGAACGACTCTATAAAATCCTCTTCGCCAATCCCTTTGAAAGCCTCCTTCCCGCCGATACCGTCGCCCGTCACTATATTGCCATTCTCTTCGCCGTCAGCGATCGCAGCACCCGAGGCATGATTGCCAACTTTCCCATGTTGATCCTACGGATGTGCAACTATCTCGAACGCTACGGCGAAGAGATGATCCAAGACATCGAACAGGGAACCATCGCCTCCTGGCTGCCCCTAGAACCCGAGTTACGCCCCACCCTTGAGTCCCTCCTTAGTCCTGACCCCAAACGCGCCACTGAGCTACGTCAGGTGCTGCAACAAGACGGCCGACTCACCCCCAAACGTGTCTGGCCCGAGTCCTTTTTCGTCACCGCTGCCCGAGGAGGAACCTCCGACTTTTACTTCCGCCGTTTCCCCGAATACTTCGGCGATACCCCCATCTTTGGTGCGGTCTTCTCCTCCGCCGAAGGCACCTTTAGCATCTACCCCGATGTCGACACCGACGGCAGTATTCTCTCCCTAGAAACCGGCTTTTTTGAGTTTATCCCCGAATCTCAATGGCACGTCGAACAACCCCAAACCCTACTACCTCGTGAAGTGAAGGTAGGAGAACGCTATCGCATCCTCCTCAGTAGCTATGGCGGCTTTTTCCGCTATGACATCGGCGATATCATCGAAGTCGTCGGCTTTTATAACCAAGCCCCCCTCATTGTCTTCAAACACCGCAGCGGCGGCATGATGTCCTCCACCACCGAAAAAACCACCGAAGACCATGCCACCCGTGTCATGGATCACCTACAAGCCGAATTTGGCATCACCTTTGAGGACTTTTGCCTAACTCTATCGGGCGATGAATTTCCCGCCCGTTATTTAGTCAACATTGAACTCGCCCCAGGCGATCAACTCAGCGATCCCATCACCTTCTTACGTCGCTTTGACGAACAACTCGCCGCCGAAAACACCCATTATCAAATTTCTCGGGGTAGTGACATTCCCGCACCACGACTGCGTCTGTTAAAACCTGGAAGTTACGATAAACTACGACAGCAACAAGTTGAACGTGGCATTCCCGATTCTCAATTAAAATTCCCCCACATTACCGAAGATCGAGAGTTTCTTGCCAGTTTACCCCTAGCCCAAGAAGTGAGACTCCCCGAAGACCATCCCTTGACACCCCAGGAAGTCTCTGGGTAAAACCAGCTCAAGGATAGTCTAGGGCTAAGACAAGAGCCAAGACTATCCTGAGCAGGGAACGGCAGGAATGAAAAAGGAATTAGCCGGTGCAATCGTTTTGGCCATCCCTCGTTCCTTCAAACCCGTTTATGTCTGTGCCTCTTGCTCTCTCGCCAAGTTCATTGATGGCTTCGGGTGTCACCTCACCGGAGCCATCGAGTTGGAATCAACAGGTCTATCAACGCCTGAAATTGGCGATCGCCCTCGGCTTGCGTCGGCAAATCTTTTTAGCGGTCTGTGACGATAAAACCCATGCCAGCGAGTTAGCCATTGCCCTACAATCAGAAGCCGATTTAAGTCAGTCTACCTGTTTAGCCAGCATTCAACTGGCACCTACACAAACCCAAATTTTAGAGCAAATCCGTCAAGGATTACCTCAACAGATCTCAGGCAGTAGTGCCATTTGTTTACAACTGTTAGGAATTGCAGACTTCACCCGTCAATCGGCCAACTTACAATGGTCTTTTCTGCGACAACTACGAGAAATTCCTCAGCAGTTATCTCAATTGGATGCTGAAACCTCTGACGAGAGTCTTGGCAGTTTAGTCTTTTGGATTTCTCGACCCTGGCTCTACCAAATTCAACACTCCGCTCCAGAATTTTGGCGATGTTGTACCGGAGTCTTTGAATTTTGTAGTGAACCCCTACCCAGCCATCGCCAACGTCCGCTTCACCACTCTAGCCTTAGCACCCAAACCGTCGCCACACCCAGACCTCAAAACACTATTCCCCAAGAAACCGTTAGTATTTCCGCCTCAGCCTCTCCCTCAACAGGCACTCTCTCAACAGGCTCTTCAGAGCCAATGGTGTGGCAATTTGTCCCCAGGTCTCTCGTGCAACTGGTTACCATCACCCAGGATGAACTACCCGGACATCAGCCCCTAGACCGCTTACAGCAAATCGAACGGCTGCACCGTTTACGACCTGCGGGCGATCGCCTGGCCATCCAATACCAAGAGTTTGCGAACCTCTACCGCGATCGCCTGCAACAAGACTGCGATTTAATCAAATGTACCCGAGTCGGAATCGCCGCCTATCGTCAGGCCCTAAAATCCTGGCAGATCTCCCCTCCCGAAGAGCCAGGACGACTTCTAGCCACCTTCAACGACCTCGGAACCCTCCATTGGCTCCTCGGTCGCCATGACCACCGAGATCGCCGCGTGCCGGAGTTAGAAGCCAGTATCCAAGCCTATCAACAGGCCATCGCCACCCTAAAAACCGTCCCCAAACCCGACGTTGAAATCACCCTCTACCACAATCTCGGCTCCGTCTGGGCTGATCTCGGTCGCACACGTCAACAGGCCCACGATTGGCAACAGGCCATCGCCGCCTTTGAAACAGCCTTGAACCAGTCTCAAGGCCAGCCCAACAGTCCGTCTCATTTAGCTCAAGACGCCTCAATTCAAAATAACCTCGGTACAGCGTATTGGAGTCTGGCCCAGTTTGAAGCTCCCAAACCTTGCTTAGAGCGAGCCATTGCCGCCTATGAAGCGGCCTTGACCTATTACACCTGCGATCGCGATGAAATGACCTACGCCATGTTGCAGAGTAACCTCGGAACCGCCTACTGGACCCTCTCCGACTCCGGGACCTCCCTAGAGAACTTGCAGCGAGCCATCATCGCCTATCAAGAGGCCCTCACCTACCGCACCCCCGAGCGTTTTCCCGCCGGTTGTGCCGCCACCCAGAACAACCTCGGGACCGCCTATTGGCATCTGGCCCAACAATCGCCCCCAGAACAGGCTCTTGCGATTTTGCACCAAGCCATCGACTCCTATCGCACCGCCATCGACGTCGCCGCCTCGCAAACCACCCTGAGTTTCGACCTCTACGCTACCTATAATAATCTTGGCTTAACCCATTACTATCTCGGGGTTCATCCCCAATGCGATCCTCAACACCGCTTAGGACATATTGAAGCCGCCTTAGAGCAACATTTAGCCGCCTTTCACGGTTGGCGATCGCAACCCCAACGACAAAAAACCGCTCAAGATGCGATCGTGCGGACCTTACGAGCCTGCTATGACGTTGGCGGCATGGCCGCTCAAGGGAAGGCCTTGAATCAGCTTCCGGCGACCCTATTACCCGAGATTATGGGACGGCTCTAACCTGATCAGCGAAGGGTTAGCGGTTGGCCCCTCAAGAGGACGTGAATCTTGCACCGAACCCCTGAACTACCCGTAGGGTCGCGAGCTGTGTTAAGTTGAAGCCGATGTTTCTGATCTAGTAAAGCGTATGGCTCGTATCGAATTCGCCAAGGGTGTCAAAGAAGACGTCGTCCCCGACGTGCGTTTAACTCGCTCCAAAGATGGATCGAATGGACGGGCGATTTTCTACTTCCAAAACCCGCAAGCCCTCGACCCTGAATTTGGTGAAGAAATCACCGGTATGTACCTCATTGACGAAGAAGGAGAACTGGTCACTCGGGAAGTCAAAGGGAAGTTTGTCAATGGACAAGCCGAAGCCGTCGAAGCCATTTACCCGATTAAATCTGAGCAAGAATGGGATCGTTTCATGCGGTTTATGGAGCGGTATGCCCAAGAAAATGGACTTGGCTTTTCCAAAGCCTAAGCCGGCGATCGTGTCACTATTCAGATGAATAGAACTTAGACCCGACTAGATATCAAAACGCTATAATATACCGTGACAGCAGTTGGCAGTTAACCGAGATCAAGCCTCGTCATGTTATCGATCCAAGTTGATATCTTATTGCATCTGACGACTGCTACAAAACCCCGATGTTTTGATGACATCGGGGTTTTGACATCCACAACCAGATTCAGCCGAGAATTTCCATCTCATCCAACCCTGAGCCGATTAGCGGACACTCTCAAGTTCCTTAAGCCGTAGAACCTTAACAGCGGCCTCCCTCGAACCATTACGACTCGAACCATTACGACTGGCAACAGGAATCTGCTCTTGAAAGACATCAACTGCCCGAGAATAAACCGGATCAGAGAGAGTTCCTCGAAGGTTTCCATCTCGACTTAACAAAAGTTGCTCATTTCCCGTCATCTCCACCCGAGAATCTGGAAAAATGCCGTTTTCACTAATATCAGTTCCATTGGGAGTAAAGTAACGAGCCACCGTCACCGCCAACCCCGAACCATCCGACAAAGAATTCACCGATTGCACCAACGCCTTACCAAAGGTTGGCGTGCCAATAATCGTCGCGCGTTCATTATCCTGTAACGCTCCCGCCACAATCTCACTCGCACTAGCGGAATTGTGATCCACCAGAACCGCCAGAGGTAAATCCGTCAACGCCGTCCGGGTGGCCTCAACAGCTTCGATATTGCCATGACGGTCAACTGTACTGACGATCGCCCCTTCATTCAACCACATACGAGCAATCTGAATACTCACATTCAGCAAGCCTCCAGGATTCCCCCGTAAATCCAGCACAAACGCATCAACCCCCTGCTCTTTTAAGTCCTCAATGGCTCGATACATCTGCTCATGGGCATGAGAACTAAACTCACTCAAGCGAATATAACCCACCCGAGTCTCTCCCTCCAAACTGAGACTGTGATGAACCGCCGGGAGTTCAATACGGCTACGGACAAGAGTGACATTAAACTGGCGCTGATTGCGTAAAATCCTCAACGTTACCGGCGTTCCAATCGCACCTCGAATCCGCTGCGAGGCCTCATCGATCCCCATCGACGCCGTTGAATCACCATCAATGGCCAGAATGCGATCGCCCCCCTCAATCCCCTCACGACTCGCCGGAGAATTGGGAATCGGTGCCACCACTGAGATAGTTTGCTGTTGCTCATCGCGCTCTAAGCGTAAACCAACCCCCGACAGTTCCCCCGAGGTTTGCTCATTGAGCGCCGCAAACGCTTCAGGGTCCAAAAAACGCGTATAGGGGTCATCCAAGCGGGCTAAGGCACGACGGAGCGCCGCATAGGCCTGTTCTCGGGAACTGTACTCTTGCCCTAGGAGTTCTTCACGCACCTGTTGCCAATCCGTATCTTGGAACGTTTCATCAACATAATCACGATTGACAATCTGCCAGGCCTCATCCAAAACGGCTTTAGGACTGTTTTCAAAGGTCGCGGCGTGACTCGATCGACTCGACAGCGGATTAAGGAAGGACACGGTGCTGGTTAGAAGAACAGTGCCAACCACCGTAACGGATTGAAGAATGGAAGGATGAGGACGATTCATGCGTGATGGGGTCGAAGAAGGACGATAAAGCGAAACGAGGTTGAATATGAACCCTTTAGACCCTATCTACAGGTCTTGGAACCGTAATTCCTGATGATGCTAGTCTCAACGATGCCATGTCAGCCCTAAGCAGATATGCGAGATGAGTCACCGTACGAGTTCTAGTGGGTCTTGCTGGGCGAGTCCAACCAATTTTGACTTATTTTGACTTAAAAGTTGATATATAAACCACTGTAGCCATTCCAGGGGCGGTTGAGTGGTGTCTGCGATCACAATCTGACTGACTGACACTCTGACTGACACTCTAACTGACACTCTGACTGATCATCTGACAGACCGGCGGCCATTAGGGGTGATCTTGATCTCAAGCCGTGATCTATCCTAGAAGGGAGAGTTCGGCAAAAACACGAGGTTATGACGGTTCAAATGCTGTCTGGTTCGAAAGCCATAGGATTAAGTTTAATGACCGCAACCCTAGCTGCGATCGCCGCTGTCGGTCTCCAGGGACTACGCTGGCAACAGGTCATCGACGAGGAGACCGAACCCGTCCAAGAAGAACGACGCTTAGAACTGCAACTGGCGCTTCTTGAGCAATTGCCCAGTTTAGGCTTTGATAACGCGATCGCCAGTTGGACCTTTCTACAATACCTCCAATACTTTGGCGACGAAGCGGCCCGAGACGAAACCGGTTGTCGTCTTAACTTCACCTATCTCGACCAAGTCACTCAACGAGACCCCCGTTTCTTCACCGCCTATACCTTCGTCCCCGGCGGCGTCTCCTACTGCCAAGGAGAACCCCTAAAAAGCGTCGAACTGCTCGATCGCGGACTCGAGTCCATTACCCCCAACATCGAAGAGCAAGCCTTTGTTTTAGCCCTCCTAGAAGCCTTAGATCGCTTCCTTCTCCTCGGCGATATTCCTGGGGCCATCCACGCCTACGAACAAGCGGCCGACTTAGCCGCAAAAACAGATAGCTACGCCGATTTTGCCTCCTACTACCGGCAAACCGCCCAATGGCTACGGGACAATCCCGATAGTCTACGCGCCCGTTTCATCGGTTGGCAAGACGTTTACTCTAACGCCACCGATGAAAGCGTCAAAGAACGAGCCATCAGCGAACTCGAAAATCTCGGCGCACAAGTCATTCGACACGACGATGGTTCTGTTGAATTTCGCCTACCCTCCCAACAAGACCTGAACCCATCGCCCCGCAACAACGAAGGCAGCGACTAACATGACCCGACCCCCCTGGCAGAGAATCCCCCAGTCCCTCCGGCGCTGGTTTCAGTCAAAACGATCGCTGAAAACCAAACTGGCCTGGGGACTCCTGGGACTCATCTTAGCCCTGGTTCTCGTTAGCGGACTGCGTGGCCTTGAGGCCCTCAGCTATCGAGACGATCCCACCGACGGGGTCTTGGTGTTAGGTGGCAGTATTCGCCGCGAAATGTATAGCGCCCAATACGCGCGATCGCACCCCCAAATTCCCATCCTCATCTCCACCGGTTCCCTTCCCCCCTGTATTTATCTCATCTTTGAACGAGACAACGCTCCCACGGACCGAGTCTGGCTCGAAAACTGCGCCCACTCAACCTTTTATAACTTCTTCTATAGCCTGCCCATCCTCGAACGTTGGCAAGTCCATCACGTCGAGCTGATCACCTCAGCCAGTCATCTCCCTCGGGCCATTTGGATGGCCCGGATTAGCCTGGGATTACATGGGATCTGGGTGGACGCGAACATCGTCCCCGAAATTGGCAGACCCGGAAACCAAGAAAGTCGCCTCAAAACCCTATTAGACATCACACGAACTGGACTTTGGGCGGTTCTGAGTCAGATCTATTCTCCCTCCTGTGATCAACTGCTGCGACTCAACGAGGTGGATTTAGATGACTGGGCAACAAAAGGCTTTCACTGTGAACATCAAGGACAAGTGGATTGGCAGCCGTGAACCATTCCCGCAACTGCTGAAGCACCTGCATCATCGCCTCTTCAACCGACTCAGACAACGTTTCACCCAACCCAAAATCCTGCCCCGGAATTGAGATCAACCAAGCTTGAGGGCAACACTCATACAACCATTGCGTCATTCCCAGCAAAGACGAAGGCGTCAGATAATGTCCCATCACCGTGGGTCCAGAATCAGCACTCAGAGGGTCAATCCTGAGCTCAGTTCCCGGCAACGAGGCATCAACAAACAGTGCTAAGTCCACATCAGCCAAAGATTCCGCTAGTTCCGGCGTTAACTGATGCCGAGGCAGCGATCGCACCCCCGGTAACTCCCAATCCGCCACCGCTGCCGCAATCCGTTGTCCCACTCCATCATCGCGGCGCAATAGACTACCATATCCGATCAGTAACCAAGACATCTCTGTCATCGTGACCCTATCTCCTCTGTGCCCATAAACACTAAAATAGCTAACATTAAACACCACAGTCATGAATTAACGGTCAAACTAATCCAACCATCGTTCTCCCTTTTCCCCGTTCTTGACGATTAACCTCTCCCCATGAAACTCCCTGTTCGGACTCTAATGAGCTGTTCGCTCCTTTTCACCCTGGTCGCCTGTCGTCAGCAAACCGCAACCTTAACCCCAGCCCAGGTCGGAGATGCCCCCAATAGCGCTAATTTAGCCTCCAGCCGAGAGAGACCGCCGGGGCTAACCCAAGCCGACTTTGAAACGCGCCTGGCCGGTGTCTGTCGAATTACCAAAATTTCCGAGGGAGACATTCCCCTGTCGGAAAAACCCGTCTTTGCCATTACCGAAGCCCCTCACTCTCAAGAGCAGATGACGGACAATAGCCTTATCTTTATTCGTGATACTCCCGAGACCAATTATGACATCATGGGCAAACTCCCCGACCCTGACGCGGATCTGCGGGACGTAACCTCCGGGGATTTGAATAATACGCCCTTAATTCTCTGTTCTCATCAAACCACGAATCCTAATGATGGAGAAACCTGTTGGTATCTCAATGAAGAAGGATGGTATGGGTCGTTAGCCAGTTATGGAACTCAGGCGACCTTGTATCTTGTCGAGGCCAAAACGTTGGATTTAATTGCCCAAACCCAACTACAACGACCGAGCCTCGGCTGTCCTGAAACCTGGACGTTGCCCGGAGATAGCCGTGAGCAAGTCCGGGATGCTGGCCCGATTGACGTCAATGAAATTCGCACCTGGCTCAATAGTTTGTCCTAGTCTCCAACATCGCTGAGTTTCGCCATCTGGGTAGCGTGATGGCGAAACCCAGCCGGAACAGGGCCTTTCTTCCTAGCAGGAGCTACCCCTAGTCCCTGCCAGCGAGGGAATTTTGCGTCCCGAGAGTCCCGTCAATTGTTCATCGCGATCCGATTTTGACGGGAGTTGGACTGACCATTGGACTCAGATGATGGCGCCCGGAGTTCAAATTCCGGTTCCACCACACGCCAAAGTTGAGCCAAACGATTGGCCGGGATCGTTAAATAGAGGCGATCGCCCCCGGTCAACTCAGCCCCCAATAACTCCCAACCATGGAGAGTATCGCTACTGGTTTCAAGATACAGTGGCACAAAATCACCATTGGCCGCTGCCGACTTCACATCTTGTCCTAGAAATGGGTGTTCGGGGGTAATCGTCGTGGCCATGGCAATCCAGAGATTTCCCGCCGTCATCCCACTGCCAAAAATCTGTCCCCCCAAAGCCGCCGCCGCAAAGGAGGGAGCGGCGATTTCCGTCGGACTCAAGACCGAGTTAAACTCAAAGACCTCCTGAACCATCATGCCAAAATGAGCATCATGGGCGCGGACAACCACCCGAACATCGCTGCGAAGTCCCTTAGCCGTCAGGGCAATTTCGAGATTCGTGGTATCGTCACTGCTGACGGCAAATAGAGCCTTGGCTCGGTGAATATTTGCCGTTTCGAGGGTATCCGCAAGGGTCGCATCGCCTTGAACCACAGGAATTTTCAGAGATTGGGCCGTATGTAAAAAGCGCCCATTGGGATCCGTCTCGATCGCCACCACGTCATAGCCATTTTCCTGCAAACTGGTGGCAATTTTAATGCCAATGCCCCCCAAACCGCAGACAACATAGTGATTCTCACTCGGCGTTGGGGCTGCATTCCAGAGTTTGCGGAAGCTGGTTCCTAACACCCAGTCATTGAGGAGAGCATAGGCAATACCAATCACCCCGGCTCCCGCTAACATCATAATCACCGTAAAGACTTTAATTAAGGCCGGAGCGGTTTCGGCGACTTTTTCGTTTCCGCCGGCCCCGGTAATCATGCCCACAGAAAAATAAAGGGCATCGACCGCCGTCACCTCTACATTAATTGCCGTGTATGTCAAGGTGGCCACGAAAATCGTTAGAAACAGAATCAGAGTAATCGCCACACTCGACTGAATTTGCTGACGTAGGGTTTTCAGCCAACGGAAAAATTGTTTTCCTCGGGCCAGCCAGGATTTATGGCGGGAGCCGAGCGTCGGCTGAGTCGCAATAATCAGGCGATCGCCGACTTGCAGAGGCTGTTGACGCAACACCGCCGAAACCAAATCTAAATGAGTCTGCATCGGCAGATAATAGATCAACATTCGCGAGCGATCGTCCCAGAGTTCATCCAAGGTACGTCCGACCCAATCATGGCCATCATGGATATACTCTTCATGAATGGGCCAAGTCTGGTTAAATAACTGAAGTTGACCAATCGCCCGATTTCCGAACGCCGCAAACGCGAACACCGGCGCGGCTAAAGCTGACACACTCATGGCCGTATGATGCTCCAGAGTCTGATTGAGTCGCTCTCCCAATCGCTGGTTGAACAGTCGATTGACAATGCGAATATGGGGATTCAGAAGACGCGCCTGTACTAAAACCGCTAGATTGACCGCATCATCAACCATAGCTAACACCAGAGTTTGAGCCTCTTGGATGCCCGCCGCGAGAAGCGTCGAGGACGATCGCAAATTGCCCACAACCACATGATCCGTTTCCTGGGGGAGAGGCTGATCATGGATACCGATCGCCTCAATCCCTTGCTGTCGCAGCAGTCGGAAAATTTCGTAGCCCGTCGGACCTAATCCACAGACAATAATCTGGGGTGTTCTCATCATTAAACAGTGCTCAACAGCATGTCTGCCAGGTAGCTTGGGAATTCGAGGATGGTTACAGTCAAGGCTGCAATGGGTAACGGTTCACGATTGTAGCTCGAACCCTCACCGAACCTTCATCGGTCATTGTCCCTTAGGATGGGTTGGCGTTTTGTAGCCTTGAACACTCAAACGAACCGTTAAACCAAGACTTCAACAGACTCAGAGCGATCGCAACGCCGGCGGGAGACGCCATCACCTCTGAGGCGGGAAATGGCCGCATTTGGTTAGAATGGATCAGATTTACTGTCGCGCGATCGCTGCTGTTGCTCTGTTATGGCCTTTTCTTCCGTTGTTCGTACCCTGGCTCGAACTCCTCTAACTCAAGAGCTAAACACCTCTGTCGATCGCGATGGACGCTTACACCTCGATGGAGTTCCTCGCTTTCCCAAGGGCCTGATGGTATCGGCCTTAGCTCAGCAACGTCAACAGCATTTGTGTACCATCACCGCCACCCTAGAAGAAGCCGGCCGTTGGGCGGCGCAACTCCAAGAAATGGGTTGGCCGGTGGTTCACTTCTATCCCACCAGTGAAGCCTCACCCTATGACGACGGTGATGCCGATGAAATCACCTGGGGACAATTACAAGTTTTAGCCGATCTCGTCCATCCGTCGGACAGGGAGCCTCACCCCTTCGCCATTGTCGCCACCCAACGCGCCCTTCATCCCCATTTACCCCCTCGCCAACACTTTAGCCAATCCTGTCTGCGTCTCCACCTCGGACTCGATCTCTCCCTAGGCGCCCTCAAACGACGGTTAGCAGAACTCGATTATGAATCGGTTTCCCTCGTCGAAAGTGAAGGACAATGGAGCCGACGGGGTGATATTATCGATATTTTCCCGGTTTCCGCCGAACTACCGCTGCGTTTAGAGTTTTTTGGCGATGAACTCGAAAAAATGCGGGAATTTGACCCTATCAGTCAGCGATCGCTTGACAAAATAGAGCAAGTTGTGCTAACACCGCGCCAGATCAATAGTGGTCTGGCCGCCGAGATGGGTGACGATTGGCCCCAACCGGCCGGCGACTTATCCCCAAGCGCCCAAGTCGGCTTAGCCTTTGATGCCCCCGCCTCCCTTCTGGACTACTTACCCGACAACAGTCTCCTCGTTGTCGATGAACCCGAAGCCTGTCAGGGCCACAGCGATCGCTGGGTTGACCATGTTGAACAGGACTTCCTCAGCCATCGCGATCGCCATCCCCAACTGAGCCCCCTCCATCGCCCCTTCAACGAAAGTCTTGCCCCCTGTCCCTTGCCACGAGTCGATTTGCGGGAATTAGTCGTCAGCGATCGCGACGCCGAAAACGACCCCGGCAAACATCTCAACCTGGCCAGTCGCCGTCTAGCCACCACCCCCCATCAATTCGCCAAAATCGCGCAAATTCTGCGACAGGAACGCGATCGCGGCTTCAACATCTTTCTCGTCTCCGCCCAACCCAGTCGCACCGTGGCCCTACTCCAAGAACATGACTGTAGCGCCCAATTCCTGCCCAATCCCCGCGACTATCCCGCCGTCGATCGCCTGCAAACCCATCACATCCCCATCGCCCTCAAATACTCAGGCCAAGCCGAACTCGAAGGCTTCATCCTGCCCACCCTCCGCCTCGTCATCGTCACCGATCGCGAGTTTTTCGGTCAACATGCCCTCGCCAGCCCCAGCTACATCCGCAAACGTCGCCGGGCCGCCTCCAAACAAGTCGATCCCAACCAACTGCAACCGGGAGACTACGTCGTTCACCACAACCACGGAATCGGGCAATTTCTGCAACTCGAAAGCCTCACCCTCAACGGCGAAACCCGCGAATATCTGGTATTACGCTATGCCGATGGAACCCTGCGCGTCGCCGCCGATCAACTCAACGCCCTCTCTCGCTACCGCCATACCGGCAGTGGCACCGTGCAACTCAACAAAATGTCGGGCAAAGCCTGGGAACGGACGAAAAACAAAGTCCGCAAAGCCATCAAGAAAATTGCCATTGACTTGTTGAAACTCTACGCCCAACGAGCCAAACAACAGGGATTTGCCTATCCTCCCGATGTCCCCTGGCAACAAGAACTCGAAGACTCCTTCCCCTATCAACCTACCCCCGATCAACTCAAAGCTACCCAAGATATTAAACATGATATGGAGAGCGATCGCCCCATGGATCGCTTAGTTTGCGGCGATGTGGGTTTTGGCAAAACTGAAGTAGCCATCCGGGCCATCTTTAAAGCCATTACGGCCGGTAAACAAGTGGCCCTACTCGCCCCCACCACCATCCTCACCCAACAGCATTATCACACCCTCAAAGAGCGCTTTGCCCCCTACCCGATTCAGGTGGGCCTGCTTAACCGTTTCCGCACCACCGAGGAACGCAAGGATATTCAGCAACGTTTAGCCACTGGGGAGTTAGATGTGGTGGTGGGAACCCATCAACTCCTGGGTAAAAGCGTGAAGTTCAAAGACTTGGGCCTATTAGTCGTGGATGAAGAACAGCGATTTGGGGTGAGTCAGAAAGAGAAAATCAAAGCCCTGAAAACCCAAGTCGATGTCTTAACCCTGACGGCGACACCGATTCCTCGGACTTTATATATGTCTCTGTCGGGGATTCGTGAGATTAGCCTGATTACCACGCCGCCACCCTCCCGTCGTCCCATTAAAACCCATTTAGCCCGCTATGACTGGGAAACCATCCGAGGGGCCATCGCCCAAGAACTCGATCGCGGCGGCCAGGTGTTTTATGTGGTTCCCCGGGTTGAGGGGATTGAAGAGCGATCGGCGAAAATTCGTGAACTCGTTCCCAGTGCTAGGATTGCGATCGCCCATGGTCAAATGGATGTGGCTCAACTCGAATCGGTGATGTTAGCCTTCAGTAACGGTGAAGCGGATGTTCTCGTCTGTACCACCATTGTTGAGTCGGGCTTAGATATTCCTCGTGTCAATACGATTTTGATTGAAGATGCCCATCGCTTTGGTCTCTCTCAACTGTATCAATTGCGAGGCCGGGTGGGGCGATCGGGGGTTCAGGCCCACGCCTGGTTATTTTATAGTCAGCGTAGTCAACTCTCCCAAGCCGCTCAGAAGCGCTTGCGGGCGTTGCAAGAGTTTAGTCAATTGGGATCAGGGTATCAGTTGGCCATGCGAGATCTCGAAATTCGCGGCGTGGGGAATCTATTGGGGGCTGAACAATCGGGCCAGATGAATGCGATCGGCTTTGATCTCTATCGCACCATGCTTGAAGAAGAAATCCGTGAGATTCAGGGCCAGGCCATCCCCAAAGTCAACGATACTCAAGTCGATCTCAATCTGACAGCCTTTATCCCGAGTAACTATATCCCGGATCTCGACCATAAAATGAGCGCCTACCGTCAGGTGGCCACCGCTGACTCCTCGGATGCCTTGCAGGCGATCGCCCTTGACTGGCAAGATTGCTACGGTCCCCTCCCGAAAGCCGCCAGCCAACTGTTGCGGGTCATGGAACTCAAACAACTGGCCAAAACGCTCGGATTTTCCCGCATCAAGCCCGAAGGAAAACAACATGTCGTCCTAGAGACCCCCATGGAAGAACCGGCCTGGGGACTCTTAAAACGACATTTACCGAAACATTTACACTCCCGGTTCGTCTATAGTTCTGGGAAGGTCACCGTGCGTGGCCTCGGAGTCCTTGCGGCTGAGAAGCAACTCGATAGTCTCATTCAATGGTTAGAATGCCTACGTCCAGCCTTAAACGACGCCCAAAACGCAGCAGATTTAGCCACCAGTGCCTCCTAGGGGATCAGGCCCATCTTTGTTCGTCCTTCCCATGCAGATGTAAACCTTGCCACGACAATGGCCACGACAATGGCCACGACAATGGCCACGAGAAAACAACGCCCAAAACCCTGTTGTCGGGGGCGTTGACGCACTCCTCTCCTGAAGAGTCCCTAAACCCTAGCCATTGCTTTCAACTCCCGAGGTTGGACTCGCTTAGGGTAACGCACCATCTTGATGGTACTGGGCAAAACCCCCACCAAGCTCGCTAAGGCATCATCAGGCAAACTGTTTACCGTATCTGCATCAAAGTAATGTTCAAACTGGGCCAACAACATTTTCGCCCGTTGCAAGGGAACGGGGTTTTCCGTCAACTGTTCCGTCAGGCGAATCCAATGTCGTCGAATCGAATAGGCTTTTTGCCGATCTTCGTACGCTTCGGGCGCCACAAGGGCGAGATCCCCAACGGGAATCGTCCGTTGGGTTCCGACATCAAAAAAGCCCCCAACAGCAGCCCCAGGTCCCGCAAACTCTGCATGGTACCGTTTGTAGATAATCAAGCCGTTGCGACGACGACTATCGACCGCTAACAGCTGACCGCTATTGAGCTGGGAAATAAGCTCGGCAGGTTGTGAAGACTTAACGAGGCTTCGCGACATATCAGTAACTCTCGTTTCAGGAATGGATCATGCCTTAGGTCATCGTCAGGCGGTCAAGGGGGAGGCATCTGCTCTTAGAGTAACTTAATCTGTTAAGAGATACCACGAAACTCGTACCGAAGTGGAAGGGCGACAGGAGAGATAGATCAAAACTCAATCACGTAAAACCAGCTCTGCCAGTCGGCCAAACGGTCGTGGGTGATGAGTCGTTTAGATAATGGAACAACCCTAGATGCAATGACCTAGATGTCATGACCTTAGCATAACCTGTCCCAGAGTCAGTCCCGTTCTCATAAAATGACTGGCTACACCCCTGCCCTGATTCTATCAGAAATTTTCGTGCGGCTCCAATGTTGAGAAGTGGCAGGGGGCAAGCTTAAGGATCTCAGGACGATTTGACACCCTGATCGCCTCAAAATGATCGCCTCAAATGATCGCTTCAAATGACGTATCGTCTGAGACAAGTCGTCTGAGACAAGTCGTCTGAGACAAGTCGTCTGAGACAAAGTCTGTCAGGAACGGATAAGGGACTTTGAGAGAAATAATTGTCGAGGTTGACCAAACCAAGTCGCTCCCCACGTTAGCTCAACTCGTCGCAGGCGGTAGCCTAACTGGGTGTACAAGGCACGAGCCGGTAGGTTGTTATCTAAAACATGCAGATAGATATCCCGGAAGCCCCACTCTAAGGCAGTTTGCTCACAAGCCACCAGTAGCTGCCGCGCGACACCGCAGCGACGGGCCTGGGGGCGAACCGCGAGGTTGGAGATGTAGGGATAACTCAACCCATTCATGCGCCATGCCGTTGTTGGAGAAGACTTCAAACTCAGCTCCACCGTTCCCAAAAGCTGATCGCCTCGGGCCAATACAGGCGCATTGAGGGGTGCATTGAGGGGTGCATCGAGGTCGTGATCAAATCGAGGGCGATCGCCACCATCGATGGCCACCAAACAGGCGTGGGGATGTTGACTAGAACGCAGTCGATGGCGTAAATCTTCATAAATTCCCAGACGAATCAGAGGCAAAAGCCAGGTTCGCCACCCTTGGGTTTCATGAAAACTGGCTGCCAAAATCTCTGACAGAGTCCGTAAATCCTGAGAGGTCGCCCGTCGGACTGCGACATCAGACACAAGCCAACGCGAGATAGCCGCCGGATTGGGCCGTCCTTGAGAACCTGAATTCGGTTGAGAGCGTGCAGTACCAAAAAAGTTCACAGGTCTAGTCGGAGGGGATGAAGGATGCCAGCTTGAGAATCTGCGAACAGAATTTGAGGAGGCTGAACGAGTCGCAAACATTGACATGAAGTTCCATTGTAGCTGAATCGGTTAGGATGCGACGGGCAAGAGGTTCGACAACTTTCGCTATACTGACGATTGAAAGCGGCCATTACACCTGGCTACTTGGCCCTTAGTGTTCATCGAAACTTAGCTGGCTTCATCAGCATAACGTCCCTCCTGAACCAAGGCCCACTGGCTACATCAACTGTCAACTGTTAACTGTCCACTGTTGTTTGACCGATCTTGAATGATAGATCGCCCCCGTCGCCTCACTAAGATTTTGGTCGTGGACGATGAACCCGACAACCTTGACCTACTTGAGCGCGTTCTGTCCCCGACTTATCAGGTCCTCAGAGCCTCTAGTGGACAAGAGGCGCTGCAAACTCTATCCCGAGAACAGGATGTCGCGGTCATTGTCTCAGATCAGCGAATGCCGAAAATGACCGGGACGGAGTTCCTGAGTCTGACGGCCATGCAATATCCCGACATGATCCGCATCCTGGTGACGGCGTACACGGATGTGGATGACTTGGTTGAAGCCATCAACAGTGGCAAGGTGTTTAAGTATGTCACTAAACCTTGGCATGTCGATGAGTTACGGGCCGTGGTTCGTCAGGCGGTGGATACTCATAATGTCTTACGAACTCGCACTGAACAACTCTGTCGTACGTTGCGTCAAGAGTCGCTGCTAAATGCGGTCACCAACACCATTCGCTCACGCACCAATTATCGGCAAATTCTGCAAACCATTGTCGAAACGATGGGGCAGATGTTTGAAGCCAGTTGTTGTATTTTGCGGACTTGCGATGATCCCGGTTGGACGTCTCAGTCAGCTCCACCAACGCGATTGCGATTCTCGCACGCTTCACGATCGCAGTTCTCGCACGCTTCGCGATCGCAGTTCTCGCACGCTTCGCGATCGCAGTGGTTTGGTTACGCCGGTCCCACGCTTCCCGATCATCTCAAACGTTCTCAGGGCAGCGAACGCGATTCTCCCCCGCTTCGCGAACGCCCCAGCTTAGATCCTTGCTTAGCCCAAACCCTCTGGGAAACTGACGAAATCGTCGTCATGAACGATTGTACTCGGGATGAACGAATTCAGACCGATGAAGCCCTGCGCCAAGCCTACAAACAGGCAGACATTCGCTCAAGCCTCATTGTCCCCCTCAGCGCCCCGGTCTATCGTCATCCGACCCTGTTAACTCCAGAGAGTACCCCCCAGGAGATGGCCCAAGGACCAGGAGAATTTTCCCTGGTGGCGGTCTTGGCCCTGCATCAATGCAGTCAGGGACGGATTTGGCAAGACGATGAGGTGCAATTAGTGGTCATGGTGGCCGAACAAGCGGCCCTCACCTTGGCCCAATCCCAAACTCTGGAGATGATGCAAACCCTGGCCCAGCGCGAAGCCCTGATTAACTCCATTACGACGGCGATTCGCTCGAGCCTCAATCCCCAGGATATTTTTGCCGCCATCACTGAACAACTCGGCTGTGCCTTACACGCTGATGGTTGCGCCCTCTCCCTCTGGACGCAAGAAGATGAATTTGTCGACTGTGTGGGCCTATATGAGCGGGAGCATGAAGACAGTGCCGAAGGCCGTTTACCTCAGTCGGTGGTTCCGATTGAGGGAAATCGGGTTCTACAACATCTGCTCGAGACGCAACAGCCGGTGGTAATTGAGGACATGGCGGCTCAACCGACCTGGAATCAAGATTATCAACCGTTTCATCATCCGGCCCGCGCTCTGTTGGTGGTTCCGTTACTCTGTGATGGGCAGATTATTGGCAGTATTTCCCTGCGACAAAATGAGACGCCCCGAGCTTGGCATCTACATGAGGTGTCTCTGGCGCAAGCGGTGGCCGCTCAGGCGGCGATCGCCGTACAACAGGCTCGACTCTATCAGAAAACGCGCCAACAGGCGGAACGCTTACTGATCTTAGACCGTCAGAAGACGGAATTTTTTCAAAATGTCTCTCATGAGTTTCGCACCCCCTTAACCTTGATGATGGGACCCCTGGAGGCGGCGGTAAGTCAGGGACAGGGGGTCTCCTATGAGCGAGCGGAGATGGCGCTGCGCAATTGTCGCCGGCTGCTGCGGTTGGTGAATCAATTGCTGGATTTGCAACGGCTCGATGAACGGCGAATGCAGCCGAGGTTTGCACCCTGTCAGTTTGGAGCTTGGGTTGGACAAACCCTAGAGGCGTTTCGTCCCTATTGCCAACGTAAGGGGATTCGCTTACAACAACGGCTTCAGGGTCAGGTCCTGGTGTTTCTCGATCTAGATCTGTTTGAGAAGGTTCTCTATAATCTGCTCTCGAATGCCATGAAGTTTACGCCAGCGGGCGGTGAGATTGAGGTCTCGGTGGCCCAAGATGAGGAAGGGATCCGGTTGCAGGTACGAGATACCGGAATTGGCATCGATAGCGATCGCCTCCCCCAGTTATTTGACCGCTTTTATCAGGCTGAAGGCTCTGTCGATCGCACCTATGAGGGCAGTGGTCTGGGTTTAGCGTTGGTCAAGGAGTTGGTGCAAGTTCATGGGGGTCAGGTGCAGGTTGAGTCCCAGGTGGGCCAGGGCAGTTGTTTCACGGTGCTGTTACCCACCGGAAGCGACCATCTCCCCCCGGAATCCTTAGCCTTAGAGGCGCGTTCGCGAAGCGGGCGAGAATCGCCATCCGGTCCGCTGCCGGCCCAGGACGCTGCCCGTCCTGGGGACAGCCGCTTCACGGTTGAGTTGGCGGATCTCGATTGCGATTCGGGTTCCCTGGGTGAGCGCCCCGAAAGGCTGACTCCACTCGCGTCTGAGATGGCGGATGCTCTGCCGTCCGGCTCCGATAGACCCCTACCACAATTCGACACAGATGTCAAGAATACAGATGTCAATAACACAGATGTCAAGAATACCACCGCCAATGTTGCCGCCACGATTTTGTTCGTCGAAGATAATAGTGACTTGCGAGTCTATGTGGCGGGGATTCTCCAAGACGCGGGCTATCAGGCTCTCCTGGCCAGTAACGGTGAGGAAGGGATACTTCTGGCTAAATCTCACCATCCCGATACTATTGTCACCGATTTAATGATGCCCAAGGTCTCGGGATTAGATTTGATTGCGGCAATTCGTGCTGATGAGGACTTACAGGGAACCCCCATTGTCTTATTGACGGCCAAAGCCAACGAAGAAACCCGCCTCGAAGGCGTTGAACAGGGGGCCGATGCCTATTTATCGAAGCCGTTTAACGATCGCGAACTCCTGGCCCAAATTCGCAATTTATTAGCCCTCAAGGAACAGGAACGACAGATTAAAGACCTCAATCGCTATTTAACGCAATCGGTGTTAACCCGCTTTCTGCCGCCGGCGTTGGTGGAAAAAGCCCGTTTGGGAGAGTTGCAATTGAATTTAACTCCGGAACCGCGCCTGGTGACCATTGTCTTTACGGATATTGTCGGGTTTACTCAGATGGCGAACCAACTGCGATCGCGCCGAGTGGCTGAAATTTTAAATCAGTATCTCTCGTCCATGAGTCAGGTAATTTTCCAGGCCGGGGGAACGGTGGATAAGTTTGTCGGTGATGCGGTGATGGCGATTTTTGGCGCACCTGAGGAGATGAAACCCGAGGTTCAGGTGCAACAAGCCATTCACGCTGCCCGCCAGATGTATGAGCGTTTGGCGGCCCTGAATGCTCAATGGACCGAGGAGGGACTGACTCCGGTTCAATTCCGTTGTGGCATTCACCAGGGAACAGCCGTAGTGGGAATGTTTGGCAGTGAGGAGCGATCGGACTATACGGCGATCGGTCCGAGTGTCAACATTGCGGCCCGGCTTCAGGAAGTGGCCCAGCCGGGAGGGATTCTGATTTCGGCAGCGGTGGCAGACTATTTACAAGAATCCGAAATTACCAAGTTTCGCCCTCTACATCTCAAGGGAATTGATGAAACGGTGCTTGCATTCTCGCTCAACCCCCTTGATAATGAGTGATTCTGTGAACGCGGAGGGGTGGCGATGACGGTTGCAATTGTGGTTTTGAATCAGAGAAGTGTTTCCCTGGCCCGTCAGGTGGCCCAGGGGTGCGATGGCAGGGTCTATGGCTTAGATCGCCGCACGACGGGGGTTGATCACTCGTTTTCTGAGTTTGGAGTGACCCTGCGATCGCTGTTTGAACAGAAAACTCCCATTATTGGTATCTGTGCGGCGGGGATTCTCATTCGCACCTTAGCTCCTCTGTTGGGCAATAAGACGGAAGATCCGCCTGTGTTGGCCATGGCCGAAGATGGAAGTGCGGTGGTTCCTCTATTGGGAGGGTTACAGGGCGTGAATGACTTGGCCCGTCAGATTGCCCAACTGTTGCAGGTCTCCCCGGCGATTACCGCCAGTGGTGAGATTCGCTTTCAGACGACGCTTCTGGCGCCACCTCGGGGCTATCGCTTGCTGAATGACCCGGATCAGGCTAAAGGGTTTATTGCCCAGGTTTTGGCTGGGGCGACGGTGAGTTTTGAAACCCACCCCACCCCCTCGCCAACCCGATTCGCCTGGGAGGGAAGTTTGCCTGAATGGCTCCAACAGAGTCGTTTACCTTGGTCTGAGTCGGGAGAACAGCGGCTGATTGTTGCCACTGAGATCAGTGCTGATCTTCGTCCGAGCGATCGCTGTTTGGTCTATGAACAACTGCCTCAACGGGGTTATTTGGCGATCGTGGGGACGGGACCGGGATCGTTGGAGTGGATGTCGCCTCAGGTGCGGCAAACCTTACTAGAGGCGACGGACTGGGTGGGTTATCGGACCTATTTGAATTTGGTGGAACCGCTACGATCACCGTCGATTTGCCGTCATGAGTCGGACAATCGTGTTGAGGGCGATCGCGCGCGTCAGGCGTTGGATTTGGCGGCTCTGGGCCGACGGGTGGTGTTGGTCTCCTCGGGAGATCCGGGGATTTTTGCGATGGCGGCGGCGGTGTTTGAGGTCTTGGAAACCCGAGAGAACCCGGATTGGCAACAGGTCGAGATTGAGGTCTGTCCGGGAATTTCAGCGATGCAGGCGGCGGCGGCTCAGGTGGGTGCGCCCCTGGGTCATGATTTTGCGGTTATCTCCCTCTCGGATATTCTCAAGCCTTGGTCGGTGATTGAGTCGCGCTTGCGGACGGCGGCCCAGGGGGATTTTGCGATCGCTCTTTATAATCCTGTGTCTAAGCAACGGACCTGGCAGTTAGACAGGGCGCGGGAGCTACTTCTGGAGTGGCGATCGCCGGCTACACCGGTGGTGTTGGCTCGCAATTTGGGGCGCACTGGGCAAGGGGTCAGGGTGAAGCCGTTGGCAGAGTTGACGGCTGGGGATGCGGATATGCGGACGGTGATTTTAATCGGATCGAGTCAGACGCGCCAGGTGCGATCGGGAGAGGACCGACCTTGGGTGTACACGCCTCGCACCTATGGAGGTGGATCGGCTAACGGTTGATCCTCCCAGAACGATCTCACTTTTCACTGAAATTTGTTGCACAAGCTACATAACCATGCTATTATATGAATGTAGTTAAAGATATAGCACGAGCCATACTCAACATGACCTCGGTAATACTCACCAAATCGTAAGATTCTTCAAACCCAAGTGTCCTGATTTGTATGACGACTGCTATACAAGGACATTGATCATGTTAAAACGTTTAAATCTCACCATCCTCTCTCTGCTTTGTGTTTCCTTAATCTCCGCACCGCCGTCTCGGGCAGAATCACCGGAGAAAGGGATTTCGGCCGTTGATCTAGTTCAACTGGCCCGCAATGGCTATCTCCAAGATCAGGGAATCGCTCAATTCAATCAACTTGCGTCGGATTACAATAGTGGCCAGGTCTGTGCTGAAGATGTTGTTGAGGCGGCGATCGCCGATGATCGCTTGTCTCCTGAAACCCTCACTGATGATGGCTATTTGGCGACAGTTGACCATTGTTTAGATCATCTCGATGACTAGATTCTCGGCAACCCCTAGACTCAATCACTAGAGGGTATCTATCGAGAAAAGATCAAGAGGCGAGACGTTAACGCATCGCAGCGATCATCGCTTGATAGACAAAGCACTGACTTAGTTGAGGCAGACGCTCATAATCCTTACTCAAACGTCGGTGCTTTGCGACTCTCGCCCAACACGATTCGGACTGAGGTGAAATCGGCAAGATTGGCAGCATAAGATAAGACAACAATCACGAAACCATATCTCGAATAGCGACGATCTAAAAGCCTTGTCTTCTCTTAGAAAATTTGGTTTAATTGAAGTACATCCTGAGGAATCAAGCTCTACCGCAACCATAAAACTAGCCATTTCAGAGTATTTCATACCAAGTTTCAAAAGTTGTACCATAGATATCTGTAGGGGAACCCACCCCTAACCCCTCCCAGGAGGGGATGGCTGTTCGCTCGGTGTCAGAGGCATAACAAGCATTTTTAAAATGGTATCAAAAGTTGATTTCAGGTTTTGATTTCAGGTTTTCTAGGAATTCAAAGAAGGTTTTTGTACGGATAGTCAGTCTGAGTTCTCGTAAAATGAATAAGATTGTTGTCAAACTGTTAACAGAGCCGAAAAATTATGCTGTCCCATCAATCCCATCAATGGATAGTTAGACAAATCCCGCGACTTGCCTTGCCAATCCTGATGCTAACGTTCCAGGACAGCCCAACCGACGCCCAAATTGTCCCAGACCAAACCTTAACCAATCCATCGCAACTGTCCAACCAAGACAACCGGATTCAAGTTGATGGCGGAACCGAAACCGGGGGCAATCTCTTTCACAGTTTTCAAGACTTTTCCATTCCCCAAGACAGTCAAGTTCACTTTAACAACCCCCAGACCATTCAACGGATTATTACTCGTGTCACAGGGGTGAATCCCTCCCGCATTGATGGCGAACTCAGCGCCAATGGAAACGCCGATTTTATCCTCCTCAATCCCCAAGGCATTGAATTTGGAGAAAACGCCCGACTCTCCCTCGGTGGTGGGTTTCTGGCCACCACCGCTGAACAGATCCAATTTGCCGATGGGACGGTTTGGGGGTCTTCTCCTTCTGAGAATGCCGCGTTGTTGACCGTCTCCGCCCCCGTGGGGGTACAGTTTGGCGAGACGCCTGGGACCATTGTCAATCGCTCAGTCGCCGTTGACGAGATGGGAACACTTGGAAGATTAGGGGGAGGATTAGGGGGAGGATTAGGGGCGTTACGACTCTCTTTTCTCGGAGGAGAGGTGCGGTTTGAGGGCGGCCAGGCGCGATCGCCCCTCTCGCTGGAATTAGGAAGTTTCGCCCCAGGAAGTGTAGCCTATCTCGATGGCCAGGGACGCTTGAGTGGTGAGACTCTGGGGGGATTCGGACCTATTGAACTGACGGAACAGGCGGAACTTAGCGGCGGGGCTATCCGGCTGCTGGGCGATCGCCTGTCGATGCGTGACGGGGCGCAACTTCTCTCCACGGATACTCCCATCGGCCCCGGTGCGATCGCCATCGAGATGCAAGACAGCGTCCATCTGCAAGGGGGGGCGCAAATTCTCACTCAAAATCGTCCCAATATCGAGATTCAAACCGGACACTTTCACCTAGAGGATACCTCCCGCATCTTGGTTAACCAGGTCAGTGACGGCGGCCGGGGAGGCGATATTCGTATCCAGGCCCGAGAGGCGATCGCCCTCAGTGGAATTGGCTTTGAGCCATTTAACCTCTTCCTAGCTGCGATCGCCGCCGGCCGCTTACAACCCGACGGAGACACCATTGGCGGCATCTTCTCCGTCACCACCGCCGGCCAAAGTGGCGATGTCACCTTCATCACTCCCGGCGACTTCCGGGCTGACAATGGCAGTATCGTCTTTATGCCCGTCTTTGGAACCGCCCAGGGAGGACAACTCAGCTTTGACATTGGCGGCACCTTAGACGTGATGGAATCAGCCTTAGTCAATGCAACCACCGTCGAGAGTCAAAGCCTGGGCGGTGATATCACCGTTTCCGCCGAATCCTTGCTCTTAGCCAATGGTTCGGGACTGGCGAATCTCACCCTGGGAGATGGCCCCGCCGGAGATATCACCATTCAAACCCGAGATCGCGTCGAGGTGAGTGAATCTCGGCCCGATGCCTTTGTTCCTACGGGGATTTTCAATAACTCCCTCTTTGGAACCGGGCCGGCTGGAGATATCACCATTCAAACCCGCCATCTCATCAATCGTCGTGGCGGCTTGATTACCTCCAACACCGGCGGAACCATCGGTACGGAATTGGTCACTCAAGGAGGGCCTGGCGGCAATATCAGCATCACCGCCACGGACTTAATTGAGATTATCGGGGTCTCGTCTGATGGTCGACTCACCAGTGGTCCCGGAACCACCACCTTTGGCGATTTTCCTTCAGGAAATCTAACGCTGAATACCCGCCGTTTAGTCATGGGTGATGGGGCCATTGTCTCGACAGCCACAGTGGGGGCAGGAGATGCGGGAACGCTGACCGTCAATGCCAATGAAATCGAGGTGTTTGGCCGATCGCCCATCACAGGATTACCGACGATTTTAGTCTCCTCCTCGGGACGGGAAGATTTGCCGTTAACCGCCAGGGGCCAGGGTGGAGATTTACGCATCAGCAGCGATCGCCTCGTGGTGCGAGATGGGGCGGTTTTGGATGTTCGCAGTTTTGGTCAGGGGTCTGCGGGCCTCTTGGAGATTACGGCTGATGCCATTCTCCTCGATGAAGGCGGTAGCTTGAACGCCGCCACGGTAGCCGGACTCGGCGGTAACATTGAGTTGCGATCGCAGACCCTGCAACTTCGCAATGGTAGTAGCATCAGCACCAACGCCGGTAGTAGTGATGGGGGCAATATCCGCCTCGATACCGCCACCCTGGTGGCCTTAGACAATAGTGATATCACCGCTAACGCCCTAGACGGCCGGGGAGGCCGCGTCAGCATCACCGCTGAGGGGATTTTCGGCACGGAGTTTCGCCAGATGCAAACCGCTGAGAGTGATATTACGGCCACGTCGGCGTTGGGAGCGGAGTTTAGTGGCGTGGTGGAGATTAACACCCCCGATGTCGATAGTGCGGCGGGCCTGGTTGAACTGGAGACCGACACCACCGACCCCAGTGAGCAAATTGTCCGCGATTGTGCTGGCCAGGATAATCGTTTTAGTCTCACGGGACGGGGTGGACTTCCTGAAGACCCTCACCGGGGCCTCAGGGTTCACCTCGGTTGGCTTGATGACCGCGATTGGCGATCGCTTAATGAGAACCCAAACCAAGAGACCCCCCGAACCCCTCGCGAGGAGATCTCCGCATCTGAGAGGGAAGCTGAGAGGGAATCGTTGGTCGAAGCCACCACTTGGATGATGACCGCCAATGGCCAAGTGTCTCTGGTCAGATCAACCCCGAACTCTCCTTTGTTTTCGACAAATTTATGCCGTTAAGGGACTTCTTGAAATGAGCCTTGAAATGAGCCTTGAAATGAGACTGGGATAGCATCACATCAAACGTTAAGCCTTAATGCCGCCGATAAATTAAAATTCCTGACATCTCTTGAATTTTATCGTAATTCATGGTCAGTTGAGTTTCTAGGATTTGTCGAGCGGCTGCACTTTCAGGACGGGACAGATAATCAACCTCTCGATGTTTGACAATACACTCGGGAACGAGGTCAAAAATTTTTTGCATTTCCTGTTCGGGTGAGCTGACACCGTCATGAATGGCATCTAACAAATACTGTTTTGAGAGATTGGACGGATGCGTCGTGGCTTTGGTTAAGGGTTGAGCGTCAATGAGCCAATAGACAAGATGCTGATTGAGCAGATAAACCGGTTGATTTTCGAGATCCTGACGTTTTAAATAATCGGCGATCGCATAGGGGGAACCATGCCGAAGAGGCTGTCCAGCCACAAATCGCCCGGCCACAACTCCATATTCACTTACAATCGGTTGGAGAGAAAGAAGCACCAATAAGAGGAAAATTGCGAGGCGTGAACCCTGTAAACGTTGACTCGATAGATTTGCGATTTTGGTTCCGGCAAGCCGACTTAATAGTAAAATAAACCCTAGCGCAAAAAAAGGCACCATTTGGATTAAATAGTGTTTATAAGCACCACCACTGGCTAAGACGGAAAAACCCGTCCCTAATCCCAAAATTAGCAACCATTTCAAAGTCGGGTTTCTCAATTGATCGCCGTGAATCGGTCTAAGGGTTTGAATCACGCCCCAAAAACCACCTAGCCAGAGGCAAAGAATGACTGGAAAAGTAAAGCGAATATCACTCGACTCAACAATTCCATTCACTAATTTACCGAAAGAGGCCAAAATGCTATATTGGTCACTTGCATAGTTAAGAGGTGCGATAATCACCGACTGCCACCAAATTTGACTGTACCCAGTTACTAAATACGGAAAATAAGAGATAAAAAAGACCAATAAACCACCGCCAGCATAGGCACAGCCAAAACCCATCATTTTTGTCCAACTGGGACAATAGCGTAATGTTAAATACACTCCTAAAAAAAGAGTGGGATAAGCAAGATTTAGGCGTACTAAACTTGCGATATTCATCAAAAGTCCCACTAAAAAAATATGCCTATCGTTATAATTCGGACGAATCGCCAAAAGACTGAATGCCGCCATCAAGGGAACCAGGGCAATATGTTCAGTCAATGTCGCTGAACCTCCGGCGACAAAACTAATACCGAAGAGGCTCAGAATTGCCCCGAAAAAGCAAGACGTACGGGAGGCGAACGTTTTACCGATTCGATACACCATAATCGCAATTAAACTCGTACATAGCCAGCCTGCTAAACGGACGGCTGCAATGGTTTTGCCAAAAACTAGGATAAAACTGGCATAGGCAAAAAAAGCTAATGGTGGCTTAATATCCCAAAGTTTGGTGTAGGGGAGATGTCCATCTAAAATGGATTGTCCCATCAAGATAAAGGTACTTTCGTCCCAGTCAATCACGGCTGGAAAAAAGAAGGGGAATCGGATAAGAAACGCAACAATTATGAGAATAGTCACAAGAACCCAATCTTGAACCGTCACGGATTGTTCCTCGGGTGGAAACCGGAGCGGTTTTAATTTCTGTAGGTGAGACATTACTGAATCAGTGATTTGACGATGTTGATGTTTGAGATGGATTTTAGAGTTAACGTTCAATGCGTCTATAAATCAAACGACCTTCAATTTGAGCGACTTGTTCATAGTGATTGGCAAGTTCTCGATCAAGAAAGGTCTTAACCGGTCGCATATTTCCTGATAATAAATACCTCACAAATCGCTCTTTAACCACAAATTTAGGTTCAGCGGCAAACACTTTAGCAATTTCCGATTCAGGAGAACTCTCAACCCCGTAGATCACATCTAAGACATACTCTCGGGAGAGGGTCGAGGGATGAGTAGTCGCTGGCGTTAAGGGTTCAGAGTCGAGAAACCAATAGACAATATGATCGCTCATCATGTAAATTGGTTCATCTTCAGCCTCTTGTTCTCGGAAGTAGGCGGCGATGTCATAGGCGGGGCCAACCTGCAAGGAGTCACCGGCCCACAGACGACCGCCCACGATGCGATATTCTGTAAGAATAGGAGTTAAAGAACTCAGCAAGAGAACAAGGGTTAGACCCACAAGGACTCGGTCTAAGATGATATTTCTCGATATTGTTTGCCATAAAACAGCAACTCCCAACCCTAAACAGGGGACTAATTGAATTAAATAATGTTGATGAGCCGCCCCGGTTTCTAAGATGGATACGAGAATACTGATAGTTAGTAATCCTAGGGCGATCGCAGGATAAGAACGGCTATAAAATCGTTTGTTTTTTGGAAAAACAGCCAGAATTATGCCTAATGTTCCTCCCACCCAAAGAACCAGAGTAATGCCAAAAATCATATGATTTTGACTGCTAGTGATTAGCCCATCTTTCAGTCGATCAAATATTTGTGGTCCTCCCAGTTGGCTATCTGAGTAATTCAAAGGAGCCACAATAACGGAGAGCCACCAAAGTTTTGAATTGCCCGTAAGCCAGTACGGAAAAAAGGTTAGAAAACAGACGAGAAAACCCCCTAAACTATAGCTAACCGCTTGGCGCACCATTCGCGTCCAGTCGGGTAGATGTTGGAGGATAAGATAAAAGCCAAGAATTAGAACACTGTAGCCTAAATTTAAACGCATCAAGGCAGCCGTAGTCAGGAGAATGGCGATCGCAAAGGTGGCTTTTAATCCTGGTTTTGGCCGCAGAAATAGCACCGCTAATGCTGCGGTGAGGGGAACGATCGCCACATGTTCACTCATAACCGCTTGGCCAGCCGATAAGACGCTGATTCCTAAAGCGGTGGCGATCGCACTCAGAAACGCCGCCGTTGCATGGGTGAAAGTTTTGGCACAAAAATACACGAGAATCGCCACAATCATGACGCAAAGGGTTCCCGCGAGGCGAATTGAGAGAATACTTTTGCCTAAGGTGAGGATAAATAGGGCATACGCCACAAACAGAAGGGGCGGTTTTAAGTCCCAAAGTTGAGTATAGGGAAGATGACCATCGAGAAGGGATTGCCCCATAAGAATGAAGGTACTTTCATCCCAATTGATAACGGCTTCAAAAAAAAAGGGCAGACGAATCAACACAGTGATTACGGCGATCGCCGCCAGATAGAGACCATCCTGCTTGGTCAGATGCTTGCGGAGATCAGAGGGTATCATCATCATAAAAATTAAGACCTAAATCCAGACTCGAATCCACTCGATACCCCGTTGAGCATCAAGAGTGTAATTCAGGGCTAAAATAGGGCAACAATCTCTTAAATGTAGCTGATAAACTTGATTTTGGGGGAGAGAGGGTCGCCAATTTATGGTAAAACAGCAACAGTTGTGGTGTTTACGGATGAAGGCGATCGCATGAGACGAGTATTTGTATCGGCTGGCCATGGAGGCTACGATGACGGGCAGATTGACCCCGGCAGCATCGCGGGGGGAACCACCGAAGCCCAAGAGATGATTCTACTGCGCGATCGCCTCCTCAGCGCCCTCCAGGCCCGCAAAGTCACGGCCTTATCCATTCCCGATGACCTCAACCAAGACCAAACCATCGCCTGGATTAACAATCGCGCCCAAGCCAACGACGTGGCGATTCAACTCCATGCTAATGCAGCCCTGAACCCCGAGGCCCGAGGCACAACGGTGTATTACATCACCAACAACAACGAACGTCGCCTCGAAGCCGAACGCCTCCTACGCAGCTTACTGCAACAAGTCCCCCAATTTGCCAATCGTGGCGCCCGGCCGGACTCGATGACCGCAACGGGAAGTCTCCAATTCTGTCGAACCGTGGCGGTTCCCTCCCTCTATATCGAAATTGGCTTTCTCACTAACCCGAGCGATCGCAGTTTAATCCAAAATCGCCGCCCCGCGATCGCCGCTGGCCTCGCCGATGGCCTCCTGGCTTGGGTGAATCGCGCCCCGGAATTTCCGCCGCCGGATGTCACCTACCCCACCATCAACATTCGCATCAATGGTCAACGCTATGGAGAACCGGGCCTCATTATTCATGGCAATTCCTATATTCCTATTGACTTAGCCGATGCGTTGGGAGTGGATTTAAGTCAAGCCGAATATGTGCGGCGAGTCTATTATCGAAATATCGTCTATGTTAAGGCGATCGACTTACGAGAATTTAATATCTCCGTCGGCTGGAATAATGACGATCGCGCCGTGGTGTTACGGTCTGCGATTCCCATTTGTCCGGGACATATTGACCGTATTATGGGAGTGGGAAATACCACAGAAACCCAAATGCAAGTCTTTTTAAGAAATGATAATGCCAATGCGTTAATTCAATTTCCTGATTTAGCCAAACTCTATCGAGAAGAAGCCAGCATTGAGGGAGTCAATAGTGATATTGCCTTCGCCCAAATGTGTTTAGAAACGGATTTTCTGCGCTTTGGTCGGGGGATTAGTGCCAGTCAAAACAATTTTGCGGGTTTAGGCGATGCGGCTGGAAGTCCAGGTGGGGCAACCTTTTCCTCCGCCCGAGTTGGGGTTCGCGCTCATGTTCAACATTTAAAAGCTTATGGCAGTGTTGAACCCCTGGTCTTAGAGATTGTTGACCCACGTTTTCGCTTTATTTCCCGAGGAATTGCCCCCCTCGTTCAGCAACTTTCAGGACGCTGGACTTCGGATCTCAATTATGGCGATCGCATTCTCGCCATTCTCCGCCAACTCTACGAATCCGCTGGCATTTTGTAAAAAACCTAGCCAGAAATTAGGGGCCATTATCCATCAAAAACGATTCCTGTCGGGCAAAATTTCGTTACCCACAACGCTAAATCATCATCGGAAATTTCCCGTTTAACATGGTCACACAGAGCCTGAGCCTGTTCAGGAGTTTCCGTCAGAGCAAACACCGTTGGCCCAGAACCAGACATCATGGCCCCGAGAACCTCGCCATCCGACATCACCTGGCGCAAATTAGCCACCGAGGGAAACTCCGGTAAGACCACTTTTTCTAAGTCGTTATAGAGCAGACGACCAATCTCGGCTTTATCGTGGTTTAGCAACGCCGACATCATCGGGCCGGCGTGAAGAGAATTGCGCCGCTGTTCTTGTTCGCGTTCACCTGTGGCGTAGGTATCGCAAAAGCGTTCCCGGAAGGTTTTATAGGCCCAGGGGGTGGAGACGGCCAAACTGCGATATTTAGCTAACACCACCGACAATCCTTCCATACTCGGTAGCGGGGTGATTTCCTCGCCACGACTACTGGCCAGGGCCGTTCCCCCACTGATGCAAAAGGGAATATCTGAGCCTAACTGCGCTCCTAATTCCCAGAGTTCGGGTTGGGTTAGACCGAGGTTCCACAGTAAGTTTAAGCCCACGAGAACCGCCGCTGCGTCAGCCGAACCGCCCGCTAAGCCGGCGGCGATGGGAATCATTTTGTTCAGACGAATATCCACACCACCGAGGTTATGATAGCTCTCGGGGTATTGCCCGGCCATCAACTCCGCCGCACGCAGGGCCAGGTTGCTGCGATCGCTCGGGACTCCCGGTGTATTACAGTGGACTCGGAACTGTTCGAGTCCGTTGGCCCGTAACTCCAGGCGATCGCACAGAGCCACACTCTGCATGACCATGGCCAGCTCGTGATAGCCATCGGGGCGATCGCCGATAATCTCTAAATGTAGGTTAATCTTGGCAGGGGCGGAGAGGGTGCAACGTTCCATGAATTTGGCTCAACGGTGGATAGAACCACAAGTACCATTGATCAAGTTATCCTAGAAGGAGGATTTTGGGGAGATGGCCATGCGTCAACATCAATTTACAGCTTTGGGCTTGGCCCTAGCCCTGGTGCTAGGAGCTTGTGGCCCAGACGAACAAGACTTCAGCGCCCCTGACCCCGATGAGACTCCGGTGGCTGAACAAGCTCCCACCGATGCACCCGCCAATGGAGAGGAGGACATTCCTGAAGCTGAACCCTTTGAATCCCCAGTTGTGGAAGAAGACGAAGCCACAATGGCGGCTCCTAGCGGGTTAATCTCCTCAACTAACCCCCAAGAGCGCAGCCGTCAGGTTCAACGAAATTTGGATGCGGCTCGGGATGATGGGGCTGACCCGTTTGGCATTTTACCCGTAGAAGTGTCCCGCAGTCAGCGACAAGCCGAAACCGTGACCCGACAAGTCACTGGGGAGCCGGAACCGGGCGCAACCGATACCGGTAACAGAGGGAGAACAGGGAACGGTCAGGGGACACAGAGGACGAACGGGACAAATGGAGGCGCTCCCGGAACGCCAACCGCTGGACCGGGTGGACAAACAGCAGATGCGGCGGCGGCGGTGGACCCCCCAGGGCCACCGCTTCCTCCACTCCCCATGCAAACGGTTAATCCATTACCGGATTTGCCATTTGAATCTGCGGCCACTCCTCGCTTTGCGCCAGAACCGACACCAGTTCCTCAAGTTCCCCAAACTCCGCCAACTCCGCCAACTCCGCCAACTCCCCCCCCACCAACGGCGGACACGGCTGAGGCGATCGAAGTCTCGGGAGTGATGCAAATCGGAGATGAGGTGCAGATTATCTTGCGTACTCCGGGTTCAGTGAACAGTCAGTATGTTCGCATTGGTCAAAATATCGCCGGAGGACGGGTTGTTGTTAGACGAGTTGAAAATTTAGCTACGGGGTCCCCATTAGTAATCCTCGAAGAAAACGGAATTGAGGTCGCCAGAGCCGTTGGAGATGCTCCAGTGACCTCTGTTGGTGACGAGGACAATGGAAATGGTCGCACTGATTTTATCCGACAGGTTCCATCCTCTGATCTCTCTTCAGGAACTCGGACTCTTGCGCCACCTCCACAACTTGAGTCTTAAGACGTTGTTTCACAGCAGTGGTGTTTGCAACTTGGTCACGTTGGTTAACAGTATGAAAAAGAATCTCGGCATCCTATTTTTAACGCTACTGGGAACACAGGTGAGCCTGTTGAACCTCGCAAGACCTGTCATGGCTCAAGAGCGCGGCGAGGATGGGTTGCTTTTAATTTGTGAAAATCAGGTCATCAATGGTTGGGACCGATGTACCACTGATAATGGTGGTCGCTACGCCGGTTTTCTCAGGAATGGGGTTCCTCATGGTCGAGGTGTTTTTGTCTCTGACAATAACAACCGTTATGAGGGAGAGTGGCGCAATGGGGTTCCTCATGGTCAAGGTCGTTTTGTCTTTGCTGATGATTCTCGCTATGAGGGAACTTGGGAGAATGGCAAGATTGTCTTTGGATCGGTCTTTTATACCGACGGGAGCCGATATCAAGGGGAGTTTGCCGATGTTCGTCGAATTGAGGTCGAAACGGGGTCAGCAACCGTCACGGAAACCAATCCTCTTGGTCAAACGATTACCCGAAATGAGGAGAGTGTGGTGATCAATATACGGGAAATTTTAAGCCGTCAACCTCAAGGTCGTGGCAGTTTAGTGTTTCAAAATGGGAATCGCTATGAGGGTGACTTTTTCGCGGGACATCCCTATGGCCAGGGAACGTTTACTTTCTCGACTGGCGATCGCTGTCAAGGCTTCTTCTTGAACCGTCAGTTTGATGCCAACAATGCCACCTGTACTTATAATAATGGCGCTCGCTACCGGGGAGAACTACGCCAGGCACGACCTCATGGAACAGGAACCATGTTCTTAACGGATGGTACGACCTTTGAGGGAGCGTTCCGGGACGGTCAACCGGTCAGTTTCAGCGGTTATAACTAATCCCTCTCCCGCTTCGGGTTAAGCCAAGCTGGCCTCGCCAGTTTCCCCCTCTCGCGACGGGTTCGAGAGAGGGGGAAAACCTGAGGTTACACTTAGTGGAACTGAGGACTGTGACGAATTAAGCCCATGAACTCTTGGCGAGTCCGTGCGTCATCCGCAAACACGCCTCGCATGGCGCTGGTGGTCGTCCAGGAACCGGGTTTTTGCACCCCACGCATGACCATGCACATATGGGTGGCTTCGATGACAACGGCCACCCCTTGGGGCTTGAGAACCTCTTGTAAGGCGTCGGCGATTTGTCCCGTCAGACGCTCTTGAACCTGAAGACGACGGGCAAACATTTCACAAATGCGGGCAATTTTAGACAGGCCAATCACTTTCCCGTTGGGGATGTAGGCGACATGAGCATGGCCGATAATGGGCAACATATGATGTTCACAGGTGCTAAATAACGTGATGTCGCGCACCAAAACCATCTCATGGGAGTTTTCATTGAAGATGGCACCGTTGAGCAGTTCTTCGAGGGATTGGTCGTAGCCAGAAGTGAGGAATTGCCAGGCTTTGCTGACTCGTTTGGGGGTGTCTCGTAATCCTTCGCGATCGGGATCTTCTCCGAGTTCTGTTAGCAGGGTGCGGATTGAGTTACGCATTTCCTGGTCGGAAACGGTTATATGTCCGTTGGTTTCGAGTTGTTTTTCAAGTCGATCTGTACCGATGAGTTCAGAGGAGTTGGATAGTGTCATTAGGCTGTTGAAAATCAGTATCTGTGAGGAAATCGGACGTTAGATTCGGTCTGAGCAAGGCGGCGAAAAAAAAGCATTGCTGAGTTGGGCAGTTGACTAACTGCTGTTGAATCTAGGAAACATAGATGTTTCTCCAAAAACGCGAGTGAATTCGCAACGAAAATCAACCATGAATGGTCAAGTTAGAGGCTCGCAACCCTGATTTAGCAGGGCGCGGAACTATTTTTGTTAACTGAGTTTCTTGAAAAAATGCCACTTGCTCTGAATACCGCATCGGACTGGCGATCGCTTGAGACTCGATAAAATTGGCTAGAGAGATCGAGTGCGATCGCAAACAAAGGAGACGGTTTTGAAAGCATGGGCAAAGGCAATAGCTATCCCGATTTTGCTAGAGTTCCCGAGGGTTTAGGTTAGATTGGCTGAAGTTGCCGTGGCGCATCAAAACCCGATTTTGAAAACCCATGACAACCGCACAGAATCGTAAATCACCTTCACGATTCTAACATCTTTTTCAGGCGATCGCCGAGATTTTGACGAATATCTTTAATTTTTCGTCAATCTGAAACTCACAGACAACTCACAGACAACTCATAGACAACTGATCAACCAAGACTTAGGTGGCTTCAATACTTTTAATATCGGCAGCCTCAAGACCACCCTCACCCGCTGCCAAGACTAAGGCCTTTTGTTTCATCGTCTTGAAAATGTTATAAAAGCCATTGGCACGAGAGGGGGTTAAACTCGCCTGTAACCCGGTCTCCTGAATAAAATCCGGGGCCAGTTTGACAATTTCTTCAGGGTTTAAGCCTTCCGTCCCCCGAATCAGGAACGCCAGCAGTCCCTTCGTCAGTTGAGCATCCGAATCCCCGTTAAAGCAAACCTTTCCCGCATCATCAAGCCGTGCCGTGACATAAACTTGAGAGACACAGCCCTGAACCTTATTTTCAGGGATTTTGTCGGCTTCAGGCATCTCAGGCAGCTTTTTCGCCAACCAGAGCAGTTGCTCATAACGCCGTTTCGGGTCAGAGGCGCGCTGGAAGCGTCGAACCATCTTGTCGAGTTCTGGGGGAAGTTGAGGAGTCGTCATCGTCAAGTCTTCGGGGTCAAGTCTTCGGGGTCAAATCTTCGGGGTCAAGTCTTCGGGGTCAAGTCTTCGGGGTCAAGTCTTCGGGGAGGCTATTGGCGGTCAGGTGTGAACACAGAGGTCAAGCATCGGGGCGGGAGATGTAACATCTCATACCATCTTCAGTTCAAACCGCTTGAAACCGCTTGAAACCGCCCGCCCCCGTCTAATAGAGTCGAGTCAGGACCCGACACCTCACACCAGAAGCAACTTCGTTTTTTCCTGAGTGGGAGTTCCCTGGCGATGACCGCCCATCGTTCCATAAAGTTCACAGGAATTATTGGGGCTTTCATACAGGCGGAGCTTCTCCAAACTCAAGCCGAGTTCTTGCAACGGTTCAAGGAGCAGATCTCGAATATAAATCGCAATATTCTCAGCCGTGGGGACCACCGTCTCAAAATGAGGAATATCTTTATTAAGGAACCGATGATCGAGCGGTTCAATCACCACCTCTTGAATTAAATGACGTAACGCCCCTAACTCCACCACCATCCCAGTGCGGGGATGAACCTCCCCACAGACAGTCACATCCAGATGATAGTTGTGACCATGGCCATGAGGACGGGCGCATTTGCCATACACCCCACAGTTGGTCGTATAATCCAGGTCTGGACGGGCAAGGCGATGGGCCGCGCTGAAATAGGTATTGACGGTCAGACGGGCTTGCATGGTATAAATTCTAAGCTTGTCAGGCAAGATACAAAACTTTACTCAATATTATCTCACGGGGCCGGGAATTCGGGGAAGGGAAATTCTCAGGTTCACCGTTTTTCCTGGGCGATCGCCGGTCCTCTGTGCCCCTCAGCAGCGCCCCAGATCCTATCCCTGAGGTCAATCAGCCGCATCTGGTACAGAATCAGCCCAGATCCAATCGCGTGGATCGAGCCGCTTAATGAAGACAAGGCGACCCCTCAAGCGATCGCACCCGAACAGGTGGCCGTATCATTTGGGCCGTATCATTTGGGTAGGCGATCGCCCCAACCGGTCAACCCAACCMAACCAACGCTCCCTCGCTCCACCTGTTCCGAGCCATACTCCTCAACCATGTCCGACCTCGACCTGAACCAGCTTTTTCCCTTTCCCCTCGACGACTTTCAACACGAGGCGATCGCCGCCCTCAACGCCGGCCAATCCGCGATCGTCTGCGCCCCCACCGGGTCCGGCAAAACCCTCATCGGCGAATATGCCATCTACCGCGCCCTCGCCAACCAGCAACGCGTCTTCTACACCACCCCCCTCAAAGCCCTCTCCAACCAAAAACTTCGAGACTTCCAAGAGCAATTTGGTCATCCCAACGTCGGACTCCTCACCGGCGACCTCTCCTTCAACCGCGATGCCCCCATCATCGTCATGACCACCGAGATCTTCCGTAATATGCTCTACGGAACCCGCATCGGCGAAGTCGGAACCTCCATCCAGGGCGTGCAAACCGTCGTTCTCGATGAATGTCACTACATGAACGATCGCCAACGCGGGACCGTCTGGGAAGAATCCATCATCTACTGTCCCCCCGAAATCCAACTCGTGGGCCTGTCTGCCACCGTCGCCAACAGCGACCAACTCACCGATTGGATTAGCCAAGTCCACGGTCCCACCGCACGCATCTATTCCGAACATCGCCCCGTTCCCCTACAATTCCTCTTCTGTAACCGCAAAGGCGTCTTTCCCCTCCTCAACTCAGACAACACACTCAACAACCGCCTCAAACCGCGCCGGGGCAGCCAAAACCGCCGCCGTAGCCGTCGTGACGGCCTCGCCATTAGCTACGTCGTCTCCCAACTGCGCAAACGAGATATGTTGCCGGCCATTTACTTTATCTTTAGCCGTCGGGGCTGCGATCGCTCCGTCAAAGATATCGGCACCCTCAGCCTCGTCAACGATGACGAAGCCGCCCAACTCAAAACCACCATCGACGAATTTCTGCGGCAAAACCCCGACGCCGGCCGCGAAGGACAAGTCGAACCCCTCTACCGAGGCATCGCCGCCCACCACGCCGGCATCCTACCCGCCTGGAAAGGCCTCGTCGAACAACTCTTCCAACGAGGACTGATTAAAGTCGTCTTCGCCACCGAAACCCTCGCCGCCGGCATCAATATGCCCGCCCGCACCACCGTCATCTCCAGCCTCTCCAAACGCACCGATCGCGGCCATCGCCTCCTCACCGCCTCCGAATTCCTACAAATGGCCGGACGGGCCGGACGGCGAGGCATGGACGAACAGGGCTATGTCGTCACCCTAGACACCCCCTTTGAAGGGGCCGTCGAAGCCGCCAACCTGGCCACCTCCAAAGCCGATCCCCTGGTGAGCCAATTCACCCCCAACTATGGGATGGTCCTCAACCTGCTGCAAACCCACAGCCTCGACGAAGCCAAAGAACTCATCGAACGCAGCTTCGGGCAATATCTAGCGGGCCTCGGCCTACGACCCCAGCAACAGGCCCTCCAAGACCTCGACGCCGAAATTACCGCCGCCCAAAGTAAATTTGAACAGGTTGACCCCGAATATCTCAGTAGTTACGAAAAACTCCAAGAACGCCTTAAAGAAGAACGGCGCATCCTCAAAACCCTGCAACAACAAGCCGGCGAAGTTCAGAACAAATCCCTCACCGTCGCCCTACAATTCGCCGTCGCCGGGAGTATCGTGCAACTCAAAGGCGCCAACGTGCCAGTTTCCGAGCCGCTCAACGCTGTCTTAGTGACCAAACGACCGGGACCTGGCAAAGCCCCTTATCTCATCTGTCTCGGGGCAAATAACCGCTGGTACGTCGTCACCACCAAAGACGTAGTCAGTCTGCGGGGAGAATTTCCCCGGTTAGAGGGGGTAGACTCCCTCACCCCACCCCCTGAGATGCCGCCCAAACCCGGACAAACCCGTAACGGCAACTCAGACACCGACACCGTCGCCGCCCAAATTCCTGCCCTAGTAGCCCCAGACATTCCCCCGGAAGTGCAAGAATGGCAAGATCGAGTGGCCGAGATTACCGCCGAACTTGAACGGCATCCTCTCAATCAATTTGGCAATCCCGGAACCCTCATCAAACGAGCGAAACGCCTGGCCCGTCTGCAACGACAACGGAAAGAAC
Organism: Phormidium lacuna HE10JO; assembly: GCA_900149785.2. Taxonomy (GTDB): domain Bacteria; phylum Cyanobacteriota; class Cyanobacteriia; order Cyanobacteriales; family Geitlerinemataceae; genus Sodalinema; species Sodalinema lacuna_A. Next base: position 667 of record FSSI02000022.1, on the reverse strand, counting down.
GCGAAGAAAGTATCCGCGTCAATTTAGCCCGTCACTGGGAAGACTTTCTCGATCTCATCGACATTCTGATTGAGTTTGACTGTTTAGATGGCGTCTCTATGAAACCCACCGGTTTGGGAGAATCCATTGCTGCTGTACGAGGCGACAATGAACTGTGGTTAGGTTTAGCCATCACCAGTGGCCAATTCGATCGCCTCACCCCCGAACAGTTCGCCGCCGCCTGTGCAGCCCTCGTCATGGAAGTGCGCGCCGATACCTGGACTCGCTACAGCATCACCCCAGAAGTCGAAGAAGCGTTAGGGGGGTTACGGGGGTTACGCCGCCACGTGATTCAGATTCAATGGCGTTATCAGGTGGCGTTCCCGGTGTGGTTAGAATGGGACGCTCTGGGGTTAGTGGAATACTGGGCCTATGGGGTGGAATGGACGGAACTGTGCGAAAACACCAGCCTTGATGAAGGAGATATTGTCCGCATTTTACGACGAACGCTCGATTTTCTCTCTCAGATTCCCCATATTCCCCATGTCAGTCCAGAACTGCGTCGTTTGGCCTGGGATGCGAGTGAGTTGATCAATCGTTTTCCGGTTCGCGATGAGGTTTAATTGTCCCAAACCCGATGCAAATTCAAGACAAAACCCGGTAAAACATCCTCCCCGGATAACTCAAC